>NZ_JAHWGU010000226.1 GCF_020873875.1 Actinoplanes sp. DH11
GCACCGACTCCCCCGGCACCTCAACGCCCGGACCCTGCTCCAAGATCACGTGCGCGTTCGTGCCACTGATCCCGAACGACGACACCGCCGCCCGACGCGGCCGGTCCTGCACCCGCCACTCGACCGGCTCAGTGAGCAGCTCCACCGCACCGGACTCCCAATCCACGTGCGGGGTCGGCTCATCCACATGCAAGGTGCGCGGCATCACACCGTGCCGCATCGCCTGCACCATCTTGATGATCCCGGCGACACCCG
>NZ_JAHWGU010000227.1 GCF_020873875.1 Actinoplanes sp. DH11
CGGGTGTCGCCGGGATCATCAAGATGGTGCAGGCGATGCGGCACGGTGTGATGCCGCGCACCTTGCATGTGGATGAGCCGACCCCGCACGTGGATTGGGAGTCCGGTGCGGTGGAGCTGCTCACTGAACCGGTCGAGTGGCGGGTGCAGGACCGGCCGCGTCGGGCGGCGGTGTCGTCGTTCGGGATCAGTGGCACGAACGCGCACGTGATCTTGGAGCAGGGTCCGGGCGTTGAGGTGCCGGGGGAGTCGGTGC
>NZ_JAHWGU010000228.1 GCF_020873875.1 Actinoplanes sp. DH11
GGGGGGGGGGGGGGGGGGGGGGGGGGGGGGGGGGGGGGGGGGGGGGGGGGGGGGGGGGGGGGGGGGGGGGGGGGGGGGGGGGGGGGGGGGGGGGGGGGGGGGGGGGGGGGGGGGGGGGGGGGGGGGGGGGGGGGGGGGGGGGGGGGGGGGGGGGGGGGGGGGGGGGGGGGGGGGGGGGGGGGGGGGGGGGGGGGGGGGGGGGGGGGGGGGGGGGGGGGGGGGGGGGGGGGGGGGGGGGGGGGGGGGGGGGGGGGG
>NZ_JAHWGU010000229.1 GCF_020873875.1 Actinoplanes sp. DH11
GCAGACGGTGGTGGTGAAGGCGATCGAGATGATGTCGGTGTCGCCTCGGCGGCCGGGGATCCAGGTGGAGGTGGTGTGGTCTTGCGGGCAGGTCGCCTGCTGCTGGTCGTAGTCGATGGTGAACGCGATGCGGTCGTAGCCGCCGGGGGTGGTGGCTTGGGTGCAGGTGTCGGCCAGGACCGGGGTGATCAGGGTGATCCCGAAGGTGGTGTGGCTGGAGACCAGCAGGTCGGCTGAGGGGTAGCCGGAGTCGAG
>NZ_JAHWGU010000230.1 GCF_020873875.1 Actinoplanes sp. DH11
TCGGTATCCACCAACACAAACCGACCCGGATGCTCCGACTGCGCCGACCGCACCAAGCCCCGCACCGCGGCAAGTGCCAGGTCCTCGCCGCGCGTGACCACTACCAGACGCCGGTCGGTGAGCAACGCCTCCTGCAGCCGGGCCAAGACCACACTCGTGGCCACATGCACATCGGGGTCGCCACCGACCTCGACCAGATCGACGTCGCCGATCGGCTCAACGGCCGCCGCCGGCAGCAACTGAACCTCGTACAGC
>NZ_JAHWGU010000231.1 GCF_020873875.1 Actinoplanes sp. DH11
GCTGTACGAGGTTCAGTTGCTGCCGGCGGCGGCCGTTGAGCCGATCGGCGACGTCGATCTGGTCGAGGTCGGTGGCGACCCCGATGTGCATGTGGCCACGAGTGTGGTCTTGGCCCGGCTGCAGGAGACGTTGCTCACCGACCGGCGTCTGGTAGTGGTCACGCGCGGCGAGGACCTGGCACTTGCCGCGGTGCGGGGCTTGGTGCGGTCGGCGCAGTCGGAGCATCCGGGTCGGTTTGTGTTGGTGGATACCGA
>NZ_JAHWGU010000232.1 GCF_020873875.1 Actinoplanes sp. DH11
CGTTCGGTGCCGTCAGGCCGTTGGAAGCACCGTCCTGGTTCACCGCCGAACCACGAACCACGGCCAGGACCGGGTGACCGTTGCGCCGCGCGTCCGACAGCCGCTCCACCAGCAGCATGCCCACACCCTCGGACCAGCCGGTGCCGTCCGCGGAGGCACTGAACGACTTGCACCGGCCGTCGAACGACAGACCCCGCTGACGACTGAACACGGCGAACGACGTCGGCGTGGCCATCACCGACACACCACCCGCAA
>NZ_JAHWGU010000233.1 GCF_020873875.1 Actinoplanes sp. DH11
AAGGCCCACCCCTTCGGGGGTGGGCCTTTCTGTGTTTCCCGGCGGATTTTTATCGTTGGCGTTCACGGCGCGGGTTGGAGTTGAGGAGTGCGGCGAGGTGTTGCGCGCCCTCGGCCCTGTTGCGGTTCATGGATAGGTGGCCGCTGTTGGCCGCGGGGCGGCTCGGGGCGGTGTTGATCTGCTAGCGATGCGAAATCGCGGTTTCAGGGGCATGATCACAGCGATTTCGTAGCGCTAGCAGATCAACATCCTGTT
>NZ_JAHWGU010000234.1 GCF_020873875.1 Actinoplanes sp. DH11
GGTGGTGACGGGGTTGAAGTTGCCGGCGACGCTGGTGTTCGACTATCCGACGCCGACCGCTCTGGCCGGTTACCTTGTCCAGCGTGCGGTGGGTGATGCTCCGGCGCGCGTGGTGGTGGCGGCCCGGCCTGGTATCGACGAGCCGATCGCGATCGTGGGGATGTCGTGTCGGTATCCGGGTGGGGTGAGTTCGCCGCAAGGTTTGTGGGATCTGGTGGTTCGGGGTGGGGACGGGATCACACCGTTCCCCG
>NZ_JAHWGU010000235.1 GCF_020873875.1 Actinoplanes sp. DH11
GTTGGAGGGCACGGTGTTGGTGACTGGTGGTGGGGGTGCGTTGGGGTCGGTGGTGTGTGAGTGGTTGGTGGGTCGTGGTGTGAATGTGGTGGCGGTGGGTCGTGGTGGTCCGACGGTGTGTGATGTGTCTGATCGGGTGCAGGTGGATGCGTTGGTGGCGGGGATTCCGGATTTGGTGGGGGTGGTGCATTGTGCGGGTGTTTTGGATGATGGTGTGTTGGAGGCGTTGACGCCGGAGCGGTTGG
>NZ_JAHWGU010000023.1 GCF_020873875.1 Actinoplanes sp. DH11
GTCGCGGTCGAACTCAACGGCCGCCCACGCAAAACGCTCGGCTGGGACACCCCAGCCGAGCGCTTCGCTAAACTCCTGGCCGAAACCAGTTAATCAACCTGTGTTGCAACGACCCCTGGAATCCGCCCGCGGTGGCCGGGCCGTTCCGTGTCTCAGGAGTCCTTCAGCAACCCGTCCAGGCCGGAGCGGGCGTCCGCGTGGGCGTCGAGCACATCCTGTTCGACGATCCGGGTCTCCTCGGCGAGCACCTCGGCGGCCACCTCCGCGACGTGCGCCTCCTGCCGGACCTGGGCGGTCTCGGCGAGTGTCCGGTCGTACTCGGCGCGGGCCGCGTACACCTCCTGCTCGTCCATCTCGACGGCGCCGGCGTGTTCCCAGATGGTGTTCAGCTGGGTGACGTCGAGGTCACCACGCCGGTACGCGTCAAGCGCCGCCCGCTGCACCAGGCGATTCTTCGTCTGGTCGTCGCGGGTCACCCACTGTGCCGCCAGGTACCGCTGCTCGGCCTCGGCGCTGGCCCGCGCCGCCGACTCCGCCCGGTGCCGTGCCTCGTCGGCCGCCTCCGCCGCCCGTTCCGCCGCGGTCCGGACGGCCTCGGCGTCCGCCAGCAGCTCGTCCACATCGTCGGGTTCCGGCGGTCTCGGCTCCTCCCGGCTGCTCCTGGCTATCACCCAGCCACCGAGCAGAGCGGCCAGCACGACCACGACTACGACGAGTGTCCATCCCATCCGGCCGACCGTAAGGTGATCTTCGGCCGCCCGCCACTCGACGGCGGCACCGGCCCGCCCGCGATCCCGCAGCGAATCGCGGCGGAGGCCCACCGTCCGGTAGCGTGCCCGCCGCGCGTAACACCGGCGTGGTAGAAAGCCCGACGACTTGGAGAAAGGGGCCCCGGCGTGAAGCAGCTCAACGACCTGGTCGCGGAGTTCTGGAACGACTACGCCGCCCTGGTGCTGCTCGGCGCGGGCCTGCTCGGCGTGATCCTGCTCGCCGGCCTGGGCGTCTGGGCCAAACGGTCGAAGAAGCCGTTGCGGCCGATCGCGCTGGCGTTCAGCATGAACCTGGCGCTGCTGCTCAACGCCGAGGGCATGTGGGTCATCGCGGTCGACCAGCTGAACCTTCCGAAGATCTTCGCGGTGCTGGTGTTCGCGGTCTTCGAGATCTGCTTCCTGACGGCAACGTCGCTCGCCGCCGAGCAGTACCGGCGGACCACCGTGCACGCTCCGGACGGGACGATCGTCACACCCGGTCACCCGGGACCGATGCTCTACATCGCCGCCCTGATCGCCGCGCTCTCCGGCATCATCGTGGCCAGCAACGCGGTCACCGGCACCGAGAAGCTGCTGCGCCTCGCCGTACCCTGCGTGATCTTCCTGATGTGGTGGGCGGCGCTCACCGCCGCCGGGCAGCGCGTCCGGCGTGGCCGCTTCGCCTACAGCCCGCGCCGGCTCGCCGAGCGCTGGGGATGGCTGATCCCCGACGACGACCCCGATCTGGTACGGATGGCAGCCGAGCGCCAGGTCCGCCGGATGATCGTGAACTACCACCGGGTCAGCGCCGGCCGTGTTCCCCAGGCGTGGTGGCGGTCGCGGCTGCTCAAGGACGCCCGGACCGCCGGTGAGCCGGTGATCGCCGACGTGATCCAGCAGCTCGCCCGGATCGAGCGCGTGATGGACCTGCTGGCTCCGGGCGCGGTCCGGGCGGCCGCGCCGATCCGCCCGGAGTTGCTCACGCCGCCGCCCGCGTCCGCGCCGTCGCCGGGCCCCTCCACGCCGGCGCCGGCCACCTCTTCGCAGGTGCCGGCCGTCCCTTCGCAGGTGCCGGGCGCCCCTCCGCAGTCCGCCGCCAGCTCTCCGCAGTCGCTGGGCGCCGCCGGATCGGTGGCGGTGCCGGCAATCCCGGTGCCCGTGTCGCCGGCCGTGCCGCCGCAGGTCCAGTTCGTCCCGCCGGCGGTCGAGCAGCGCACCGACGCCATCGGCGTGCCGGTGTCACGGCGGCCCGCCGACCAGCCCGTACCGGCCGACGCCCCGGTCTCCCCGGCCCCGGCGATCCCGGCCTGGGCGTCGATCGGCACCGGCGCCCGGCCCGCGGTCAGCATCGTCGGCTCGCCCTGGTGGCGGCTCGCCGTCGACCGGCTCAGCAAACAGGTCGCCCTGGAGATCCGCGTCGAGGACCTGCCGGACATGACGTACCCCCGGATCACCGAACTCGCCCGCACCCTGGCGTCCCGCAACTCCGAACTCGGCGAGGGCGTCGTGAAGGCGTTCGTCAACGACTACGTGCGCGAACTGAACGGCGAGTACGGCGAGGTCGCGTACCCCTGGCGGGATTTCCTCCCGGCACCCGCCACCGCCGCGCCCGGCTCCGCCGCCTGGCTGGCCGCGCTCGAAGACCTGCGCAACGCGCTCGAGGAGGAGCTGGGGCAGAGCGAGCTGCCGGCCGACCCCTACGAGTTGATCGACCTACTCATCCCGGCCGCGCCGCGGCTCGACGAGGAGACGGTGCGCGGCTTCGTCGGCGACTACGTGCTCGCGCTCAGCGGTCAGGGCTCCGGCGGCGCCCAGCCCTGGCAGCACCTGCTGCCGCGCCCGCAGAGCATCCGGTCGGCCACCGACGAGGAGATCCTGGACGTCTACGGCGAGCAGCTCGAGGAGTACCTGCGCGCCAACGGCCGGATCACCCGCAACCGGGTGCAGTCGATCACCGGCATCAAGAGCCGCATCCAGGCCGACCGGATCAAGGCGACCCTTGAGGAGCGTGCGGGCGTACCGGTCGGGGGCTGATGCCGGGCCAGGCGGGTCCAGGACGCGGTGGTGGCGGGTCCGGGACGCGGTCCCTCAGGACGCGGTGTACGCGGTCCTTCAGGACGCGGTTCTGCGGTCTCTCGTGATGTGGCGGTTCAGGATCTGGTGATCCAGACGTCCCGGGTGCTGCGGACGGACAGGTCGGAACGGGCCGCGAGCGCACCCGGCGCCAGCAAGTCGTCCAGGGCGCGGCGGTCGGCGGGGGAGAGGCGGTCCGCCAGGGTGGTGCGATAACGGCCCAGGACCGTACCGGCGTAGAGCAGCGCGTTCGCGGGCAGCGGCGCCGGGATCGCCACGGTGAGCGGGCGCGCCTCCAGGACGGTCAGGCCGGCTGCGTCGAGGCGGGCCGGCCAGTCGGAGCCGATGTGCGGCAGATGTTCGTTGCGGGCCTCGGTGGCGGCCGCCTGACAGCGGTCCTCCAGGCCGTCGGCGAAGCCGGGCGGCAGGAACCACGGCATCGCCTCCATCTCCAGCATCACGAACAGCCCGCCGGGGCGCAGGGTGGCCCGGATGTCGCGGAGCACGCGGTCGGGCTCGGCCATGTGGTGCATCGAGGACGACGCCCAGATCAGGTCGGCCGGTTCGAGGGTGGGCCAGCCGGCGTCGAGGTCGGCCCGCAACGGGGTGATCCGGGTGTCGACGCCGTGCCGGCGTGCGGCCTCGGTGAGGCGCGCCAGCATGTCGTCGGAGCTGTCCACGGTGGTGGAGGCGGCTTCGGGGAAGCGGCGCAGCAGGGCGAACGTGCCGGTTCCGGTGCCGCTGCCGACGTCCACGATGTGCCGGACCGGGTGGCCGGCCAGTGCGGCGGCCCGGGCGGTGAGTTCGTCGAGTTGCGGGCGGGCCAGCTCGGCGTCGAGGTCGAGCAACTCGGGCAGGCCGGCCCCGGAGTGGCTGTCGCCGTGGCCGCCGTGGCCGCCGTGGCCACGCGTGCTGTGGCTCTGCCCGTGCTGGCTCTGCCCGTGCTGGCGCTCGCCGTGGCCGCCGTGACCGCCGTGGCTCTGACTGTGCTGGGGGGAGCGGTCGGCGGGTGCGTGATCGTGTGGCATGTACCGACCATACGACGTCCTTGCCTGCAACGCATATAATCTTGCGTATGACGCAAGACGCCGAGGTGGACGCTCTCGTCCGGGCCCGCATCCGAGGCCTTCGGGTCGCCAAAGGGTGGTCGCTGGACGAACTGGCCGCCCGTTGCTACCTCAGCCCGTCCACGCTCAGCCGGATCGAGACCGGGCATCGGCGGATCGGGCTCGACCAGCTGACGGCGATCGCGCGGGCACTCGGTGCCAGTCTGGACTCGCTGGTGGAGACGGCCGGTGACGAGGTGGTGATCACGCCGCATCACCATCCGGAGCGGGGCATCACCACGTGGGTGCTCACCCACGAGCCGGGGCGGCAGGGTATGACGGTGGCCCGGATACGGCTGACGCGGCCGGCCGAGCGAGGCCCGGACGCGTTGCGGGTGCATCCGGGGCGCGACTGGTTCACGGTGCTGTCCGGGACGATCGAGCTGGTGCTCGGCGAACGCACGGTGATCGTCGAGGCAGGGCAGGCGGCGGCGTTCTCGACGATGATCCCGCACGCGTTCGGGGCCCGCGGCGGGCCCGCCGAGGTGATCGCCATCCTGGACCACGACGGCGAGCGTGTGCACCTCGACGCCTGAGCGCCGCGGCGACCGGCGACCTCCGGCGCATCGCCGGGCAGATGCGCGGCAAGGGGCGGGGCATATCGCCGGGCAGATGCGCGGCAAGGGGCGGGGCATATCGCCGGGCAGATGCGCGGCAAGGGGCGGGGCGCGCCGCCGGGCGAGTGCGCGCCGGAGGGTCAAGGGCGGCCTTGTTGATCTGCTAGCGGTGCGAAATCGCGGTTTTAGCCCCTTGATCACAGCGATTTTGTAGCGCTAGCAGATCAACATCTCGCCAAGGACCCGCGCGACGGGAGAGACACGGCCGGACCGGCGCGGTGGGAGGGACGCGGCCGGACCGGCGCGGTGGGAGAGACGTGGCCGGAGGGGCGCGGCGGGAGAGACGTGGCCGGAGGGGCGCGGCGGGAGAGACGTGGCCGGAGGGGCGCGGCGGGAGAGACGTGGCCGGAGGGGCGCGGCGGGAGAGACGTGGCCGGAGGGGCGCGGCGGTAGGCATATGCACAGGCGGGGAGGACGCGGTCGGGGAGAGCGGCGGTAGGCGTATGCGCGGCGGGGAGGGCGGCGGTCGGGGGAGAGCGGGTGCGCGGCGAGGGCGGGGGTGCGGGCGCCCGTACGGCTGGGTCAGTGGGTTGGGGGTGCGCAGCTGGCTCGCCAGGTGATGGTGGCGGGGGCGGGTTCGGAGCGCGGGGTCTGGTCGTCGCCGAGGGCCAGGGCCATGGCTCGTTCGCCCATTTCGACGAGGGGCAGGCGCACCGTGGTGAGGGCCGGTGTGACGTCCCGGGCGATCGGCATGTCGTCGAAACCGGTCACCGAGATGTCGTCGGGGACGCGGACGCCGCGGTCGCGGAGGGCGGCTAGGGCGCCGACCGCCATCGAGTCGTTGAGGGCGACGAGCGCGGTGAGCGTGGGGTCGGCGTCGAGGAGCGCGGTGGCTGCGGTGGCGCCGCCGTCGCGGGTGAAGTCGGCGTGGACGATCCGCGCCGGCGGCAGCGGGACGCCGGTGTCGGCGAAGGCCTGGCGGAAACCGGTCAGCCGGTCGGTGGTGGTGGTGAGCAGGTGGGGCCCGGCGATCACGCCGACGCGGCGGTGGCCGAGGCCGAGGATGCGCAGGCCCAGCGCGTGGGCGCCGGCCTGGTTGGCCGGCAGGACGGCGCTGCCGACGATCCGGTGCCGGCCGATCACCGCGACGCGCCCGCCGGAGTGCTGGTAGGCGGCGAGCTCGCCGTTGAGCCGGTCGGTGAACGCGTCGTCGTGGTAGCCGGAACCGGCCAGGATCAGCGCGTGCACCTGCTGGGCGCGCAGCAGAGCGACGTACGCCAGTTCGCGTTCCGGCTCGCGGTAGCTGTTGCAGATCACCAGGAGCCTGCCGTGGTCGGCGGCCTGACGTTGCAGGCCCCGGGTGATCTCGGCGAAGTACGGGTCGGAGACATCGTGGACGATCACGCCGACCGCGGCCTGCCGGGGGCGTGCCACGTGCTGGGCGTGCGCGTTCGGCACGTAGTGCAACTGCGCGACCGCGGCCAGGACGCGTTCGCGGAGGTCCTCGTTGACCCGTTTCGCGCTGTCGTTGATCACGCGGGAGACGGTCGCGGGGGAGACCCCGGCAAGCCGGGCCACATCTGCCAAGGTGACCGCCATCGGCACAGTCTAGAGATTAATCGCGGCCCAGCAGGCGCAGCGTGTCGACGACCCGGTTGGCGAAGCCCCACTCGTTGTCGTACCAGGCCACGACCTTCACGAGCCGGCCGTGCGCGGCGGTCAGCAGCGAGTCGAAGATCGAGGACGCCGGGTTGCCGGTGATGTCGGAGGAGACGAGCGGGTCCGAGGAGTACTCCAGGATGCCGCGCAGCGGACCGGCCGCTGCCGCCTCGAACGCGCTGTTGATCTCCTCGACCGTGACCGGGCGCTCGACCAGGGCGTTCAGCTCCACGAGGGAGCCGACCGGGACGGGCACGCGCACCGAGTACCCGGTGAGCCGGCCGTCGAGGCGCGGCAGCACGGCGCCGATCGCGGTGGCCGCGCCGGTCGTGGTGGGCGCGATGTTGAGTGCGGCGGCGCGGGCCCGGCGCAGGTCCCGGTGCGGGCCGTCCTGAAGGTTCTGCTCCTGGGTGTACGCGTGAATCGTCGTCATCGACCCGGTCTCGATCCCGGCCAGGTCGTCGAGGACGGCCGCGACCGGGGCGAGCCCGTTGGTGGTGCAGGACGCGTCGGACACCACGTCGTGGACGGCCGGGTCGTAGTCGCCGTGGTTCAGCCCGTACGCGATGGTGATGTCCGCGCCCTTCGACGGCGCGCTGACCAGCACCTTGCGGGCGCCGGCCGTGAGGTGGGCGCGCGCGTCGGTGGCGGCGGTGAATCGGCCGGTGGATTCGAGGGCCACGTCGACGCCGATGTCCTTCCAGGGCAGCCGGGCGGGTTCGCGCTCGCTGAGCACCTCGATCCGCCGGCCGTCCACGATCAGGTGGTCGTCGTGCGCCTCGACCGGGCGGCCGAGGCGGCCCAGGGTGCTGTCGTAGCGCAGCAGGTGGGCGAGGGTGGCGGCGTCGGCGAGGTCGTTGACGGCGACGATCCGGACGTCGGTGTGCAGCAGCGCGGCGCGCAGCACGTTACGGCCGATGCGCCCGAAACCGTTTATGGCAACTCGTGTCATGCCCTCAGCCTGCTATCCAGCTTTGTCGCGAAATAGACGGCGGGGCGTCAGGAAGCGCGAGATTCTCGCCAGCGGCGGTGCGGCGTCAGGAAGCGCGAGATTCTCGCCAGCGGAACGCCCGCCGGTACTCGCTCGGCGACGTCGACAGGATCCGCTGGAAGTGCAGCCGCAGGTTGGCGCCGGTGCCCAGTCCGACCCGCGCGGCCACCTGTTCCACCCCGAAGTCGCTCGACTCCAGCAATGCCCGGGCCATGTCGACGCGGGCCCGCAGAATCCACTGCATCGGCGTGTAACCGGTGTCCTCGACGAACCGCCGCCCGAACGTGCGCTCGGAGACCCGGGCGTGCCGGGCCAGCGTGGCCAGGGTGAGCGGCTCGTCCAGGTGACGCAACGCCCACTCCCGGGTGGCCGCGAACACGTCGCCGAGCGGCTCCGGGATGCCGCGGGGCAGGTACTGCGCCTGGCCGCCGCTGCGGTACGGCGCCGCGACCAGCACCCGGGCCACCGCGTTGGACGCCTGCACGCCGTGGTCGCGCCGGATGATGTGCAGGCAGAGGTCGATGCCGGCGGCCACTCCCGCCGACGTGAGCACCTGTCCCTCGTCGACGAAGAGGACACCGCCGTCTACCTGCACCTTCGGGTATTCGCGGGCCAGCGTCGGCGCCATCCGCCAGTGCGTGGTGGCCCGGCGCCCGTCGAGCAGGCCGATCGCGGCGAGCGCGAACGCCCCGGTGCAGATGGAGACCATCCGGGCGCCGCGGAAGGCGGCGTCCCGCAGCGCGTCGAGCACCCGCGTCTCCAACGGCCGCACCGGGAACCGGTAGCCGGGGATGATGACCGTGTCCGCCTCGGCCAGCGCCTCCAGGCCGTGTTCGACGACGAAGCCGAGCCCGTCCCGGCCGGGCACCTGACCGGCGGCCAGTGAGCAGTGGGTCAGGTCGTAGGCGTGCTCCTCGCGCGGCGCGAACACCTGCGAGGTGATGCCGACGTCGAGCGGCGCCGCGCCCGGGAGGACCAGCACAGCGATCTTGTGAGTTCCGTGCACGTACTCACCATGCCCGGCCTGCACGGCGGCGCGGAACTGGCGGTACGGACAGGGTACGCAAGGATTTCGCCAGGCGGGCTACCCTCTGGACGCGGACGCACGTGTACCGTGTGTCGGTTGCGTGCGGCGACGCGGAGAGGACGGCCGGCGATGCGGGACGAACGGAGCCGCTCGACAGGGCGGCCGACGCTGGAGGAGGTCGCGGCCCGGGCCGGTGTCGGCCGGGGCACGGTGTCCCGTGTCGTCAACGGGTCGGCGCAGGTGAGCCCCCGGGCGAGGGCGGCGGTCCAGGACGCCATCGAAGCGCTTGGCTACGTGCCCAACCGGGCGGCGCGAGCCCTGGTGACACAGCGCACCGACTCGATCGCGCTGGTGATCTTCGAGTCCGGCGAGCGGTTCTTCGCCGAGCCGTTCTTCGGCCGGATCGTGCAGTCGGTCTCCTCGGTGCTGGTGGCGCGCAACCTCCAGATGGTCCTGATGATCGCGCAGGCGCCCGAGGAGCGGCGGCAGCTCGAGGGCTACCTGACCCGCCAGCACGTCGACGGCGCGCTGCTGCTGTCGCTGCACGGCGACGACCCGCTGCCCGCGGTGCTGGAGGAGCGGGGCGTGCCCACCGTGCGGGTCGGCCGCCCGGTCCACCCGGACGCGGTGAGCTTCGTGGACGCCGACAACCGGGGCGGGGCCCGGGCCGCCGTCACCTATCTGCGGGAACAGGGCCGCACGTGCATCGCCACGATCACCGGCCCGCTGGACATGGCCGCCGGCATCGCGCGCTACGACGGGTACCGCGACGTCGTCGGCGACGGCCCGGCCGCGCGCGGCGACTTCGGCGAGCTCAGCGGCGCCACCGCGATGGAGTGGCTGCTCACCCAGCACCCCCAGATCGACGGCGTGTTCGCCGCCTCCGACATGATGGCGGCCGGCGCGCTGCGGGTGCTGCGCCGCGCGGGCCGCCGGGTGCCGGAGGACGTCGCCGTGATCGGGTTCGACGACTCGGTGATCGCCCGGCACACCGACCCGCCGCTGACGAGCGTCTACCAGCCGATCGAGCAGATGGGCCAGGAGATGGTCCGGCTGCTGCTCACCAAGCTCGACGGCGAGGAGCCGGCAGACTGGGAGACGGTCCTGCCCACCCGCCTGATCCTGCGCGGCTCCGCCTGACGGACGCGGGCCGGGCGGGGAGCCGGCGTCAGCCGGCGCCGCGCAGGTCGGTCAGGCGTTCCTGGATCAGACCGGCCTGCGCCTCGGTCAGGCCACCCTCGCTGAGCCGCTGCCGCACCTTGACACTCAGCAGGTCGACCTGGTCGTCGACGTTCACGTCGCCGACCCCGTTCAGCTGACCCAGCAGGTTCAGGAAGTCCAGCGCGACGTCCGGCCGGATCTCGCCGGCCTGCTCACCCTCCTCGACGGCGTCCTTCACCCGGCTGACAGCGGTGTCCACGGTCAGCGCGCGTGCCGGGGTGGCCGGCGGGGACACGGCCGCCGGCGGTGCGGGCGGCGCGGTGGTCGGCGCCGGGCCGGTCGGCGCGGCACTCGACGGTACGACGCTCGGCGGCGCCGCGAACTGCGGCTCCTCGTCACTGCGGACCGTGTTGACCAGGAACACGAAGGCGCCGGCCGCGATCGTCAGGCCGACGCCGAGCGCCACCCGCCGCCGGTTCAGGCCGGGGTCCCCGGCGGGCCGGGGGACGACCCGGGCGCTGCCGGTCGGCGGCGGGGTGGGCAGCGGGATGGTGCGGCGGGCGGCGGTCGAGGGGATCAGCCGGGACAGGGCGCGGCGTGCCTCGGCGGCGGAGGGCCGGCGGTACGGGTCGTCGTCGAGGCACCGGTGGATGAGGTCGCGCAGCCGTTCCGGCAGGGTGTCGGGGAGCCGGGCCGGGCCGTGCGCCTGCGCGACGGCCAGCTCCTCCCAGGTGTCCACCGAGTACGGCGGGACGCCGGCCACCATCTCGAAGAGCAGGACGCCGAGCCCGTACAGGTCGGTGGCGGGCTCGGCGGGTTTGCCGTCCAGGCGTTCCGGCGCGGCGTAGGCCGGTGTGCCGAAGGTGGCGCCGGTCTCGTCGTCGTCGGGTTCGCCGGCGGCCGCGCTGATCCCGAAGTCGAGCAGTTTCACCCCGCCGGTGCAGAGCATCACGTTGCCTGGCTTGATGTCGCGGTGCACCACGCCCGCCGAGTGTGCGGCGGCCAGGGCCTCGGCGACGGCGGCGCCGATCGAGACGGCCTCGCCCCACGGCATCGGGCCGTCCGCGATGCGGGCCGCGACGGTTTCACCGCTCAGCAGCTCCATCACCACGAACGGCGCGACCGAGCCGTCCGGGCGGACCGCCTCCCGGTAGTCGTGCACGGCGGCGATGCCCGGGTGCGACAGGCGCGCGGCGAGGCGGGCCTCGCGCCAGGCCAGGTGCGCGGCCCGGGTGTCGCCGGCCGGCAGCTTCACCGCAACCGGCCGGTCGAGCAGTTCGTCGGTGGCCCGCCAGACCTGCGCCATGCCGCCCGTCTCGAGCAGGCTGACGAGGCGGTACCGCGAAGCCAGAAGGATCGCCGGCGCCGGCCATACATCGTGCATGCCAGGACATTCGCGGAGTACGGCGGGCATGTCAACCGCTGCGGGGCACCGAGGGGCCGTGGTGAGGCGCAACCCACCCGCAACCGGACCGGAAACCGGCCTGAACCCGGGCCTGCTGATCGTGGGAACTCCCCAGAACAAGGAGCTCGTTCCGATGCGCATCCGCCGTACCGTCGCCGCCGCCACCCTGGTCGCCGCCGTCACCGTCTCGGTCGCCGGCACCGGCGTGGCGGCGTTCGCCCAGTCCGGCTCCGCGCCGGCCGCCGTCGCCGCCGCCAAGAAGCCCGCAGCGACCAAGCCCGCCGCCAAGAAGCCCGCCGCCAAGAAGCCCGCAGCGACCACGCCCGCCGCCAAGAAGCCGGTCGCGAGCAAGCCCGTCGCGAGCAAGCCCGTCGCGAGCAAGCCCGTCGCGAGCAAGCCCGCCCCGAGCAAGCCGGCTCCGAGCAAGCCGGTCGCCCAGAAGCCGGTCGCCAAGAAGCCGGTCGCGAAGAAGCCCGTCAAGAAGGTCCCCTTCGCCGCGCTGGGCACGATCACCGCGGTCGACGCGGCCAAGAACACCGTGACGGTGAAGGTCACCGGCGGCACCAAGGACGTCAAGGGCCGGACCGTCACGATCACCGTGCCGTCCGCCGTCGCTATCAAGGTCAACGGCAAGAAGGGCGCGCTGAGCACGCTCGGTGCCGGCCAGAAGATCCAGGTGACGGGTACGCGTGCCGACGTCACCCTGACCGCGGCCAAGGTCGTGGTGACCGGGAAGAAGAAGGTCACCACGACCCCGGCGCCGCTGCCGGCCGAGACGCCCGCGCCGGTCGTGACCCCGGTGCCGTCCGACAGCCCCGAGGCTCCCGAGCCGGTCGTCACTCCGGAGCCGGCCGAGACCCCGGAGCCCGGCACGACCCCGGAGCCCGGCACGACCCCGGAGCCGGCCGAGACGCCCGACGCGGCGTAAGGGCGGTCAGTCGACGGTGGGCGGGAGGGTGCGTGCGGCCTCCCGCAACGCCGCGCCGGCCGCGCTGTACGGGTTGTACGTGTACGTCCGTGCCGGGGACCCCGGCACGGTGAAGTAGGCGGTCGCCAGCCTCGCCGGGTCGGTGGCGATCTCACCGCGGGCCACCGTGTCGTTGCCGTCGTCCCAGCCCCACGGCGCGTTCGCCGAGTTGGTGCCGCACGCGTAGGTGCCCGTACCGCAGCCGCCGCTGGTGTCGCCGGCGAAGGTGCCCAGGCCCGCGAAGAGGCTGGTGTTGGCCCGCTGGGCCCACAGGCCGCCGGACGCGAAGACGTCGACCAGGCGGTACCGGACGTCCCGGTCGTCGGCCCCGGCCGGCGCCTCGGCGACCGACAGTGACGGGTAGTAGACGATCCCGTCGCCGTTGATCGCGTACTGCGGATGCGCCTTCAGCCCGTGCCCGCGCGCCTCCTGTGCGGTGACCGGGTGCTGGTGGGGGTCGTGCGGCGACGGCGCGGTGCGCAGCGTGCCGTCGATCGTCTCGCCGCCGTTGGTCCAGGTGCTGCCGGCCGGCGTGTACGAGAAGAAGTCGCTGTGCGCCACCGTGACCGCGGCCCGCAGCACCCCGTGGTCGGAGCCGTCCCGCTCGACCACCATCAGGACACCCTCGCCGTCGTTCTCGTGCTCGGTCTCGAACAGCGGGTGGTCGATCCAGTCGCGGGGGTGGAAGAACAGGTAGGTCAGGTACCAGTGGGTCGCGGTCTCGGCCACCGAGTAGTACGCGTACGCGGTCGTGTCCTTGCCCGCGTTGTCCCAGTTGTCCCGGCCGTTGAGGTTGCCGTCGAAGTCGTACCCGGTGATCATGTCTGCCTTGCCGGCCAGCGCGTGCGTGCCGGTTGCGTCGACGTCCTGGTGGTGGACCGGCGCCCAGCGAAGCGCCAGTTCGGCCCGGCTCACCGCGGCCTCGGCCGGCAGCGCCGGGAGCGTCGCGGCGACGATACCCGCTGCCAGGACGGCCCCTGCCTGGCGAAGACGCGTGGCGGCCCCTGCTCGAAAGAGATGCATGGCAGTCAATGTAAGGGGGGCCGGTGGCATTCCGGCAAAGATCGAATGACCGAAGATCTAAGTCCGGGCGGGTTCCGGCCGATCGCTGCCGACGACATGAGTGACAGACGGAGGACAGCGATGCGGCCGGCCACACGTGACCCGGTCCTTCTCGTCCTGCTGCTCGGCGGGTTGCTGCTCTGCGCCGGATACGCCGCCGGCCTGGGCGGTTTCCGGGCACAGACCCTGGTCGCCTGGCTGATCACCCCGGCGCTGGACCTGCTGCTGCTGATCTGGGCGTGGGCGGTGGCCCGGACACCCGGGGTGCCGCGGCCGGTCCGCCGGTTCTGGCAGGCCGTCGCCGCGGCCGCGCTCGTGTTCTTCGGCGGCGACTCCGTGCAGTTCGTGGCGCTGCTGACCGACCCGGTCCGGAACGGGCTCACCTACCACCCGGCGCAGACCACCGCCGCGGTCGTCGGGATGCTCGTGGTCTGCGTGGCCGCGCTGCGCTACCCGGCCGGTTCGTGGACGAGCGGCCAGAGCACCCGGTTCGTCCTGGACGCCGGGATCGTCGGCTCCGCGGCCGGGGTGGCCGCCTGGTGCCTGGTCTCCCGGCCGGAGGTGGCGGCCGGCGGCGCCGCCGTGCTCTACCCGGTGGCCCTCGGCTCCGGGCTGCTGCTCTGCGCCGTCTTCCTGGTGGTCCGGATGGCGATGAACGGGCACAGCCCGATGTCCGTCCCCGCGGGTGCGCTGCTGGCGGCCGCGATCCTGCTCCAGGTCGGCTCGACCGCCGTCATCCCGACGCTCGGCGACGACCACGCCCGGCTGCAACTGGTGCTGGCCTTCGCGCCCTGCGTGCTCTCCGCCGCCGGTGCGCGGGTGCAGCTGCTCGGTGACCCCGGCGCGGGCGAGCGGCAACGGCAGGGCCCGGCCGCGCGGCGCCGGCGGCGCTACAGCGTCCTGCCGTACACCGGGACCGTCGTCTGCGCGGCCGCGCTCGTGCTGACCCTCGCCACCGGCGGCCTCGGCCTGACCGCGTGGGGCGCCCTGGCCGGTCTGGTGCTCAACGTGGCGCTGGTGGTGGCCCGGCAGCTGGTGGCGCTCGGCGAGAACAACCGCCTGCTGGACCGGCTCGACGACAGCCTGGACGAGATCCGCCGGCGTGAGCACCTGCTCGAGGAGATGCTGCGGCACTCCTCCGAGATCGTGTCGATCCTGGCGGCGGACGAGCGCTTCCGGTACGTCAGCCCGGCCATCGAGCGGATCCTCGGCCTGCCGGCGGACCACGTCCTCGGTCGTACCGCGCGCGACGTGCTGCACCGCGACGACGAGGCCCGCCTGGACGCCGACTTCCAGCACCTCTACCGCACGCCGGGCGCCGAACTGGCGTATCAGGCCCGGTTCCGCCGCGCCGACGGCACCTGGCGCTGGCTCGACGTGTTCGCGGTGAACCTCACCCACGAACCGGGCGTCGGCGGCGTCATCTGCAACGCCCGGGATGTCACCGAGGCTCGCGAGCTGCATGAACGCCTGCGCTTCCAGGCCGGGCACGACGAGCTGACCGGGCTGGCGAACCGCCGCGAGTTCACCGCCGCGGTCCGCGCCGAACCCGGTGACGCCGCGGTCCTGCTGATCGACCTGAACGGCTTCAAACAGATCAACGACACGTACGGGCACAGCACCGGTGACGCGGTTCTCCGGCACGTGGCGGGTGTCCTGCGGGCCGGCACCGCGCCCGGGGACGTGCCGGCCAGGCTCGGCGGCGACGAGTTCGCGGTGCTGGTCGCCGGCGGTGACGCGACGGCGGCCGAGCGGCTCGCGGCGCGCCTGCGCACGGCACTGACCGAGCCCGCCCAGGTAGCCGGACGGTCGCTGCCGGTGGGCGCCAGCATCGGTGTCGCGTGCGGACCGGCCACCGACCCGGACCACCTGCTCAACGCCGCGGACCTGCGGATGTACGAGGAGAAGCAGCGCTCGAGGGCGGTGTCGTGACAGCCGTCGCGGTCGCGGTGCTGGGTGCGCTCTGGTACCTGTTCTGGTCGGCGACCGGGACCGGGCCGGTCGCGATCGCCTACCTGTTCATGCCGGCCGGCCTGATCGCCGCCGTCCTCGCGGTCCGCGGCCTGCGGCGGTCCACGCCGCTCACTCCGGTGGCACGGCAGTTCTGGCGGACCCTGGAGACGGCCTGCCTGCTGCTGACCGCGGGGTACGGCGTCCTCGCCGCCGCCGCGTTCGCCACCTCCCCCGAACTGCCCGCCATGCCGGGACCCGCCGTGGTGCTGGCCGGAGCCGGGATGCTGCTGGCGATGGTCGCGGTGGCCCGGGTGCCGCTCGGTGTCGCGAGCTGGTACGAGCGCGGTAAACAGGCCCTGGACCGGACCATCGCGTTCCTCGGCTGCACCGTGCTGCTCTGGCACTTCGGCCTGGCCCCGATGGTCGCCTCGCCGACGGCGTGGAGCACGCCGGTGCTGGGCATCCTGCTGCTGGCGTTCGTCTTCGCGGCCGGCGCGATCACCAAGGTCTCGTACATCGCCGGTGGGCCGGTGGACCGGGTCGCGCTGCGCCTCATCGCGGCGTCCGGCCTGGTCGCGGCCGTCGTCGCGGAGGCGGGTGTGGCCGGCGGCGAGGACGGTCCGGTGGTGGCGCAGGCGCTGTGCATGCCGCTGGTCCCGGTGCTGGTCGCCGTCGCGGCCCGCCGTCAGCGGCGCACCGCCGACGCGCCACCGGCCCGCCGGGGCAACGTCTGGCTGCCCTATCTCGCGGTGCTCGCCGTCGACATCCCGGTCGCCGACATGCTGATCGGACCGCTGGACCCCGGCGACCGGCTCTGGGAGATCCGGGTGGTGGTCGGGGTGGCGGTCACGGTCGCCGCCCTGGTCACGCTCCGGCAGTACCTGTCGTTCCGGGAGAACAACCGGCTGCTGCGGGAGAAGCGGGAGTCGGAGGCGCGCCTGCGTCACGAGGCCGACCACGACGCGCTGACCGGCCTCGCCAACCGGGCGCTGTTCCGGCGGCGACTCGACGCGGCCCTAGCCGGCGGGGCGGCCGGTGCCACGGTGCTGCTGGTGGACCTGGACGACTTCAAGACGGTGAACGACTCGCTCGGCCACGACGCCGGCGACGAACTGCTCGTCGCGTTCGCGGCGGCGCTGGCCGCGGCGACCGGCGGCGACGGGGTGGTGGCGCGGCTGGGCGGCGACGAGTTCGCGATCCTCCTGGACGAGGAGGACCGGGGCGCGGCCGTGGCGGACCGGGTGATGGCGATGACCGCCGCGTCTTTCGGGGCGCACCGGTTGCTCGTACACGTCAGCGCCGGTCTGGCCACCGCCACGCCGGGCACCGCGCCGAGCGCGCTGCTGCGCGCCGCCGACACCGCGATGCACGTCGCGAAGGAACGCGGCAAGAACAACTGGGTGCGGTACGCCCGGGACATGGAACGCACCGCCCAGGCGCACGCCGCCCTCGGCGGTGACCTGCGCCGAGCCCTCGACGCCGGTGAGTTCCGGGTCGTCTACCAGCCCCTCGTCGGCCTGGCCGACGGCCGGCTGGTCGGCGCCGAGGCCCTGGTCCGCTGGCTGCACCCGGAACGCGGCGTGGTCTCCCCGGCCGAGTTCATCCCGGCCGCCGAACGGACCGGGCTGATCGTGCCGCTGGGCCGTTTCGTGCTCCGGGAGACGTGCCGGCAGGCGGCGGCCTGGCTCGCCGCGTTCGGGCCCGACGCGTTCGCCAAGGTGTCGCCGAACGTCTCGGTGCGCCAGCTGCACGACCCCGACTTCGTCGCCGACGTGCGCGCCGCCCTGGCCGACGCCGGGTTGCCCGCCGACCGGCTCGTCCTGGAACTCACCGAGTCGGCGGTGCTGCGCGGCCCGCAGATGCTGCACGTGCTGCGCGAACTACACGACGCGGGCGTGCGGCTGGCGCTCGACGACTTCGGCACCGGCGAGTCGTCGCTGAGCCTGCTGCGCGCCTTCCCGGCGTCGATCGTCAAGCTGGACAAGTCGTTCGTCGACGGCATCGAACTGGATGAACTGGGCACGCCGGCGGCGCACGCCCGGCAGGCGGTGGCCCGCGCGGTGGCCCAGCTGGCGGACGCGCTGGGCCTGGACACGGTCGCCGAGGGCATCGAGAACCAGGAACAGGCCGACCGGCTGCGGGCCATCGGATACACCGTGGGGCAGGGCTACCACCTGGGCCGCCCGGTGGCGCCCGACGAGATCACCGCCCGGATGGCGGCCGAACAGCGGTCCCGCGCCGGGTCTGCCGCGGCCTGACCTGAGCGCGGCCGGTTTCTGCCGCGGCCTGAGCGGTTCCGGCGGGCGGGTGTGGATAGGGTACGGCGATGGACACGGCGGACGACGGCACCCGGACCGCGCGGTCGCTCGCGGACCGGCTGGAGCGCCTCACCTTCGCCGACCTGACCGAGAGTCAGGTGACGGCGCGGCTGACCGACGAGATCGCCGGGTGGGGCACCGAGCAGGGCTGGCGGGTCTACCGGCGCGCGCCGAGCGTCTTCCCGCTGCCGGCACCGCTGCGGGGCAACTCGGTGCTGGACGTCGCCTGCGCCCGCCCCGACGGGCCGCCGATCGCGATCGAGGTGGACCGGGCCGACCGGCAGCGTACGGTCGACAAGCTGCTCGCCGAGGCCGCCGCCGGCCGGGTCGCGATCTGGGTGCGCTGGGGGACCGGGCCGTTCATGCCGCCGCCGCTGCCGGTGCACCTGGTGGTCCGGGAGACGGCCCGCCGCTCCGGGCGCTGGCACACCGTGGCCGACCTGCCCCCGCCCCGCCACTCCGAGCTCGTGACCACGTCCGACGCCGCCGAGCTGCCGCTGGGCGGACCGGCGGCACCCGCGTCCGACGCCGCCGGGCTGCCGCTGGGCGGACCGGCCGCGACCTCGTCCGATGCTGCCGAGCTGCCCTGGGAGGACACACCGTGACCGAAAGCCCGTACCGCCTGGCCTGGCGGGTCACCGAGCCGTTGCACGCGATGGTCTACTTCGCGCCCGAGGCGGTGCAGGCCTATGCCCAGGCCGGCGTCCAGGATGCGCGCGCGGGCTACTTCGCGTCCCGGGCGGCGGCGTTCGGCCCCTGCGGGCCGGGGGTCGTCACCGCCACGTTCTACAACTTCAACCCGGCCCTCGTGGCGCGGGCCCTTCCCTCGGTGTGGGCGACCACGTCGCCGGCGGCGATGGTGGCGGCCCGCCTGGAAGGTGCCGGCGCGGCGCTCACCCGGGGGCTGGGCGCCGAGGTGCTGTCCGGGCCGGAGGTGGCCGAGGCGGCCTCGCTGGCGCGCGTCGCGGCGCAGGCGGCCACCCGGTGGCCGCAGGGCCGGCCACTGTTCGCCGCCCACGCGGAACTGGACTGGCCGCAGGAGCCGCACCTGGTGCTCTTCCACGCGCAGATGCTGTTGCGGGAGTTCCGGGGTGACGGGCATGTCGCGGCCCTGCTCGCGGCCGGTGTCAGCGGCCTGGAGGCGATCGTGCTGCACGTCGCCAGCGGGGAGGTGGACGAGCGGTTCCTGCGGGGCAGCCGGGGCTGGAGCCGGGACGAGTGGGCGGCGGCCCAGGACGGGTTGCGGGCGCGCGGCCTGCTGGACGGCACCGAACTGTCCGGCGAGGGGCGGCGGCTGCGGGCCGAGATCGAGGAGCGGACCGACCGGCTGGCCGAACCCGCGTACCGGGAACTGGGAGAGCAGGGCTGTCTGCGGCTGGCCGAGCTGGCCCGGCCGCTGAGCCGGACCGTGGCGAAGGCCGGGATGCTCGACCCGCGTGCCCTTGTCGCGGAGCGTCCCAGTTGAGGGATCGGGCCGGTGAAAAGGCGCACTGACCATTTACGTTGCCGTTCCGTATCCGAGACGTCACCCTTAGTAGGTGACTGATGAGCGGAGACACCCCGCGTCCTGGTGGGCGCAGTTCCAAGAGGCCTCCGATCGGTTCGACACCGCGTACCTGACCGAGGGCCTCGGTGATCTGATCAACGCGAAGATCGCTTCGCCGCTGCTGCGGCGGGAGGCCGAGATCGCCGCGGACGTCGTGGTCCGTCACCTGAACAAGCCGAACAGCGCCGAGCTGGCCGAGCGGGCCGGCAAAGCCGTGCAACGGCTGGTCGAGACCGTACGGCGACTCGAGGAACGTTCCGGCGACGCGTTCGAGCTGGCCCCGGCGCACGCCGCGTGCCACCTGCTGGAAGGCCGGTTCGCCGACGCCGCCTCCGCGGCCGAGGAGTTCCTCAAGACGCAGCAGATCCTGCGGGTCTTCGTCGGCGCGCTGCGGATGGAACGGTTCGACAACGACCTCGCGGTCCGGATGCTCGCGGCCGGCCACGCGCCCGGGACGGCCCTCAACTCCGGCTCGGTGATGGGCAAGTACAGCTGGTGGCCGAGCTGGCTGACGAAGGTGGTGACCGAGCGCGCGATGGCCGGCCGGCTCGACGAGCAGACCATTTCGGCGCTCGACCGCTGTGCCTACGCGGAGCTGAGCCCGGCACAGGCCCGGATCGCCCGCCGGCTGCTCGCCGGTGAACAGGACTTGATCGAGGCCACCGCGACCCGGTTGGAGGCGCTCAACGAGCCCCGAGCGGCCAAGCTGCTCCGCGAGGGCGACCTGACAGCGGTCGCCCTGGCCGCCCGCCTGATCCCGCTCTAGTAGCGCCGGTTCCGGCCGGCCGGGCGAGCCCGGCCGCTGCGGGCTTGGTGGGTTCAGCCGGTGTTCGGCCACCCGGCTTCACCGCTGATCGCGCCGGCCCGGCTGTCGATCACGGCTGCGGGGAGTGCTCTCGGGCGACCGTGGGTGACAGCCCAGCGGTGGCTGTCATCCACGGCTGTGAAAGGTGCCCTGTGGCGACCGTGGGTGACAGCCGGGGCCGGTGGGCTGTCGCTCATGGCTGTGGGGAGCGCTCTCGGGCGACCGTGGGTGACAGCCAGCCCCGCTGCGCTGTTGTTTGCGATCATGGGGGACGGTTCTGTGCCGAACGTGAGGGCCGGCGGGAGTCGGAGGCTCAGGCGCCGCCGGATTCCAAGGTCACCGTGGTGGGTTGGAAGTTTGTGCCGGTTACGTCCACGCCGGCGGTTTTGGCGGCCTCCAGGGCCTGGTTGATGTAGTCGTTCGTGTAGGCCAGGCCCTCCGGTGCCTTGGTGAGTACCGTTTCGCCGGTCTGGTTCTTCGCCGTCATCGAGATGTCCACGGTCTGCTGCCAGGCCGCCGGGTCGATCACGCCGATGCCGCCGGTGGACGGCCAGATCAGTTTGTTGGTCTCGTTCATCTGCCAGAGCTGGTGGCTCTTGCCGAGCTTCGAGCCCTTCGCGACGACCAGGTCGCGGCACTTCTCGGCGTTGTCCCGGCAGAACGCCCAGCCCTTGATCGTGCCGGTCAGGAACTTCACGGTCTGCTGCTGGTACGCCGGGTCGTTGAGCTTCTCGGTGTTCGCCCAGACCGCGTCCTGCAGCATCGACGAGCCCTCGGTCTTCCAGTCGATGATCGAGAAGTCGTCGGCGGTGTAGAGCTTGCCGGTCGCCGGGTTCGTCGCCTCCAGCAGCTGGGCGTACTCGTTGTAGCTCATCGCCTGTGCGGCGTCGATCTCCTTCTTCAGCAGCGCCTGCATGTCGAACTGCTGCTGCACCAGCGTGACGTCCTTGCCGGGGTCGATGCCGGCTTTGGTCATGCCGGCGAACAGCTCGAACTCGTTGCCGAAGCCCCAGTTGCCGACCTTCTTGCCTTTGAGGTCGGCGGCCTTGGTGATGCCGCTGTCCGCCCAGGCGACCTGGTAGGTGCCGGAGCGGGCGAAGATCTGCCCGACGTCGGTGATCCCGGCGCCCTGTTCCCGGGAGGCGAGCGCCTTCGGCACCCAGGCCACCGCGTAGTCGGCCTTGCCCTGGGCCAGCACGGTCTGCGGGACGATGTCGACGGCACCTTCCAGCAGTTCCACGTCGAGGCCCTGTTCGGCGTAGAACCCCTGGTCGACGGCGGCGATGTAGCCGGCGAACTGGGCCTGGTAGAACCACTGCAACTGCAGCTTGACCGGGGTGGGCGCGCCGCTCGCCCCGGGCGCCGCGGTGGTGCCCTGGTCGGCGGTGCCGCACCCGGCGAGAAGCAGAGCGGTGACGGCAACAGAGGTAAATATCCGGTTTCGTGGCACAGCAACCTCCGGGAGAAACGGCGGGAGAACTCAGGCGATGAGCCGTTGCCGCCACGGCATGGCGAGCCGTTCCAGCAGCAGCGTCACCAGGTAGAAGGTCAGTCCGAGCAGGCAGGCGCCGACCACGAAGGCCCAGGCCCGGGGGTACGCGGTGAAAGCCGCGGCCGAGGTGATCCGGGAGCCGAGACCGTCCTGGAGGCCGCCGAAGTACTCGGCGACGACCGCGGCGATCACGGCCAGCGACGACGCCTGCCGCAGACCGGTGAAGAGGTGGGGGAGCGCGCCGGGCAGGCGGACCTTGCGGGCGAAGGTCCAGCCGCCGGCCGCGTACGCGTGCATCAGTTCCTGATGGATCGGGTCCACCTCGCGCAGCCCGCGCAGCAGGTTCAGGAAGACCGGGAAGAACACGACGATCGCGGTGACCAGCCGGCGCGGGACACTGCTCGTCGACTCGAACATGTTGTTGAGGATCGGGGCGAGCGCGATGATCGGCAGCGCGTTGATCACCGCGGCGAACGGCACGGAGACCTCGCCGAGGATCCGCGACCGGCTGGCGAGCAGCGCCGCCAGGATCGCCAGCACCGAGCCGGCGACCAGGCCGGCGAGGGCGTTGGCGCCGCTGGCGAGCGCCGCCTCCGCGACGTTGCCGCGCTGCACGAGCAGTTCCCGCCAGATCGCCGACGGCGCCGGCAGGATGAACGGGGCGATCCGGCCGAGGGTCACGGTGAGCTCCCAGAGCACCACGGCGACGATGCCGGTGAGCACCGGGGGCAGGACGCGCAGCAGCGTACGCATCACGCCTCCGCGGTGATCGGCGCCGGCGTGCCGCGCAGCGCCTGGCGCACCTCGGTGATCTTCTCGAAGAAGACCGGTGACTGGCGTCCGGCCTCGTCGCGGGACGGCAGCGCCACCTCGATCGCCGCGGTGATCCGCCCGGGGCGTGCCGACATGACCACCACCCGGTCGGAGAGGAACACCGCCTCGGAGATCGAGTGGGTGACGAAGACGGTGCTGGTCCCGGTCGTGGCGCGGATGCCGAGCAGCTCCGACTGGAGGCGTTCGCGGGTCATCTCGTCGAGCGCGCCGAACGGCTCGTCCATGAGCAGCAGCGGCGGCCGCACGGCCAGCGCCCGGGCGATCGCGACGCGCTGCTGCATGCCGCCGGAGAGCTGGCCCGGGTAGTGCCCGGCGAAGTCGGCGAGACCGACCAGGTCCAGCATCTCCTCGGCCCTGGCCCGGCGTTCGGCCCGGCCGGCGCCGCGCAGTTCCAGCGGCAGCTCCACGTTGCGGCGCACGGTCCGCCATTCGAAGAGGCCGGCCTGCTGGAAGGCGATGCCGTACTCCTGGTCGCGGCGCGCCTGCCCGGCCGGCCGCCCGGCCACCGTGACCGTGCCCGTGGTCGGCGGGATCAGGTCGGCGATCAGGCGCAGCAGGGTGCTCTTGCCGCACCCGGAGGGCCCGATCAGCGAGACGAACTCGCCGTCGCCCACGGTCAGGCCCACGTCGGTCAGGGCGAGCACCTCGTCGGGCCGCCCCCGGTTGAAGATCTTCGTCACCCCGTCGACGACCACCGCCGCTGTCACAGTGTCACCACCTCCACGTGGCGCCGGTGCCGCATCAGCGGCAGTTCGAGGAGACTGACGGCGCCGGCCACGAGCAGGCCGAGCAGCGCCGCGCCGAGCATCGCCGTGTAGACCTTGGCGGGGTCCGAGGTGGCCTCCCGCGAGTACTCGATAATCAGGCGGCCGATGCCGCCGCGGGTGCCGGTGGAGATCTCGCCGACGACCGCGCCGACCACCGCCGCCGCGCCGGCCAGCCGCAGCGCCGGGAACAGGTAGGGCAGCGCCGCCGGGAACCGCAGTTTCAGCAGCGTGCGCCACCACCCGGCGGCGTAGCTGCGCATCAGCTCGACACCGGCGGCGGACGGCGACTGCAGCCCTCGCAGCATGCCCACCGCCACCGGGAAGAAGGCCAGGTAGGCGGCGATCACCGCGACCGTCGCCCAGGGCGGCATCAGGATGCCGCCCCAGCCGGCGATCAGCGGCGCCAGCGCGACGAGGGGCACGGTCTGGGAGAGGATGACGTACGGCAGGAGCCCGCGCTCGACGATCCGGAACCGCTGCATCGCGACCGCCAGCAGCAACCCGACGACCGCCCCGGCCAGGAATCCGGTTGCGGTGATCCCGAGCGTGAAGACGCAGGCCTCCAGGACGACCTGCCAGACCGGCCGGCCGCCGGCCAGCTCGGGGGAACCGAGCCGGTCGGCGATCGTGGCCAGGTGCGGCATGGACAAGTCGTCGGCGCGCGGCAGGACCCGGACGCCGAACAGCACCGTGCCCGCCGGGTTGCCGAGCGCCTTGTAGCCCTCCCAGAGCAGTGCGGCCAGCAGGAGCCCGGCGGCGATCGGGAGGATCCTCCTCATGCGAACGCCGGGATGATCTTCTCGCCGTACGCGGCGAGTGTCTCGTCCTTCGCGTCGTGCTGCAGATAGACGGCGAACTGGTCGACGCCCAGCTGCTTGAGTTGCTCCAGCTTCTTGACGTGCGCCTCGACCGGGCCGAGCACGCAGAACCGGTCGACGATCTCGTCGGGCACGAACGTGGTGTGGCTGTTGCCGGCCCGTCCGTGCTCCCTGTAGTCGTAGCCGTCCCGCGCCTTGATGTAGTCGGTGAGCGCCTGCGGCACCGCCCCGTCGCCGCCGTACCGGGCCACGATGTCGGCGACGTGGTTGCCGACCATGCCGCCGAACCAGCGGGTCTGACCGCGCTGGTGTTCGAGGTCGTCGCCGACGTAGGCCGGCGCCGCGACGCAGAACTTGATGGTGTCGGGGTCCCGGCCGGCCCGCTTGGCCGCCTTGCGAACCGTCCCGATCATCCAGTCGGCGATGTCCGGGTCGGCGAGCTGCAGGATGTACCCGTCGCCCACCTCCCCGGTGATCGCGAGCGCCTTCGGCCCGTACGCGGCCACCCAGACCTCCAGGCGGCTGTCGGCGGCCCAGGCCAACTGGATCTCGTTGCCGCGTACCGTGACCGTCTCGCCGTTGCCCAGCCCTCTGATCACCTGGACGCTCTCGCGTAGCTGGCCCAGGGTCTGCGGGGTCAGGCCGAGCACCCGCAGCGCCGAGTCGCCCCGGCCGATGCCGCAGACGGTCCGGTTGCCGTACATCTCGTTGAGCGTCGCGAACAACGACGCGGTGACCGTCCAGTCCCGGGTGCCCGGGTTGGTCACCATCGGGCCGACCACGATCCGCTCGGTGGCGCCGAGGATCGCCGAGTAGACGACGTACGGCTCCTGCCAGAGCACGTGCGAGTCGAAGGTCCAGAAGTGACTGAAGCCGGCGGCCTCCGCCTTCTGCGCCCACGCGACGAGTTCGAGTGCCGGTGGGTCGTTCTGGAGCACCACTCCGATGTCCATGTGTGCTCCCGTTCAGACCAGGTAGTCGCTGAGGCCGCGCTTGACGTAGCGGCCGCGGCCGGCCCGCCCGGTGTACTCGCCACCCGCGGCGATCACCTCGCCCCGGGAGATGACGGTGTCGACCCGGCCGTCGATCTCCCAGCCCTCCCACGCGGAGTGGTCCATGTTCATGTGGTGTGTCGCGGCGCTGATCCGGGTCCGCCCGGCCGGGTCGTAGAGCACGATGTCGGCGTCCGAGCCGGGCGCGATCACGCCCTTGCGCGGGTAGAGCCCGAACATCCGGGCCGGGGTGGTGGCGATCGTCTCGACCCAGCGGCTCAGCGACAGCTTGCCGTCGACCACGCCCTGATAGATCAGGTCGACCCGGTGCTCGACGCTGCCGATCCCGTTCGGGATCTTCGAGAAGTCGCCGCGGCCGAGTTCCTTCTGGTCCTTGAAGCAGAACGGGCAGTGGTCGGTGGAGACCACCGACAGGTCGTTGGTGCGCAGGCCCTGCCACAGGTCGGCGCGGTGGCTCTCGTGCTTGCTGCGCAGCGGCGTCGAGCAGACCCACTTGGCGCCCTCGAACCCGGGCGCGCCGAGCTGGTCCTCCAGGGTCAGGTACAGGTATTGCGGGCAGGTCTCGGCGAACACGTTGCGGCCGCGGTCCCGCGCCTCGGCCACCTGTTCCAGCGCCTTCGACGCGGAGAGGTGCACGATGTAGAGCGGGCAGTCCGCCGCGACGCTCGCCAGCCAGATCGCCCGGCTGGTGGCCTCCGCCTCCAGCTCCTGCGGCCGGGTCAGGCCGTGGTGGATCGGGTCGGTCTCGCCGCGTTCCAGGGCCTGCTTGACCAGGACGTCGATGGCCGGCCCGTTCTCCGCGTGCATCATGATCATGGCGCCGTTGTCGCGCGCCTTCTGCATGGCGCGCAGGATCTGGCCGTCGTCGGAGTAGAACACCCCGGGGTACGCCATGAACAGCTTGAAACTGCTGATCCCCTCGTTGGTGACCAGGTGATCCATGGCCTTGAGGGACTCGTCGTCCACCCCGCCGAGGATCATGTGGAACGCGTAGTCGATGTGGCAGTTGCCGTCCGCCTTGCCGTGCCAGGCGGCCAGGCCGTCCTGCACCACCTCGCCGGTCCGCTGCACCGCGAAGTCGATGATCGTGGTGGTCCCGCCGATGGCGGCCGCCCGCGTGCCGGTGTCGAACGTGTCGCTCGCCGCGGTGCCGCCGAACGGCAGCTGCATGTGGGTGTGCGCGTCCACCGCGCCCGGGATCACGTATTTGCCGGTGGCGTCGATGGTCGCCACGCCCTCGGGGCCGCGGCCGGGCGCGTACAGCGCCGCGACCGTCTCGCCGTCGACCAGGACGTCCGCCAGGATCGCGCCGGCCGGGCCGACGACCGTTCCACCCTTGATCAGGAAGCTCATGGCTGCACCAGGTCCCCGTAGGCGTCGGGCCGGCGGTCCCGGTAGAACTGCCAGCGGTCCCGGACCGTGGCGAGCAGGCTCAGGTCCAGGTCCCGGACGATCAGCTCGGGCTGGTGCGTGTCCGCGACGTCGCCGACGAACTTGCCCTCCGGGTCGACGAAGTACGTCTGGCCGTAGAAGTCGTTGTCACCGAGGTCCTCGACGCCGACCCGGTTGATCGCGCCGATGAAGTACTCGTTGGCGACGGCACTGGCCGGTTGCTCCAGCTGCCACAGGTACGACGACAGGCCGCGGCTGGTGGCCGACGGGTTGAAGACGATCTGCGCGCCGTTCAGGCCGAGCGCCCGCCAGCCCTCCGGGAAATGCCTGTCGTAACAGATGTAGACGCCCACCCGGCCGACGGCCGTGTCGAACACCGGATATCCGAGGTTGCCGGGCCGGAAGTAGAACTTCTCCCAGAATCCCTTGACCTGAGGAATGTGGTTCTTGCGGTACTTGCCGAGGTATTTCCCGTCGGCGTCGACCACTGCCGCGGTGTTGTAGAGAACGCCCGGTTGTTCCTGTTCGTACATCGGCAGAATCATGACCATGCCGAGTTCGGCGGCGAGGGCCTGGAATCGTTCGGTGGTGGGTCCGGGGACGGATTCCGCGTACTCGTAGTAGGCGGCGTCCTGCACCTGGCAGAAGTACGGGCCGTAGAAAAGCTCCTGGAAGCAGATCACTTTCGCACCCTGGGCGGCGGCCTCACGAGCGTAGTCCTCGTGCGCCTTGATCATCGATTCCTTGTCGCCCGTCCAGGTGGTCTGGACGAGGGCGGCGCGGACGACTCCGGTCGTCATGTGCGGCCCCTCTCAATTGATCTTATGCACGCGCAGTGCGCTGCGGAGCGCCTGTGATCGTGTGTTTACTCCTCGTCATGTGTCCCGCGCTAGGGCTTGCTTTGTCGGCGCCGGATGCCGTAGGACACTAACGACACACATTGAGGCGAACAATTGCCCGAACGTTACGGAATGTTTCGGAGAGGATAATTTGCTCCCGCTGATAACCGGGGCGATCCAGGACCGCAGCGCCCGGGGCATCGCGGCGGCCGTGAGCCGCCTGATCACCGCCGGCCGGTTGCCGGCGGGGACCCGGCTGCCCACCGTGCGCGCGGTCGCCGCCGGGCTCGGGGTCAGCCCGACCACGGTGAGCGAGGCGTGGCGCAGCCTGACCCTGGCCGGCGCGATCCGGACCCGCGGGCGCTCCGGCACGTTCGTCGCGGGCCCGCTGCCGTCCCGGGAGCAACTGCGCTACAGCCGGCTCGGCGGCGCGCGGGTGGCGCTGCCGCGGGACCTGTCCACCGGCGTGCCCGACCCGGCGCTGCTGCCCGACCTGAGCGGGGCGCTGCGCCGGATCGGCGACGGCCGGTGGGCGGGCAGCTATCTCGACGCCCCGGTGCTGCCGGAGCTGGAGGCGGTGTTGCGGGAGCGGTGGCCGTACCGGCCGGAGAGCCTCACCCTGCTGGACGGCGCGCTTGACGCGCTGGACCGGATCGCCGGCGTCGCCCTGCGCTTCGGCGACCACGTGCTTGTCGAGAACCCGGCGTTCGCCCCGCTGCTCGACCTGTTGCAGGCGGTCGGCGCGACAGTGGTGGGCGTGCCGATGGACGCGCGCGGGCTGGACCCTGCCGCGCTGCGGCAGGCGCTGCGCGAGCACCACCCGGTTGCGCTCTTCCTCCAGCCGCGGGCGCAGAACCCGACCGGCGTGAGCATGGACGCGGCCCGGGCCGCCGAGCTGGCCGGTGTCCTGCGCGACGCGCCGGACCTGCTGGTCGTCGAGGACGACCACGCCGGTGACATCGCGACCGCGCCGCCGGTCAGCGTCGGCACGCACCTGCCGGACCGCACGGTGCACGTCGCCAGCTTCTCCAAGAGTCACGGGCCGGACCTGCGGCTCGCGGCGGTCGGTGGGCCGGCGCCCGTGGTCGACGCGGTGTGTGACAGGCGGCTGCTCGGGCCCGGCTGGTCCAGCCGGCTATTGCAGGGTGTGCTCCTGGACCTGCTCACCGACCCGCGGGTGATCGACCGGGTCGCCACCGCGAGGGACACCTACGCGGAGCGGCGCGGCGCCCTGCTGGCCGTGCTGCACGCCCGGGGCGTGACGGCCACCGCAGCCGACGGCATCAACCTCTGGATGACCGTTCCTGATCAGCAGAACGCGATGGTGGCCCTGGCCGCGCACGGTGTGGCCGCCGCCCCCGGCGCGCCGTTCTGCGTGCGGCCGCTCGCCGACGACCACCTGCGGGTCACCGCCGGGCTGGTCGCCGGCGGATACGACGAACTGGCCGAGGTCCTCGCCTCGGCCACCCACCGGAACAGCCGCGGCAGCGGCCGGCGCGGCCAGGGGCACCCCCACGGCTGGCGCTGATCGATCTGAAGGAGGTCCGATGAGTGAGCTGCTGGATCGGCATCGTGCCGTCATGCCGGGCTGGATGCCGGTCTACTACGGCGACGATGCCTTGGAAATCGTGTCCGGAAAGGATCGCCGGGTCACCGACGCCGCCGGCCGGACCTACCTGGACTTCTTCGGCGGCGTGCTGACCACCATGATCGGGTACGACATCGCCGAGATCAACGACGCCGTCCGCCGCCAGATCGGCACCGGCGTGGCGCACACGTCCACGCTCTACCTGATCCGGCAGCAGGTCGAGCTCGCCGAGAAGATCGCCCGGCTCTCCGGCATCCCGGACCCGCGGGTCTTCTTCACCAACTCCGGCACCGAGGCGAACGAGTCGGCGCTGCTGTTCGCGACGAACGTGCGCCGCTCCAACCAGATCCTGGCGATCAAGAACAGCTACCACGGCCGGACCTTCGCCACCATGGCCGTGACCGGGCACCGCAGCTGGTCGTCGAGTTCGATGAGCCCGCTGACGGTGAACTGGCTGGCCTCGGCGGACCGGCTGCGCGGCCGGATGGCCGGGTTGTCCGACGGCGACCTGCTCGACGCGGCAGTGGACGACCTGCGCGAGGTCCTCGCCACGGTCACCGCCGGTGACGTCGCGGCGCTGATCGCCGAGCCGGTCCAGGGTGTCGGCGGGTTCGTGCACGGGCCGGACGGGCTGCTCGGCGCGTACCGCAAGGTTCTCGACGAGCACGGCGTGCTGCTCATCGCCGACGAGGTGCAGACCGGCTGGGGGCGCACCGGCGACCATTTCTGGGGCTACCAGGCACACGGCGTCACCCCGGATCTGATCACCTTCGCCAAGGGGATCGGCAACGGGTTCGCGCTCGGCGGGGTGGTCGGCCGGGCCGCGGTGATGAACGCGGTGCCGGCGATCAGCTTCTCCACCTTCGGCGGCAACCCGGTCAGCGCCGCCGCCGGCAACGCGGTCCTCGACTATCTGCTCGACCACGACCTGCAGGGCAACGCGCGGCGGACGGGCGCGGTGCTGCTGGACGGTCTGCGGGCGCTCGACCACGGCATTCTCGGCGAGGTACGCGGACGCGGCCTGATGATCGGGCTGGAGTTCGTGCGTCCCGGCACCACCGAGCCCGATCCGGCCGCCACGCTGCGGGTCTTCGACAGGTGCCGGCAGGCGGGTCTGCTGGTCGGCAAGGGCGGCCTGTACGGCAACGTGATCCGGATCGGCCCGGCGCTGACCCTGACCGAGGAGGAGGCCCGAGAGGGACTGGCAATTCTGTCCGAAGCGGTCGCCGCGGTGGACGCCGAGACCCAGATAGGTTGATCAGTACCGTTTTGCACCCCGCTTTACCCCCGTGACCGGCACATCGGCGCGGGGGTTTTGCTGTCTACGCGGGAACTTTCGCTTGATCTGAAGAAACTTAGCTTCACTCTGGACGAAACAGATCGGTAACCTCCTGATTCATGTAGATGGATCGATAAGCGAGGGGGACCGCACATGCCGCAGTCACTCAGTCGACGCAAGCTCCTGGGCGCCGCCGCGGCGGCCGGGGCTGCCGGCGCGCTGGCCGCACCAGGGGCAGCGAGCGCCGGTGGCGGGGGCGGCCACGGCCGGCCCGGCCGCGTCCCGCGCGACCAGATCAGCGTGCAGCTCTACACGCTGCGCAATCAGCTCTCGATTGACCTGGAGGCGAGCCTCGCCGAGCTCGCCGAGATCGGTTACACCCGGGTCGAGCACGCCGGCTTCGTCGGCCGCACCGCCGCACAGTTCCGCGCCGCCCTGGACAACGCCGGCCTGCGGGCCACCTCGGGGCACGTCGGGATCCCGCAGCCGTTCAACGCCGACACGTGGAAGCGGGCCCTGGAGGACGCCAACATCGTCGGCAACAAGTACATCGTCCACCCGTACTTCGGGTTCGGCGCCAACGGCCCGATCCGCGACGCCGCCGTCTACCGGGCGTTCGCCGCGGACCTCGACAAGGCCGGCGCGCTGGCCCGCCGGGCCGGGCTCAGCTTCGGTTACCACAACCACCAGGCGGAGTTCTTCCGGCAGACTCAGAACGTCCGGCCCGGCAGCAAGGTGACCGGGTTCGACATCCTGACCGGCGAGACCGACCCGCGCAACATGCACCTCGAGGTCGACCTCTTCTGGGCCTTCCGCGGCGCCAGCGACCCGGTCGACCTGATCAAGAAGCACCGCGGCCGGATCCGGCAGGTGCACGTCAAGGATCTGGACGCGAACGCGAGCTTCGCCGACCCCGGCGACGGCGTGATCGACTTCGGCCGGATCTTCGAGCACTCGCGGGAGGCGGGCCTCGTCGAGTACATCGTCGAGCGCGACGACGCCGGATCGCCCCCGCGCACGCCGGCCGACGCGCTCGTCACCGCACAGCGCGGATACGCGTACCTGGAGGGGCTTCGGTTCTGATGATTCTTCACCGTCTCGCAGCGCTGGTCATCGCCGGATCAGCCATGCTCGTCGCACCGGTCGCGGCCGCCGCGCACCCCGGGCACGAGTTCCCGACCGACTTCCAGAAGGTCACCCTCAACGACTTCCCGGGCGAGCCGATCGCGCTCGCCGTGCTGCCCGACCGCCGGGTGCTGCACACCGCCCGCGGCGGTGAGGTCCGCATCCACGAGCCGTCCACCGGGCGCAACGTCCTGGCCGCGACGATCCCGGTCTACCTGCACGACGAGGAGGGTGTGCAGGGCATCGCGATCGACCCGAACTTCGAGCAGAACAAGTGGGTGTACGTCTACTACTCGCCGCCGCTGGACACGCCGAAGGACGACCCGGCGACCCCGGGCGTCAACGAGGGTGACGCGCCGGCCGAGGGCACCGCCGCCGACTTCGCCCGGTTCAAGGGCCACCTGCTGCTGTCCCGCTTCAAGCTGGTCGGCAACACGCTGAAGCTGAACACCGAGCAGCAGATCCTCAAGGTGCCGACCGACCGCGGCCAGTGCTGCCACGTCGGCGGCAAGATCGACTTCGACCGGGCGGGCAACCTGCTGCTCTCCACCGGTGACGACAGCAACCCGTTCTTCTCCGACGGGTACGCGCCGATCGACGAGCGGCCGAACCGCAACCCGGTCTTCGACGCGCAGCGCACCTCGGCCAACACCAACGACCTGCGTGGCAAGCTGCTGCGGATCAAGGTCGGCCACAACGGCAAGTACACGGTGCCGCGCGGCAACCTGTTCCGGCCGGGCACCCCGAAGACCCGCGCCGAGATCTACGCGATGGGCCTGCGGAACCCGTTCCGGTTCACCGTCGACCCGCAGACCGACGTGGTCTACATGGCCGACTACTCGCCGGACGCGCAGAACGCCAACCCGGCTCGTGGCCCGGCGGGTCAGGGCCGCTGGATGGCGATCGACAAGCCGGCGAACTACGGCTGGCCGTACTGTGTGGCGCCGGATCAGCCTTACGTCGACTACGACTTCGCGACCAAGGTGTCCGGTGCGCCGTTCAACTGCGCGGCGCCGGTCAACGAATCGCCGAACAACACCGGTCTGCGCAACCTGCCCCCGGTCGAGCGGGCCGAGGTCATCTACTCGTACGGCGCCAGCGCCCAGTGGCCGGAGCTCGGCACCGGTGGCATCGGGCCGATGGGCGGTCCCGCCTACGACTACGACCGCCGTTCCCGGTCGCCGTTCAAGTGGCCGGCCGAGTTCGACGGGCTGCCGCTGTTCGCCGAGTGGACGCGTGACTACGTGAAGGCGTTCCACCTGGACCGCCGCAACCAGGTCACGCAGATCGACCCGGTGCTGCCGCAGATCGTCTTCGACAACCCGATGGACCTGGAGTTCGGCCCGGACGGCGCGCTCTACGTCCTCGAGTACGGTGACGGCTACTTCGCCGAGAACCCGGACGCCCAGCTCGCCCGGATCGACTACGTGCGGGGCAACCGGACGCCGATCCCGCGGGCGTCGGCCACGCCGAGGTCCGGCCAGGCACCGCTCACCGTGCAGTTCTCCAGCGCCGGGACCACCGACCCGGACGGCGACGCGCTGCGGTACGCGTGGGACTTCGACGCCGACGGCCGGGTCGACTCCCGGCAGCCGAACCCGACGCACACGTTCACCAGCAACGGCAACTACCGGCCGACCCTGAAGGTCACCGACAGCACCGGCCGGTCCGCGTCGGCCGAGGTGATCCTGCCGGTCGGCACCCTGGCTCCGGTGGTCACGTTCGTGACGCCGGTCGAGGGCCAGCCGTTCGAGTTCGGTGACACGGTGAACTACGAGGTGCAGGTCACCGACGACGCGCCGGTGGACTGCGCGCGGGTGACGGTGACGTACATCCTCGGGCACGACGAGCACGGGCACCCGCTCTCCACGTCCTCGGGCTGCACCGGATCGATTACCACGTTCGTGGACGACGGGCACGCCGGGGCCGAGGGGCTCACCGGGGTCTTCGTCGCCTCGTACACCGACACCGGCACGCCGCCGCAGACCGGTTCCGCGCAGGTGGTACTGGACCCGGCCGACTGATCACGATTCGCCGGACCCGACGAGGGCCGGCCGGGCTGTCACAGCCCGGCCGGCCCTCTCGTCCGTACGGCTGTTTCACCATCCGATGAACGGTCATCAGGAAGTGTTCATTCATCGTCCGTTGACTTCACCGAAACACGCCTGTCCGACTACTCTGCGATGAATTTTGGAAAACGTGAGGTAAACGGGAACGGAAACTTGTACATGTCCCGTTCCCCCTCTGGCCGTCGGGTGTCTTTCTCGGTCACGATCACCCGCGTGACAGAAACATCCGTGATCTTGGCGCTGGTGGTCCTCACGGCCCTGGCCTTCGATTTCACCAACGGGTTCCATGACACCGCGAACGCGATGGCCACCTCCATCGCGACGAAGGCGCTGCGGCCCAAGACCGCCGTCGCGCTCTCCGGCATCCTGAACCTGGTCGGCGCCTTCCTCTCGGTCGAGGTCGCGCTCACCGTCACCAACGCGGTCGTGAAGATCCAGGACAAGAGCGGCGCCCCGAAGACGGAACTCCTCGCCGACGGCGGCAGCGCCCTCCTGCTGATCATCCTGGCCGGTCTGGTCGGTGGCATCGTCTGGAACCTGCTGACCTGGCTGGTCGGCCTCCCCTCCAGCTCGTCGCACGCGCTCTTCGGCGGCCTGGTCGGCGCGACGATCGCCGGCCTCGGCTGGGGCGGCGTCAACTGGAACGGTGACGGCTCGAAGCTGGACGGCGTGGTCGGCAAGGTGCTGCTGCCCGCGGTGCTCTCCCCGGTCATCGCGGCCGTCGTCGCGGCGGTCGGCACCTGGATCATCTTCAAGATCACGGCAGGCGTCGCGGCGCGCTTCACCGACAAGGGCTTCCGCTGGGGCCAGATCGGCAGCGCCTCGCTCGTCTCCCTGGCGCACGGCACCAACGACGCGCAGAAGACGATGGGTGTGATCACCCTGGCGCTGATCGCGAGCGGCCACTGGAGCGACACCGCCAACATCCCGCTCTGGGTGAAGGTGTCCGCCGCCGTCGCCATCGCGCTCGGCACCTACCTGGGTGGGTGGCGCATCATCCGGACCCTCGGCAAGGGCCTGACCGACATCAGCCCGCCGCAGGGCACCGCGGCGCAGTCCGGCGCCGCGGCGGTCATCCTGGCCTCCAGCCACCTGGGCTTCGCGCTCTCCACCACGCACGTCGCCACCGGCTCGGTGCTCGGTTCCGGCCTCGGCCGCCCCGGCGCGACCGTCCGCTGGGCCGTCGCCGGCCGGATGGTCGCCGCCTGGCTGATCACGCTGCCCGCGGCCGGCCTGGTCGGCGCGGTGATGTGGTGGGTCGGTGACCTGATCGGCGGCATGGCCGGCGCGCTCGTCGTCTTCACCCTGCTGGTGCTCGCGTCGGTGGCGATGTGGATGCGGTCGCGCACCGGCCGCGTCGACTCGTCGAACGTCAACGACGACTGGGAGGGCACCGACGTCACCGACGTCGTGGAGAAGCCCGTCCCGGCCGTGGCGAACTGAGAGGCGTACGACAATGCACAACCTGGGATTCGCCCTCAGCGGCGCGTGGCAGGTCCTGATCGCCGGTCTGGTGCTCGGCGCCGGCCTGCCGATCCTCTTCGCCCTCGGCATCCGGTCGCTCGCCTGGGGCGCCGGTGAGGCCACGGTCAGCGACAGCGGCGTCACCGTCCCCGGCACCCGCCGGCCGGTCGGCACCGCGATCGGTTACCTGCTCTTCGCGGTCGTGGTGGTCGGCGTGCTGCTCGGCATCACGTTCATCGTGGCCAGCGGATTCGGCTACAAGCTCGACTTCTCCGGGTTCCTACCGGCCCTCGTCGCGAAGTAGGACCCCCGGCGGCCCGGCACCCCGCGAAGGGCGCCGGGCCGCGTCAGATCTCAGACGAGGGTACGGGCCAGCACGCCCACGTCCGGGTTGTCGGTGAACAGCCCGTCGATCCCGGTGCGCAGGAACGTGATCTGCTCGTCGATCGCCTTGCCGTACGCCGACGGGTCGGTGCCCACCCGCAGCTCGGCCGGCAGGAACGAGTTCTCCGCCCGGAACGTGTACGGCATCACCTTCAGCCCGGCCCGGTGCGCGTCCCGCACCAGCGAGGTCGGCGTGCCGAGCGTGCCGTCCGCCTTGCGCGGGATGATCTGGCTCTTCTCCGGGCCGAGGCCGTCGACGAAGTCGTTGAGCTCCTTCAGCCCGACCGGGGTCAGGTAGTCGGCGTAACTGCGCGGGTCGCCGAACGGCCCGCCCGCCGCGCCGGTGAGGAACACCAGCGGCACCTCGACGCGGTGCACGTCGGCCAGCTCCCGCAGGTTCGCCGCCTCGAACGACTGCACGAACACCTTCGCGCCCCGGCGGTCCAGGCCGTTGCGGCGCAGGGTCCGCACGAGCGGCTTCTCCAGGGGCAGACCGAGCCGCTGGAAGTACGTCGGGTGCTTGGTCTCCGGGAAGACACCCAGGTCGCGGTCCAGCTCCTTGGAGAGCCGCTTGCGCAGGTCCAGCACCTCCTGGAAGGTCGGCACCTCGAACCGGCCGTCGTACAGCGTGTTCTGCTGCCGGATCGCCGGGATCCGCTCGGTGGCGCGCAGTGTCTTCAGCTCGGCGAGCGTGAAGTCGTGGGTGAACCAGCCGGTGACACTCACCCCGTCCAGCGAGACGGTCCGCTTGCGGCCGGCGAACTCCGGCCGCGACGCCACGTCGGTCGTCCCGCCGATCTCCGGCTCGTGCCGGCACACCAGCACGCCGTCCTTCGTGATGACCAGGTCCGGCTCCATGTAGTCGGCGCCCATCCGGGCCGCCAGCTCGTAGGACGCGAGCGTGTGCTCCGGCCGGTAGCCGGAGGCGCCGCGGTGCCCGACCACCAGCGGCGTGGCCTTCCGGCCGGAACCGGCCCAGGCGGGTGCGCTGACGGTGCCGGCCAACGCCGGAGCGGCGGCCGCTGCGGCTCCGATGCGCAGCACCTGACGGCGATCTGCCACGTTTCCTCCACGGATTCGGCGTCCGGCGACCACCGCCGAACTGTCCGCCGAAAGTCCAGGTGACCGATTCGTCGGCCACCCGACCCCCATCCGTCGCGCAGGAGAAGAAACCGTGGCGCCCACGCGAACACACCCCGGGCGGGCCGGCACACCCGTCCGGTCACCCGGGGCGTGCCGGCGCGCTGGTCCGGGATCTACAGCCGCAGGTGCGGCCAGTCGAGCAGGCCGGCGCCGAGGTCGCGGACCGTCGCCAGCAGGCCCAGCCGGGCGGCCCGCAGGTCCGGGTCGTCGGCCATCACAAAGACCTCGTCGAAGAAGGTGTTCAGCGGCTTGACCAGGTCACGGGTGGCGGCCACGAACCCGGTCAGGTCGTCGAACCCGGTGGTGGAGACGCCCGACACCGCCGTGTGCAGGGCCAGCTCCGCCGGTTCGGTCAGGGCCGCCGCGTCGTAGGACGCGGCGGTGCCGTCCGGCACGATCCGCCGGGCCCGCTGCACGGCGGCGGCCACGGCCGCGAAGTCCGGGTCGCCGACGAGCTCGCCCAACTGGGCCAGCAGCGTGTCGGCGGCGGCCGGGCTGGCGAAGTGCGGCAGCACTGCCCGCACCCGGTCGACCGGCTTGCCCTCCTCGGTGAGTGCCTGCTCGAGGCGCTTCGCCAGGAAGTCGGCACAGGCGTCCAAGGTCTCCGGCGTGACCGGCACGGGCTGGGCCTCGGCGGCCAGCCGCAGGGCCTCGACCAGGTCCAGGCCGGCGAGGGCGGGCGTGGCGCGGTGCACGGCGAGCAGGCCGAGGACGGCGCGGCGCACCGCGAACGGGTCGCTGCTGCCGGTGGGCAGGCCCACGGTGGCGGCCAGGCCGGCGATCACGTCGAGGCGGTCGGCCACCGAGAGCAGGGCGCCGGTCACGGTACGGGGCAGTTCGTCAGCGGTGTTACGGGGCAGCTCGGCCTCGTACACCGCCTGTGCCACCGCCCGGTCCTCGCCGGCGTGCAGGGCGTAGTCGCGGGCCATCACACCGGCCAGGCTGGTCATCTCGGTGACCAGTTGCGAACCGAGGTCGAACTTGACCAGCTCCGCCGCCCGGCGCAGCGCCGGTGTGTCGATGCCGAGCCCGCCGGCGAGCCGCCGGGCCAGCGCCGCGATCCGGTCCGCCCGGTCGGCCATCGAACCCAGCCGATCGGTGAACGTGAGCCGGGACAGCTTCGCGCGCATCCGGTCGAGCGGCGTCTCCCGGTCGGCGCGGTAGAAGAACGCGGCGTCCTCGTACCGGGCACGCAGCACCGCCTCGTTGCCGGCGCGGACCAGCTCGACGTCGACCGGCCCGTTCGCCACGGTCACGAACATCGGCAGCAGGGCGCCGTCCGCGTCCCGGACCGGCAGGTAGCGCTGATGCTTGCGCATCACGGTGGTGAGCACGGCGGCGGGCAGGTCGAGGTACGCCTCGTCGAACGTCCCCAGCAGCGGCAACGGCTGCTCCACCAGGTCGGTGACCTGGTCGATCAGGGCCGCCTCGCCGCGCACGTCGATCCGGCCGTCCGGGTAGACCAGGTCCTGCGCGCCGACGACGATCAGTTCACGGCGGTCCTCGTGGTCGGCGACGATCCCGTTCACCCCGAGGGTCTCCACAAAGGTCTCGGCGGACTCGATCGCGATCACCGGTTCGGCGGCGGTGCGCAGCAGCCGGGTCTCGCGGCCGGCGGCCAGGGTGGAGACGGTCACCGGCACCACGTCGTCGCCCCAGAGCGCCGTCAGCCAGCGGATCGGCCGGCTGAACGACAGCTTCGGGTCGTTCCAGCGCATGTTCTTGGCGGCCCGCAGACCCGTCACCACCTGCGCGAGCACGGTCGCGAGCACGGCCGGCGCGGCGCGTCCGGCCTCGTGCTTCTCGACCACGACGTGCGGTACGCCGCCGATCTCCCGCGTGGTCACATCGGCGAGCGTGACGCCCTGGCCGCGGACGAAGCCCTCGAGCGCCTTGGTGGGCGTGCCGTCGGCCGCGTACGCGTTCGGGGTCTTCGGTCCCTTCACCAGGCGCACGTGATCGTCCTCGCGGGCACCGACCGCCTGCACGACGGCGATGAGCCGGCGCGGCGTGCCGTAGACCCGGATCTCGCCGTGCGCCAGCCGGGTGCCGGCCAGCCCCTCGGTGACCAGGCGCAGCAACTGGGCGCGGGCCGAGCGCAGCTCACCCGGCGGCAGTTCCTCGGAGCCGATCTCGAAGACCAGGGTGCGTACGCCGTCGCCGGTCTGCGTGGTGGCCGCCGGGCGTGCGGCCTCCCGGGCCGGGGTGGTGCCCAGCGGCAGGCCGAGTTCCTCGCGGCGGGTGACCCAGAGCTTGGCGACCTCACCGGCGAGGCGGCGCATCCGGGCGAACTCGGTGGCCCGGTCGGCGGTGGAGACGGCGCCGCGCGCGTCGAGGACGTTGAACGCCTGCGAGCACTTCAGCACGAAGCTGTGTGCCGGGACCGGCAGGCCCGCGTCGATCATCCGCTGGGCCTCGGCGGCGTAGAGGTCGAGCAGCCGGCGGTTGGCCTCGACGTCGGCGTCGTCGAGGTAGTAGCGCGACATCTCGTACTCGGATTGGCCGAACACCTCGCCGTAGCTGACGCCGGGCGCGTACGCGATCTCCTTGAAGTGGGTCTTCTCCTGCAGTGCCATGATGATGCGCTCGACGCCGTAGGTGATCTCGACGCTGACCGGGTCGAGGTTGAGCCCGCCGGCCTGCTGGAAGTAGGTGAACTGGGTGATCTCCAGGCCGTCCAGCCAGACCTCCCAGCCCAGACCCCAGGCGCCGAGCGCGGGGGAGGCCCAGTTGTCCTCGACGAACCGCACGTCATGCGCGGCCACGTCGATGCCGAGCGCCCGCAGGCTGCCCAGGTAGAGCTCCTGCGGGTTGCCGGGGTCGGGCTTGAGGATCACCTGGAGCTGGGTGTGCGTCTGCAGCCGGTTCGGGTTCTCGCCGTAGCGGGAGTCGTCCGGGCGCACCGACGGTTCGACATAGACGACTTTCCACGGCTCCGGACCCAGCACGCGCAGGAACGTGGCCGGGTTCAGCGTGCCGGCACCGACCTCGGTGTTCATCGGCTGGACGACCAGGGCACCCTGATCTGTCCAATACGCGGTCAACCGGGCCAGTGCGTCCTGCATGGTGAGCATGGGACCGAAGTCTAGGTGGGGCGTCACGGGGGTACGAACCGAACATGCTTGCCGGAGATCTTTACGCCTTTCAGGGTCTGCTGTCGGAGGAGGAGTCCGCGATCGTCCAGCGCGTCCGCGACTTCCTGAGCGCCGAGGTGACCCCCATCGCCAACGAGTACTGGGCGCGGGCCGAGTTCCCGACCCACCTGATCAAACGGTTCGCCGGGCTGGGTCTGGCCGGCGTGGAACGGTCGTCGCTGCTCAACGGATGGCTCGCCCTGGAGATGGGGCACGCGGACGCGTCGATGGCGACGTTCTACGGCGTGCACGCGGGACTCGCCATGGGCAGCATCCAGACCTGCGGCTCCCCGGAGCAGCAGGAACGCTGGCTGCCGGCGATGACCGCTTTCGACAAGATCGGGGCGTTCGCGCTGACCGAGCCGACCGGCGGGTCGGACGTGGCCGCCGGCCTGCGAACGACCGCCCGCCGCGACGGCGACACGTGGATCCTGAACGGCGCCAAGCGGTGGATCGGCAACGCCACGTTCGCCGACCTGGTCGTCGTCTGGGCCCGCGACGAGGCCGACGGGCAGGTCAAGGGCTTCGTCGTGCCCGGTGACGCCCCCGGGTTCACCGCCACCAAGATCGAGAACAAGATCGCGCTCCGGATCGTGCAGAACGCCGACATCACCCTGTCCGACGTGCGGGTGAGCGAAGCCGACCGGCTCCAGCGCGCCAACTCGTTCAAGGACACCGCCAAGGTGCTGCGCGAGACCCGGGCCGGCGTCGCGTGGCAGGCGGTCGGCGTGATGCTCGCCGCCTACGAGATCGCGCTCGCCTACGCCAAGGAGCGGGAACAGTTCGGCCGCCCCATCGCCAAGTTCCAGCTCGTGCAGGACCTGCTGGTCCGGATGGTCGGCAACGTGACCGCGTCCCTCGGCATGTGCGTGCGGCTCGCCCAGCTGCAGGACGGCGGCGTCTACCAGGACGAGCACTCGGCGCTCGCGAAGGCGTACTGCACGACCCGGATGCGCGAGGTCGTCGGCTGGGCGCGGGAACTGCTCGCCGGCAACGGCATCGTCCTGGACTACGACATCGGGCGGTTCGTCGCGGACGCCGAGGCGCTCTACTCGTACGAGGGCACCCGCGAGATCAACTCCCTGATCGTCGGGCGCGCGGTGACCGGTCACGGTGCGTTTGTCTGATCAGGCTCGTTGGTTGATCATTCCGTCTTGGGCCGATCATTCTCAGACGTACGCGACCTCGGTCGCGGTCTGCGTGACGGTGTAGCCCAGATCGCAGACCGTGGCCTGGCCGCGCTCCCGCTGGACACTTGACCAGGTCAGATAGAAGTGGCCGGCCGGCTTCGGCGGGGCCAGGGTGAACGCGGTGGGTCCGGCGCCGTCCGGGAAGTCCCGCCACCCCGGGTCGCCGGCCGCGTGCCTGTTCCACGGGTCCGCGCCGAACCCGAGGCTGCCACCGGACCGGGTCCGGCCGCAGTCCCGCCGGAAGCTGACGTGCACCGGGCCGCGGCCGAGGGTCAGCTCCGGGCTCTGCGCGCGGCACACCGGGTGGCACTGGAGCTGGGTGCCCTGCCAGGTGTAGACGAGGCGGTCGACCGTACGCGTCGTGAAGACCGCCAGATAGTCGGTCATGTAGGCCGAGCCCCGCCCGTTCTTCTTGATCCCGCGGTAGACCGCCTCATAATCGCCGGACGTGCGCGCGATCATCGTGGTCCGGAACCGCCCGGCGTCGTCGGCGGCCACCCGGCCGATCCGCGCCCACCGATCCTTCTCGGTCTTACGGAAGTAGAGGTCCACCGGCGCGGCGTTGCCGGTGTCACCCCAGCCGGCCTTCCCGCTCAGCGTGATCCGGGAACCCTGCCGCACCTCGTCCGGCGACACCGCGAACACCATCTCGGTGGTCGGCCCGCGCTGCACCTGCCCCGCCGGCACGCCAGGCACCCCGGCCGTTCCGGGCGCTCCCAGCGCTCCGCCCGCTCCGGTTGTTCCGGTGGTTCCGGCGGTTCCGGCGGCGAGCACGGCAACGGCCGCAAGCAGGGACGTTCCGAGCATGGCGAAGTCCTTCCCGAACAACGTAGGCCGCCCGAAACTATCAGCTTTGCGGTATTTATCCGATCTCCCGAACCCGTGTTGCCGCCCCGCCCATGCCCGGACCGGGCGCCGGAAGCAGCCGTCGGCGCGTCAGTAGGCCACGCGGACGCCGCCGCCGTTGCGCTTGGCCTCGTACATGGCGGCGTCGGCGTTGCGCATCATCGTGCCGAAGTCGATGGCGTTGGACGGGAACATGGAGACGCCGATGCTGGCGCCGATGCGTACCGTCTGGCCCTCGATGTCGAACGGCTCGCGGAGCCGGTCGCAGATGCGCGTGCCCGCCGCGACGGCGGCGTGCTCGTCCGGGTCGCCGGTGAGCAGCACCGCGAACTCGTCGCCGCCCAGGCGGGCGACCAGGTCGGGGCGGCGCACGGTGCCCTGGAGGCGCTTCGCGACGAGTTGCAGGAGGACGTCACCGGCGTGGTGCCCGACGGTGTCGTTGACCTGCTTGAAGCCGTTCAGGTCGAGCAGCAGGAGAGCGAGGCGGGTGCCGGTCGCGTACCCGATCTCCACCGCCTGCTCGGCCCGGTCCAGCAGGTGCTTGCGGTTGGGCAGGCCGGTCAGGGAGTCGTGGAAGGCCTGCCGGGTCAGCTCGTCCATGTGCTGCTGCGAGGCCTCCCGCATCCGGGCGCTGTCAATGATCAGGGCGCCTTCGACCGCGATCTGCTCGGCCAGCACACGGTCCCGGGAACTCCACTCGCGGACGCCGCCGGTGTCGCCGCAGACCACGATGCCGACCGTCCCGGAACCCGACGTCAGCGGGATCGCGATGAACGACTTGATACCGAGCGACTGGACGAAACCGCCGGCCCGCGCCTTCGTGGCGGCGGCGTCGCCGACCAGCATCGGCTCGCCGGACCCGGCGACCGCCCGCCAGATCGGTGAACCGGTGGCCGGTTCGCCGATCAGGTTGCCGACCACGTCACGCCGGGCCTCCTCCGGGAAGCCGACGCCGTGCACGTGCCGGATCCGGCCGTCGTTGTCGATCAGGTGCATCCCGGCGATCTCGGTGCGGAACGCGGTCGCGCAGGAGCGGGCCAGCAGTTCGGCGGCGGTTTCCACGCTGCCGGCGGTCATGCCCTGTTCGAACAGCTGCCGGATGGTCGAGGTGCTGTGCGCGACGAACTGCCGCTGCTTCTCGGCGGCCAGGCCCTGCAGGGTGGTCGCGAAGTGCAGCGCCATCGTGGAGATGGTCTCCGGGAGCAGGCCGGCCAGGGCGCTGCCGGTGAGCAGCAGGACGCCGACGGTCTGCCCGCCGATCCGCAGCCGGATCGCCATCTGCTCGCCGCTGACCACCGGCTTGCCGCCGGCGGGGGTGCGGAACACCTTGCCGGCGACCATCTGGTCGCGCCGGCCGGGCTCGCCGTACTGCGCGGTCGCCGTCATCATGCCGGACTCCGAGTCCAGCTCGTAGACGGTGGCGGCGGTCAGCCCGGCGACGTCCCGCAGGTGGGGTGCGGTGAGGTCGAGCACGTGCTGGACCGAGGGCGTGTCCTTGGTCATGAAGGCCACCAGTTCGGCCAGCAGGAGGCCCTGCCGGTCGGGTGTCACGGCCGGCCCGCCGGAGAGCTCCACCTGGAGTCCGGCTGTGTGCATCGAGCTGCCCACGGTCATGGTCCTAGGGTCGGCATCCGGGCGCCCGGGTTGAGTCGCGGGAGCGGTGCCGGAGGTCGCATTTGGGGAGCGGTCATAATTCGTGCTGTGGCGTTCCGTGCTCTGATCTTCGACTTCGACGGCCTGCTCATGGACACCGAGACCACGTTGATCGACAGCTGGCGCCACGAATGGCGCCGGCACGGCCTGGAACTGGACGAGACCGGGTTCTTCGCGGAGCACGGCGGGGACATGAGCGAGCAGCGGTACGCGGCGCTGGCGCGCGCTGCCGGTCCGGGCTTCGACCGGCTGGAGAGTCATGCGCGGCGGACCGCGTACCGGGAGGTTGTGCATGCCGGTCTGGGGCTGACGGCGGGGATGCCGGCGTGGCTGGACGAGGCGGAGCGGCGGGGCCTGCGGCTGGCGGTGGCGAGCAGTTCGGCCCGGGAGTGGGTGGCCGGCAACCTGGCGCGTACCGGCGATCTCGGCCGCTTCGAGGTGCTCGCCTGCGGTGACGAGGTGGCCGCGCACAAGCCCGACCCGGCCGTCTACCACCTCGCGCTGGAACGTCTCGGGTTGCGCGGGGCCGACGCTGTCGCGTTCGAGGACAGCCCGCACGGCGTCACGGCCGCTCAGGCCGCCGGGTTGCGCTGCGTGGCGATCCCGAACCCGTTCACCGCGCCGGACCGGTACGCCCACGCGGACCTGTTGCTGAGCAGCGCCGCCGACCTCGGGCTGGCCGGCGTGCTGGCCGCGGTGCGGGCGCCGGAGCGGCAGTCCGCGGAGTCCTGAACCACCCGCCGGACCACGGCCGGTCCCGCGCTGGACCACCCGCCGGTCCGGCGCCGACCATCGGCCGCTCGCGCGCCGATCACCGGCCGCTCGCGCGCCGATCACCGACCGCCCGGTCGTCGATCCCGGGGGCCCAGGAGTCGCAAAACCTGCGGTGAACCACCCGTTGCGGCACTGTTTCCGGATCATTGCGCTGGGAGCGCTCCCATGTAATGCTGTCCACATCGGCCAACGATCCCCACCGATGTGTTGGTCGCCGTTCCCTGGCGCGCTCCCGCGCCGCCCGAAGTCTCGAGGAGTCTTCATGAGACCCATCCCCACCCGTGTCCGCGCACTCACGGCTGCGGCAGCCGTGAGCATCGTGGCCGGCGCCGGTGCCGTCGCCGTGGCGAACAGCGCCAGCGCCGCGGCCGGTTGTCGCGTCAACTACTCGGTGAACCAGTGGAGCACCGGGTTCACCGGCAACGTCACCGTCACCAACCTGGGCGACCCGATCAGCGGCGGCTGGAACCTGACCTGGGCCTTCGCCGGCAACCAGCAGATCACCCAGGGCTGGAGCGCGACGATCAACCAGTCCGGGGCGAACGTCACCGCCGCCGGGCCGTCGTGGGCGGCCTCGCTGCCGACCAACGGCACCGCCAACTTCGGCTTCAACGCCAACTACTCGGGTACGAACGCGGCGCCGACCACCTTCACGCTGAACGGCACGGTCTGCACCGGAAACGTGCCGACCAGCCCGTCGAGCAGCCCGTCGACGTCGCCCTCGACCTCGCCGTCCAGCAGCCCGTCGACCTCGCCGTCCACGTCGCCGTCGAACCCGCAGCCGGGCACCAAGGTCGACAACCCGTACGCCGGTGCCCGCGGCTACGTGAACCCGGAGTGGAAGGCCAAGGCCGAGTCGGTCGCCGGTGGCAACCGGGTCTCCAACAACCCGACCGCCGTCTGGATCGACCGGATCGCCGCCATCAACGGCACCACGGGCAGCAGCTCGAACGGTTCGATGGGCGTCCGGGACCACCTGGACGAGGCTCTCGAGCAGGGTGCCGGCTACATCCAGTTCGTGATCTACAACCTGCCCGGCCGGGACTGTGCGGCGCTCGCCTCCAACGGTGAGCTCGGCGTGAACGACCTGCCGAAGTACAAGACCGACTACATCGACCCGATCGCGGCGATCCAGGGCGACGCCAAGTACGCCGCCCTGCGGATCATCAACATCGTCGAGATCGACTCGCTGCCGAACCTGGTCACGAACACTTCCGGCCAGCCCGGCGGCACGGCGACCTGCGACACGATGAAGGCGAACGGCGGATACGTCCAGGGCATCGGGTACGCGCTGCAGAAGCTCGGCGCGCTCGGCAACGTCTACAACTACGTGGACGCCGCCCACCACGGCTGGATCGGCTGGGACTCCAACTTCGGCCCTAGCGCCGACATCATGCTGGAGGCCGCCCGGGCGTCCGGGAACGTGAAGAACGTGCACGGCTTCATCACGAACACCGCGAACTACTCGGCGCTGCGCGAGCCGTTCGTCCAGCCGACCACCACGGTCGGCGGGCAGAGCGTCCGCCAGTCCAAGTGGGTCGACTGGAACATGTACACCGATGAGCTGACCTTCGCGCAGGCCTTCCGGACCAAGCTGGTCTCGATCGGCTTCGACTCGGGCCTCGGCATGCTGATCGACACGTCCCGCAACGGCTGGGGCGGTTCGGCGCGGCCCACCGCGGCGAGCACCTCGACCGACGTGAACACCTACGTCAACCAGTCCCGCATCGATCGCCGGATCCACGCCGGCAACTGGTGCAACCAGGCCGGTGCCGGCCTCGGCGAGCGTCCCACGGCGGCTCCGGCCCCCGGCATCGACGCCTACGTCTGGGTCAAGCCCCCGGGTGAGTCGGACGGCTCCTCCGAGCTGATCCCGAACGACGAGGGTAAGGGCTTCGACCGGATGTGCGACCCGACCTACACCGGCAACGCCCGTAACGGCAACAGCCTGTCCGGCGCGCTGGACGGAGCCCCGATCTCGGGTGCCTGGTTCCCGGCGCAGTTCGCTCAGCTGATGGCGAACGCCTACCCGGCACTGTAAGAAGCCACGATTCCCATCCGGCGACCGGCCGGCGCTTCTCGGGCGCCGGCCGGTCGCTTCGTGTCCGCCACGTCGGTGAGCGCTCGCCGACCAGGAGTCCGAGGTCGACCTGGCGCTGTCGAGGTTCGTGTTGATCTGCTGGCGGTGCGAAATCGCGGTTCTGACCCCTTGATCACAGCGATTTCGTAGCGCTAGCAGATCAACTTCCCCTACTGGGCGGACGGGATCTGCTGAGGGCGCGACGGGCTCGTCCCGCGGACGATGTAAGTGACCGTGCCCGCCCGGGTCGATCACCGCCTCACCGGGGCCGGCGCGAGCCCCTGACCCCGGCGACGCTAGCTCTTCGCCACGAAGAAGCGGTAGACCGCCCGGTAGGACACCGCGGTGGTGGCGCTGCCGCTGCAGGCGCCGGCCGGGGCGACGCCGCCCACGGTGTCCAGCCGCTGGATGTAGGTGATGTTGCCGAGCAGGCCGGGGCCCCGGGTGAGTTTCGCGGTGATGCGCAGCTGCGGGATGCTCGCCGGGTGGGCGGACGGCGCCCGGACCGCAGTCGTCCCGTCGCCCTCGACCAGGGAACCGTCCTGGTCGGACTGCCAGCTGGGACCGCGGAAGTGCAGGACTGTCACACGTTTGGCGGGGCGGTTCTGCACACCGGTCAGCGAGGCCGCCGGCTCGATCAGGGTCCAGGCGCCGGTGGTGCAGCCGTAGACCTGGACACCGCGCGCCTTGAGCACCGCGTGCACGACGTGGCCGGCGGGTGGCGCCAGTTCCGGCGGCACCACCGGTTCGCCGCCGAGGAAACTCTCCGCCTGGGTGGTGGCCGGCCGCGACGACGCGGCGGGCGTGCGGTCCGTCCCGGCGAACGAGACGCCGGCCGGCACCGCGACGGCGGTGAGTGCGAGGGCGCCGAACGCCCCGATGAACCGTACCTGGCGTCTGGTCACGAGGCCCTCCGGCGTTGGACGGTGACGCTGGGCCCTCACGGTAACGGGCCGCCGGGCGGGAGCGGCTCGTCGAGTCGGGAAATCACCCGCAGGAACGCCACCTACCGGGGTGATCCGGGCATCGTGTAGAAACCGGTCGGCAACTGCTGGGCCCGTTCCCGTGCGGCGCGCGACCGGGCCCGGATGCGCAGCAGCAGCAGGATGCCGAGGAAGACCAGGATGCCGCCGACGATCAGGCCGGGACCGAGCAGGAACGAGTCCTCCGAGACCAGTGCGGTCTCCTGCGCCTCCGCCGGCTCCTCGTCCCGATCCGCGGGGGCCACCGGTCCGCCGGCGGCGTCCTCCCCGGCATCCTCCGCCGAGGGCGACGGCGACGCGTCGGCGGACGACGCGGACGGCGACGGCGACGGGGGCGACTCGGGGTCGCCGCCGACCCGGGTGGTCAGCCCACCGGCGGTGAGCAGCGTGCCCTGCGCGTCGAAGGCCCGCGCCTCGAACCGCACCGGACCCGCATCGGGGCCGGTGAAGGCGATCTGCCAGCGACCGGTGACGGTACGCCCGCGGCACAGCGTCCCCGGGTCCGGCGCGTCGTCCAGGACGGTCGTGGTGATGCCCTCGGTGCTGGTGCTCGTGCCGAAGACGCCGTCCTGTTCGACCCGGACCACGCGGAGCTGATCGGCCGGTAGCTCGGAGTGCACCAGCAGCGCCCAGCGCACCTTGCGGCACCGGCGGCTCTCCGAGGTCACCACGGCTGTCACGTCCGGTGCCGAGCGGCCGGCGGCGAACTCCTCCGGCCCCGTCACCCGCACGGCGAATCCCGGCACGTCGGCCGTGGCCGGCGCCTCGATCATGGTGCTCAGCACGGCGCCGGCGAGCAGTGCGCCGGCCAGGGTGATGAGATGTCGCATGGCGGTCCCCCTTCCCAGGCACCTCGCGTGCTTCGCCTGCACTACTAAGTTCGCCGTCGCGCCCGGAATGGTTCAGAGGGTGTCCTGCGTCACCACGCGGGAAAGCTTTAATTCTTCCTTACGGAAGCAACCTGATCGCCGTTTCGGCAGCTCAACGCGCATGTGCGAACGGTAGCTGACCGGCTACGCAAAAAATTTCGACGCTGTTCATCCGAAGCGCGGCCCACCACGTAATCCGGGGAGGACACGGACCGGCGCTCGGCAGGGGATAGCGGAGCGGCGGAACGGGTCCGGCAGAGCTTGAGCGCGGGGCGTCCCCCACGGACGCCGGCGTCCCACCGCCCACGGGACGTGGCCGCACCAAGGAGAACGAGGAGTCAATGGCCCGGTCGAAGAACAACCAGCGCGCCGCCAATCGGGTGACGGTCGATGTCGGATCCACCGGGACCCGGCCGGTCTCGAAGTCCGCCGTCCTCTTGCTCGTCGTCAGCGTCCTGGCCGCCCTCTGGGCCGTCGCCATGATGACCACGCCCGGCAAGGTCGGCTACTACTACTTCTTCATCTACGCCGAGTTCTACATGGGCGTCATCAGCCTGGTGTCGCTCTCGATCACGATCATGGTCGGCCTGGTGGCGACGGACCGGCTGGTGCTCAGCATCCGCCAGCGGGTCCTGCTCCAGTCCGTGCACCGGACCACCGGCCTGATCGCGGTGAGCGCCCTCGGCGTGCACGTCTGGACCAAGTACACCGCCGACTACATCCGGCTCATCGACATCGCCGTGCCGTTCCTGGCGCCCGGGTACAACACCCTCTACGTCGGCCTCGGCACCATCTCCGGGTGGATCATGGTGCTGGTCATGTGGACCGGTATCGCACGGTCCCGCTTCATCGGCCGTGGCAAGCCGTGGATGTGGCGGGGCATCCACGCGATCTCGTACCTGATGTGGCCGATCGCGCTGCTCCACGGCCTCGCCGCCGGCCGGCCCGCGCCCACCTGGGTCATCGTCAGCTACGTCGTGTGCGTGCTCGGCGTGCTCGTCGGCCTGGCCGTACGCCTGACGGTCAGCCTGAACCGCCGGAAGGACTTCTCGTCCGCGGCGGGAACCGGCATCAAGCCGGTCGGCCAGCTGGTGCCCACCGGCTCGCCGGCACCGAAGCGGCGTCCCGGCCGCCGCGGTGAGCCCGCGGTGGATCTGCTCGCTCCCGCCGGTCCGGCCGCGAACACGGCTGCCTGGGTGCCGGCTGCCCCGCCGGTCCGCCCGGCCGAGCCCGCGCCGATGACCGCGCCGATGACCGCGCCGATGGCCGCTCCCGTCAGCCCCGCCCCGATGGCCGTTCCGGTCAGCCCGGCGCCGATGACGGCCGAGGCGGACTACCCGCCGCCGCGCGGCCGCCGCCCCGAGCTGGAGGCCCCCGCGCCCCGGCAGCGCCGGGCGGTCGAGGACGACGAGCGCTACGACACGGCCACCCGGGCCATCTCGCGGCGCGACATCGAGGACGAGCGGTACGTGTACGACGAGGAGCCCGCCCCGCGCTCCCGGGGCGGCCGGGCCCAGGAGATCTACGACGCCGGCCCGCGCCGCGGCCGCCGCTACGAGGACGACGAGCCCGCACCACGCGACCGCCGCGACCTGGAGGGAACCGGTACCCGGATGCGCCGGGACGACCTGGAGGCGACGGGCACGCGGATGCGCCGCGACGACCTGGAGGCGACGGGCACGCGGATGCGCCGGGACGAGCTCGAGACGACCGGCACCCGGATGCGCCGGGACGAGCTCGAGACGACAGGTACCCGGATGCGCCGCGACGACCCGGCGGCGACGGGCACGCGGATGCGCCGCGATGAGCTCGAGGACACCGGCGCCCGGATGCGCCGCTACGCCGACGGCGAGGTGCCGCTGCGGGCCCGCCGGGTCGAGCCCGAGTACGAGGACCGCCCGCGCCGCCGCCGGGACGACGACTACGACGAGGTGCCGCCGCCGCGTGCCGCCCGGTACGAGGACGACCGCCCGGCCCGATACGAGGACGACCGCCCCGCCCGGTACGCCGAGGAGGAGCCGCCCCGCCGCCGCGAGCGTGCCGACGGCCGGCACAGCCGCAGCCAGTTCGTCGACCTCGCGGACGGCCAGTGGGGCGAGCCGGACGACTCACCGACCCTCGTCGACATGGCGTCCCGCCGGTCACGCCGGGCTGCCGCACCGGAACCGGAGACCCGTGGCGGCCGCCGGGCCCGGGCCGGCCGCGACGAGGACGACACCTATTTCTCCCAGCTTCGTGGTGACGTCAGGGAAGCGAATTGAGTACCGCACAGGTTCCACCGGTCACGGCCATCGGAACGCCGCGCATCACCGCGGGGTTCGACGAGTACGGCCGTCTCGACCTGGTCGCACATCAGGAGGTGCACGGCGGGTTCGCCGCGCTCTCCTCGGGTGAGCTGGTCGGCCTCGCCGACCGGATCGAGCTGCGTGGCCGCGGCGGTGCGGGTTTCCCGTTCGCCCGCAAGGTGCGCGCGGTGATCGACTCGTGCCGCCGGCAGGACCTGCCGCCGGTGATCGTGGTGAACGCGACCGAGGGTGAGCCGCCGTCCTGGAAGGACAAGGCCGTGCTGACCCGCAACCCGCACCTCATCCTGGACGGCGCGGCGCTGGCCGCCGCCGCCCTGGACGCCGAGGAGATCGTGATCGGCATCGCCGACGACGGTGTCGGCCAGAGCTCGATCACCGCGGCGCTCGCCGAGCGCAAGATGCCGTGCCCGACCCGGATCGTCACGGTGCCGCACCGGTTCATCTCCGGTGAGGGTGGCGCGCTGGTCCGCGGCATCAACGGCGAGGCGCACATCCCGCCCGGCCGCAAGGTCCGGTCCAGCGACAACGGCGTGATGGGCCTGCCCACGCTGCTCTCCAACGCGGAGACCTACTCGCAGCTGGCGATCGCGGCCCGGATCGGGCCGTGGGAGTACAACTCGGTGGGCATCCCCGAGGAGCCCGGCACGGTCATGCTCACCGTCGGCGGGTCGGCCACCGCGCCGGCGGTCGTGGAGGCGCCCAGCGGGACCCCGCTGATGGAGGTCCTGGAGATGTGCGGCGCCGACCTCGGGCCCGGTCTCCTGGTCGGCGGGTACCACGGCAAGTGGATCACTGCCGAGCAGGCCCGGACCGTGACCATCTCCCGTAAGGGTTTCGCCAAGGTCGGCGGCACCCTCGGCGCCGGCATGCTGATCCCGATCGGCTCCAAGACCTGCCCGCTCGGCGAGGTCGCCCAGGTCGTGCAATATCTGGCCGGTGAGTCGGCCGGTCAGTGCGGCCCGTGCCGGATCGGCCTGCCCGACCTGGCCCGGGCGGTCACCCTGGTGTCGCTCGGCGGCAACGCCGTGGAGAACGTGCGGCAGGCGGCCGGCCTGGTCAAGGGCCGCGGCGCGTGCAGCCACCCGGACGGCACGTCGCGGTTCGCGCTCTCCGCACTGGAGGTCTTCGCGGAGGACGTGCGGGCGCACGCCAACGGCGAGGGCTGCGGCAAGCAGGTCCGCGGCATCCTCCCGCTGCCCTACACCGCGGAGAAGGGCGCCCGGAAGCTGGCCCTGGACTGGTCACGCTGCGACGGGCACGGGCTCTGCTCGGCGGTCGCCCCGGAGATCATCCGGTTGGACCACAACGGCTTCCCGGCGTTCCCGCAGACGCCGTTGCCGCCGTGGCTGGAGGAGGGCGCCCGCAAGGCGGTGAACGTCTGCCCGGCGCTCGCGCTGCGTCTGACGGAGCCGACGGTCGCCAAATAGGCCGGTGTGAACCGGCCGGACTATCGACGGGAGAGCACGCCGTGCGCGTACCCCGGCTGCTGGTGAGCCTGCTGATCGCGACAGCTGTCGCGGCGGCGGGCTGCGCCACCGCCAAGACCGCGTCCCCCGCGCCGGCCGGTGCCGCGCCGCCGGCCGCACCCGGCGTGCCCGTCGCGCTCACCTTCACCGGGAGCACGCTGGACGGCGCCGACTACGACGCGGCCGCGCTCGCCGGACGCCCGGCGCTGCTCTGGTTCTGGGCGCCCTGGTGCGCGACCTGCGCGAGCGAGGCCCAGTCGGTCGCCGACCTGCACGAGGAGTACGGCGACCGGCTCGGCATCCTCGGCGTCGGCGGGCTGGGCACGGTGGAGGCGATGCGCGAGTTCGTGAGCGAGATGGGGGTGGGCGCGGTGCCGCACCTCAGCGACCCGGCCGGCAAGGTCTGGCAACGGTTCGGGATCGCGCAGCAGAGCTGGTACGTCTTCGTCGACGCGGGCGGCACCGTCGTGCACCGCGGGTACCTGGACGACCTGCAGCTCACCACGAAGGTCCGTGAGCTGACGGCCTGACCGCGCCGCCGTCGTGCGGCGCGGCCGGGCGGTGGATCAGTAGGAGGCGGGCGGGGTGGCCGTGGGCGCCCAGGCCGGCTTCTCGGCCGGCATCACGAACCAGAGCACCGGGTAGATCAGGATCTGGCTGCCCGGAACCACGAAGAGGATCAGCACGAACAGCAGGCGGGCGATCCACGGGTCGAGGCCGAACCGGCGGGCCAGCCCCGCGCAGACACCGGCGATCATCCGGCCGTCCTGCGGGCGGACCAGGCCCTGGCGGGCCATCGAGTCGTGCACGGCGTTCATGGTGGGTCTCGCTTTCCGATAGCGGCTGATGTGTCAATCGTGCGCCGACGGGGGTGCCGCGACCATCCGGAGACGCCCGGACCCGACCCTGAGAACGCCCTCCGGGACGCAGTGGAGAGACCCCGCCCGATACAGTGCCACCGGCGAGCGAGAAAGGCCGTGGCGGCGGTCGGGGGGCAATAACAATGGTCGATGGGACTTTACCGGGGGAGCGGACGCAGCCGCTGCGCCCGCGCGACCCGCGCAGCCTCGGCGACTACGAGCTGGTGGGCCGGCTCGGCGAGGGCGGCATGGGCACGGTCTACCTGGCGCGCACCGCGGCCGGGGTGCTCGTCGCGGTCAAGATGGTGCGCGCCGACCTGGCGCACGACGACGAGTTCCGCCGCCGGTTCCGCAGCGAGGTGAACCGGGCCCGGCAGGTGCCGCCGTTCTGCACGGCCGAGGTGCTCGACGCCGACCCGGACCACGAGCACCCCTACCTGGTGGTCGAATACGTCGACGGGCCCACCCTGGCCGAGGTGGTCGAGGACCGGGGGCCGCTGACGAGCGCCAACCTGCACGGCGTGGCGATCGGTGTGGCCACCGCGCTGACCGCGATCCACGGCGCCGGGGTGATCCACCGCGACCTCAAACCGCGCAACGTGCTGCTCGCGCCGGGCAGCCCCAAGGTGATCGACTTCGGGATCGCCCGGGCCATGGAGGCGACGAGCGCCAACACGCGGACCGACCAGATGGTGGGCACGGTGGCGTACATGGCGCCGGAACGCTTCAGCACCGAGGGCGAGGCGCCGGTGACGCCGGCCGCGGACGTGTTCGCGTGGGGCAGCGTGGTGGCGTACGCGGGCACCGGCAGGACGCCGTTCCACGCCGACTCGCCGCCGGCCACCGCGGCCCGCATCCTGACCCAGCCGCCCCGCCTGGACGGCCTGAGCGGCCCGCTGCGTGACCTGATCGCGCACGCGCTGGAGAAGGACCCGGCGAACCGGCCGACCGCACGGGAACTGCTCGACCTGCTGGTCTCCTCGGGGGAGCGGCCGGCCGCCACCGCCGCCGCCTTCGCCGACCAGCCCGACCTCAAGGCGGCGGCCGTGGAGGCGCAGGCGGTGACCGGGGTGGCCGCGGCGCCGGCCACGGCGACGGTGCCGGGCCCGGTGCTGGCCATCCCGCCGGGCCTGGTCGGGTACGACGAGAACTCGATCATCACGGTGCCGATCTCGGAGGCGACCGCGACCGCCCTCGCGACGGCCGGGCCACCGCGGCGGACCGGCCGCCGCTGGGCGCTGCCCGCCGGCGTCGCGATCCTGCTCGTCGCGGTGGTCGTCGGGGCGGTGCTGCTGGCCCTGTCGATGCGCCCACCGGCCGGCGGCGGCGCGACGCCCGGGGTGTCCGGCCTGCCCGACACGACGCCGCTGATCGCCGACGCGCTGCGCACGCCGTCCCTGTGGGTGCCGACCGAGCAGGCCGGCGAGGGCGCCACCTGCCGTTTCGAGAACTCGCTGGTGGTGCGCCGCAAGACCGAGGGCACGTACCGGTGCACCGGCCCGGCCGACGAGGTGCCGGCGAACCTGCGGGCCCAGGTCGGGGTGAGCCTGCTGACCGAGAACAGCTGCGCGGCGATCTGGTTCCGCTTCAAGGACCTGCGCGGCTACCTGCTCCGGGTCTGCCAGAACAACATCTACGTCGGCAAACACAAGCGGGACGGCAGCGTGCCGGTCCTGAAGACGTTCCCGCTGGCCGAGCCGATCGCGCTGAAGGCCGCGCCGACCGAGATCTCGCTGATCGTGATCGGGGAGACGGTGCAGGTGCTGCGGGGCGGCGTCCTGGTCGGCTCGGTGCCGCTGACCGACCCGGAGATGCTCACCGGCCGGCTCTACCTGGGTGTGTTCAACGAGCGGAACGCGAAGAAGCGCGGCCCGTACGAGGTGGCGTTCACCGACGTGCGGATCTGGTCGGCCTGACGGCGGGGCCCGGGTGCTTCCCGGGCCCCGCCGGCAGATCTGACGCCTGTCGGCGAACCGTCAGTCGCGGGTCAGACCCGCCCGGCGCAGCGCGTCCGCCATCGCGCTGTTGCCGAAGCTTCCGCCGCCACCCTGCCCGCCGCGCTGACCGCCCTGGCCGCCGCCCTGACCGCCGCGCTGACCGCCCTGCTGCCGTGGCTGCCCGCCACGCTGCTGGCCGCCCTGACGACCGCCCTGCCGGTCACCCTGGCCGCCGGGCCGGCCGCCCTGACCGCCGGGCCGGCCGCCCTGCCGGTCCGGCGCCTGCCGGTCTCCGGGGCGGTCCTGGCCGCCGCGCTGCCCACCGCGGTCCTCGCGTGGCGCGCGGGCCCGGCCCGGCTCGTCCTGCAGGCGCATGGAGAGCGAGATCCGCTTGCGGACCGGGTCCACCTCCAGGACGCGGACCTTCACCACGTCACCGGACTTGACCACCTCGCGCGGGTCCTGCACGAACCGGTCGGAGAGCGCCGACACGTGCACCAGGCCGTCCTGGTGCACGCCGATGTCGACGAACGCGCCGAACGCGGCCACGTTCGTCACCTGGCCCTCCAGGATCATCCCCGGCGTCAGGTCGGCGATCTTCTCGACGCCCTCGGCGAAGGTGGCCGTGGTGAACGCCGGGCGCGGGTCGCGGCCCGGCTTCTCCAGCTCCTTGAGGATGTCCGTGACGGTCGGCAGACCCACCGTGTCGGTCACGAACTTCTCCGGCCGGATCGCCTTCAGCAGCGGGCTGTTGCCGATCAGCGACTTGATGTCGGCGCCGGCGTCGGCGGCGATGGTGCGAACCACCGGGTACGACTCGGGGTGCACGCTGGAGAAGTCGAGCGGGTCCTCGCCGCCGGAGATCCGCAGGAAGCCCGCGCACTGCTCGAACGCCTTCGGACCCAGCCGGGCCACGTTCTTGATCTCCTTGCGGTTCTTGAACGGGCCGTTCTGGTCGCGGTGCAGCACGATGTTCTCGGCCAGGCCGGCGGTGATGCCGGAGACCCGGGTGAGCAGCGGCGCGGAGGCGGTGTTGACGTCGACGCCGACGCCGTTCACGCAGTCCTCGACCACCGCGTCCAGCGAGCGGGCCAGCTTCACCTCGGAGATGTCGTGCTGGTACTGCCCGACGCCGATCGACTTCGGGTCGATCTTCACGAGTTCGGCGAGCGGGTCCTGGAGGCGGCGGGCGATCGAGACGGCGCCACGCAGCGAGACGTCCATGCCGGGCAACTCCTGCGACGCGTACGCCGAGGCGGAGTAGACCGACGCGCCCGCCTCCGAGACGACCACCTTGGTCAGCTTGGCGTCCGGGTGCCGCTTGATCAGCTCGGCGGCGAGCTTGTCGGTCTCCCGGGACGCGGTGCCGTTGCCGATCGCGATCAGTTCCACGTTGTGCTTGGAGGCGAGCGCGGCCAGCCGGTGGATCGACTCGTCCCACTTGTTCTGCGGCACGTGCGGGTAGATCGTGTCGGTGGCGACCACCTTGCCGGTCGCGTCCACCACGGCCACCTTCACACCGGTCCGGAACCCCGGGTCCAGGCCCATCGTGGTCCGGGTGCCGGCCGGCGCGGCGAGCAGCAGGTCGCGCAGGTTCGCGGCGAAGACCCGGACGGCCTCGTCCTCGGCGGCCTCGCGCAACCGGACACGCAGGTCGGCGCCGAGGTGGATGAGGATCCGGGTCCGCCACGCCCAGCGCACCGTGTCGACAAGCCACTTGTCACCGGGCCGGCCGTGGTCGGTGATGCCGTTGCGGCCGGCGATGCGGCCCTCGAAGTACCCCTCGTCCTCCTCGGGGTGCGGCTCCATGGTGAGCTCGAGGACGTCCTCCTTCTCGCCGCGCAACATCGCCAGGATGCGGTGCGAGGGCAGCTTCGCGTACGGCTCGGCGAAGTCGAAGTAGTCGGAGAACTTGGCGCCGTCGGTCTCCTTGCCGGCGCGCACCTTCGCGACGAGACGCCCCCGCTTCCACATCTGCTCGCGCAGGTCGCCGATCAGGTCGGCGTCCTCGGCGAACCGCTCGATCAGGATGGACCGGGCGCCGTCCAGCGCGGCCTGCGCGTCGGCAACCCCCTTCCCGGCGTCCACGAAGGCCTCGGCGGCCGCGCGCGGGTCGACGGTGGGGTCACCCAGCAAGCCGTCGGCCAGCGGCTCCAGGCCGGCCTCACGGGCGATCTGGGCCTTGGTGCGCCGCTTCGGCTTGAACGGCAGGTAGATGTCCTCCAGGCGGGCCTTCGTGTCGGCCTCGAGGATCTGCTGTTCGAGGGCGTCGTCCAGCTTGCCCTGCGAACGGATCGACTCCAGCACCGCGGCCCGCCGGTCCTCCAGCTCCCGCAGGTAACCCAGGCGCTCCTCCAGGGTGCGCAGCTGGGCGTCGTCCAGGGTGCCTGTCACCTCCTTGCGGTAGCGGGCGATGAACGGCACCGTGGCCCCGCCGTCGAGCAGCTCGACGGCCGCCGCGACCTGTCCTTCCCGTACCCCGAGTTCCGAGGCGATGCGCTGATGGATAGCTGTCGTCACGCCGACGATTGTGACCGAGGCCGCCGCGCCTTGTCGCGCCGCCCCGCGCGGTCTGCTGAAGCGGGTCACCCCGCGGACGATGCCGCCGGGGTCTGTCGATCACATGGCGCGCGATGTGGTACGGCCTGGATCGTCCCTCTCCCGGCTGAACCGTCACCGCCGTACCCAGGTGTCGCGAATGTCACGGTCCGCCGGATCCGGCGCCGGCCGGTCCGCACCCGGCCGCGACGACAACCGGGGTCGCGGGCGAGCGTCCCGACCGGCGCCCGGCCCGCGCCGGAACGGTCGCCGGAAGTCCTCCTCCCGGCGCCCGGACCGCCCGTGACCAGGGAGATCACCGGTTCCAGGCCGGTGCGACCCGGGGCCGCGCCGGCCCCGGACCGGCGAGCCCGGGAGGGTGACCTCCCATCCTCGCCGCACGCACCGGACGACACTACGTAGGAGGTACTAGAGACAACCGTTTGGGCGTTTGGCAGTCTTGTCACATGACGCTTGCTGTCCGGGCGGTCGCCGCCACTGATCAGGGCCTGGTCCGGTCCAACAACGAAGACGCCGTCTTCGTCGGAAATCGACTCTTCGTCGTGGCGGACGGCATGGGTGGACTCCCCGCCGGGGAGCTGGCGAGCGACATCCTGGTGCAGACGCTCAGCACCGTCGACAGCACGCCCGACACCGGCGAGCCCCTGCAGGATCTGATCGCCGCGCTGCAGACGGCCAACCAGCGCATCGAGGCGGCGGTGGCGGACGACGACGCCCGCGACGGCATGGGTACGACGGTGACGGCCCTGCTGCTCTCCGGCGACCGGCTGGCCGCGCTGAACGTCGGCGACTCCCGCTGCTACCTGCTGCGCGACGGCGAGTTCACCCAGCTCACCCGGGACGACACCTACGTGCAGGCGCTCGTCGACCAGGGTGTGCTCACGCCGGACGACGCACGGCGGCACCCGCAGCGGGCCCTGGTCACCCAGGCCGTGCAGGGCGGCCCGTTCCGGCCGGCGGGCCGGATGATCCCGGCCCGGGTCGGCGACCGGTACCTGCTGTGCAGCGACGGGCTCTCCGACTACGTCGAGGACGCGATGATCGCCCAGACGCTGCGCGAGGTGGCCGACCGCAAGGAGTGCGCGGGCACGCTGGTGCAGCGGACCCTGGACAACGGCGCCCCGGACAACGTGACGGTCATCGTCGCCGACGTGGTCGAGGCCTGACCGCTCGCCTCACGGCCGAGGGCGTGCCGTTATTCTCGGCCGGTGCTGATCACGACGGAACGGCTTGTGCTGCGGCGTTTCCGGGCGTCGGACGCGCCGCGGCTCGCGGAGTACCGGTCCGACCCGGAGGTGGCCCGGTACCAGTCGTGGGACGCGCCGTTCCCGGTGGAGCGCGCCGAGGTGGCGGTCCGCAACTTCGCGGCCAGTTCGCCGGACGAGCCGGGGCACTTCCAGTACGCGATCGAGCTGACCGCCGAACGGGAGCTGATCGGGGACGTCTACGTGCGGCTGCACGACAACCGGAAACAGGCCGAGATCGGCTTCACGGTCGCCCGGGCGTACCAGAAGAGGGGTTTCGCCTCGGAGGCCGTCGGCGCGGTCCTCGACCGGCTCTTCCGCCGTCAGGGGCTGCACAAGGTCACCGGGGAGTGCGACGCCCGGAACACGGCGTCGGCGGCGCTGATGGAGCGCCTCGGGTTCCGGCGCGAGGGCCTGCTGCGGCAGCAGACGTTCATCAAGGGCGAGTGGACCGACGACCTGCTCTTCGGCCTGCTCGCCACCGAATGGCCCGCCACGGAGCCGTAGACGCGGCAGGAGCGGGGGACGGGCGCGGGCCCGCCCCCCGGACGAGGGCTCAGCCCTCGTAACGCAACCAGAGAGCACCCAGCGGCGGTACGCGCAGCGACGCCGACGCGTCGAAGCCGTGCCACGGGACGTGCTCGGCCTCGACCGCGCCCAGGTTGCCGACGCCCGAGCCGCCGTACAGCTCGGCGTCGGTGTTGATCACCTCGGTCCAGCGGCCGGCGCGGGGCAGGCCGATCCGGTAGCCCTCGTGCGGGATCGCGGCGAAGTTGACGACGCAGGCCAGCGTGTCGCCGTTCGGGGTGAACCGGACGAACGAGAACGTGTTGTGCTGCGAGTCCTCACTGGTGATCCAGCGGAAACCGGCCGGCGAGGTGTCCTGCGTCCACAGGGCCGGGGTCTCGCGGTAGACCCGGTTCAGGTCACCGACCAGCTGCTTGATGCCGGCGTGCTGCGGGTCCTCGAGCAGGTGCCAGTGCAGGCCGCCGCTCTCGTTCCACTCCCGCTCGTCGCCCATCTCGGCGCCCATGAAGAGCAGCTGCTTGCCGGTGAACGCCCACATGAACCCCATCAGGGCACGGGTGTTCGCCAGCTTCTGCCACAGGTCGCCGGGCATCTTGCCGGTCAGCGAGCCCTTGCCGTGCACCACCTCGTCGTGGCTGATCGGCAGGATGTAGTTCTCGCTCCACGCGTACACCGTCGCGAAGGTCATCTGGTGGTGGTGCCACTGCCGGTGCACGGGCTCCTTCTCCATGTAGGAGAGGGTGTCGTTCATCCAGCCCATGTTCCATTTGAAGCCGAAACCGAGGCCGCCCAGGTGGGTGGGGCGGGTGACGCCCGGCCACGCGGTCGACTCCTCGGCGATCGTCACGACTCCGGGGTGGTGCTTGTAGACGGTCGCGTTCATCTCCTGCAGGAAGCTGATCGCGTCCAGGTTCTCCCGGCCGCCGTACTGGTTCGGGGTCCACTCGCCGTCCTTGCGGGAGTAGTCCAGGTAGAGCATCGAGGCGACCGCGTCCACGCGCAGGCCGTCGGCGTGGAACTCCTCGCACCAGTAGAGCGCGTTGGCCACCAGGAAGTTGCGGACCTCCTTGCGGCCGAAGTCGAAGACGTACGTCCCCCAGTCCGGGTGCTCGCCGCGCTTCCAGTCGCCGTGCTCGTAGAGCGGGGTGCCGTCGAAGCGGGCCAGGCCCCACGCGTCCTTCGGGAAGTGCGCGGGCACCCAGTCGAGGATCACGCCGATGCCGGCCTGGTGCAGCTTGTCCACCAGGAACCGGAACTCGTCGGGTGTGCCGAAGCGGGACGTCGGCGCGTAGTAGCCGGTGACCTGGTAACCCCAGGAGCCGCCGAACGGATGCTCCATCACCGGCATCATCTCGACGTGCGTGAAGCCGGTCTCCAGCACGTAGTCGACCAGCTGCTCGGCCAGCTCGACGTAGGTCAGGCCGGGCCGCCAGGAGCCCAGGTGCACCTCGTAGACGCTCATCGGCTCCTGGTGCCACGACTTGCGGGCGCGCTCGCGCATCCACTGCTCGTCGTGCCATTGGTATTCTGACTGGAAGACCACGGACGCGGTGGCCGGCGGCACCTCGGTGTGCTGGGCGACCGGGTCGGCGTGCTCGCGCCAGACACCGTCCTGCCCGAGGATCTTGAACTTGTACTTGGTGCCGACGTGCGCGGTCGGCACGTACAACTCCCAGATGCCGCTGGAGCCGAGCGAGCGCATCGGCCAGCCGTCGTACGGCCCCCAGCCGGCGAAGTCGCCGATCACCTGCACGCCGCGGGCGCTCGGCGCCCAGACCGCGAACGCCACGCCGGTGCCGCGGGGCTGCGCGCCGAGCACCTTCCACAGCTTCTCGTGCCGGCCCTCACCGATCAGGTGCAGGTCGAGCTCGCCGAGCGTGGGCAGGTGCCGGTACGGGTCGTCGCACTGCGTGCCGTCCACGTCGAGCCGGTAGTCCAGCACCGTGCCGGCCAGCTCGGCGGCGAAGATCCCGTCGGGGTGCACCTTGGTCATTTCGGTGCGCTCGCCGTCGTGCAGCACCGACACGGTCTCGGCGCCCTTGCGCAGGGTACGGACGACCGTGTGCCCGCCGTGCGGATGCGCACCCAGGATGGCGTGCGGATCGTGGGTGTCCCCGGCGATCACGCTGTTCATGGCCCGCTGGTCGGCAGCGAGGCGTGCGGTGGTGTGCCCGATCATGGTGTTCCGTTCCTCCGGGATCTTCGGCGGGGTCTTCGGCGAGGGGTCGCCCGTCGAGGTCATCCGACGAGCCGGGTGATGGACCGCAGCGGGATCCGCAGCCAGCCCGGGCGGTGCCGGGATTCGTACGCGGCCTCGTAGACCGCCTTGTCCAGCTCGTACGCCGCGAGCAGGGCCTCCTGCCGGCGCGGGTCGGTGCCGGAGACGTTCGCGTACCCGTCGCAGAAGGCCGCGCGGTTGCGGTCCACCCACTCCCGGGCCCGGGCCGCCAGGTGCTCGTCGTCGTCCTGGTCGACCAGGAGCTGATAGGCCGCGTACTCGTAGGAGCGCAGCACGCCGGCGACGTCCCGCAGTGGGGAGTCCGGCATCCGGCGCTCGTCGAGCGGCTGGCCCGGCTCGCCCTCGAAGTCGATCAGCAGCCACGCCTCCGGGGTGCGCAGCACCTGACCGAGGTGCAGGTCGCCGTGCACTCGCTGGACCTGGACCTGCTCACCGGTGAGCGCGGTGAACCGCTCGGTGATCGCCGGGACGAACTGCTGGAGCTCGGGAACCGCGGTGGCGGCGGTGCGCAGCCGGGCCAGGACCGCGTCCAGCGGGAACGGCGCCGGCCCGGTGCCGAGCTCGTCGGCGAGGGTCCGGTGCACCGAGGCGACGGCCTCGCCCAGCCGGTACGACTCGCCCTGGAAGTCGCCGCCCACCTGGTCGGCGTGCATCTCCGCGTCGGCGAACAGGTCACGCGCTGACGCCGTCGCCATCGCCCAGCCCTCGGCGGAGTTCGCCGCGTACTCGGTGACCATGCCGAGCGAGCAGGTGCCCGCGTCGTCGGACGACTCCAGCGAGCCGAGCAGCCGGGCCACGTGCGGGTTGCCGGCCCGGCCGAGCACCCGGTTCAGCTCGATGTCCGGGTTGATGCCGCAGGTGACCCGCCGGAACAGTTTCAGGATCGCGTCCTGGTCGAAGATCACGCTGGTGTTGCTCTGCTCGGCGTCGAAAACCCTCGGCCACGCCTCGAGCGGCAGCTCGACGCCGGGCTCCTTCTCGAAGGTGACGTCGCCGACCGGCTCCGACCGGTCGACGAGCGAGAGCAGGTGCCGGGCCGCCGCCGGGTCGTAGAGCGCGTCGTAGCCGACCCGGCCGTCGTCGGTCGTGCCGATCGTGGCGACCTGGCTGTACTCCGGGATCGGGCCGGCGCCCCAGCCCACCAGGATCTGGTAGCGCTCGGAGCTGCCGTCGGTGTACTCCACGTCGACGAGAACCAGTTCCAGGTCCTCGCCGAGCGGCGTGGCGGAACCCTGCTTGACCGAGGCGAGCACCCGGGTGCGCCCCGCGTACCAGCGTTGATTCGGTAACCACTCGGCGAAAGGCAGCGTCATTGCTTCTCCTCCGACCCGCACAACTGGAACCAGTAGAAGCCGTGTCCCGGGAGGGTCAGCAGGTACGGCAACTGGCCGATCCGGGGGAAGTTGACGTGCCCGGTGAGCTCAACCGGCGTGTACCCGTTCCAGTGCTGCAGGTTCAGCTCGATGGGCTGTGGGAAACGGGACAGGTTGTTCACGCAGAGGACGACGTCGTCGCCGAACTCGCGCAGGTAGGCCAGCACCGACGGGTTGGAGCCGCCCAGCTCGCGGAACGTGCCGACCGCGAACGCCTCGTGCCGGCGGCGGACCGCCAGCATCGTCCGGGTCCAGTTCAGCAGCGAGGTCGCGGAGTCGCGCTGGGCCTCCACGTTGACGGCCTGGTAGCCGTAGACCGGGTCCTGGTTGACCGGCAGGTAGAGCCGGCCCGGTGTGGCGGTGGAGAACCCGGCGTTGCGGTCCGGCGTCCATTGCATCGGTGTACGCACACCGTCGCGGTCGCCGAGCCAGATGTTGTCACCCATGCCGATCTCGTCGCCGTAGTAGAGCACCGGCGAACCGGGCAGCGACAGCAGCATGGCGGTGAACAGTTCGATCTGGTTGCGGTCGTTCTCCAGCAGCGGGGCGAGCCGCCGGCGGATGCCGACGTTCGCCTTCATCCGCGGGTCCTTGGCGTACTCGGAGTACATGTAGTCGCGCTCTTCGTCGGTCACCATCTCGAGCGTCAGCTCGTCGTGGTTCCGCAGGAAGATGCCCCACTGGGTGTTCTCCGGGATGGCCGGCGTCTGCGCCAGGATCTCCGAGATCGGGAAGCGCGACTCGCGACGCACCGCCATGAAGATGCGCGGCATCAGCGGGAAGTGGAACGCCATGTGGCACTCGTCGCCGCCGCTGCGCGGGTCGCCGAAGTACTCCACCACGTCCGCCGGCCACTGGTTCGCCTCGGCCAGCAGCACCCGGCCGGGGAACTCGTCGTCGATCACCTTGCGGCAGTGCTTCAGGAACGCGTGGGTGGCCGGCAGGTTCTCGCAGTTGGTGCCCTCCTCCTCGAAGAGGTAGGGGACCGCGTCCAGCCGGAAACCGTCGATGCCGAGATCCAGCCAGAACCGCAGGACGTCGAGCATCGCCTCCTGCACCTTGGGGTTCTCGTAGTTGAGGTCCGGCTGGTGCGAGAAGAACCGGTGCCAGTAGAACTGCCGCCGCACCGGGTCGAACGTCCAGTTCGACTCCTCGGTGTCGACGAAGATGATCCGCGCGTCCTTGTACTTGTCGCTGGTGTCGTTCCAGACGTAGAAGTCGCCGTACGGCCCCTCGGGGTCGTGCCGGGACGCCTGGAACCACGGGTGCGAGTCGGACGTGTGGTTCATGACCAGGTCGGTGATCACCCGGATGCCGCGCTTGTGCGCCGCGTCCAGCAGCGCCACGAAGTCGTCGACCGTGCCGAACTCCGGCAGCACCTTGTAGAAGTCGCGGATGTCGTAGCCGCCGTCGCGCAGCGGCGAGTCGTAGAACGGCGGCAGCCAGAGGCAGTCCACGCCGAGCCACTGGAGATAGTCCAGCCGCTCGATCAGGCCACGCAGGTCGCCGCCACCGTCCGAACCCGAGTCGTAGAAGGCGCGCACGAGCACTTCGTAGAAGACGGCGCGCTGGAACCAGGTCCGGTCGGCGGGGAGTGCCCGGGCGTGGCCGAAGTCCTCGGCGTTCGGGTGCTCGACCACACCGTCCTCGGTGTGGCTGCCCTCCGCCGGATCGTGCTCGCTCGTCAACTCCATCGTGTTCCCCCTACCCCGTCTGCACGACGAAGATGTGTGCCGGCTCGACGTACGGGTCGATCCGGACCGCGTTGTACTGACCCCACTCGTAGGTCGCCCCGGTGATCTGGTCGACCACGGTGAAGCGCTCGTGCCAGTCCATCCCCAGCGCCGCCATGTCCAGCGTGGTGTTACCCCACTGCACGCTGCTGGAGTCGAACGAGCAGATCACCAGGACCGTGTTCCCGGTCTCGGCGTCCCGCTTCGAGAAGCACAGCAAGGAACCGTTGTCGATCTCGTGGAATCGCAGGTTGCGCAGCCAGTGCAGGGCCGGGTTCTCGTCGCGGATCCGGTTCAGCCGGGTCAGGTACGGCGCGAGCGACCGGCCGGACCGTTCGGCCGCCGCCCAGTCGCGGGGCTTGAGCTCGAACTTCTCGTTGTCGATGTACTCCTCGGCGCCGGGCCGGGCGACGTGCTCGAACAGCTCGTACCCGGAGTACATCCCCCAGGACGGCGTGAGCATCGACGCCAGGACCGCGCGGATCTTGAACATCGGCGGGCCGCCGTGCTGCAGCGACTCGTGCAGGATGTCCGGCGTGTTCGGCCAGAAGTTCGGCCGCATCCAGTCCACCGAGGTCAGCAGCTGCTCCATGTACTCGCGCATCTCCCAGGCCGTGGTGCGCCAGGTGAAGTACGTGTACGACTGAGTGAAGCCGATCTTGCCGAGCCCGTTCATCATGGCCGGCCGGGTGAAGGCCTCGGCCAGGAACAGCACGTCCGGGTCGGTCTCCTTCACCTTGGGGATCAGCCACTGCCAGAAGTTGACGGCCTTGGTGTGCGGGTTGTCGACGCGGAAGATCTTGACGCCCGCGTGCACCCAGTGCATCACCACGCGGTACACCTCGTCGCGCAGCGCCCGGTAGTCGTTGTCCCAGTTCAGCGGGTAGATGTCCTGGTACTTCTTGGGCGGGTTCTCGGCGTAGGCGATGGTGCCGTCGGCGCGGGTCGTGAAGAACTCCGGGTGCGACTTCACCCACGGGTGGTCCGGTGCGGCCTGCAGCGCGAGGTCGAGGGCGACCTCCATGCCCAGTTCCTCGGCCCGCTCCCGGAAGGCGACGAAGTCCTCCAGGGTGCCGAGCTGCGGGTGGATCGCGTCGTGACCGCCCTCGTCGGAGCCGATCGCCCACGGCGAGCCGACGTCCTCCGGCCGGGCCACCAGCGTGTTGTTGCGGCCCTTGCGGTTGATCTTGCCGATCGGGTGGATCGGCGGCAGGTAGACGACGTTGAAGCCCATCGCCGCGACGGCCGGCAGCCGCTCGGCGGCCGTCCGGAACGTGCCGTGCCTGATCGGCGTGGCGTCCGGGCCGACCTCGGCGCCCTCGGAGCGCGGGAAGAACTCGTACCACGCGGAGTAGAGGGCCCGCTTGCGGTCCACCCAGAGCGCGAACGAGCGGGTGGTGGTCACCAGCTGCCGCACCGGGTTGTGCCAGAGCAGCTCCTCCAGGTCCAGTCCCGGCGTGACCCGGGCGAACAGGGAGCGCTGATCGTCACGGAGCGCGGCGGCCGCGGCGCGGACCCGCTCCTCGTCGGCGTGCGGGACGACCTTGGCGGCCAGGTCGAGCAGCTCCGCGCCCTCGGCCAGGTCGTTCGCCAGGTCCTCGAGGCCCTGTCCGGCGCCGACCTTCTTGACCACCGCGTCCCGCCACGTCCGGTAAGGGTCGTCGAAGGCCTCCACGGTGAACGTCCACCGGCCCACCGAGTCGGGCCGGATCGTGGCGTGCCATTTGTCGAGGCCCGGTTCGCCGGGGGTCATGCGCGTGAAGGGCTTGGTCTCACCGTCGGGACCGCGCCATACCACGTTCACGCCGAGCGCGTGATGTCCTTCGCGATAGGACACCGCGGAAACCGGGACCAGTTCGTCTACCACCGCCTTCGCGGGGTAGCGGCCACCGGACACAGCCGGTGTCACGTCTTCGATGGGGAAGCGACCGGTCATGATCTCCACCGTAGTCAGAGGGGCGCGAGAGGACTCGGCGACCGGAAAAACCACCGCCGGCGTCCTATGACTTCTCCGCAGTGGAGGAAATGAAACCGGCCGACCGCCGATGCGTCTCAACCTACCGGAGACCTCTTGGCGCGGCGCATCCAGACGCGGCCACGCACCGCCGGAAAACACGACAAGTTCACCTGTACGCAACAGTCGCTCGTCACGGACAGTAGGCACCTCGGGGACAGCTCCAGCCGGCAGCACCACATCGCCGGCCCGCCGCCCCCGCACCACCGCGGCCGGTCCGGGCAACGCCACCTCGGCGAACGGCGCCCGGAGGTTCGCCACCCGGATCCGGGTCCACGCGAGCGGTGGGATGTCCGTCACGTTCATCACGAAAAGTCCGCCGGGTCGCGATCCGCGGGCCAAGCCGGACGCGATCCGCGCGGTCAGAGGAGCGGAACGGTTGCCCTGCGTTGCCATCGAGGAACCCAGCTCAAGACCCGTACCGGGCGGCCGAGCTATACCCCTGACGCCAACCGAACACGGTGGGCGCCTGAGCAGGAGGTTTACTTCAGTGGCCGGACCGTCGACCGCTCTGTCCCCGGTGATCGCCGCCAGCACCCACTGGCTGGCCCGCGCCTACCCCGGTGGCGAGTCCAACACGGTCGCGCACACCCTCGCCGAGCTGCAGGCCCGTCAGGCGATCACGGTGGCGGCCTGGCTGCGGTACCCGACCGAGGTCGACGCGGCACTCGTCGCCATCGCCGGCCCCGGCGGCTCGGCCCTGCTCGACTGGAAGGCCGGCAGCGAGCCCGAGGACGAGTTCGCCGACGGCGAGGGCTGGCGCACCTGGGTCGACGAGGTCGTCGTCAGCTGGGCGGCCTGCCTGCTCGCCGACCCGATGCTGGCCCGCCGCGGCGTCGACTCGGTGATCGCCGCCATGCCGATCCCGGAGCCCCGGCCCCGCCCGCACGGCCGTCGCGCCGGTGGCCTGCCCAACGAGTTCCGCCGCCTGCTGTCCCCGGACGCCCGCGACCGCGAGGCCGCCACGCTCCTGCGCCACCCCGACCTGCTCGAGCCCATCGCCGCCATGCACCGCGACGCCCTGCTCTACCTGCTGGATGCTGAGCCTGCTGGCCTCGCTGAGTCGGCTGGCCTCGCTCCGCTCGGCGAGGATCGCGCCCTCTGAGTCGGTGTCGAGGGCACCGACGGGCGCGATCCGGATCTGGTTGCGCTTGACCCCTGAACGAGCAAGGCCGGTGCCCTCTGTCCTCCTGGGGTGCCGGCCTTGCTTTGTTGCGCTGTGTTCGTGTTCTTTCTCGGTCAGTCGTTTCTTGGTCAGTCTTCGGCGAGGCGGGGTGGGAAGCCGCCGGTGGCGATCGGGCCCCAGGACTCGATTGTCACGCGGATCAGGCACTTGCCCTGGTCCCGCATGGCCTGGCGGTACTCGTCCCAGTCCGAGTGCTCGCCCGAGATCACCCGGAAGTACTCCACCAGCGGCTCGACCGCGTCCGGCAGGTCGATGACCTCGGCGACGCCGTCCACCTGCACCCACGGGCCGTTCCACTCGTCCGACAGGACGCAGAGGGTGACCCGCGGGTCGCGGCGGATGTTCGCCACCTTGGCCCGCTCCGGGTAACTGGAGATGACGATCCGGCCGTCGGCGTCCACGCCGCAGGTGTTCGGCGAGGACTGCGGCCGGCCGTCCTTGCGGGTGGTCATCAGGATCGCGTGATGCCGGGGACGCAGGAACTCGACCAGTTCCGCCCGGCCGACCCGGTTGTTCGTCGCGATGGTGCGCGCCATGACTCCGTACCCCTCAGTCCCGTGCGGCCTGGGCCGCCGCATCCACCTGGATCGCACCCGGGTCCTGCCCGCCCGGGCCCTGCGCGGCCTGCTCGGCGCTGACCGCCGCGCCGATGATGCCGGCGTTGTTGAGCAGTGTGGCCGCGACCATCGGGGTGCGGATGTCGATCAGCGGGAAGAACTTCTCCGACTTCTTGCTGACACCGCCGCCGATGATGAACAGACGCGGCGCCAGCAGCATCTCGATGTGCCGCAGGTAGCGCTCGACGCGGGGCGCCCACTGCTCCCAGGAGAGCTCCTTGCTCTCCCGGATGCGGTCGGCGGCGAGCAGCTCGGCGTCCTTGCCGTCGATCTCGACGTGGCCCAGCTCGGTGTTGGGGATCAGCACGCCGTCGAGGAAGAGCGCGGTGCCGATGCCGGTGCCGAGGGTGACCATCATGATCAGGCCGGACTGGTCGCGGCCGGCGCCGAACGCCACCTCGGCGGCGCCCGCCGCGTCGGCGTCGTTGAGCACGGTGACCGGCTTGCCCAGCCGCCGGGCGAAGAGCTGGGCGGCGGGCGCGTCCAGCCAGGACCTGTCCACGTTCGCCGCGGTGCGGGTCACGCCGTCCACCACGACGCCGGGGAAGGTGATGCCGACGCTGTCGCAGTCGCCGAACTTCTCGGCGACCTCCGCCACCGCCTCGACGACGCCGTCCACGGTCGCCGGCTGGGGGGTGGGCACGCGGAACCGCTCGCCGAGCAGCTCACCACGCACCGTGTCGACCGGGGCGCCTTTCACACCGGAGCCGCCGATGTCGATGCCGAGGATGGTCATCCGTTGTTTCCGTTCTTCCGCTCGGGTGTTCGGATGGTGTCTACCACGCAGGGCCGACATTGAATCCCGCGCTCACCGGACCGGGAGCGCCCGACACTCTAGGATGAACTCGGTGCGTAATTACCGCATTCACGCAACGTCACTCATACTTTCAGCTAGGCGCCGCTAGCCTTCTCGGCTAGCGTTGCATCTCAGAACGGTCGCCGCTCGCGGGCACGGCTCTCTGCCCGTCTGATGGAGGACCACGTCATGACCCTTCTCGACACGGCGCCCAGCAGCGCCGCCCAACTGCTCGACACCCTGGCCACCGCGCCGCCCGGGCGCCGCGCCAAACTCCGCGACCAGGTCATCGAGGCCTGGCTTCCGCTGGCTCGTCACCTGGCGCACCGGTATTCGGGGCGGGGTGAGCCCACCGATGATCTGATTCAGACGGCGACGGTGGGTTTGATCAAGGCGGTGGACAAGTTCGACCCGGAGCGTGGGGTCGACTTCGCGGGGTATGCGATTCCGACGATCATCGGTGAGATCAAGCGGCATTTCCGGGACCGGACGTGGTCGGTGCGGGTGCCGCGGCGGTTGCAGGAGTTGCGGCTGGCGATCACCGAGGCGAACAGCACGCTGACGCATTCGCTGGGGCGCTCGCCGACGGTGCCGGACATCGCGGCGCATCTGGGTATCTCCGAGGAGGAGGTCCTGGAGGGGCTGGAGGGTGCTCGGGCGTACAACGCGACGAGTCTGTCCACGCCGATCTCGGCGGACGGCAACACCGAGCTGGGTGACACCCTCGGTGGTGAGGACCACGAGTACGAGATCGCGGAGACGCGGGTGGCTCTCGGGCCGGCGCTGGCGATGCTCGACGAGCGTGAGCAGAAGATTCTGACGCTGCGGTTCTACGGCAACCTGACCCAGTCGCAGATCGCCGACCAGATCGGGATCTCGCAGATGCACGTCTCCCGGCTGCTGACCAAGGCCCTGACCAAGCTCCGCCGCCACCTGGAGATGTAGTCGGTTGCTGGGTATACGGCCTCGCTCCGCTCGGCGGCATCGCGCCCTTTGAGTCGATGACGAGGGCACCGGAATCGACCACGGCTTCGCCTGGCCGATTTCGGCACCCTCGTCATCGACGGCGCGATGCGACTGGGGTTGCGGTCACACCACGGTGAGCTTGGGCGGTCTGTCAGTGGTTGACCTGGGTTTGTGGGCGCGGGGGACGGCTCCGCGGACTACAGGCGCGCGGCGGGGTGCGGACTACAGGCGCGCGGCGGGGTGCCGCGCGCGGCTCTCGTTGTGGTCCGGGTGGTGTCGAGCAGTGCTGCGGTGGGTTCGCGCAGCGTCCCGGCCCGCCTTCTCGGTCCGCGCGGCGGTGTTGATCTGCTAGCGATGCGAAATCGCGGTTTTGACCCCTTGATCACAGCGATTTCGTAGCGCTAGCTGATCAACATCGTGATACCGGCGGGCTTGGTAGGGCTTCTGGGCGCGGCGCGCGGTGAAGAGGGCTACACGGCGGGAGGTGAAGGGGGCCTCGCGGCGGTGGTGCGATGCTGCTGCCGGAACGGCGGGTGACCGGGGCCGGGCCGGCGCCGGAAGCAGCAGGCGGACAAGTCTCACTGAGGGCACGAAACCAGTCGTACCGTGAGTCCCGCCCGCCACTTCCGATGTCAGCTGATCACCGGCCAACTGAGCTGATCAAGCCGCACAGTCATACCGAGCCAGTCGTACCGAGCCAGGCGATCGAGCAGTTCCCGGCTGGGACGATTCACGCGGTGACGGGGGGTCACTGGGCTCCGGAGGCCTGCCAGTTCAGGCGGACCAGCAGGGCTCGGGCCTCGTCGGCGACCTCGGCGTCGGCGAGGACGGCGTACTGGGCGGCCTGCAGGGAGCTGCGCGACGTGAAGTCGCGGCGGCCGCCGGTCGCGGCGTGCGCGATGGCGCCGAAGATGGCGCCCCAGACCGCGCCGACGAGGACCGTGGTCAGGATGACGCCGACCCAGCCGGTGTCGCTGAAGATGCCGAACAGCAGGCCGATGAAGAGACCGAACCAGGCGCCGCTGGCCGCGCCCGCGGCCGCAGCCCGGCCGACGGTGAGCCGGCCCAGCACGTTCTCCACGAGGCGCAGGTCGGTGCCGATGATCGAGGTTCGCTCCACCGGGAACTTGTTGTCCGACAGGTGGTCGACGGCCTGCTGGGCCTGCGCGTACTGCGGGTAGGTGCCGACCACGACGGTGGGTCCGGCCGGGCCGGCGCCACCGGTCTGCGCGGGCAGGGCGGGCACGCCGGCCGGTCCGGGCGGCACCGCGCCGGGGGCCGTCGGGGCGGCGGGTCCCGGGCCGGCGGCGGTCGCCGGGACGGCGTTCGGGACGGGTGTGGTGGGCGAGTCGTTCGATGGAGTGGTCATTTTGTGCCTCCCGGGACGGGCCGGCCGGCCGGCGGTTCGTCCGCCGTGAGCCGGACCCACATGATGAACGTGCCGGCGACACAGGCGACGATGCCCGCCGCGCCGGTGAGGAAAGCGAACTGGCCGGACACCAGGTCGGGGGAGCCGCGCTCGGTCAGGGCCACGGTGAGCAGTCCCAGGCCGCCGGCCGCAGCGGTGACCGCGCCGGTGATCGCGAGCACCACCATGACCAGCTTGTTCGGCAGGTGCAGCGGGCGGACCCCGGCGGCCCGCCGCAACCGGACCGCCCAGACCACCAGCGCGCCGCACGCCAGCACGACCAGCAGGGCGGCGACCGCGTCGCTGGGCCGGTGCCAGTCCGCCCAGACGGTGGCGATCGCGACCACCGCGACGTAACCGGCGCCGACCAGCCCGATCGTGCCGCGCAGCGCCCGCGGGAAGACCAGGACCAGCACGAACGCCACTGAGGCGGCGGCTGTCACGTGCCCGCTCGGGAACGAGTTGGGCAGCGGGTTGCCGTCCAGGTCCGGCCGCGCCAGGCCGCTCTTGAGCAGCTGGGTCGTCAGGTTGGCGGCGACCACCAGGACGAACGCGCCGATCGCCAGGTCCAGCCGGCGCTGGATCACGCCGAACGCCGCGGCGAGCACGCAGACCAGCGCCAGCAGGGTCAGGTGGGTGTACTGCAGGGCGCGGTCGAGCACGTCCGTCACCCGGGGGTGGCTGACGTCGCCGCCCAGCATGGCCGTGGTGTCCACCGCCTGCCCCAGCGAGGTCTGCACGAAGACGTGGTACATCGCCGCGACGGCTGCTGCCGACAGCACGGCGACGAACAGTGGCGAAACCGTGTGCCAGAGGCTGCGGCCGGGTGGCGCGACGGGCCGGACCGGCTGCGGGGCGACGGTCGTCAATTCGACCTCCAAGAGCGGCGACTGATGCCGACACGGCTTTCCCCGTCACGCGAATTCTCAAGCACCCCGGCGGCACCTGTCTCGCGTGCCACACCGGCCACACCGGACACCGGTGGCGGCACGGCAACCCGGTGGCACCCGGACGGGCCCCGCAGGAGCAACCCCCGACCGCGACCTTCGTACGGACGCCGACCGTTACGAAGGAGACGTTTCCCATGAGGCACACGACCCGACGACTGCTCACCGGCCTGGTGCTGGTGCTTGCCGCCGGGACCGGGGCGGGTATGGCCGCTCCGGCTTACGCGGCCGGGGTCACGGCGACCATCGACGTCAACGGTGAGCTGAAGGTGCGCGCGGCGCCCTCCACGGCCGCCAAGGCCGTCGGCACGGTCAAGGACAACCGGAAGGTCTCGATCGCCTGCGCGGTGAACGGGACGAGCGTGCGCGGCAAGGTGCGCACCACGAAGGTCTGGGACCGGCTGACCAACGGCACCTACGTCTCGCACAGCTACGTGCGGACCAGCAAGAAGATCCCGGCGTGTGCGGCGCCGGCGAAGAAGACCACCCCGGCCGCGCCGGCCCTGGTGACCGGCACGGTGCGCACCGCCGACGGGGCGGTCAACGTCCGCAGCGGACCGGGCACCGCGTACCCGGTGGCCGGCAGCCTGACCAACAACACCGTGCTCAAGCTGGTGTGCGCGGCGCCGGGCACCAGCGTCGCCGGGACCGTGCGGACCACGGCGCAGTGGGACAAGATCTCCGACGGGCGGTACGTGGCGCACGCGTACATCCTCTCCGGCACCTTGAAAGCCTGCACCGGGACGCCTCCCGTGCCCGCCCCCGTGCTCACGCCCGCGCAGTTCATCGCGGCGGCCGTGCCCGGCGCCCAGCAGGGCTGGCGGGAGTACGGCGTGCCGCCGTCGGTGACCATCGCGCAGGCCATCCTGGAGTCCGGCTGGGGCCGCAGCGGCCTGTCGTCGGTCGACCGCAACTACTTCGGCATCAAGTGCCAGAACGGTGCCTACGGGCCGCACGCGACCGGCTGCCACGTCTACCGGACGACCGAGTGCTCCAAGGCCGGCAAGTGCTTCCAGATCGACGACGCGTTCCGCACGTACGGCTCGATGGCCCGCTCGTTCCGTGACCACGGGCACTTCCTGCGGAACAACAAGCGCTACACCCCGGCGTTCGCGTACACCAAGAACGCCGACAAGTTCATCGAGCAGGTGTGGAAGGCCGGGTACGCCACCGACCCCAATTACGTCTCCAAGGTCACCGGCATCATGAAGACGAACAACCTGTACCAGTACAACACCTGGAAGTAGTCGCCGCCCGCCCCCGTCAGCTCCGGCTGGCGGGGGCGTTCTGCGGTATATGCCTGATATTCGGCATACGCTTCTGATGGTGGAGCGACGCAAGGACGGGGAGCGCCGGTTCGCCGGCCCGCTCCTCGCCGCCGGGGTGCTGCTCACGGGACTGCTGGTCACCGTGCTGGTGGCGGGCGGCTTGCGGGCGGCACAGCGGGAACGCGCCGAGCGGGTGATGGACCAGCGGCACGCGGCGGCGCTCGCCACGGTGCAGACCGAGATCGCCCGGTACCGCGCCCTGCTCGAGGCGGTCGCCGCCGGGGCTGCCACCCACCGGGAGCTGACCTGGGACGAGTTCGACGTGGCGAGCGAGCCAATGGCGGACGCCGGGTTGCTCGGGGCGACGGCGGCGGCGTACGTCGTCCCGGTCCGCACCGCCGACATCCCGGCCGAACAGCGACGCTGGCGCGGGCTCGGCGCCGCCGCACTGACCCTGCGAGCCGCCGAACCCGCGGACGAGCACTACTTCGCCGTCTACGCCCGGACCCTGCACGAGGGCGACACCCCGGCCGTCGGCACCGATCTCCGGAACGCCCCAGAACTGACGAACGTCCTCGCCGAGTCACGGCGCATCCACGCCACCGCGGTCTCCGACACCTACGTCCTGCTCAGCGACCGCACCATGCCGGCCGGGCGGCAGCAGCAGTCGTTCGTGCTCGCCACGCCGATCTGGAGCCGGGCCAACACCCCGGAGTTCCGTGGCTGGATGATGCTCGGCTTGCGCGGGCGCGACTTCCTCTCCGGCGTGCTCGGCACGATCAGCCAGGGTCAGCTCCTGGGCCGGTTGATCGCCACCGACAGCGACGGCAGTCAGGTGACAGTCGTCGACTGGTCGGCACCCGGCGACCCGGACCTCACCCGCAGCGCGCCGTTCACCGTCGGCGACCGGACCTGGACCCTTGTCACCCAGGCCGACTCGGCCCGGCTGCCCGGCGCGCGCAGTCAGATGCCGGCCCTCGTCCTGGTCGGCGGAGGGCTGCTCACCGGCCTGCTGTCCTGGCTGGTCCACGTGCTCGCCACCGGCCGGGCCCGGGCGCGCGCCCAGGTCGAGGTCGCCACCGCGGAGCTGCGGGTCGCCGAGGAGGAGAGCCGCCGCCAGGCCGGGCTGCTCGGCGCGGTCCTGACCAGCATCAGCGACGGTGTCAGCGTGGTCGACGAGACCGGCCGGGTGCTGGTGGAGAACCCCGCCGGCAAACGGTTGATGGGTACCGACGAGGCCAACGACCACCCGGAGCAGTGGCAGCAGCACTACGGCGTCTTCCGGCCGGACGGCGTCACCCCGATGCCGGTCGAGGAGATGCCGCTGATCCGGGCGCTGCACGGCGAACCCGCCGACCAGGTGGAGGTCGTGATCCGCAATCAGCAGCGACCCGAAGGGGTGCTGATCAGCGTCGACGGGCGGCCGCTCGACCCGAGTGCCGGCCTGCGCGGCGCGGTCGCGGTCTTCCGGGACATCACCGACCTGCGCCGCTACGAGACCGACCTGCGGGTCTTCGCGGGCGTGGTGGCGCACGACCTCAAGGCGCCCCTCGCGCTGGCCCACGGCCACGCCGAGGTGGCCCTCGACGACCTGCCGCCGGAAAGCCCGACCCGGGAACGCCTGCTGCGCATCGTCGGGTCCATCGACCGGATGGACACGATGATCGAGACGTTGCTCGCCTACACCACGGCACGCAACGCGCCCCTGCGGCCGGTGCCGCTCGACGTCGCGGCGCTGGCCCGGCAGGTGATCGAGGAGCGGACCGCGCACCGGGACGACGTCACCTGGTCGATCGGGCCGCTGCCGCCGGTCCAGGCCGACCCGGGCATGCTGCGGCACCTGCTGGACAACCTGATCGGCAACGCACTCAAATACGTCCGGCCCGGCGTTGCGCCGCACGTCGTCGTGGACTCGTCACGCCTCGCCCCGGACGGGCCGGGGGAGTCGGGGGGCTGGGTGCGGATCGAGGTGGCGGACAACGGCATCGGCATCCCCGACGCCGAGAAGCCGCACATCTTCGAGACATTTCACCGTACGGAAGAGGCCGCGCGCTATGCCGGAACCGGGCTCGGCCTCGCCATCTGCCGGCGCATCGTGGAGCGGCACGGCGGCGAGATCGACGTCACCGACAACCCGGGAGGTGGCAGCCGCTTCTTCGTCACACTGCCCGGCGTACCGGCGGACACAGTGCTGGAAGGACGGGACATGGGCTCGACAGCCGAGAACGACGACGCCGCCGTGCGGGCCGCCCTGGAACGGGCACTCGCCGAACGAGCCGCGATCCTGGAGGCGGCCCAGCTGCCCGGCCTGGGGATGCCGCAACCGGCCCGGGAGCAGCCGCTGCGGATGCCCCGGCCGGAGAAGCAGCGGCAGGACCAGGCCTGAACCGCCGTCAGGTGCCGGCGACCGGCAGCAGCGTCGCGATCAGGGCCAGCAACTGGGCCGGCACGAACGGCTTCAGCAGGGTCGCCGAGGCGCCCGCCTCCTCGGCCCGGCCATCACCGGGCAGCAACGACCCACTCGCCACCACCACCGGGATGTGCCGCAGCGCGTCGTCGGCCCGGATCGCCCGGCACAGATCCAGTCCGGTCATGTGCGGCATGTCGACATCGGTCACCACCAGATCCGGCCGATGCTCCTTGACGGCCGCCAGCGCGGCGGCCCCGTCGGCCGCCGCCACCACCCGGTGACCGGCGCGTTCCAGGGAACGCTTCAGCACGTACCGGATGTCCTCGTGATCCTCCGCGACTACGATCACCGTGGGCCTCGTCTCTCGGTAGCCGTTTCCAGGGATACCGATCGAGGGGGCACTCAGGACACGGTGCCGCCGGCCCGCCCGGTGGGCAGGCCGGCACCCGGCGAGCGCCACCGGTCGCTGGCATTGCCCCGGCCGCAGGTGCGCAGAGCCTGCTCCGGCCGGAAGTATCCGTACGCCCGCCCCCGTGCCCGGGCGAGTCCGCACCGCAGGTCCACCCCGTCCCGGGTGCGCGCGGCGTGCAGCACCCCCTGGATCGCCGGCCAGAACACCCTGGCCAGGGTCATCGGGCCGGCGAAGTGCCGCCGGTACACCACACCGGTGCCGACCGCGTACGCGTAGTCCTTCGCCACCCGGCCCGCAGGGGAGAGCCCGTAGGCGTGCGGCCGGCCGTGAACCACGATGCCGGGAGCGGCGACGATTCCGCCCCGGCCGGACAGCCGGACCAGCAGGTCGGTGCCTTCGCCCGACTGGGCCGACCCGGCCGATCCGGTCCCGATGCGCTCGTCGAAGCCACCACAGGCGAGGACGTCCGCCACGTTCCACACGCACGCCGGCTCGATCGGCAGCCACAGTTCACGGCCGAGCAGCCGGTGGCCGGCGTCGCCCGGTGACCGTAATGCCGTGCCGTCGTGCGCGTACGTCCCCACCAGACAGGAGGCCACCGGAAAGGTCGTCGCCGACTGCGTCACGGATTCACTGAAAGTGGCGTCGAGAATCGAGGTGTCGTTGGTCGTGACAGCCCAATCCGCATGACCGGAGAGCATGCGGAAAGCTTGATTCCGCCCGGCACTCAGACCGCCGCCGCCGTTCTCCCAGAAAAGGACGGATCCGGCCGCGGAAGCGATAGCCGTGATGCGGGCACGGGCCTCGCTCATCGGCGTGCTGCTCTGATCGACGACGGCGATCGCGGCCGGCGGAGTTCCCTGGCGCGCGGCAGAGTCGACGAGCCGGACGAGATCGTCCGGTCGGTTCCTGGTGGAGACGGCTATTGCCCAGCGGATCGTCACATTCGTCTTTCTGTCTCGTGGCCGCCCGGCGCCGGCCGGCATGGCACGATGGCGCGGTGGACAACCGTCGCCGTAAGCAGCTTGTCGTCGTCGGTCTGATCAATTCGGCGATCGTCCCGAACTCTTACCGTGGGCGTCTTCTGTCCCATGCCGGCGTCCGGGTCGGCCCCGATGTCTTCATTTCACCCGGGTCGTTCTTCGTAGGCGATTCCTGGATGTCCGTGGCGGCCGGGTCAACCATTGCCTATCAGGGTTACTTCGATTTCGCCGCGCCGATCAGAATCGGGGAACGCGTCCGTGTCGGCCCCCGTACGATGATCCTCACCGGCGCACACGAGATCGGGGACCGGACCAGGCGCGGTGGCGACCTGACACCCCGGCCGGTGACCGTGGGGGACGGCTGCTGGCTCGGTGCCGGCGTGACGGTCCTGCCCGGTGTCACCGTCGCACCCGGCTGCGTGGTCGGTGCCGGCGCGGTCGTCACCCGGGACACCGCGCCCGACGGTGTCTATGCCGGTGTGCCGGCCCGGCGGGTCCGCGACCTGCCGGTCTGACCGGGTCGAGGCGACCGGTCGCTGAAGAAAGGGGAATTGGCTGTCATCCGCGCTGTCCGGCCGGGACGTGCCGCACACCACCGTCCTGCACGTCTGTGCCGGCAACCAGGTCCGCTCGCCACTCGCCGAACACCTGATGAAGGCGATGCTCCACGACCGGTACGGCTCGGCGGCCGAGCTGCTGACGATCCGTAGTGCCGGGCTCGTAGGCCCGCCGGGCCGGCCGATGCAGGAGCTGGCCGTCGCGGAACTGGGAAAGCGGGGGCTGGCGGTGCCCGTCTTCACCTCCCGGCTGATCGAACTCGCCGAAGCGGAGGACGCCGCTCTCGTCCTGACCGCCTCACGCCGGCAGCGCGACGAACTGGTCGCGACCTCGCCCCGCCGCCTGCTTCCCAAGACCTTCACCTGGCGGGAGCTGGCCTGGTTGCTGGACGGTACCTCGCGCCACGAGATCCCCGGATCTCCGTTGCTGGAGCGCGTCGCGGCGTTGCCCGACACGGCTCGGGCCCGCCGGGGACACCTGGCGCCGGTGCCCCCGGAGATGCTGGACGTCGCCGACCCGATGGGTCGGGGTCGCCGGGAGTACCGGCAAGCGGCCGAGGAGATCGAGGCAGCGGTATCGGTCATCGTCGGCCGGTTGTGACCAGGGACGAGTCCTCCGACCGGTGCTGGGGGGCGGGCACAGCGTCGGTGTACGCGGTGTAGTAGGCCGACGCCGAGCCACGGCTGCGGGTCACCCGGTTCGCGACCAGGCCGAGAACCGCGCCACCCGCCCGGCGGATCGAGTCGACTGCGCCGGTGAGCTGGTCGATCCGGGTGCTGCCGATTCCGGTGACGAGGAACGCGCCATCGGTCTCCCGGGCCAGGATCGCCGCGTCGGTCACCGGCAGCAGCGGGGGCGAGTCGAAAATGACGATCATCCCGGAGTCACGCAGCGTGTCGAGCATCCGCCGCAACTTGTTGCTGGCCAGCAGCTCACTGGGGTTGGGTGCCGCCGGGCCTGCCGGGAGCAGGTAGAGCGGCAGATCAGACCGCCACTGGTGCAAGGCCTCGTGGATCGACACGTCGTCGATCAGCACGGTGGAGAGTCCGACGCCGCCGGGGATGGCGAACGTGTCCGCCAGACGCGGACGTCGCATGTCCGCATCGACCAGTACCACCGGCTGACCGGCCCGGGCCAGCGCGACGGCGAGGTTCGCGGCGACAGTGGTCTTGCCCTCGCCAGGCATCGCCCCGGTGACCACGAAGCTGGAGAGCCTCCGGTCCACCGACAGGAATCTGATGTTCGTGCGGAGTTGCCGGAAAGCCTCGGCCCGCGGGGTGGCGCCGTCGTCGATGATCAGCGGCCGGGTCTTCATCATCGAGTCGGCGGGAACGGCACCCAGCACCGGTATCTCGGTGAGCTGGGCGGCCTGGTCCTGAGACCGGATGGTGCGGTCGGTCAGCTGACGAACTACGGCGTACCCGATGCCGGCGACCAGGCCGAGCAGCAGTCCCACGGCGAGATTCATCGGCCAGCTGGGGGACACCGGGTCGGTGCGCACCGTGGCCGGGCCGGACACCGAGACCTTGACCGGCGACACCACTGCACCGCTGGGCAGTTCGAGCCGGTCGACGAAGCGGGGGAACTCGGTGCCCAGCGCCGAGGCGATCTGCCGGGCGCGCTCCTTCGAGGTGTCGGTGACCCTGATGTCGAGCAGCACTGTGTCGAGCGGCGAGCTGACTTCGATCATCGAGGCCAGCTCCTCCGTGGTGAGGGGCAGGCCGAGCCGCTCACGCACCGCGTCCAGGACGAGAGGGCTGTTGACGATGTCCGCGTACGACTTGACCCGCTCCCTGGTGAAGTCGCTGCCCTGGGCGAGCTGGCTGCTGCTGGCGGTGCCGCGCAGCGTCATCGAGACGAAGAGCTGGGTGCCGGCCTCGTAGCGTTCGGGCTGACGCCATGACACCCCGGCCGCCACACCGAGGCCCGCCACAACCGTGATCAGGACGATGATCCAGCGAACGCGTACGGCGTGCAGTAGTTCAGCGAGTGACATGGCGCTCTCCGGTGTGCAGTGTCGACGTTTGTTGCGTGGGGGCTTCGGCGGCGGAACGCCGGGGTGCGCGCAGATACATGGCCGCGAGCAGGCAGACCACCACGAGCGGGAAGGCCCGCCCCTGGCCGTAGTAGAAGAAGCGGGGCAGTTCGAGCAGGCCGATCGCGGCCACCGCATAACCGAGCAGTGCGGCAGGCGAGCCGGCACAGGCGTTGCGGTAGACGCGACCCAGGACCACACCGACCAGGACGAGCAGCACCGGTGCGAGCAGCCGCAGCTCGCCGAAGATCGGAAGAAGGGCGCTGGGGTTGTTGAACTCCGGGTTCGAATGGGCGTCCAGGTAGGCCCGCCAGAGGTCGGTGCCCGAAGTCCGATCCCCGCCGGACATGGCGCGGAAGGCACCGCCGAGAACGGGGAACTCCCAGAGGAACTGCAGAGTGGTCTCCGGCCTTATCAGGTCAGGGCTCAGACCGTGCAGGTAGAGAGCGCCGTTGTTGGTCGCGGTGGCGTAGTACGCCTGCAGCCGATCCGCGGAGAACCCGAGCAGGGTCTGATCCGTGCGGGAGGCGTAGAAGCTCCAGCTGCGGCTCTGCTCGGACAGAGCGAAGAAGCCGAGCAGGGCGCCGAGCCCGGCACCGGACCAGCCGAGAAAGGCCAGGCCGGACGGCCAGCGTTTCTTCGGCCCGGGTACCCGGGCGCCGCGCACCCGCGGTAACAGGGCGAGCACCACGGCGAGGGGCATCAGGAGTTCGAGCAGGGCGAGCCGCTCGCTGTTGGCGACCACCCGGATCGCTCCCAGGACCAGCGTCAGGACGAGCATCACCGGGTGCGGGCGGCCCAGCCGGTGCAGGAGCGTGCATGCGGCGATGACGAAGGGACCGACCTGGGTCAGCGTGGTGATGCCGGGAACGGTCACCGCCTTCTGCGCGCCCGAGCCACCGGTCAGGAACGACGGCCCGTTCTGGAGCACGGCGAGGCCGAACCAGACGAGGTAGCCGGCCATCGCAAGCCAGAACAAGATCCGGGTCAGCTTCTCCAGGCGATCGAGCGATCCGTCGGACACAGTCAGCCAGGGTGTGGCAGCGGTCCGGCCGCTGATCGCCACGCCCAGCACGAGAAAGCCGATGCCGGCGGCCTGCAACCAGAGGTCACCGTTGCTCAGCACCCAATCCTGCCCCCAGTCGCCGCGTTGACCCTCGGTGCTCAGCGCGGCGGGCACGGTGCTCAGGACGGCGGCGAACACCAGGAACCAGAGCGGGTGAACCAGGGCCGGCTGGGAGAGCGGGATCCGTGTTGCGGTCGGCACGTCAGCGGCTCCGCGCCAGGTCGAGCAGCCGGCGTGCGCCGTCCCGCCACGAGTAGCGCCGTGCGTTGGCGGCCCCGCGTTCCCGCAGCCGCGCACGCGCCGGGGAATCGTTGCTGAGCACGGCGAACTCCGCGGCGTAGGTACGTTCGCCCCGGTCGGACACCATGATCGCGGCGTCGCCCGCCACCTCCGGGAGGGACGCGTTGCCGGCGCAGATCACCGGACACCCGAGGCGCTGTGCCTCGACGACCGGAATGCCGAAGCCTTCGTAGACCGACGGCATGAGCAGGGCGCCCGCGTGCCGGTAGAGATAGGCGAGTTCGGCGTCAGTGACCCGGCCGAGGTAGTGGATGTTCCCGGCGTGCTCCGTGTGTGCCTCGGGCATGTCGGTGCGGAGCACTCGTGCGGACGGGGCGGCGCCGACCACGACCAGATGCGCACCGGTAGCGGTGAACTGGTCCACCACCAGCGCGGTTCGCTTGTGCGGTGCCCGGGAACCGACCGTCAGGGCGAACGGCGCGTCCGGCAGCCGGTCCGCGATGCTCGCGTCCGGAACGATGTCGTCCACGTGCTCGGCGCCGCACGGCACGACGTGGAAGCGGTCGGCCGGTACGCCCAGCCAGTCGGCCACTTCGCCGGCGCTGAACTCCGAGACCGTCACCAGGCGGGCCGGTCCACGGCTGATCAACCGGTAGAGCGCCTCGTACCAGAGGCGGAAGCCGGTGGAAAAGGCTTCGGGGATGCGGCGGACCGAAGCGTCGTGCATCACGACCACCTGGCGGCGCTTGAGCACCGGCGCGGGACCCGACATCGAGATCAGGGTGTGCCCCCAGCTACGCAGCGGCAGCCAGACCTGCTCGAAGAACATTCCGGAGAAACGGCTGCGTACACAGGTGAACCGCTCGGTGAGCCACGGCGGGGGATCGGCGTCGGCGGGCAACGCGACGACGCACCGCGCCGCGTCGGCGGGATCCATCGCGCGCATCATCTCGGCGGCGTACCGCTGCGTGCCGGTGATCCGCTGGCTGGTCCAGCGGCCGTTGATCCAGATCCGCCGGTTGACCTCGGTCATGCGCTCATCTCCTTCAGTCGGGGGCGGATGTGGACGCGGCGCCTGTCCTCGGCGTTGCGCAGGGCGTACCAGGTGATGAGCAGCATTTCGCTCCCGCAGAGAAGCAGGAGGTAGAGCTGGAGGTCACGGATCCAGACGGCACCTATCGCGATGGTGAACAGGGCGATGGCGCTGGCCGTCAGATTGGTGACCATGAATCGTGCGGGGGAGGCGTTCAGCATGTGCCGCGTCCCCTGCCACGTATTGACGAGGACGAAGAGCTTGTAGGCGCAGTAGACGAGGACGGTCAGGGCGGCCGTGGCGGCGAGATCCTCGGAGACCAGGCGCCGGATGGCCGAGCTGCCGGCCAGGGCGACGGCGGTGACCAGCAGACTGCCGATCGTCAGCAGCTTCGGCAGACTGAACAGCGGGCTGATCCGGCCGCGCAGCAGATCCTCCCGCACCGAGGCGTTGAGCAGCAGGTGGAACGGGCCGAAGACGAGCTCCAGCGCCCGGATCACCACGATCGCCGTGCCACCGACACAGATGCCGGCGAGGGTCGGCAGGGCCACGCTGAACATCAGTCCTACCGCCGACGCGAAGCCGTAGGACATGCCCGGGCGCAGGGACGACCACAGCGCCGGCCGGATGCCGCTGGAGACGGCGCCGCGGCGGCACTGCCGGGCCGCCCATGCGAGCACCAGCAGTTGAGCCGGTACGGCGGCGACCAGCACGCTCCGGCCGGTCGCCGCGAGGAGCACCGCCGAGATGACGGTGCCCATCGCGGTGAGCTGCGGCACTAGGTTTCCCGCGGCGACCGAGCGGATCCGGTTGAGCAGCCAGTACCGGTTCTCAATCCAGACCTGCAAGAGCACGGGTACGGCGGTCGCAGCCCACGCCCATCCGCCGCCGCCCGGCACCGCGATCAGCGGTACGAAAACCACCACCGGAGCGATGATCAGCGTCGTCGCGAGTGCCGTCCGGGTGGCCCAGGCTCGCGGGTCCCAATCCGGCGGGACGACACCGCGGGCGATCGGGCGGCCGAGCAGAGCCTCCTGCAGCACGTACGGGATCGCCAGCAGGGTGCCCTGGAGCGCGACCAGAACCAGGTCCGAGTGCCCGCTCCAGGAGGCGATCAGAAACACCGCGACGCTGCTCAGGCGGGTGAGCGCCTGCACCGAGATCTGCGAGCGTTGCAGATTCCCGGCGAGCGACAGCGGTGATCTCATCGACCGGCCTTCACGACGTGGCGGTAGACGCCGGCGAGCATCTCGGTCTGACGGCCGGCGTTCATGGTGCGGAGCAGGTTGGTTGCGGCACGGAGCGAATCGGCGCGGGCAGTGGGTGATCTGAGGATTTCCAGGACCCGGTCGGCGGCCTGGGTGGGGTCGGTCGCGGTGGGCAGGGGGAGGCCGGTGAAGGCGGCGATGTCGCGGACCACCAGGGGCAGCCCGGCGGCGGCCGCGTCGAGGACGCTTATCGGGAAGCCCTCGGAGGCGGCGCAGTGCAGGTAGAGGTCGCTGCCGGCCAGGGCGGCGGCCATGGCGTCCTGGGGCAGCCAGCCGGTGATCTCGACACCGGCGGTGGTCAGGGCGTGCCGGTGGACCTCGTTGTCGCCGCCGCCGATCCAGCGGAACCGGACCCGGGGGTCGCGGTCGCGGACGATGGCGGCGACCTCGGCGAAGAAGAGCGGGTCCTTCTGCGCGGTGAGGCGGCCGATCATGGAGATGACCGGGGTGCCGGAGGGTCGCGGGGCCGGTGGCCGGGTGCTGATGCCGGGCCGGTTCGGCACGACTGCCACGTGGGTGCGTGCCAGCCGGGAGACCCGGCGGGCCAGCTGTTCCTCGTACGGGGAGACCGCGAGGATGGCGGCCGTCCGGTGGGCCAGCACCGACTCGGCGACCCGGGCGACGACGCGCTGCGAGCCGGAGACGGCCGGGTTCACGAAGCCGAAGCAGTGCGGCTGGTAGACCACCGGCACGCCGGTCCGGGCCAGCCGGGTGTAGATACCGGCCCAGCTGGAGTGCGCGTGCACCACGTCGGGGCGCAGCCGCCGTACCGCGTCGGTGACCGCGCGGATCCGGGCGCCGGCGCCGGCCGGCAGCCGGGTGGTGCTGGTGAAGCCGGCCGGCGTGCAGGGGTCGGCGTCGGCGTGCCAGAGCAGGTGGTGCTCGTCGCGGTCCAGGCCGGCGGCCATCTGGTTGACGACGGCGCCGGTTCCGGCGGAGTAGCACTCGGTGACATGAAGGATGCGCACGTCAGCGGCCTCCGGCGCTGACGACCTCGTGCAGGGTACGCACGATGATCTTCACGTCCAGCCAGAGCGACCAGTTCTCGATGTAGTAGTTGTCGAAGCGGGCCCGGTCACCGATCGGGGTGTCGCCGCGCAGGCCGCTGACCTGGGCGAGGCCGGTCAGGCCGACGGGTACGCGGTGCCGGCGGGCGTAGTGCGGGTGTTCGGCGGAGAACTGCTCGACGAAGTGCGGCCGTTCCGGGCGCGGGCCGACGACCGTCATGTCGCCGCGGAAGATGTTCCACAGCTGGGGCAGCTCGTCGAGCGAGGTGCGGCGCAGCACCCGGCCGACCGGGCCGACCCGGTCGTCGTTCGCGATCGACCAGGTGGTCTGCGAGTCCGTCTCGTCGCGCGGCCGCATCGAGCGGAACTTGAGCACCTGGAAGGTGCGCCCGCCCCGGCCGACCCGTTCCTGGCGGAACAGCACGCCGGGGCCGCCCTCCAGCCGGACCGCGACGGCGCAGGCCAGCAGGACCGGGCTGAGCAGCAGCAGGGCGAGCGCGCTGAGCGCGACGTCGAAGCTGCGCTTCAGCCGCCAGCGCCAGCCGTCGAGCTCGGGCAGGCGGACCCGGACCACCGGGATGGCACCCACGTGGTCCTGGTGCGGGTTGCGGATCGGGAAGCGGCGCATCCGGGGCACCACGTACACGTGCCGGGTACGGCCCATCGACGCTTCCAGCACGTCGGCGAACCGGTCCTCCGGCGCGTTCGGGTCGGCGACCACCACGACCGTCGCGCCGTGCCGTTCCAGCACGTGGGCCAGGTCGACCACGTCGCCGAGGCGCGGCACGCCGATCGCGGCCGGGTCGTGGTGCCAGGTCTCGTCCAGGTAGCCGACCGGCTTGAGTCCGTAGCTGTGGTCCCGGTGCAGGACCTGGATCAGGTCCGTGGCGACCGGTCCGCTGCCGACCACGACGGCCCGGCGGCCGGCCCGCCGCGACCGGCGGGCGGCCCGGATCACCGCGTAGGTGAGCGACCGGCCGGCGAGCAGCAGCAGGATGGTGGCGCCGGTGGTCCGCAACAGCGACTCGACGGTGATGCGGGTGTCCACCGTGTGCCGCAGGGCGGTGACGCCGGCGACCAGGGCGGCCGCGATCAGCACCCGGCCGATCAGGGCGGGCAGGTCGTCGAGCAGCGACAGGTGCAGGCGGCGGCCGTAGAGGCCGGCCGACGCGAGCAGCGCGATCGTCACCAGCGCGAGGACGGTCAGCGCCCGGAAGTGCGTGCTGTTGGCCGGAATGAGCGCGAAAAGAGCTACCGCATCGATTCCGAGAATGAGAATCCACGCCGGCGGCGGTGTGGTCCTGGCTTTCTCACTCGACATCGAAGTGATGGCGGTGGACTGTCCCCCGTACACGTCGCCTCCGTTTTCCCTTCTGCTGGCCGGCCGCGTTCCGATGCTGGCCTGCGGCGAAGTTGAACAGTAGGGAGGCAGTATTCGTGCCAGCGTCGTCCTTTCGGACAATCAGTATTTACCGGTGTTCTGAAAAGGCGGAAAGCGGACGTGGGTGACGGCGGGGCCGCCGTGTACGTGACGGATCGGAACGGCGCGGCAGGCTGTCTTGTTTCGGCCCGGGAATCCGTTCTGACGGGTGGGTCCGACCTGAGAAAGTGCTAGGAACTGGGCGGGTATCGGCTGAGTGATCTGAGTCTCCGCGAACACTCAGCGTGATCTCATCCCTACAGCTGGCGGGGGAGAACCTACTGATAGTCCGGTTCGGGGTCACCGTCCGTGGTGAGGGCTGCCGGGCCTGAACAACCGCTTCAAACGGACGCCGGGATGCCGTCGGAGAGAAAGCTGTCCGAACGGGGGATGATCTCGGCTTGACCATTCCTCGCCCGTACATGAAAGGTGTGGGGGTGGAATCTGGGATCGATGTGGTCGGCGAGCCCGGCGAAAAGGAACAGCCGGCCGCGAACGAGAAGAACAAGGGATGGTTCGGCTCGATGCCGGGCTGGAAGAAGGCGCTTCTCGTTCTGGCGGCGCTTGTTCTCGTGGTGGCCGGTGGCGTCACCGGCGGAGGTTATTTCCTCTACAGCCGCTACGAGAACAAGGTTTCCCGCGCCGAGCTGCTGCCCGCCGACTCCGCCGAGGACGTCGCCCGATCCGCGGCGAACTGGGAGTCAGGGCCGCTCAATCTGCTGCTGCTCGGCTCCGACTCGCGGGCCGGGGAGTCCGGCGGGACGAGCCCGATCGGCGAGCGGTCGGACACGATCATGCTGCTGCACATCTCGAAGGCGCGCGATCACGCGACGTTCGTCTCGATCCCGCGGGACAGCTACGTGGACGTGCCCGCCGGTGGCGGCTGGAAAGGCGGCAAGAACAAGATCAACTCAGCGTTCGCCTTCGGTGGGGCGCCGCTGACCGCGAAGACCGTGAAGGAGCTGACCGGGGTCACCCTGGACGGCGCGATGATCGCTGACTTCGCCAGCATCCGGGACATGGTCGACGCGGTGGACGGGGTGAACGTCTGCATCGACACGAAGGTGACCTCCGCGCACAGCGGCACGGTCTGGGACGCCGGATGCCACGACATGGACGGCGAGGTGGCCCTGGACTTCGTCCGCCAGCGCTACGGCGTCAAGGGCGGCGACTTCGGCCGGATGAAGAATCAGCAGCTCGTGGTGAAGTCGCTGATCGCCAAGGTGCAGTCGAGCGGCACGCTGACCAACCCGCTCAAGCTGGACAACCTGCTCGGCATCGCGGCCGACTCGCTCACCGTCGACCAGAAGCTGGACCTGCGGGACCTGGCCTTCGCGGTCCGGGAGATCCGCCCGGCGAACATCGATTACCGGACCGTTCCCTACACCACCGCCAGCCTCAAGACCCCGGCCGGCAGCGCGGTGAAGCTCGACCCGGATCTGTCGACGTCGATGTTCAAGGCGATCGCGGACGACACCGTCGAGCAGTGGATCAGCGCGCACCCGGCGGAGGGTACGGTCAGCGGCCGCTGAACGCGGCGTTAATCACCGGGCAACGCGCGAGCGTACCGCCTATTCTTGCCTCGCCATGTCGATTTCGCCTTCCCCCGCATCCGTGTCCGAGCTGCGCTCCCGGATCTCCGAACTCCTTCCCCGCGACGAACACCGCATCGGACGACGGCTGGAGGGCACCCGGCGGATCCGGGACGACGCCGCCCGCTCCGCCGCGCTCGCCGAGATCGCCGCGGAGGTCGAGCAGGCCCGGTCCCGCCTCGCGAGCCGGCTCGCCTCGGTGCCCCGCGTCACCTACCCGCAGGCGCTGCCGGTCAGCGCCCGCAAGGACGACATCGCCGCGGCGATCCGCGACCACCAGGTCGTGGTCGTGGCCGGCGAGACCGGTTCCGGCAAGACCACCCAGATCCCCAAGATCTGCCTGGAGCTGGGCCGGGGCGTGCGCGGGCAGATCGGGCACACCCAGCCCCGGCGGATCGCCGCCCGGACCGTCGCCGAGCGGATCGCCGAGGAGCTCGACCGGCCGCTCGGCAACACCGTCGGCTACAAGGTGCGCTTCACCGACCAGGTCAGCGACGACACCATGATCAAGGTGATGACCGACGGCATCCTGCTGGCCGAGATCCAGAACGACCGGATGCTGCGCCGGTACGACACCCTCATCATCGACGAGGCGCACGAGCGCAGTCTCAACATCGACTTCATCCTCGGGTACCTGCGCGAGCTGCTGCCCCAGCGCCCCGACCTCAAACTGATCATCACGTCGGCGACGATCGAGACCGAGCGGTTCGCCGCGCACTTCGCCGACGCCGCCGGCACACCGGCACCGGTGATCGAGGTGTCCGGCCGGACCTACCCGGTCGAGGTCCGCTACCGGCCGCTGGTCACCACCCGGCTGATCGAGGACGACGAGATCCGCGAGGAACCGGTCGACCAGATCGACGGCATCGCGGCCGCGGTCGACGAACTGCCGCGCGACGGCGACATCCTGGTCTTCCTCTCCGGCGAGCGGGACATCCGGGACACCGCCGACGCGCTGAGCAAGCGGGACCTGCGCAACACCGAGATCGTCCCGCTCTACGGCCGGCTGTCCGCCGCCGAGCAGCACAAGGTCTTCGAACGGCACACCGGCCGCCGGGTCGTGCTCGCCACCAACGTCGCCGAGACGTCGCTGACGGTGCCCGGCATCCGCTACGTGATCGACCCCGGCACCGCGCGGATCAGCCGGTACTCGCACCGGCTCAAGGTCCAGCGGCTGCCGATCGAGGCGGTGTCGCAGGCCTCCGCCAACCAGCGCAAAGGCCGCTGCGGGCGCACCTCCGACGGCATCTGCATCCGGCTCTACTCGGAGGAGGACTTCGAGCAGCGCCCCGAGTTCACCGAGCCGGAGATCCTGCGCACCAACCTGGCGAGCGTCATCCTGCAGATGACGAACCTGGGCCTCGGCGACCTCGCGAAGTTCCCGTTCATCGACCCGCCGGACCGGCGCAACATCACCGACGGCGTGAAACTGCTCGAAGAACTCGGCGCGCTCGCCGACCGCAAGCTCACCCCACTCGGCCGGCAGCTCGCACAACTGCCCGTCGACCCGCGGCTGGCCCGCATGGTCATCGAGGCCGATCGGCAGGACTGCCTCGCCGAGGTGATGGTGATCGCGGCCGCGCTGTCGATCCAGGACCCGCGCGAACGGCCCGCCGACAAACAGCAGCAGGCCGACGAGAAGCACGCCCGGTTCACCGACAAGGAATCGGACTTCTTCAGCTATCTCAACCTGTGGCGTTATCTGCGGGAGAAACAGCAGGAACTGTCCGGCAACCAGTTCCGCCGGCTGTGCCGCAGCGAATTCCTGAACTACCTGCGGGTGCGGGAGTGGCAGGACATCTACTCGCAGCTCAAGCAGGTCACCCGTACGCTCGGGCTCGCCCTGAAGGAGGACTGGGAAGCCGGGGTCGCGGCACAACCCGTGCACACCGCGCTGCTCGCGGGCCTGCTCAGCCACATCGGGTTCAAGGATCCGGAGAAACGGGAGTACCTGGGCGCCCGGGGCGCGAAATTCGCCATCTTCCCCGGCTCGGCGCTGTTCAAGCGGCAACCGAAATGGGTGATGTCCGCCGAACTCGTGGAGACCAGCCGGCTCTGGGGCCGGGTGAACGCGCGGATCGAACCCGAATGGGCCGAGAAACTGGCGCCGCACCTGGTCAAACGGTCCTACTCGGAACCGCACTGGGACCGCAAGATGGGCGCGGTGATGGCCTTCGAGAAGGTGACCCTTTACGGTCTGCCGATCGTGCCGCGCCGCCGCGTCGGTTACGGCAAGGTCGACCCCGCCGCCTCCCGCGACCTGTTCATCCGGCACGCCCTCGTCGAGGGCGACTGGGAGACGCACCACAAGTTCTACGCCGAGAACGTGCGCCTGCTGAAACAGATCACCGAGATCGAGAACCGGGCGCGGCGGCGGGACATCGCGGTCGACGACGAGACGGTGTACGCGCTCTACGACGCCCGCATCCCGGCGGAGGTGGTGTCGTCGCGCCACTTCGACGGCTGGTGGAAGAAGGCCCGGCGGGAGAACCCGGACCTGCTCACCTTCACCCGGGAGGACGTCGTCAACGCCGGCCGGGACACGGTCGACCCGAACGCCTTCCCGGACGCCTGGCTGGCCGGCGGCGTGAAACTGCCGCTGCACTACGAGTTCAACCCCGACTCGCACGCCGACGGCGTCACCGTCCGGGTCCCGCTCGACCTGATCAACAAGCTGGACGCGGACGACTTCGGCTGGTCCGTGCCGGGCTTCCGCAAGGACGTCGTGATCGCCCTGATCCGGGCCCTGCCGAAACAGCTGCGAACCAGCTTCGTCCCGGTGCCCGACTGGGCGGAAGCGGTCCTCGACCGGGTCCCCGCGCGGCGCGGCGCGCTGCCCGACGCGATCGGCACCGAGCTGCGGCGCCTCAGCGGGGTGGTCGTACCGGCCGACGCGTGGCGCCCGGACCAGGTGCCCGAGCACCTGCGGATGAACTTCCGGGTCGTCAACGAGGCCGGCGAGGTGGTCGCCGAGGGCCGCGACCTCGACGTGCTGCGCCGGCAGCTCGCGCCGAAGGTGCAGGCCACCATCTCGCGCGCCGCCGGCAACCTGGAACGCCGCGGCATCACCACGAACGACTTCGGCGGGCTGCCGCGCAAGGTGGCCCAGGTGCGCGGCGGGTACGAGGTGAACGTCTGGCCGGCCCTCGTCGACGAGGGCGACAGCGTCGCGATCAAGGTCTTCGAGACCGAGCCGGAACAGCGCATCGCCATGGTCGCCGGCACCCGGCGGCTGATGCTGCTGACCCTGCCGCCGGCCGCCCGGTTCCTGCAGGGCCGCCTCGACAACCGGGCCAAGCTGGAGTTGTCCCGCGCCAACCCGTACCGGTCGATCGCCGACCTGCTCGACGACTGCGCGGGCGCCGCCGTCGACCGGCTCGTGGCCGACCACGGCGGCCCCGTCTGGTCCTCGGTCGAGTTCGCGTCCCTGCGCGACAACGTCCGTCAGGACCTGGTCGACGCCGTCGCCAACGTCGTCACCCAGGTGCAGGCGGTGCTCGCCACGACGTACGACGTGGAGCAGCGGGTCCGCAGCCTGCGCGACCCGTCGCTGCTGCCCGCGCTGGCCGACATCCGGCAGCAACTGAAGGGGCTGGTCCACCCCGGCTTCGTGACGGAGACCGGGTGGCGGCAGCTGCACCACCTGCCGCGCTACCTGCGGGCGATCGTCTATCGGCTGGACCGCCTCGGTGGCGGGCTCGGGCGCGACCGGCAGCTGACGACGCAGATCCACGAGATCGAGTCGGAGTACCGGGAACTGCGCGCCGAGGCCGTGCCCGGCGGCCCGGCGGAGGAGGGCCTGCGCGAGATCCGCTGGATGATCGAGGAGCTGCGGGTGAACTACTTCGCGCAGACGCTCGGTACGGCGTACCCGATCTCGGACAAGCGGATCTACAAGGCCATGGACGCGCTGCCGCTCTGAGTCCTGGGTGCCGGGCGGCCGGCGCCCAGGCCCTGTGCCGTCTTGTGGCCGGTCCTGATCAGTGCGGGCCGGCCCGTCGGTGTGGGCCGGCGGCTCAGTGCAGGTCGGCCTCGAGGGCGAGCAGGCAGACGGCGACCAGGGGCAGCAGCGGCCATGCGGCGTTCATCCAGGCGGCGGCGCCGGTCGGGGCCTGGCCGGGCTCCGGGACCGACCGGCCCATCCGGGCGGCGCCCGCGGTGATCGACCGGGCGTAGGAGGCCAGCGACTCGGCGTCCACCACCCGGCCGGCGTCACGGATGGAGTCCCGGACCGTGGCGGCGTGCTGGTCGACGCGGGCCAGGAGAGCGGGTTCGGCGAACGCGGCGGCCAGGCCGTCGACACCGACACGGGCCATCGTCTCGTCGAGGTGGACGCGGGCGGGGCGGGCGGCGGCGATCGGGGCGATGGCGAGGTTCTCGTTCGTCATGCGGAAGACGCTAGAGGGCGGCGAGCAGCAACAACAGGTGGGTGACCCAACGGCACCCGAAGCACCAACCGGCCGGCAACCGATGCTCCCGGCCGGCACCCGTAGCACCCGTCCGGCACCGTGATCCGACCTCGTACGGTCTACTTTCCCCGGGTGGTTTTGGTCGTAAAGGGTGTTATGGGCAATCTTCTTCTCATGAGGATCGTCAAGTACTCGATTGTTGCCCTGCTGGCTGCCGCGCCGCTGCTGGGTGCTCCCGGCGCCGCGACCGCGGCGCCGACGCCGGGCGCGGCTCCCGGTGCCGCTGCCGCTGGCGGTGCCGGTGTCGCTGGCGGTGCTGCTGCCGCTCCCGGTGCCGCCGCGGCGCCGGCCGAGGTGCCGCCCGGGCTGGTGGCGCGATACAACTTCGACGGCGGAGCCACCGACGGCCGGGTCGCTGACCTGTCCGGCCGGGGCGGGCCGCTGACCGTCCGCGGTGCGGACACCGGTGCCGTCACGTTCACCGCCCTGGGTGCGGGGCGGTTCGCGACGTTCCCGGCCAAGTGCGCCACCGGGGCCACCACGTGCCCACGGGCGTTGCTCGAGGCGGCGGACGACGCGGACCTGGACCCGGGTGCGCGCAATTTCCGGTGGGCGGCGAGCGTACGGGTCAGCGCGGCCCAGCTCAACGGCAACGCCAACGTCATGCAGAAGGGCGTCGCCGGCACCGGCAGCCAGTGGAAGATGCAGATCAGCGGCAAGGCCGGGCGCGCGCAGTGCACGATGGTGGCGCGCGGCACCGGACAGAAGTTCACCGCCACGTCGGCACGTCCGGTCGCCGACGGCGCCTGGCACCGGGTGGTGTGTGAGCGGTCCGGTACGGCGCTCGTCGTGTCGGTCGACGGCACGCCGGTGGGCCGGGCCGCGGTGCCGGCGACGCTCACGGTCGACAACACGATGCCGCTGCGGATCGGCGGGCCGAACTTCCAGGCCGGCGCCGACATGTTCCACGGCCAGATCGACGACGTCTACGTCCAGCTCGTCTGAGCCGGTCCGGACACAACGGCGGCCCGGCACCTCGGTGCCGGGCCGCCGTTCTCGACCAGCCGCGTCCGCATGGTCTGACCGCTTCAGGCCAGTCGCGTCCGCATGGTCTGACCGCTTCAGGCCAGTCGCGTCCGCACGGTCTGACCGCTTCAGGCCAGTCGCGTCCGCACGGTCTGACCGCTTCAGGCCAGTCGCGTCCGCACGGCCTGACCGTTCAAGATCAGCCGCGCCAGAGGGCCGAGTCGGCGCGGCCGCGACTGGCGGGCCGCGTCACGACGGCTTCGCCGCAGCGCGGCCGCTTCGGATCAGCCGCGCCGGCAGGCTCAGACGCGCCGTCAAGGCGCGGCCGTGCCGGACCACGGCGGAGAGCGCGGCGTGCCGGACCTCGGCGGAGGGCCGGGGCGTGCCGGACCACGGCGGAGGGCGCCGGCGTGCCGGACCACGGCGGAGATGTTCGCCACCGCAGGCGCTGCACCCCGATCGTGGTCCCACTGATGCCGCCCGTGCATCAACCTTCGGGCCCTCGCGTTTTGACCCCGGTGGCGCCGGACACGCCGCCGGTGGCGAGATGTTGATCTGCTAGCGCTACGAAATCGCTGTGATCAAGGGGTCAAAACCGCGATTTCGCACCGCTAGCAGATCAACACCGCCGCGCGGAGCCACCGCAGCCGACTGCGGCTCCTTGTCCAGGGACCGCAACAGAGCCGAGGGCGAGCAACACCACGCCGGCGCAACCGGCGGAAGAGCTCGCCCTCGCTACTCGACCTCCCATAGGGACACCCAGGAGGACGGTCAGCTGCGGCGGAAGGCGTAGCTGCGGCCGCCCGCCGCGCCCGCCGCACGGGCGGAACGGTCGCGGCCGGAGCGTTCCCGGGCCGCCTGACGGGTGTCGCGGGCGTCTTGCCGCGTGGTGGCGCCGGCGCCCGGCCGGCGGGTGACGACAGGCTGCGTGACGACGGGCTGCGTGACGACGGGCTGCGTGACGACGGGCTGCGTGACGACGGGCTGCGTGACGACGGGCTGCGTGACGACGGGCTGCGTGACGACGGGCTGCGTGACGACGGGCTGGGCGACAACGGGCCGGGTGAGGCCGGCGGCGAGGTCGTCGCGGGCCAGGTCGTCGAGGTTCACGTGCACGGAGAACGGTGTGGCAGGCATGAAAGCACCCTCCAGGGAGGACGAGGAGACACAGGGGTGCCCGGAAACGAGCGAAGCGTGTGGGAATGCCGGATCCGGGCTCACGGGAAGCGCCGGCCCGTCGAGGGGCCGACCGGTTCACAGTGATGAAGGGGCGCCGGAACTGCGAGGCGCGCCGGATCGTCTGTCACAGCATGCGGCCACGCTAGGCCCGCCCCGGGTGGGCCGGCAACCGATTTATCGGGGCAGCGCAGCCACGGCCCGGTCGATCGTGGTGATCGCGGCCGGGAAGTCGACGAGCTGGTCCCGGACCAGCCGCAACCCGATCCGGAGCGCACCCTGCGGCACCCCGCGGCTGATCAGCACGTCGGCGGTCCAGCCGACGAAATCGGTGAAGATCTCCGGCTCGTCGAGGTAGAGCGCCGCGGCCAGGAAGTCGGCGATGTGGCCCAGATCTTCGGCCGTCGACTCGAGTTGTGCCTGGTCGTAGTCGCGGGCCGCCGGGTAGACCTCGGGGAGCCGGTCCATCGCGTTCCCGATCAGCTGCGGCCGGGATCGGACCAGGTGGGTGTACTCCTCGTCGCCGAGGAAGGTGCCGGGGTCGTCCGCCACCCAGCGCGGCGGCCAGTCGGTGGCCAGCCGGGCGATGGCCTCCTCGCCGGTGGCGGCCCACGCGTCGGCGCCGAGCCGCTGCGCGTAGCGCCCGTCGGGGCCGAACCCGCGGCCCCCGGCGATCACCGGGACCCCGGCGGCGCGGCACGCGGTGATCGCGGCGTGGGCGCGGGGCAGCCGGGTCGGGATCATGCAGCTGAGGGCGACCGCGTCCGGGCCGGTCTGGTGCAGGTGGGTGATCAGGTGCCGGCCGGGCACGCTGGCGCCGAGGAAGTCGACCCGCCAGCCGTCGAGGCGCAGCAGCTCGGCGAACATCCGGGCGGGCAGGCCGTGCCATTCCCCGTCCACGCAGGCGAGGGTGAGCCGGCCGCGGGTGGCCGGGACGGTGGTGCGGGCCGCGACGGCGGCGAGGACGCGCTCGCTGACGCCGGTGGCCGCGTGCTCCCGGGCCACGCCCCACTCGTTGGTGGCCCACAGCTCACCGACCCGCCGCTGGGTGGCGCCGATCAGGTCGTTGATCACTCGCTGGGCCGGTACGCCGGCGTCGAGCAGGGCTGTCGCGTGGGCGACGGCGGCCTGTTCGTCGCCGTCACCGACCAGCTCCAGGTAGTGGTCGAGGGCGAGGTCGACGGTGATGGCGGTCATGACCGGCTCCGGCTGCGACGGTCGCCGCGGCGGGCCGCGACCAGGTAGGGCGAGGCGTTCGGGGCGCCACCGCCGCGCAGGCTCAGCGGCGGGCGGGTGTGCGCGCGGACCGCCAGCATCGCGATGTCGTCGCGGGGCCCGCCGTTCACCCACTCGGAGACCAGCTGGCGCAACCGTTCCACCGCGACCGCGCCGGGCATGCCCTGGCAGCCGGCCAACTGCCGGCGCAGCCGTTCCTCGCCGAACTGCTCGTCGCCGGTGGGGCCGCCGCGCGCCTCGGTCAGGCCGTCGCTGTAGAGCAGGCACAGCTCGCCGGGCGCCAGCTCGACGGTGGCCGGGCGGACCACGGTCTCCGGCAGGACGCCGATCAGCGTGCCCTTGGTGGGTACGACGTCGACCGTACCGTTTGTGCGCAGGATCAGGGGTGGCGGGTGACCGCCGCTCGCGAGCCGGAGCCGCACCCGCCCCTGCTCGGCACGGTGCACCGTGCCGACGACCAGGGTGACGAAGCGTTGCCGGCGGCCGGACTGGAGCAGTGCCCGGTTGAGCACCGTGAGCATGTGATCCGGCGCGACGTCGACCAGGCTCAGCGCCCGCAGGGTCTGCCGCACCTTGCCGGTCATCACCGCGGCCTCCGGGCCGGTGCCGCAGACGTCGCCGAGCGCGATCACGGTGTCGCTGCCACCGTCGACCGGGCCGATGACCTCGTAGAAGTCGCCGCCGACCCGCAGCGAGTCACGGGCCGCCTGGTAGGAGGCGGCGAGCTCGAAACCCTCCGGCTGGGGCAGCTCCGGCGGCAGCAGGTCCGCCTGGAGCACCGCGGTGGTGTCTACCTGCTCCTGGTAGAGCATGGCCGCCGCGACGGCGGCACCGGCCCGGGCGGCGAAGACCCGGACCAGTTGCTCGTCCTCCGCGGAGAACGGGGCGTGCGGGCCGGTGCGCGCCAGCACCAGGGCGCCGGCCGGCTCGGCGTGGCCGGGCAGCGGGACGACCAGCAGCGCGCCGATCGGCCCCAGGTCGGCCGGGAACAGCCAGCCGGGCGCCAGCGCCGGGTCGAGCCAGCGGCTCGGGATCGGCGGGAAGCCGTCGAGCGCCTCGGTCAGCCCCGGCACCTCGGCGAGCACCCGCTCGGGGAGCGTGCCCTCCTCGGCGGCGTGCCCGGGGGAGAGGCGGATCCAGGCGCTGTGCCCGCCGGTGACGGGCAGGACCACGATGGCGGCGTCGGCCAGGTGCGCGACGGCCAGCTCGGCTGCGGTACGCGTACAGCGGCGCACGTGCAACGAGGCGGACAGCCGCCGCCCCGCCTCGGCCAGGAACGCGGTGCGGGACCGTTCCACCTCCAGCGCCGTGGCGTGCACGGTCTCGGAGGTGTGGTCGCGCAGGAACCAGGCGTAGTGGTCGTCGTCCAGGTCGCGCCGCATCCCGTACAGATGGCGGCCGTGGTGCTCGGCCCGGAACGAGTGCTGACCCGCGGCGAGCTCGCCCAGCGGGCCGGTGGTGGCGTCCTGCCCCGGCTCCAGGCCGGGCAGCAGGCGTTGTGCCTCGGCGTTCGCCAGCAGCACCGTGTCGCCGGTCGTGGCGCACAGCAGCATGGCCTCGGTCGCGGCCTCCAGGACGGCCCTGAGCAGGGCCGGCGCGGGCGCGACCGGGACCGTGCGCGTCAGCGGCTCGCCGGCATCCGGCGGCGTGAGCGCGGTCATCCGTTCGCCTCCCTGTTTCTCCCCCGTGAGCGTTGTCCGATCGGCTCCAGCCTACGTGGTCGGCGGATCAGTCTTCGATGTCGACCACGATCGGGGCATGGTCGGAGGGGCCTTTGCCCTTGCGGGCCTCGCGGTCGACAAGCGCGTCGGTGACCCGGGCGGCGACGTCGGCGGTGGCGTAGACGAGGTCGATCCGCATGCCCTTGTTCTGGTGGAACATGCCGGCGCGGTAGTCCCAGTACGTGTACGGGTGGTCGCCCTTGAGCGGCCGCGCCGGCACATCGGTGAGCCCGAGGGCGCGCAGCTCGGCGAGGGCCGTCCGCTCGGCCGGGGTGACGTGCGTGGACGCGGTGAACAGCGCCGGGTCCCAGACGTCGGCGTCGGTGGGCGCCACGTTGTAGTCGCCGGCCACCACGACCGGGCCGGCGGCCAGGTCCGGGACGAGCGCGTCCCGCAGCGCGGCCAGCCACCGCAGCTTGTAGGCGTAGTGCGGGTCGTCCGGGGTGCGGCCGTTCGGCACGTAGACCGACATGAACCGGATGCCGCCGCAGCGCGCGCTTATCGCCCGCGCCTCCGGGTCGGGGAAGCCGGGCTCGCCGTCGAAGCCGCGGCGCACGTCCTCCAGGCCGATGCGGGAGAGCAGGGCGACCCCGTTCCAGCGGCCCTGGCCGTACGCCGCCGTCTCGTAGCCCAGCTCCGTCACCTCGCCGGCGGGGAACGCGTCCTCGCCGACCTTGGTCTCCTGGAGGCAGACGACGTCCGGGGCGGTGCTGCCCAGCCAGTCGAGCAGGCGGGGCAGGCGAGCCTTGACCGAGTTCACGTTCCAGGTGGCGAAGCGCATCCGTCAAGCCTGCCGCATCCGGCCGGCGATCACCTGCGGCCGGGACCGATCGGACCGCGCGTCGCGGTGAACAGCGCGGCGGCGAGCCCGGCCATCAGCACGAGAAGCAGCACGGTCAGCATGGTTCTCCGATCGGCAGTGACGTGGCTTACACCAGGATTCCGCGAGCGAATAATGCCGGAGTTGGCCGCACGGCACCAGTCCTCCTGACAGGTTTGTCTCCGGGGAGGAAGACCGTACGGGGGAACGAACATGGATGTGGAAGTGCTGCCGGAGCTGCCGGCGGAGTTGTCCGAGGACGCCTGGGACTTCTACCAGGACTGTTTCGCCGACCTGGCCGTGCTGGCGGTGAACAGGCACCTGATGCACCGGCCCGAGTTCGACGAGCTGATGGCCGACAAACGGGCCGCCAAGTACGTGATCCGGGACGACGAGGGGCACGTGGCCGGGCTCGGTGTGATGACGAACCAGCTGGACGCGGTGCCGCTGATCTCGGCGGAGTACTTCGCGTACCACTGGCCGGAACACTACGAGCAGGGCCGGCTCTTCTACGTGGTCTTCGTCGGGGCGGCGCCGGGCACCCGGGGTACGGGCGTCTTCATCAGCCTGCTCCGGGAGATGTACAAGTCGATCGGCGAGGCCGACGGCAAGGTGTTCGTCGACATCTGCTCGTACAACGAGGAGCGGCACGCCCTGCCCCGGATGATCTCGATGATCCTGGGCCGGGTCGCCGGCCGGGCACAGCCGACCCGGCTGGACGCCCAGTCCTTCTGGATGTACGAGTTCCCGCCGCCCGGCACCGAGGTCCGCGAGGAGCGCCGCACCGGTTTCCGGGAGCGCCGGGCCGGTCTGCCGGAGCGCCGGGGTGTCAGGGGCTGAGCCGGCCTGCCGAGGGTTTGCCGGCCGGGCCGGTCACTCCGTCCGGCGGTGGCGGCCGTAGACCGACGCGATCGCGGGCATCTCCGGCTCCGCGATCGCGGGCTGCCGCCACCGCTCGGCGAACTCGTGCGCCGGCACCGCCGCACCCCACAGCCAGCCCTGGCAGTTGACCACGCCGACGGCGTAGAGGGCGTCGCGTTGCAGCGGCGTCTCCACGCCCTCGGCGATCACCCCGAGGCCGAGCGCGTGACTCATCGCCACCACCGCCCGGACGATCTCGTCGTCCTCGACGTTGACGCCGAGGCCGATCACGAACGACCGGTCGATCTTGACGCCGGTGACCGGGAAGCGGCGCAGGTAGCCGAGTGCCGAGAAGCCGGTGCCGAAGTCGTCGACGAGCAGCTTCACGCCGAGTTCCCGCAGCTCGAACAGCACCCGGGAGGTCACGCTGGAGCCGTCCACCATCACCGACTCGGTCATCTCCAGGGCCACGCAGTGCGCGGGTACGCCGTACCGCAGCATCTCGCCCGAAATGATCAGCGGCAGTTCCGGCTCGCTGAGCTGGCGGGGTGAGACGTTGATGGAGAGGTAGAAGTCGTCGCCGACGATGCCCTCGGAACGCCAGACGCCGAGCTGGCGCAGCGCCTCCTTGCGGACCCAGGTGCCGATGCTGCCGATCAGGCCGGCGTCCTCGGCGATCGGGATGAACGTCATCGGCGGGATCGCGCCGCGCTCCGGGTGCATCCAGCGCACCAGGGCCTCGGCACCGACCGGCACGCCGGTCTCCAGCCGCACGATCGGCTGGTAGTGGACGTGCAGCTGGTCCTCGGCGAGCGCCTGGCGCAGCGCCAGCTCCAGCTCGATCCGCTCCCGGACCTGGTCGTGCATCGAGGTGTCGAAGATCGTCGAGCGGCCCGGGCCCTCGCCCTTGGCCCGGTACATCGCGGTGTCGGCGTCGCGCATCAGCGCCTCGGCGGTGACCGCGGCCCGGGCGGCGTCACCGGCGGCGTGCGAGATGCCGATCGACGCGGTGATCACCACCTCGGTGTCGCGGACCAGGAACGGCCGGGCGAAGCAGCCGCGGATGTCGTCGACCAGGTGCAGGGCGCCGCCCTTCTCGCCGACGTACGCGAGCAGGAATTCGTCGCCGCCCACCCGGGCCACCGGTACACTGCCGGCCACCGCGGCCCGCAGGCGCCGGCCCACCTCGATCACCAGCTGGTCGCCGGTGTCGTGGCCCCAGGAGTCGTTCACCCACTTGAAGCCGTCCAGGTCGAGCATGTAGACCCAGACCCGGTCGTGTCCGTCCGGGTCGACCACCGTCACCAGACGCTCGATCTCGGCGGAGATGGACACCCGGTTCGGCAGCGAGGTGAGCGGGTCGTGGGTGGCCTGGTGCTCGGAGCGCAGCTGCGCGGCGACCTGCGCCTGGACCGCGGAACTGGCCCGGAACAGCAGCAGGCCGGCGATCAGCGCGCCGGTCACCGCGATCAGCAGCCGTGCGCCGGTGCCGCTGCTCCGGTCGCTGAGCAGCAGCGCGAACGGCAGGATCAGCGCCGGGGCGAGCAGGGCGAGGCGCTGCCAGCCCCACTCCTGCACCGGCGCCTTCGCGGCCCGGCTCATCTCGACGACCGACGGGTGCAGGGCGGCCACGCCGAGGGCCGTGTAGGCGAGCAGGAACGGCACGTTGTAGATCGGATCGGTGTAGATCTTCCCGCCGACCCCGGCGATCGCGTACGCGAAGTCGCCCGCGAACAGCATCAGCATCGTGCACGTCAGGGCGGTGAGACTGAGCGGCCACGACTTCGCCGTGAAGGTCAGGTTGACGATCAGCAGCAGGATGATCACGTCGAAGAGCGGGTAGGTGCCCTGGATCAGCGAGAGCAGGGCCGGTCGCCCGGTGGTCGCCGCGGCGGGCAGGGCCAGCAGCAGCGTGGTGGTCACGCCGGCGGCCAGGGTGACGATCAGCCCGTCCAGCACGGCGTGCCGGTCCAGGCTCGAGCGCTGGCGCAGCAGCATCGCCAGGAAGATGCCGAGCAGCATGTATCCGGTGAAGCTGAAGACGTCGGCCACCAGCGGCCACGGCATGTCCTGCTCGGTGACCGAGGGCCGGATGAGCACGCCGATCAGGAACGTCAGGGCGCCGGCACCCATCAGCAGCCAGGCGGTGGGCGGTTCGGCGCCCCACCGGCGGGGCCCGAGGAAGCAGGCCGTCACCGTCGCGATGCCGAGCACCAGGAAGCTGACGGTGCTGATCAGTGAGTCGGGGAACAGCGCGTAGAGGACCGTGGCGACCAGCCCGCCGGCGGCCAGCACCTGCCAGAGCCGCCGGGCGATCACGGGCGGGAGTGCGGGTTGCACCGGGCATTCCTCCCGAAGATCAAGGTTGGGATCAACGGTAGCAATCCGGGCACTTGACCAACCGGCGTTTAGTGAACTGCTCTCATGCTCGCGGCGCTGTGGGCGAAGACGGCCGGGCATCCGCCGCGCCGCAGCACCTCGCCGGCGACCGAGCCGAGCCGGCGCGCGCCGCCGGCGCCGCGCGGGCCGAGGACGACCAGACCGGCGTGCCGGCTGGCCCGCACCACGGTGGCCGCGGCCGGTCCGGTCAGCACCCGGTGGCGGGTGACCGGAAGTTCCGGCACCTCGGCGAGCATCTCGTCGAGGAGTTTGGCGCCGGCCTCCGCGGCGCCCAGGACGCCGTCGGGAACGACGTGTGCCACGTGCAGCGGACAGCCGTGCAGCCGGGCCTGCGCGGCGGCGAACCGGAGCCCGAGGCGGGCGAACGGCGAGCCGTCGACGGCGGCCAGGACCGGGCCGGTCGGCGGGCGCGGGCCGCGGGCCAGGGCCACCGGGCACCAGGACCGCGACACCAGGTCGCGGGCCAGCGCGCCGGTGCCGAGCCGGTCCAGGCCGGCGCCGCCGATCACCAGCAGGGCCGCGGTGCGGCTCAGCGCGACCAGCACCCGTCCCGGTGATCCATCCCGCAGTTGTCCGCGCGCATCGACGCCGGGTGTGGAACGCTGGGCGAAGGCGACCGCCTCCTCGACGACACGCGAGGCGGCCCCGCGGGCCGGGGCGTAGCCGGCGCCACCGGCTCCCGGACGCGGATCGGGCCAGGTGAAAGCATGAACGACGGACAACGCGCACCCGCGGGTGACGGCTTCCCGCGCGGCCAGCCGGACCGCGGCGCGACTGGCCGCGGTTCCGTCGGTACCCACCACGACGGGATCTCGCATCGGTCCTCCCGTAACAAAGCCGCAATATACCGACCATTGTCTATGGCGCAACGACCCATACGTACTGGTGACCAATGCCTCAACAGATGGCTGGCTGATGACCCATTCAGGTTGAGGGTTTACGGTGAACGGCAAAATCTTTGGGACATCTGCCGGTGAAGTGAGGGAAATACATGACGGATGTCAAGCTCGACCACCCTGGTGGCCAGCTGTCGATGTCGGTACGCGAAGCCGTCGACGGGCCGGGCGGCATCGACGTCAGTGCTCTTCTTAAAGAGACCGGCTACGTAACGCTCGACCAGGGCTTCGTGAACACGGCGTCGACCACGTCCTCGATCACCTACATCGACGGTGACCAGGGCATTCTTCGGTACCGGGGATACCCGATCGAGCAGCTTGCGGAGAAGAGCACCTTCCTTGAGGTGTCCTACCTGCTGATGAACGGCGAGCTGCCGACCGCCCCCCAGCTGCGGGACTTCGCGGACAAGATCCGCGTGCACACCCTGCTGCAGGAGGAGATGCGTACCTTCTTCTCCAGCTTCCCGCGGGACGCGCACCCGATGTCGGTGCTCTCGTCGGCGGTCACCGCGCTGTCGACCTTCTACCAGGACTCGCTCGACCCGCTCGACACCGAGCAGGTTGATATCTCCGCAATCCGCCTGATGGCGAAACTTCCGACGATTGCGGCGTACGCCTACAAGAAGTCGATCGGCCACCCGCTGCCCTACCCGGACAACTCGCTCGACTACGTCGAGAACTTCCTGCGCCTCACGTTCGGCCTGCCGACGCTGCCCTACGACGTCGACCCGAAGGTCGCCAAGATCCTCGACATGCTGTTCATCCTGCACGCCGACCACGAGCAGAACTGCTCGACGTCGTCGGTGCGGCTCGTCGGCTCGGCACAGGCGAACCTGTTCGCCTCGGTCTCGGCCGGCATCAACGCCCTCTCCGGCCCGCTGCACGGCGGCGCCAACGCGGCGGTGCTCGAGATGCTCGAGCAGATCCGCAAGGACGGCGGAGACGTCAACTCGTTCGTCACTCGCGTGAAGAACAAGGAAAAGGGCGTCAAGCTCATGGGCTTCGGCCACCGGGTCTACAAGAACTACGACCCGCGCGCCGCGATCGTGAAGAAGGCCGCCCAGGAGATGCTCTCCACGCTGGAGACGCCGGACCCGCTGCTGGAGATCGCGTTCAAGCTCGAAGAGATCGCTCTCTCCGACGAGTACTTCATCTCCCGCAAGCTCTACCCGAACGTCGACTTCTACACCGGCCTGATCTACAAGGCCATGGGCTTCCCGACGAAGATGTTCACGGTGCTCTTCGCGATCGGCCGGCTCCCCGGCTGGATCGCGCAGTGGCGCGAGATGATGACCGACCCGGCCAACAAGATCGGTCGCCCGCGGCAGATCTACACCGGCGCCCCGGTCCGCGACTTCGTCGCACTCGACCAGCGCTGACCCGCATCGATGACGCCCTGCCGGTGATCCGGCAGGGCGTTTTCGTGTGCCGGGCGTCTTCGTGCGCGCGGCGTCTTCCTGTGCCGGGCGCCGGGCGGCGCGGTCCCGGCCCCCCGGCCCGCCCGGTGCGGCATGCCGCGGGCGTCGCCTGGGCATGAAAGGGTCGAGGCAATCGGCTGATCACGCCGAGAGGCACCGCACCAGGGGAGACGCGCATGGACGTTGTGATCGGGATCGACACCGGTACCACCGCCACCAAAGGTGTCGCGATCGGTCCGCGCGGTGAGGTCCGTGCGCTGACAAGCGTGCACTACCCGCTTTCCGTGCCCGGCCCGGGCCGGGCGGAGCTGGACCCGGAACGGCTGTCCGCGGCCGCGGTGGAAGCGCTCGTCGACGTGGCCGGCCAGTGCCGCGAACACGGCGACCGGGTCACCGCGATCGGGCTCAGCGCGTTCCTGCACGCCCTCGTGCCGATGTCCGCCGACGGCACCCCGCTCGGCCCGCTGATCACCTGGGCGGACGGCCGCTCCGCCGCGCAGTGCGAGGCCATCGTCGCGTCCGGCCGGAAAGCGTCCCTCCAGGCGCGGACCGGCACGCCGGTGCATCCCATGTCGCCGCTCACCAAGCTGGCCTGGTGGGGTGAGAACGACCCGGAGGTGCTGCACGGCACCCCGCGCTGGGGCGGCGTCAAGGAGCTGATCGTCGCGGCGCTCGCCGACGAGCCCTTCCTGGTGGACCTCTCCCTGGCGTCCGGCACCGGGCTCTACGACATCCACTCCCGCAAGTGGGACGACGAGGCCCTGTCGATCGCCGGGGTCCGCGCCGGCCAACTAGCCGAGGTCGTGCCGACCGTCCACCGGCTGCGCCTGCGCGCCGACGTGGCCTCCGCCGCCGGACTGCCCCGCGACCTCCCCCTGATCATCGGCGCTGCCGACGGCCCGCTCGCCAACCTCGGCGTCGGCGCCACCCCGGCCGGCATCGCGGCCGTCTCGCTCGGCACCAGCGGCGCCCTGCGCACGGTCGTCGACCGGCCCACCAACGACCAGGCCGGGCGCCTCTTCTGCTACGCGCTCACCGAGGACCGGTGGGTGATCGGTGGCGCGGTCAACAACGCCGGGTCGGTGGTGCGGTGGGCGGGGGAGAGCTTCGCGGGCGGCTTCGAACGGCCCGGTGCCGAGGGTGAGGACGCCGACGAACGGGATGCGGCGCTGCTGGAGGAGGCCGCCGGGATCATCGCCGGCAGCGAAGGGCTGCTCTGCCTGCCGTACCTGCTGGGCGAACGGGCGCCGTGGTGGCGCCCCGGCATGCGCGGCGCCTACCTGGGGCTGCGCCGCGAACACACCCGGCCGCATCTGGTCCGGGCCGCCGTCGAAGGGGTCTGTCAGCAGCTGGCACTGGTCCGGGACTCGTTCGACGCCGAAGGCTGCCCGGTCACCGAGATCCGCGCCACCGGCGGGGCGGTCGCCTCCTCGCTCTGGGTGTCGATCCTCTCCTCGGCGCTGGACCTGCCGGTCGCGGTCGCCGACACGCCGGAGGGCACCGCGCTCGGCGCCTGCCTGCTGGCCCGGCACGCCCTCGGGGAACTGCCCGACCTGGACGAGGCGGCGGCGCTGGTGCCGATCGGCCGGCACACCACACCGGACCCGGCGGACGCGGCGTTCTACCGCAAGCTGCGGCCGCTCGTCGAGAAGTCGGCGCTGGCGGTGCTCGATGTGGTGGCCGAACTGGACCGGCTGGCGCCGGAACCACTGCCGGGCACCGAGAAGGCCGTCCGGTCGTGACCGTCCGTTCCGGGGCCCCGGGTGTCCGGGGCCTCGGTGCGGTGCGGGTCATCTTGATCGTCCTGGCGTAGGTCGCTGTCACCGGCCCGCGTTAGAGTGACCCGCGAGCGGTAGCGGAGGAACCCGGTGTGAGTCCGGGACGGTCCCGCCACTGTGACCGGGGAGCGACCCGCAGCACGCCACGGCGCACAGCCGGAAGGCGCGGGAACCGTCGATCCGGGAGTCAGGAGACTCCGGCCGCTCGGTTTGCCGACGCGCGGGCGTGGACACCCGCCGGAAGGGACTCCTGTGACAACTCCGTACCCGTTCTCGGCCGTGGTCGGGCTCGACGACCTGCGCCTCGCCCTGCTGCTGACCGCCGTCTCCCCGGCGGTCGGCGGGGTGCTGGTCCGCGGCGAGAAGGGCACCGCGAAGAGCACCGTGGTGCGCGCGCTCGCCGCTCTGCTGCCGGCGATCGACACGGTGCGCGGCTGCCGGTTCGCCTGTGACCCGGCCGCACCCGACCCGGCCTGCCCGGACGGCCCGCACCCGATCGGCGGCCCCGCCGACACCAGGCCCGCCAGGCTGGTGGAGCTGCCCGTCGGCGCCACCGAGGACCGGGTCGTCGGCACGCTCGACCTGCAGCGGGCGCTCAGTGACGGGGTCAAGGCCTACGAGCCCGGCCTGCTCGCCGCCGCGCACCGCGGCGTGCTCTACGTCGACGAGGTCAACCTGCTCCCGGACCACCTGGTCGACCTGCTGCTGGACGCGGCCGCGATGGGCCGCGCGCACGTCGAGCGCGACGGCGTGTCGGTCAAGCACGCGGCCCGGTTCCTGCTGGTCGGCACGATGAACCCGGAGGAGGGCGAGCCGCGGCCCCAGCTGGTGGACCGGTTCGGCCTGGTCGTCAACGTCTCCGCACCCCGGGACGCCGGGCAGCGGGCCGAGGTGGTGCGGCGGCGGCTCGCCTACGAGGCCGACCCGGACGGTTTCGCGACGCGCTTCGTCGCGGCCGAGCGGGAGTACGCGCAGCGCATCGCCACCGCCCGCGCCCAGCTGCCGGCGGTCCGGCTGCCCGACGCGGAACTGGACCGGATCGCCCGGGTCTGCCTGGCCTACGGGGTGGACGGCATGCGCGCCGACATCGTCGTGGCCCGCTGCGCCGTGGCCCTGGCCGCCTGGCACGGCCGGGACCGGGTCACCGCCGACGACGTCCGCGACGCGGCCCGGCTCGCCCTGCCGCACCGGCGCCGCACCGACCCGCTCGACCCGCCCGGCACCGACGAGGAGAAGCTCGACGAGGCCCTCGCCGAGGCGGAACGCCAGGCGGCCGCCGAGTCCGACTCTGCTTCTGATCCCGGCTCCGATCCCGATCCCGATCCCGGCTCCGGCTCCGACGGCTCGGGCTCCGGGCCTGACTCCGGGCCGGGCGGGGACGACCCGGACGGTGACGGGCCGCCGGACGGCGGCGGGGGAGGCGCGCCGCGCAACCCGCAGGACGGCGGCGGGCCGCAGGGCGCAGGCTCCGCAGCACCGGGTACGGGTGGGAGCACCACCCCGCAGCCCGCCGAGCAGAACGGGGCCGGACAACCGGAGAAGGCGGGCGCGGTCGCGAGCGCGGGCCCGGCGTACCGCACCAAGGCGCTGCGCATCACCGCCCGCGGCGACGGCGGTCACGCCGGTCGCCGGTCGCCGGCGTTCGCCCGCCGCGGCCGGGTGGTGGGCAGCCGCGCACCGGTGGGCAAACTGGCCGGGGCGCCGCACCTGCCGGCTACCTTGCGGGCGGCCCTGGACCGGGCGGGCGCGGAGGCGGTGCGGCCGTCCGGCAGTTCCGGCGCTTCGGCGGCAGGCGTTTCCGCGGCAGGCGTTTCCGCGGCTGCGGTTTCTGCGGCCGGCGGGTCCGGGGCCGGTGCTTCTGGCGCGGGGCGGGTGAGCGCGGGAGCTGCGCGGGTGCGGGTGCTGCCGCGGGATCTGCGGGAGTCGGTGCACGTGGGGCGTGAGGCGAACCTGGTGCTGTTCGTCGTGGACGCCTCCGGTTCGATGGCCGCGCGCAAGCGGATGACGCTCGTCAAGACGGCGGTGCTGTCGTTGTTGCGGGACGCCTACCAGCGGCGGGACCGGATCGGGATGATCACGTTCCGCGGGGCGGACGCCGATGTGGTGCTGCCGCCCACGTCCAGCCACGAGGTGGGTGTGATGCGGCTGGCCGCGCTGCGTACCGGCGGCCGCACCCCCATCGCGGCCGGCCTCCGTGCCGCCGCCGCCACGATCGCCACCGAACGCCGCCGCGACCCGCGCCGGCGCCCGCTGCTGGTGCTCGTCACCGACGGCCGGGCGACGAGCGGGCCCGATCCGCTGCGCGTGGCCCCGGCTCTGGCCGGGGTGTCCACCGTGGTGGTGGACTGTGAGTCCGGCCCGATCCGTCTCGGTCTGGCCGGTCGGCTGGCGACCGGGCTGAAGGCCGACATCATGCCGCTCGAACAACTACAGGCCTCGGTGCTGAACAGCCCCGCGGAGACCGGCCGCGCCTACCGCCGCGCCGCATGACGCCGACCGGGGGCACCCGGTCGATGTCGCGGACGGGAACGCCGCCCCGGGTGCCGCACGAGCGGTGATGCGGTTGCTCCGGTTTGGGGTTCGAGCCTGTCCCCCGCCGGGGGGTGAGGTGGCTGAGCCGCGCCGGGAGCGGAGGTGCTGCTGGCCGGGACGGGATGGTTCGGCGGTGGCGGTCGATCACGTACAAGAAAGGGTTTCGCATGCCTCAGGGGAAAGTGGCCGTTACGCCTGATGACGGGCTGACCACCCGGCAGCGGCGGCGGCAGGCGGTGTTCGCCGTGCACACCGGGGCGGGGAAGGGTAAGTCGACGGCCGCGTTCGGGATGGCGTTGCGGGCGTGGAGCGCGGGGTGGCCGATCGGCGTCTTCCAGTTCGTGAAGTCGCAGAAGTGGAAAGTCGGTGAGGAGACCGCGCTGAAGGCGTTGAACGGCGTCAACGGCACGCCGGTGACCTGGCACAAGATGGGCGAAGGCTGGTCCTGGATCCAGCGTCCGGGCACCGAGCGTGACCATGCCGCCGAGGCCGCCGAGGGGTGGGCGCAGATCAAGCGGGACCTGGCCGCGGAGTCGTTCAAGTTCTATGTGCTGGACGAGTTCACCTACCCGATGAAGTGGGGCTGGGTGGATGTCGCGGACGTCGTCGAGACGCTGGCGAACCGGCCGGGGACGCAGCATGTCGTGATCACCGGGCGGGATGCGCACCCGGACCTGGTCGCGGCGGCCGACCTGGTCACCGAGATGACGAAGGTCAAGCATCCGATGGACGCGGGTCGCAAGGGTCAGCAGGGCATCGAATGGTAGCCCGCGTGGTGATCGCCGCGCCGGCGTCCGGGCACGGCAAGACGACGGTGGCGACGGGTCTTCTCGCGGCGTTCGCGCGGCGCGGGCAGCGGGTGGCGCCGTTCAAGGTGGGCCCGGACTACATCGATCCCGGCTACCACGCGCTCGCTGCCGGGCGGCCGGGGCGCAACCTGGACCCGGTGATGGTCGGCGAGGAGCTGATCGGGCCGCTGTTCGCGCACGGGTCGGCGGGTGCCGACATCGCGATCGTCGAGGGCGTGATGGGCCTCTACGACGGGCGGACCGGCGCCGGCGAGACCGGGTCGACCGCGCAGGTCGCCGAGCTGTTGCAGGCGCCGGTGATCCTGGTGGTGGACGCTGCCGCGCAGGGCCGGTCGGTGGCCGCCCTGGTGCACGGTTTCCGCAGCTTCGGGACGGTGCGCCTGGCCGGGGTGATCCTCAACCGGGTGGGGTCGGAACGGCACGAGCAGATCCTGCGCGACGCCTGCGAGGAGGTGGGCACGCCGGTGCTTGGCGCACTGCGCCGTGCCGACGCGGTGGCCGCGCCCTCCCGCCACCTGGGGCTGGTGCCCGCGGCGGAACGGCGTGCGGAGGCGCTGGCCTCGGTGGACGCGCTCGCCACCCTAGTCGCGGGTGCGATCGACCTGGACGCGGTCGCCGCGGTGGCGCGCTCCGCGCCTCCGCTGACGGCGACGCCGTGGACGCCGGAGATCGCGGACCCGGTGCCGGGCCGTCCCCGGGTCGCGCTGGCCGGTGGTCCGGCTTTCTCCTTCGCGTACGCGGAAACGGCCGAACTGCTGGCCGGCGCGGGAGCCGACGTGGTGACCGTGGACCCGGTGCGCGACACGGCCCTGCCGGACGGGACCCGGGCGCTGGTGGTCGGCGGCGGATTCCCCGAGGTGTACGCCGCGGAACTCTCCGCCAACGCCGCGCTGCGTGCGGACGTGGCCCGGCTGGCCGCCGCCGGTGGGCCGATCGCGGCCGAGTGCGCCGGCCTGCTCTGGCTCTGCCGCACCCTGGACGACGCCCCGATGTGCGGGGTGATCGACGCCGACGCGGCGATGACACCGTCGCTGACCCTGGGGTACCGGGACGCGGTCGCCCTGGCGGACAGCCCGCTCGCGCCCGCCGGGACCCGGGTGACGGGCCACGAGTTCCACCGGACCACCGTGCACCCCCGGTCCGGGGTGCTGCTGTCGCCGGCCGGTGGGGCGGCCTGGGCGTGGCGTGGCGCCGACCCGGAAGGGTTCGCCACCCCGACGCTGCACGCGTCGTACCTGCACCTGCACTGGGCGGGGAACCCCGGCATGGCCCGCCGCCTGGTCGCGGCCGCCGCCCGGTGATCGTGGCCGGCCCGGTCGCGGGTGCAGCCGGTGATCGCTTCCGGCCAGGCCGCGGGTGTCGCCCGGTGATCGTTGTCGGTCTGGGTGCCCGGGCCGGTACGCCGGCCGATGTTCTCGCGGAGGCGGTCCGGGCGGCGCTGGCCGAGGCCGGGGTGGCACCCGGCGACGTGGCGGTGCTGGCCACCCTGGACCGGCGGGCGCAGGAGGCCGGCGTCCGGGACCTGGCCGGGGCCGCCGGCTGGCGGCTGCGCGGGTTCCCGGCCGCGGACCTGGCCGCCGTGGCCGTACCGTCACCGAGCGCCCGGGTGGCGGCGGCCGTCGGCACGGCCGGTGTCGCCGAGGCGGCGGCGCTGCTGGCGGCCGGCCCGGGTGGCGCGATGCTGCTGCCGAAACGACGGATCGGCCCGGTCACCGTGGCGATCGCGGGGTGACGTCCCGCCATCGCGGGGTGACGTCCCGCCATCGCGGGGTGACGTCCCGCCATCGCCGGGTGGCTTCCGGCGATCGCCGGGGTGGATTCTCTAGGGCGTCACCGGCCACTCGTGCACGGGGATGTTCTCGTGCATCAGCGGCAGGTACCGGCGCAGCATCTCGTGCAGGGCGTGCTGCCGGTCGTGTCCCTGTGCCTCCAGCCCGTGCAGCGTTTCCACCTGCCACGACGCGCCGTTGCGGTGGCGCAGGCAGCGCTGCTCGATGATGCCGAGCAGCCGGTCCCGCTGTGCGGGCGCGACTCCCCACATGTCGAGACCCTCGGCGGCCTGCGGCAGCAGCCGGCGCAGCACCAGCTCGGTGACCGGGAGCGTGCCGTGGCCCGGCCAGAACACGGTGGCGTCGATGCCGTGCCGGGCGCAGTTGTGGAAGTTCTCCTCGGCGGCGCGGAAACTCATCTGGGTCCAGAGCGGGCGGTCCGCCTCCGCGAGCCGGCGGGTCAGACCGTAGTAGAACGCCGCGTTGGCGATCGTGTCCGCCACCGTCGGCCCGGCCGGCAGCACCCGGTTCTCCACCCGCAGGTGTGGCCGCCCGTCGACGACCGCGTAGATCGGCCGGTTCCACCGGTACACGGTGCCGTTGTGCAGGCGCAGCTCGCTCAGCTCGGGGATCTCGCCACGTTCCAGGATGTCGGCCGGGTCGTCGATGTCGCAGATCGGCAGGAGCGCGGGGAAGTAGCGTACGTTCTCCTCGAACAGGTCGAAGACACTGGTGATCCAGCGTTCGCCGAACCAGACGCGTGGGCGTACCCCCTGGGCCTGGATCTCCTCCGACCGGGTGTCGGTGGCCTGCTCGAAGAGCGGGATCCGGGTCTCGCGCCACAGTTCCCGGCCGAGCAGCAGTGGCGAGTTCGCGCCGAGCGCCACCTGGACACCGGCGATGGCCTGCGCGGCGTTCCAGTACGCGGCGAACTGCGCCGGACTCACCTGCAGATGGAACTGGGTGCTGGTGCAGGCCGCCTCCGGCGCGATCGAGTCGGTGGTGACCGCCAGCCGGTCCACGCCGTCGATCCGGATGTCCAGGTCCTCACCGCGGGCCGCGAAGATCTGCTCGTTGAGCAGCTGGTACCGAGGGTTCGCGGTGAGCGCCTCGCCGGTGAGGTGCTCGCGCCGCAGCGTGGGCAGGATGCCGATCGTCACCATGTGCGCGCCGGCCGCCCGGGCCCGCCGCTCCGCCTGGTTGAGGCTGGCCCGCAGGCCCTTCTCCAGCTCGGCGAAGTCGTCGCCGCCCAGCCGCTGCGGCGGCAGATTGATCTCGATGTTGAACTGGCCCAGCTCGGTCTGGAAGTCCGGGTCGGCGATCGCGCCCAGCACCTCGGCGTTCCGCATCGCCGGGTCGGCCTTCCCGTCGATCAGGTTCAGCTCGATCTCCATGCCGGTCAGTGGCCGTTCGAACTCGAACCGTGCCTCGCGCAGCATCGTCGCGAAGACGTCGAGGCTCCGGCGGATCTTCTGCCGGTAACGGGTCCGGTCCTCCCGGCTGAACTCGGTCTGTTCGACCTTCTCACCCATCGCGCACCACCCTTCAGCCGACTACGGCGTCGGCCTCATGATGACGGCTGTCTATGGCAGTTCTCATCACGGCAGTGGTCCATTGTCGCCAGGTGGCCAACGTGTCGGGTGACGTTGACGGCGGGCTGGTGCGGATTCCGTCGAGCATGGACGCAGCGTTTACCCGCGCGGGGCGTGCTTTACCCGCGTTGGCCTCCCCGGTCGCCCTTGGCCCTGCCAGGTCACCGCAGCAGTGCGGCGAGCACCACGCCCGCGATGGTGAGACCGGCGGCGGCCTGCAGCAGCATGGCCGGGCCCAGGTGCGACCAGCGGGTCGGGATGCGCGGGGTCAGCGGCTGCATGGTGGTCAGGTTCACCACCTGCATCAGCTTGACCGGCAGCGTCGGATCGGCCTGCGGCTGGGTGCGCACCTGCACCAGGTCGCCCCGGTGCAGCGCCGACTGCGGCAGCTGCCCGTGCATCTCGATCTCGTAGGTCTGCCCCAGATCGTCGCGCAACCGGACCGGGGTCACCAGGAACTCCGGGCCCTTGCGCAAATCCTTGAGGGAACGCCGGGGCGGTCTCATCCGGAGCAGCGAGCCGATCAGCTGCGCGATGCCCGCGGTGAGGAAGACGGCGACGGCGAGGGCGCGCCCCACCCTCACCTCTCGGGTGTACGCGGCCTGAAAGCCGACAAAACGGCCGGTGATGATGGGGCTGACGTGCCGGAGGATTCGCTCGCGGTGCAGTTCGGTGTCGTCCATGGGGGGTCACCTCCTGGATGTACTTCGATGTTACGGAGAGAACGCGCTCAGGCACCGTGAGTGAATCGGGTCACTGGTCACCTCTGCATACCGTCCGTTCGCACCTGTTCGCTGCGATTCGCACCGATCTGCCGAAACCCGCCCTCCACGCACCCCCGCCGGGGTGAACTGGAGACGGGCCGCGTGCACCCCGCGCGACCCGCCGAGGGGGGCGGATGCAGTGGCGACGACGAACGCGTACGTGAAACCGGAGAGCGTGCTCGCGCGCACCGCACGCGAGATGGTCGAGGCACACACCGGCACACCCGGCGCCACCGCATGCCCCACCTGCGGCGAACGCCTGCCCTGCCGGATAGCCCAGTCCGCCGCCGAAGTCCTCGCCGCCGCCGGCCTGGCCGAAGCCTCCGGCCTGCTCGCGGCCGCCTCCCCGCAGCCAGCACCCGCGACGTCGTTCGCGCCCTCTGCCTTGCTTTCGCCTGCCGCCTCCGCCTCGGGCCCGTCCGCTCCTGCGGCCTCCGTCTCGGGCCTTCCCTCTCCTGCTGCCCCCGGCTCGGACCCGTCCTCTCCTGCTGCCTCCGTCTCGGGCCTCTCCTCGCCGGCCGTGCCGTCGTCCTTGCCGCCCTGGGTTGTTCCGGGCCTGACGGAACCGCCCCCGTGGCGTGCCCCGGACGCTGACGTCCCCGATCCCACGTGGCCGCCGCCGGAGAGCCCGTCCGGAACCGTGCCCCCGGTGCCCGACCCGGCCACTCCGCTATGGCTCCCGGGGCCGGGCGGCGGCCATTCCACGCTGCCCGCGCCCGCTCGCAGCCCGGGTGCCGCAGACACCCCGCTGCCCTGGCCACCAGAGCCCTCATCTGCCAGTTCCGACATTCCTCACATCGGGCGGCGCCGAGCGGAAGGGCGCGCGTCGCTGCCGCCGGCCGTCTCCTCGCCCGCCGGCCCGCCGTCCGCCGAGCTGCCGTCCGTCGGCCTGCCGTCCGCCGAGCTGCCGTCCGCCGACCCCGGCATCTCGTTCGGCCGCGTTCCTGGCGCTGGCCCTGGTCACGTGCCGTCGTCTCCGGGCCCGCTGTCGTCGTCCCCGGGCCCGATTCCGTCCGGGCCACACCCGGGAGCGCACTCCGGGCCGGGTGCAGACCTGGCTGGCGGCGGTGTTTTCCCCGCAGGGACGGTCGTCCCGTCCTCCGGTCCGGCCCCATCGTCCGGCCAGGTCGCGCCGGCTCCGGAAGCTGCCGCTTCGGCAGGCGTGCCGCTCCCGCCGGCACCCGGCTCGGGCACGGTGATTCCGCCGCTTCCGACTGCCGCCGCGCCCAGGCCCTCAAGTACCACCGCCAGCGCCGCCCCCGGCGCCGGCCTCGTGCCGAACGCAGGTGCCGCCCCGGGCGCCCTGCCTGCCCATGGTGCCGAAACGCCCGGTATGTCACATCCGGCAGCAGGTGCGCCGACCTTCGTGTCCTCACCGGATGCGTCGTCCGTCGCCCCTGCCGAACAGCCCTCTCCGTCCGGTCTGCCGGCTTCCATGCGGATTCCAGGCACGTCGTCCCCAGGCGTGTCGGCGCCTGGCATGTCAGTCCCGGGCGTGTCGGCTCCTGGCATGTCAGCTCCAGGCGTGTCGGCACCCGGCATGTCAGCCTCGAGCGTGTCGACCTCGGGCATGGCGTATCCAGGCCTGTCGATGCCGGGCATGCCGCCCTCGCCGGCAGGTATGTCGGCTTCCACGCCCGGCGCGCCTTCGCCGGCAGGTACGCCGGCTGCTGTTCCCGGCATGCCATCGTCGGCGGCGTCCCCACCCGGTATGCCGCCCGCGTCGGCAGGCTTGTCGGCCTCCGTCTTCGCGCCTGGGATCCCGGCTCCCGAGCCCTCTGGGCCGGCACCCGGTGGGGCGGCTCCCGCGCACGGTCTTTCGGCCTCCGCGTTCGGCCTTGCGGCGCCGGCCGCTACGCCGGGGGCGCCGGCCGCTACGCCGGGGGCGCCGGCCGCTACGCCGGGGCTGCCGGCCGCTAAGCCGGGGGCGCCGTCGTCTGGCGCCATCGCCCCAGCGCCGGAAATGCCGGATCCCGCGTCCGGTATGCCGGTTCCCGCGCCTGGCATGTCGGGGTTTGTGCCGGGTGTGGCGATTGCGGCGCCCGGGATGTCCGCGCCGGCGCCCGGCATGCCGCCTGCTGGGCCCGCGATGCAGCAGCCCGCCGCGCCCAGCCTGCCGGGCTATGCGCCGGGCGCTTTCGATGCCCCGGCGAACCCGCCGCTCGACGACCTGGACGCGTTGATGCGGCAGCCGCCTCTCTACAGTCAGCAGAACAGTCCGCTGGACGCGCCGCGGTTTCCGCGCTCGGCGCGTACCGCAACGTCGGCTCAGGGCGGCATCGGTCTTCCGGCCGAGCCGCGCGGGATGCCGGCTGCGGCCTACGGCGCCCCGGATGCACGCGCAGGCCAAGCCGAGCCGGCCGACTTCCTGCCGTCCGCCGCGATGCTCGCCCGCGCCGCCAGCCCGCAGCCCCTTGCGCCCAACGTTGCCGGCGCACCCGGCCTGGCCGCCGGTTCCGGCCTGGCCGGCGCAGTAGGCTTGCCGGGCGGATCTGGCCTGTCCGGCGCAGCGGGTCTGCCCGGCGGCTCCGGCCTTCCCGGGGGCACGAACGCTGCCGGTGCGGCAGGCCCCGCCGGAGGGACGTCGTCGCCCGCAAGCACCGGTATGCCGGGGGGAACGTCCCTGGCAGCAGGCGCCGGAGCGGCCGGGGTGGCGACTCCGGCGGCAACTGCCGGTCCGGACGGGGGGATGGCATCGGCTGGATCGGGTTTGCCTGCCGGGTCGGGCAAACGCCCGCCCCTGCAGGCGCCGGACATGGGGCAGCACCAGACCGCCGGTTCGGGTGCTGTGCCGCAGGCCACGCAGGGTTCCGGCCTCGGAAGCGCCGCTTCCGGCGCCACCGCACCGGGGATCGCCGCTCCCGGCATCGCCGCTTCGGGCCTGGCGGCTTCGGGTGCCGCCTTCCCGGGCGCGGCGGCGAATGCCACTCCCGGCGCCGCAGCCTCGTCGCCGGGCGCGGGCTTCGGTGCGAATGCCGCTCCCGGGGGAAACATCGCTCCCGGTAGCGGGAAAGCCGCTCCCGGTGCCGGGAACGTCACCCGGAACGCGGCACCGGGCGCTGCCAAGCCCGGCAAGCGCCCGCCCCTCCAGGCGCCTGACATGGGCCAGCACAACCCCGCAGGCCACCCCGCCCCGCAGGCGCCGGCCCAGCACACCGCAGTGCCGCAGGAATCCGCCGTGGCACGCCCGGCGCCGGGCGCAGGGGAGGGCTCCGGCACCGGCGCGCCCGAGGATCAGAGTGCCGCGCCCTCGGGCCTGATGGTCCATCCGGCGCCGGTCACCCGCCCGGAGCGGCCTGCCGCCGAGGTGCTGGAGGACCCGGCGAGTGCGCCGTCCGGTTTGCCGGGGCGCCGGAACCGAGATGGCTGACAACACGCCCGGCTGATCCTGTTTGGGGTCATGATGTGTTGGGCACTAGCGTGCCGATGGAGAGAGTCACATCCTGCTGCCCGCGATCCGGCTCTGGAAAGGCTTGATATGTCCTCGCGGAACCTGGTCGGTGGATCCGCCGACAACACGCTCGAGGACCTCGATGCGGCTGCGGCGTCCTACGCCGAGAAGCGCTCGGCGGCCGGTCATGCCGAGCTGGAGTCCCTGCGTGAGCAGCTGATCCGCTACTGCCTGCCGTTCGCCGGCCGGCTCGCCCGTCGCTACCGGGGCCGCGGTGAGTACCTGGAGGACCTGGAGCAGGTCGCCCGGCTCGGGCTGGTCAAGGCGATCGATCGGTACGATCCGGAGCGTGGCTCCTTCACGGCCTACGCGGTGATCACCATCTCGGGGGAGCTGAAGCGGCACTTCCGGGACCGCACCTGGGGCGTGCACGTTCCGCGCCGGGTGCAGGACCTGAGCCTCGAGGTGGGGCACGCCTCGATGGTGCTGACGAGCGCGCTCGCGCGTACGCCCACGACCGCCGAGCTCGCGGAGCGGCTCGGCGTGACCGAGGCCGCCGTGCTGGAGGCCGTCGAGTCGGCCGCGGGTTACGCCCCGGCCTCGTTGAACGCACCGGTGGCCGGCGAGGGCGCCGCCGAGTTCGGTGACCTGATCGGCGGCGTCGACGACGACCTGGAGTCGGTCACCGACAAGCTGACCGTCACGGACCTGCTGATGCGGCTGCCGTCCCGGGAGCGCCGGATGCTGGCGATGCGGTTCTACGGCAACCGCACCCAGGCGGAGATCGCCACCGAGCTCGGCATCTCGCAGATGCACGTGTCCCGGCTGCTGAGCCGGGCGCTGGCCTGGCTGCGGGAGGCGATGCTCAGTGACACGCCGCCACGCTGGGAGGGCGCGGACCGTCCGGTCACCCACGGCATGCAGGTGTCGGTGGACCGGGACGGGGCGTCCGTGGTGGTGCGGGTCCGCGGCGAGGTCGACCGGGACACCGCGGAGCGGCTGCGGATCGGGTTGCGGCACGCGATCGGTGCGGCCGGCGGCGGTTCGGTTGTCGTTGATGTGGCAGCCGTGCCGCTCGTGGATGCGGCAGGTGTCGCGGTGCTGGTGGACGCGGTGCACGCGGCGGGTGTGGCGGGCGTGGATCTGTGTGTGAGCAACGCCCAGCCGTACGTCGCTCGCATCCTGGCCGTTTCCGGCCTGGAGAATGTCCTGCGCCGCTGCTGAGCCGCGACCGGAAGGCGCTCGCTGCTGAACCCGCGACCGGAGAAGGCGCTCGCTGCTGAACCCGCGACCGGAGAAGGCGCTCGCTGCTGAAAGCCCTCAGAAGCGAGCGCTGAGCCGCCCCAAAGAGCACGCGAAAGCACGCGAAAGACGCGAAGCACGCGGAAGCCGCTGCTGGGAACGCGGCCGCTGAGTCACTGCTGCAGGGCTGCCCACACCACTTTGCCGCTCTCCGTGGGCAGCCACCCCCAGCTGTGCGCGACCGCATCGACCAGCAGCAGCCCGCGCCCGCTCGTGGCCTGCGGCTGGCCCGGCCGCTGCGGCGCCGGTGGGTCCGGGGAGCCGTCCCAGACGGCCAGGTGCAGAAACCGGGGCCGCAGCGAGACGCGCAGCGTCATCATGGTGTGTGCGTGGTCGACCACGTTGGCCACGAGTTCGGTGGCGATCAGGCTGGCGGGTGCGATCAGATCGGGCAGGTCCCAGCGCAGGCACGCCTCGGTGGCGACGTTGCGGGCGTGCCGGGTGGAGCCGCTGACCGGCAGCAGGTCCTCACTGATCATCGGCATGGTGAGCCGGTCGTCACCGAGGTGCTCGTGTGCCGAGACCAGGTCGTCGAAGAGGGGCAGCCGCTGGTACGCCCCGGTGATCAGCAGTTTCCGGGTGTCCGGGGTGGGCGCGCAGAGCAGCACCGGTGTTCCGGGCCAGCGAGCCGCCTGCCGCAGCACCACGGTGAAGACGGAGAGCGCCAGCGGCTGGTCGACCTCAAGGTCGGCGAGGTCGATGAGAAGGGCGTCAGGCTGCTCAGCGAGGCATTTGAGCAGTTTTTCACGCAACGAGACGACGTCGGCGAGCCGCAGCGTGCCGGTCGCAGACACGACCAGGGAGCTGCCGTCGGCTCGTACCTCGCACCGGACCGTCATGACCTCCGCCGCCTCATGTCGGGAATCCGCCGCTTACCCCACGATCGGGCGCGCAAAACGTCAGGCTGTCTCCATCACCACGATCGCGCCGTCACCGGCGGCCGGTGCGCCGTCGCGGTGGCGCAGCGGGGTGCAGGCCACCCGGACCTTGATCTGACGGCCGCGCCGGTTCACCGCGTCCAGTTCGGTCTCGGCGTAGGTGGCGTCGGTGCCGAGCGCGCCGCGCAGCATCGGCCGGATCAGCTCGATCGGCAGGCCGATGTCGAGGTTGAGGAAGTGCTGGCCGATCACCTCGGCGGCGCGCAGGCCCCACATGTCCTCGGCCTGCCGGTTCCACATCCGGATCCGCAGGTCGGGGTCGACCACGGCGACGCCGGCCTGGAGGCTGGTCAGGACGGTCTCGAGGAACGCGTTCGCCTCGTCCAGCTGCCCGGTGCTGATCCGCAGCTGGTCGTTGATGCTCTGCAGCTCGTCGTTGGTGGACTGGAGTTCCTCGTTCATGGTCTCCAGCTCCTCGTTCGTGGACTGGAGTTCCTCGTTGGTGGTCTCCAGCTCCTCGACCGTGGACTGCAGCTCCTCGTTCGTCGTCTCCAGCTCCTCGTTCGTCGACTGGAGCTCCTCGTACGCGGCTTCGAGCTGCTGGTTCGCCAGTTCGAGGTCGTCCTTGAGGCGCCGGGCCGCGGTGACGTCGTGGAAGATCAGGTTGACGCCGAGCAGGCTGCCGTCGGAGCCGCTGAGCGGGCTGATCTGCACCTCGATGTGGGCGACCTCACCACCGCGCTGGTACTCGACGTCGCTGACGCGCAGGGTTCGGCGTTCCAGCTGGGCCTGTTCGATGTAGCGGCGCAGCTCGACCGGCCGGTACGACACGTCGAGGTCCCGGAAGGGCCGGCCGATGTCGCGCGACGACACCCCGAACAGCCGTTCCAGTGCCCGGTTGGAGAGCGCCACCATGCCGTCGGAGGTGAGCGCGAGCTGGGCGAGCGGACTGGCCGCGAACACCTCGTTGCGAAGTTCGTCGAGGCCGGTGACGGCGTCCGGTGCCGGCAGCGGCGGGTCGGAGTAGATCACTCCGGGCGGCGAGTAGAGGCGCGGGACGCGCCGGAACACCCGCCGCTTCAGGTCGATCGGGGTGAACAGGCTGGAGTGGCTGAGCAGCATCTCGGCCTTGCCGAGGAAGAGCACCCCGGTCTCGGCCAGCGCGAAGTGCAGCCGGCCGAGGATCTTGGCCTGCGTCTCGGCGTTGAAGTACATCAGCGTGTTGCGGCAGGTCAGCAGGTCGATCCGGGAGATCGGGGCGTCCTGCACCAGGTCGTTGCGGCCGAAGATGACCGAGCGGCGCAGATCCTTGCGGAAGACGAACCGGCCGTTGACCGGCTCGAAGTACGTCTCCAGCAGGTCCGGCGGCAGGTGCTGGACCTCGCGCTCACCGTACGACGCCTGGCGCGCCTCGTTGAGCTGTTCCTCGTCGACGTCGGTCGCGTAGATCTTCACCCGTTTGCGGAACTCGTCCAGTCCGAGTTCCTCGGCGAGTGCCATGGCGAGGGTGTACGCCTCCTCGCCGGACGCGCACCCGGCCGACCAGACCCGGATCACCGAGTCGACGGGCTTGGCCGCGATCATCGGCCCGAGTACCTCGGAGCGCAGGTAGTCCCAGGCGTCGGTGTCCCGGAAGAATGCCGTGACGTTGATCAGGATGGTGTTGAAGAGCGCGGTGAACTCATCCGGGTGCACCTGGAGGTAGTCCAGGTACTCCTGGTAGTCACCGGCCTCCACCTGACTCATCCGCCGGTTCACCCGGCGCATCAGGCTTGAGCGCTTGTAACCGGTGAAGTCGAAGCCGCGGGATTCCTTCAGGTAGACCAGCAATGCCTCGAAATTCGCGTCGGTTCCGTGCACGAGTGGGAACGCTACCGCACGTCACCCGATGACGGACGTGCCGGAGGGCCGGGTGTCGGCGGACGAGGCGGTAGAGCCGAGCCGGGAGATCAGCTCGTGGATCGCCTCTCCGGCGACCTCGGCGTCCTCGGCCATCGACAGGAACTTACGGCCGTGGTCGCCGGTGCGGCGGGTCTCGGCCATCCGCCGGCTGAGCGCCGCCTTCTCCCGCAGGGTCCGCAGGGCCAGCCAGAGCGCGCCCTCCAAGGCGGAGGCCTGCTCGTCCAGCAGGCTCTCCGGCGACCAGGCGTGCCCGACGCGGCAGCGGAACCGGGGGATCGGATGCTCCTCCAGCAGGAAGAGACTGCCGCCGCAGTCGGGGCAGCCGTATCCGGCGGGTGGGGCCAGCCGGTCCGAGGTGATCGGCAGGGAATCGGCGACCGCGACCTCGGCGTCGAGCAGCAGGTCGGGCCGGGGCAACGGTTCGGGTGGCAGCTCCATGGCGGTGATCCCCGCGAGCAGGCCGCCGATCTTCGCGGCGGGAAGGACATGGTCGGGTGGCAGCCGGTCGCAGGCGGCCCGGGGCATCCAGGGTGTGATGGCGTCGTCCGGGTCCTGCACCACTGTCACGCCGCCACGGCCGGCGATGGTGGCCAAGCCGGCGGCGCCGTCGTCGCGAGAACCGGAGAGGACCACGCCGATCGCCCGGCGCCCCACGGACCGGGCCACCGACCGGAACAGCGGGTCGACGGCGGGGCGATGCCCGTTCTCGGCCGGGCCGCGGCTCAGGCGCAGGTGCCCGTCGAGCAGCAGCAGGTGATGGTCGCCGGGCGCGACATAGATGTGCCCGCCGCGGATCGGCTCACCGTCGACGGCTGTCGAGGCGGGCAGTGGCCCGCTGCGGCCGAGGATCCCGGGCAGGGCGCTCGGTGCGTCGCGGGGCACGTGCAGGACGACGAGGATCGCGCCGGGGTAGTCCGCTGGCAGGCCTGCCACCAGGGCTCGCAACGCTTCGACGCCACCGGCGGAGGCCCCGACGGCAACCACGTCGCGATATTCGGTGTTCACCTGTTCACCTGCTTAACGGGCGGCTCCCGTGGTGAGCTGCGTCCACACCACCTTACCGTCGGAAACCGGCAACACGCCCCACGCGTCCGTCAGGTCCCGGACCAGGCGCAGCCCGCGCCCACCGGCGTCGGTGACCGCCGGGTCCAGGGGACGTGGCATGCGCAGGCTGCCGTCGCGGACGGCCATGGTGAGCCGCCCGTCGCGCAGGCCGAACGTGAACTGCATGGTGGTGTGCGCGTGCCGGACCACGTTGGCGACCAGTTCGGTGGCGACCAGGCTGGCGGTCGCGGTGAGGTCCGCCCGCTGCCACGCGCCGCAGGCCTGGGTGACCAGGTGGCGGACCTGGCGGCAGGCCTCCGGCACCGGGCGCAGCCGGACCCGGATCCCGGGTGACGGTGTCTGGGCGTCGGCCTCGGCGAGCGCGCGGGAGCAGTCGGCCGCCATCCGCAGACCGGCGCAGTCCGGCGCGGCGGCCAGGGCGTCGCGGGTCGGCTGGTCCGCGCCGCACACCACGATCGGCACCGCCGGGAACTCCGCTGTCTGGCAGACGACGGAGCCGAGAGTGGTGAGGGCCTGCGGCTCGGCGACCCGCAGTCGCCCGACGTCGAGCAGCAATGTGGAGGGCAGCAGCGACAGGCTGCGGCGCACGGCGGCGCCCAGGGCGTCGCCGGTCATCCGGTCCAGGGTGCCGCTGACCGTGAGCACGGCCACCGGCAGATCCCGCTCCGGCCGGCAGACCAGCTGGCTGGGCATGCGGTACGCCTCCCTCCGCGCGTCGGTCGAGGAGGGAGGTGCCCGCCGTCCCGGCCCGGCAAACGTCAGTCCCGGTTCCGGATCTTCTCGTAGAGCGACACGTAGGCCTCGGCCATCACCGCCGGGGTGAACCGCCGCTCGGCCTCGGCCCGGCAGGCCTGCGGGTCGATCGTGACGGCCTTGCCGACGAGCTCCCCGAGCGCTTCCTCCGAGTCGGTGAGCAGGCCGCTGTGCCCGTCCTCGATCAGTTCCGGCAGGCAGCCGCGGGCGATCCCGACGACCGGCGTGCCCAGGGCCAGGGACTCCACCACCGCGGTGCCGCCCGGCTCCTCCCAGCGCAGCGGGAACAGCGCCGACCGGGCGCCGGCGAGCAGCAGGTCGCGGTCGCGGCCGGTCACCGTGCCGACCCAGCGCACCCGCACGCCGTCGACGTGCGGTGCGACCTGTTCGCGCCAGAAGCGCACGTCGGGGTTGAGCGCCGCGGCCGGGTCACTCTCCGCGGCGGCGAGCTCCGCGGCGTTGCGGTACGGCCCGACCGGTCCCGCCAGCACCAGGTCGAACCCGTGCCGGTGGGCGAGCCGGGCGGCCAGGTCCTGGCCCTTACCCGGGTTGATCCGGCCCAGCACGATCGCGTACGAGCCCTTGGAGACCTCGACCGGCGCCTCGGCGGCCAGCGGCGTGGACAGGTGCACGTGCCCGATCGAGTGGTCGCGCAGGGCCTGCGGTGCCCGGGCCAGCTGGGACGAGGAGACGCCGTTGACGTGCACCCGGCCGCCGCCGTCGAAGGTGGAGTAGAGCTCGGGGTGCTTGTGCAGGTCCCAGTGCAGGGTCTGCAGCCCGGGCGGGGCGTCGGCGCCCAGCGACGCCAGGGTGACGAGGCCGGCCGCCTCGACGTGGTCGTGGATCAGGTCGATGTCGTCGCGTTCGCGCAGCGCCCGCACCACCGCGTGCTGGTGCGCCTGCACCACGCCGACGGCCTGGTTGTACGGCTTCTGGATCGCCCCGAACTGGCCCCGGTCGAAGACCGAGACCCGCCCGTCGGCCTCGATGGTGCTCTCGCCGACGGTGGCCAGCACCACCTCGACGCCGAGCCGGCGCAGTTCGGGGACGAGCGCGGCGACGATGTTCTCGATGCCCCCGTACCCGGCCGGCGGTACCGGCAGCCACGGGCCGGCGTTCATCAGGACCTTCACGCGGCCACCACCCGGTCCAGCGCGGCCGGGTCGAGCGAGACGAGCGGCGGGCGTTCGGTGACCGCGGTGTCGGTGACCGCGATCTGCCGGTCCAGGTTGGGCAGCGCGTCGTCGCCGCCCCGCCGGAACTGGGTGAGCAGTGTGGACGGCGGGGTCGGCTCGACGACCAGGCCGCGCCGGTGCATCCGGGACCAGGCCGTCACCATGATCTGCGACGCCATCCGGCCGAGGGCCTCGGTGCCCTGGTGGCGGTGCTTGCGCTCGCCGAGGTCCACCTGGGCGAGCGCGTCCAGGCCGACGAGGTCGATCAGGTCGATCAGCATGCCGACCTCGACGCCGTATCCGGAGACGAACGGGATCCGCTCCAGGGTGCTGCGGCGGCCCGCGTACTCACCGGCGAGCGGCTGCACGAAGCCGGCCAGCTCGGGGAAGAAGAGGTTGAGCAGCGGCCGGGCGGCCAGTTCGGTGACGCGGCCGCCACCGTCGGTCTCCACGTTCACCGCGCCGATCAGCGGCCGGTGGTAGAAGCCCTTGACGAACTCCACCGTCGGGTCGGTCAGCAGCGGGCCGAGCAGCCCGGTGACGAAGTGGGCGGAGAACTCGTGCAGGTCGCCGTCGACGAACGCGACGACGTCGCCGGTGCTGGCGGCCAGGCCCACCCAGAGCGCGTCGCCCTTGCCCTCCATCCGGGGCAGCCCGCGGGTCAGCCGGTCCTGGCTGACGACCCGGGCGCCGGCCCGGCGGGCGACCTCCGCGGTGTCGTCGGTGGACCGCGAGTCGACGACCACGATCTCGTCCACCAGCGGGATCTGTTCGACCAGCTCACGGCGGATCGTGTCCACGATCGCGCCGATCGTGGCCTGCTCGTTACGGGCTGGGATGACCACACTCACCCCGGTCCGGCCCTTGGCCGCGGCCAGTTGTTCGGGCGTCCACTGCGTCGCTCGTCCCGTCCGGTACGTCGTCCACGCCTCGACGATCGGTGAGGCGGTCTCGTGCGAATGCCACATCAGCGTTCCCCCAAGTTCGCGATCTTCCGGCTGGCGCACCTTTCCCACAACGCGGCTTTATCAATCTTTCCGGATGGTTACAGATCGAATGCGAGCTCGTGCGCTCCCGTGTGGAGAGTTTGGGATCCGGGCCGTGGGATACAGATCGGTCCGCAACTGACGGCGGACAACGGCGGGGAGCACTTGACGATGACACGAATCGGTCTGATCGGCGCGGGCGGCGTGGCGGCACGGCATGCCCGGGTCCTGTCGGATCTGCCGGATGTGCAGGTCAGCGGAGTAACAGATGTGGTGGCAGAGGCCGCCGGGAAGCTCGCCGGGCAGCACGGGGCGCAGGTGTACGCGACCGTGGCGGACCTGATCGACTCCGGACCCGACGCCGTCTACGTCTGCGTGCCGCCGTTCGCGCACGGGGAGGCGGAGCGGGCGGTGATCGCGGCCGGGCTGCCGATGTTTGTGGAAAAGCCCATATCAATCAATCGGAGCGTCGCCTATGAAATCGCCGACCTCGTGGCCCAGCGTGACCTGACTACTGCTGTTGGTCACCATTGGCGATACCTGCCGATCGTCGAGCGGGCCCGCGAGATCCTCGACGGCCGCCCGATCCGGCTGATCTCCGGCGCCTGGCTGGACAAGGTGCCGCCGGTCGGCTGGTGGCCCCGGCTGGACCGGTCCGGCGGCCCGGTCGTCGAGCAGGCCGCACACGTGCTCGACCTGGCCCGGCACCTCGGCGGCGAGGTGGACGAGGTGTTCGCCTACGGCAACGGGACACCCCCGGACGCCCCCGGCGCCGACATCGACGGCGCCACCACCGCGGTGCTGCGGTTCGCCGGCGGCGCGGTCGGCACCCTGGCCGCCACCTGCGTGCTCGGCTGGAAGCAGCGGGCCGGACTGGAGATCTACGCCGACGGCCTGGCCCTGGCGCTGACCGAGACCGAGCTGGCGATCCGGACCGGCGACGACACCGAGGTGATCACCTGCGACCCGGTCAGCGCGCACGTCGCGGTCGACCGGGCGTTCGTCGCGGCGGTGCGGGGCGAGCAGGACGACATCCGGGTGCCGTACGCGGAAGCCGTCCGTACCCATGAGGTCGCTCTCGCCGTGGCCGACTCGGCAGCCGCCGGCCGCCCGGTCAGCCTGCGTCGTGCGGAGGCCGCGCGTGCCTGAGAAGGATCGCAACCTGATCGTCGCCGGGCCGGGCCGCCTGGAGATCGCCGAGGTGGACGCCGAGCCGGTGCCCGAGGGCGGCTTCCGGGCCCGCACGCTGTTCAGCGGCATCTCAGCGGGCACCGAGCTGACCTTCCTGAAGGGCACCAACCCGGCCCTGCACGCCGGTTTCGACGCGGCGCTCGGGCTGTTCGGCGCCCCGCCGGAGCAGGCCTACCCGGTGAACCGGCTGGGCTACATGGAGGTGGCGCGGATCGAGCAGAGCCGCACCCCGGCGTTCCCGGACGGCACCGTGGTCGCGATGACCTACGGCCACCGCACGGGCTGGACCGGGCACCCGCTGCGCGAGCGGGTGGTGGTCCTGCCGGACGACCTGGACCCGGTGCTCGGCGTCTACGCCGCGCACATGGGCCCGATCTGCGCCAACGGCCTGCTGCACGCGGCCGCCGACCGGTTCGGCCCGGCGGTGCGCTCGCTCGCCGACGGTGTGCTCGGCGCCCGGGTCGCGGTCGTCGGCGCCGGCGTGGTCGGCCTGCTCACCGCCCTGTTCGCCCGGATGTACGGCGCCGCCTCGGTGGTGGTGCTCGACCCGACACCGCAGCGCCGCGCGGTGGCCGCCGCCCTCGGCCTGGAGACGCTGGACAGCGGCCCGGACGCCGACGACCCGGCGGTCACGCTGAAGACCCGGTGGCGGCACGCCGACGGCGACCGCGGCGCCGACGTGGTCTTCCAGTGCCGGGGCCAGGCCGCCGCGCTGCACCTGGGGCTGCGCCTGCTCCGGCCGCAGGGCACGGTGATCGACCTGGCCTTCTACCCGGGCGGCGCGGACGAGGTCCGGCTCGGCGAGGAGTTCCACCACAACGGCCTGGGGGTACGCTGCGCCCAGATCGGCCGGGTGCCGCGCGGGCTCGCGCACTCCTGGGACCGGGAACGGCTCTCCGCGGCGACCCTGGACCTGCTGCGCGCCGACGGCGAGGCGATCCGCAAGCACCTGGTGACGGCGGTAGTGCCGTTCGACGAGGGCCCCGCGGTCCTCGACGACCTGGCCGCACGCCGGCGACAGGAGTTGCAGGTGGTGCTCTCCTTCTGACGGCCTGCCGGAGGTCCGGCGCCTGAGAAGGGCGGAAATGAAGTACCGTTGCGCGCCATGGGTGTGTCGCAGCGGTTCAAGAACCGTTTCCGTAAGTTTCTGCAGCGTCCGGGCACGACAGTGGACCTCGGGCCACTGTCGCGCCGGCTCGCTGCGATCGAGGCGCGCGAGGACGCTCTGAAGGAGCTGGACGACGCGGCGCTGACCGAGGCGGCGCGCGAGGCGAGCGACTACGCCGAACTCTGCGCGATCGGCCGGGAGGCCGCCCGCCGCGCGATCGGCCAGCGGCCGTACGACGTCCAGCTCCTCGGCACCATGGCCCTGCTCGACGGCGGCGTCGCCGAGATGGCCACCGGTGAGGGCAAGACGCTCACCGCGACCCTCGCGGCGTACGGGCACACCCGCCTCGGGAACGGCCCGGTGCACGTGCTCACCGTCAACGACTATCTCGCCAAGCGCGACGCCACCTGGATGGAGCCGATCTACACGCTCCTCGGCCTGACCGTGGGCTGGGTGACCGAGTCGATGACGCCGGAGGAGCGCCGCGAGGCCTACCTGTCCGACGTCACCTACGTCTCGGTGAGCGAGGCCGGCTTCGACTACCTGCGCGACCAGCTGGTCACCGACGTGGCCGACCGGGTGCAGCGGGACCTGGCGACGGCCATCGTCGACGAGGCCGACTCGATCCTGATCGACGAGGCCCGGGTGCCCATGGTGCTGGCCGGCAGCACCGCCACCGAGAGCAACCCGGTGCACGAGTCCGCCGCCCTGGTCCGCGGCCTGCGCAAGGGCAAGCACTACGAGGTGGCCGAGGACGGCCGCAGCGTCGCCTTCACCGACGACGGCCTCAAGCACCTGGAGGAGGAGCTCGGCGGCATCGACCTCTACGCCGACGAGCAGGTCGCCCACCTCTCCGCCCTGAACGTGGCGCTGCACGCGCACGCCCTGCTGCGCCGCGACGTCGACTACATCGTCCGCAACGGCACCGTAGAGCTGATCGACGAGATGCGCGGCCGGGTCGCCCAGCGGCGCCGCTGGCCGGACGGCCTGCAGGCGGCCGTGGAGGCCAAGGAGGGTCTGTCCGCGACCGCCGAGGGCGAGGTGCTGGACACCATCACCGTGCAGGCGTTCATCGCGCTCTACAAGACCGTCTGCGGCATGACGGCGACCGCCGTGCACGTCGGCGAGCAGCTCCGGGAGTACTTCAAGCTCGAAGTGGCGGTCATCCCGCCGAACACGCCGAACATCCGTGAGGACGACCCGGACCGGATCTACTCGGCGCACGACATGCGCGACGAGGCCCTGGTCGAGGAGATCAAGCTGGCCCACGAGAAGGGCCGGCCGGTGCTGATCGGCACCCTGGACGTGAAGGCCTCCGAGCGGCTGGCGCAGCAGCTCGCCGACGCCGGTGTGCCGTCCAGCGTGCTGAACGCGAAGAACGACGCCGAGGAGGCCGCGATCATCGCGGAGGCGGGCGCGCTCGGCGCGGTCACCGTCTCCACCCAGATGGCCGGCCGCGGCGTCGACATCCGGCTCGGCGGCAGCGACGAGGCCGACCGCGACCGGGTGGTCGAGCTCGGCGGCCTCTACGTGATCGGTTCCGGCCGGCACGACAGCCGCCGGGTCGACGACCAGCTCCGTGGCCGGGCCGGCCGGCAGGGCGACCCGGGCGCCTCGGTCTTCTTCGTCAGCCTCGAGGACGAGCTGGTCACCCGGCACGCCGGTGACATCCTGCCGGCCTCGCCGCGGATGGACATGGACGGCGTGGTGCACGACCCGCAGGTGGACTACGCGGTCGAGCACGCCCAGCGGGTCGCCGAGGGCGTCAACTACGAGATCCACCGCAACACCTGGCGGTACAGCCAGGTGATCGAGCAGCAGCGCCTGCTGCTGGCCGAGCGCCGGGAGCGGCTGCTCACCTCCGAGGTCGCCGCGATCATGCTGCTGGAGAAGTCGGCGGAGAAGGCCAAGGAGACCGACGAGGACGTGCTCTCCGACTCGGCCCGGGCGATCGCGCTCTACCACCTGGACCGGCTCTGGGCGGAGCACCTGGCCTACCTCTCCGAGGTCCGCGAGGGCGTGCACCTGCGGGCTCTGGGCAAGCTGGACCCGCTCGACGAGTTCCACCGGTCAGCGGTGCCGGCGTTCCAGGAGTTGCTCACCCAGGTCGAGGCGCGGACCATCGAGACCTTCGAGGAGGTCGACCTCAGCGACGGCTGGCAGCCCGACCGCGCCGAGATCGTCCGGCCCAGCGCGACATGGACCTACCTGGTCCACGACAACCCGTTCGGTTCCGAGCTGGACCGGCTGATCGCGGCCGTCGGCCGCCGCCTCACGTCGGGCGGCTGACCTCCGACAGCAGCGCGGCCATCTCCGGCAGGTCGAAGAAGGCCGCCGTCTCGACCGCTGAGGGCCGTCCGGCGTGGGGATCCGCGCCGGCGGCCAGCAGCGACTCCACCGTGTCCCGGTTCTGCCGGAAGACGGCCGCGGCGAGCGCCGTCTGCCCCCGGTCGTTGAACCGGTCCGGGTCGGCGCCGAGCCGCAGCAGCTCCGTCACCGTGCCCGGGTGGTTGTGGTACGCCGCCAGGATCAGCAGGGTGTCGCCCTTGTCGTTGGTCAGGTTCGCCGGCAGGCCCGCCGCGACCTGTGCTGTCAGTTCCGGATCCCCGCTTCGTGCCAGGTCGAACATGCGATGCGCGAACGCCAGGGTCTCTTCGTCAAGCTCAGCCACGTGGTGTGCGTACCCGTGCATGCCGTTCGGCAATCTTTAATGAGGCTGACAGAAAGCGTTCGCAAAATGCGTTTCTGTGACGAAGAACAATGTGGAACAGCTTTCCCACACTGTGGTTGGCGACTTGACCCGCGTACAGGCGGCCCGGAAATATCGTCCCCGCTTTACGCACAGTGATCACTCGTATTCGCTTGCCGCAGCAAATTCTGGGGGATGAATAAATGCCGGGCAGCGCATTGTCGCCGCGTGCCGATCGCCGTTCCGCCGGGCCGGGCCGGGGGTCCGGCCGCCGCCCCGCCGAACCGGCGCTGACCGTGACGTTGGCCATTCCGCTCACCGGCGACACCGTCTCGCCGCAGGCGCACCGGCTGCTCAGCGCGGTCCGTGAGCTGGTCGAGCTGAGCCGGGGCACGGTGACCGTGGAGGCGGCCGCGCCCGAACCGGCCGAGACACCCGCGGTGGCGGGGCCCGAGGTGCGGCTGCTCACCGGTTCCCGGCAGGCCCTGCTCGACGGGGTGGCGCTGCCGCTCACCAGGCTCGAGTTCGACCTGTTGCTCTACCTCGCCGAGCGCCCGCGCCGGGTGTTCTCCCGGGCCCAGCTGCTCGCGGCGGTCTGGGGCTACGAGCGGGCCGGTGAGCGCACGGTGGACGTGCACGTGCGGCGCCTGCGGCTCAAGCTCGGCGCCGGCATCCCGGCGATCACCACGGTCTACGGGGTGGGCTACCGCCTGGCCGACGACGCCCGCGTGACGATCATGCCGCACGACTGACGGAGGCGCACGCCGTTCGCCCATCCCGCCCACCGGCGCCGCCGCGCCCTTCACGCGGCCTACCACGCCGTTCACGCGGCCATGCGGCCTACCACGCCGTTCACGCGGCCGTGCGGCCTGCCCGCGCCCTTCACGCGGCCTCGTGCGGCCGGGCGCCGTGCGCCCGTCCCGCCGCGCGGCGGATCATTGGCGGATGCGTGTCGTCCCCGTCTCTTTCGAAGTGCTTGTGGAGGATCTCGCCGATCGCCTGACAAGTCGGGAATCCGACAGTCGGATCCGGGTGGCCGTGGATGGCCCGCCGGCGGCCGACCCCGGGCGTCTCGCCGACGCCCTCGTCGGCCCGCTGCGGGTCCGCGGCCGGCCCGCCGTGCGCGTCGACACCGCGGACTTCCTGCGCCCCGCGTCGCTGCGCCTGGAGTTCGGGCGGACCAATCCGGACTCGTTCTACGCCGGCTGGTTCGACGAGGCCGGGTTGACCAGGGAAGTGCTGGTCCCGGCCGGTCCGGGCGGATCCGGCCGGGTGGTGACCCGGCTCTGGGACGCCGGCCGTGACCGCGCTGCCCGGGAGCCCTATCAGGAGCTGCCCCCGGGTGCGATCGTGCTGGTCAGCGGCCCGCTGCTGCTCGGTTCGGGCCTGCCGTTCGACTTCTCCGTCCACCTTGCGGTCTCGCCGGCCGCGTTGCGCCGCCGCACCGCGCCCGGCGAGGCGTGGACCTTGCCGGCGTTCGACAGGTACGCCGGCGAGGTCTCCCCGGAGTCCTTCGCCGACGTCGTGGTGCGTCTCGACGACCCGCGGCGCCCGGCCGTCGTCACCGCGCGGTGAGTCTCGGCACAAGACCCGCTTGCCGAGTCCGTGGCGGATTCAACCACTGACAGTTATGCTCCGGTTACTTTTTCGCGGGGGTCCCGTTTGGGATCTTCGGCGGTGGGTATCTGGCGGCTCCAACCGAGCCGTGGACGGGGCGAGGTTGCCCCGGCGGATGCCACACCGGCTGGGGCTGAGGGAAGGCAGGGGGACTGCATGCTCGTCAACGGAGCGATTGTTGCTGGTAAGGGTGCGGGCACGGTCAAGTCGCGTTCGACCGAAGAGATCGAGCAGATCCGCGTGATCCTGCGCAGCCGGTTCGACGAACTCAATGCGGAGTACGAAGAAGCCGTCGCGCAGAACCAACGACTGCGTCTGGTCGAGATCGGCGACGCCGCCGGTGACGACCAGGCGGACAGTGGGTCCAAGACGGCGGAGCGGGACGCGGCGACCTCGCTGATCCGTACCCTGCTGGACCGGCGGACCCAGGCCGAGCACGCGATGCAGCGGCTCGACGACGGCACGTACGGCAACTGTGAGGGCTGCTCGAACCCGATCCCGGTGGAGCGGCTCGAGGTCTTCCCGTCGGCGACGTCGTGTGTGAACTGCAAGTCGGTGCGCGAGCGCCGGGCGAGCTGAGATTCGCCTCCCGTGGGCCCGTGCGACGCGCGGGCCCACGGGGTAGGTAAGTGGCATGGGAGTCATCCGGGTCGGCACCGCCTCGTGGACCGACAAGACCTTGCTGGCGTCGGGGTGGTACCCGCCGGACGCGGACACCGCCGAGGGCCGGCTCGCGTACTACGCGAAGAACTTCCCGGTGGTCGAGGTGGACTCGACGTACTACGGCCCGCCGAACGAGAACACCACGAGGCTGTGGGCGGACCGGACGCCGGACGGCTTCACCTTCAACATCAAGGCGTTCAGTCTGCTGACCGGCCATCCGACGAAGGTGTCGGCGCTCTACAAGGATCTGCGGCCGGACACGGAGAAGAAGAACGTCTACCCGCACGACCTGCCGCCGCAGGCGTACGAGGAGGTCTGGACCCGGTTCCTGACCGCCCTGGACCCGCTCGCTGCCGCCGGCAAGCTGGGGGCGCTGCTCTTCCAGTTCCCGCCGTGGTTCGGCATCAAGCGGTCCAACAAGGAGTTCCTGCTCGAGGTGGCGGCCCGTTGCAAGCCGTTGCGGCCGGTCTTCGAGTTCCGCAACGCGAGCTGGTTCGACGGCGGCAACGCGGCGGAGACGCTGGGTTTCCTGCGCGAGCACCGGCTGGCGTTCGTCAGTGTCGACATGCCGCAGGGCCACCGGTCGTCGGTGCCGCCGGTGCTGGCCGCCACCGCGGATCTGGCCGTGGTGCGATTCCACGGCCACAGCGACAAGTGGACCAGCAAGGACATTTACGAGAAGTTCGGTTATCGCTATTCCGACGCCGAGCTAGCCGAATGGGCCCCGAAACTGCGCGCGCTGGCCGCTGAGACAGATGTCACTCATGTTCTTCTGAACAACTGCTGCGCCGATTACGCGCAGCGCAATGCGACGACTCTCATCAATCTTCTCGGTGACGCTGCCGTACCGCCGGGACCCGGCTGACCTCCCGGCCGGCGCGGGCGGCCTGCCGGGCGAGCACGCCCGCGTCGACCACCGCGGCGCCACCGGGGTCGTTGTTGAAGAAGACGAAGCCCTCCTGGGGTACGGGTAACCGCCCGAGCCACGACCGCAACGCCTGCCGCCCGTACCGCGGCCAGGGTTTCGCGCCGCCCTCGTGCAGACGCAGGTAGACCCAGCCGGCCGTCTGCCACAGCGGCGTGACCGGCCGGCCGCGCCGGTCCGCCCAGCACAGCGCCGCGTCGTGACTGCCGAGCAGGTCCCGGCACTCCCCGGTGAACCAGGTCGGGTGCCGCGGCTCCACCGCCACCCGGACACCGGGCGGGAACTGCCGCAGCGTCTCGTCCAGCGCGTCCAGGTCGGCCTTGAGGGTGGGCGGGAGTTGGAGCAGCACCGGTCCGAGCTTGTCGCCGAGCGCCTCCGCCCGGCCGAGGAACCGGGCGACGGGTTCGGCCGGCTCGCGCAGGCGTTTCACGTGGGTGAGGTACCGGCTCATCTTCACCGCGAACCGGAAGCCGCCCGGGGTGCGGTCCCGCCACTGGGCGAAGGTGTCCCGCTCCGGCAGCCGGTAGAACGCGTTGTTGACCTCGACGACGTCGAACCGGGCAGCGTAGTGCTCCAGCCACAGCCGCTGCGGCAGGCCGGCCGGGTAGAGGTGGCCGGTCTCGTCGCCGCCGGCCGCCGGCCGCCAGTCCCGGTACTGCCAGCCCGAGGTTCCGATCCAGAGCATGCCGCCCGGATACCCGGCGTCCCGGCCGATTAGACGTGATCATCGCGGGTAAGCGGTCGACCTGGCATTCGGCGCACAAAGGGGAAACCTGTGGCACTCAGCGATCAAGAGATCATCAGCTCCGACCCGGACGGCACGGCGGGCGAGGGCCCGGCCGACGGTGGCGCGAACCCGGTGGGCCGGGACGGCGGCGCCGACGGTGGCGCGTCGGAGGGCCCGGCGGACGGCGGCGCGAACCCGAACGCCGTCGACGGCGGTGCCGACGGCGGCGCCTCGGGCGAAGGGCCCGCGGACGGCGGCGCGAACCCCGGCGGCCACGACGGTGGTGCCGACGGCAGCGCCACCTGATGACGGCTCTGTCCCGCGTCGTCGCGCTGGACCCGGCCGCGTTCGCCGGCACCGTCTGGGGCCGCGAACCCCGCCTGACCCGGGCCGCCGATCTCGGCGGCCCGGGTGGTTTCACCGGGTTGCTCTCCCCGGCCGACATCGACGAGCTGCTCAGCCGGCGAGGGTTGCGGACCCCGTTCCTGCGGGTCGCCGACCAGGGCAAGGTGCTGCCGGCGAACCGGTTCGCCGGCGGTGGCGGCGCCGGTGCGGAGGTCGCCGACCAGGTCCGCGACGAGGACGTCATGCGCCTCTACGCCGAGGGCGCCACCCTGGTCCTGCAGGGCCTGCACCGGCTCTGGCCGCCGCTGATCGGCTTCGCCGGCGAGCTGGGCGCCGAGCTGAACCGCCCGCTGCAGGTGAACGCGTACCTCACGCCGCCGGCCAGCCAGGGCTTCAGCACCCACTACGACACCCACGACGTCTTCGTCCTGCAGGTGGACGGCACCAAGCAGTGGTGCGTGCACCCGCCGGTGCTGCCGGACCCGCTGGAGAAGCAGGCGTGGGGCGGCCGGGCCGACGAGGTCGCCGCCACCGCGCAGGGTGTGCCGGCGCTCGACGTGGTCCTGGAGCCGGGCGACGCCCTCTACCTGCCGCGCGGCTGGCTGCACTCGGCGCGGGCGCACGGCGAGCGCTCCCTGCACCTGACCATCGGGGTACGGGGACCGACCCGCCACACCCTCGTCGAGGAACTCCTGACCCTCGCCGCCAACGACCCGCGACTGCGCGCCACCCTGCCGTACGGCCTGGACGTCACCGACCCGGACGCGCTGGAACCCGAACTGGCCGCCACCGTCGCCGCCCTGCGGGACTGGCTCAGCACCGCCGACCCGGCCGCCGTCGCCGCGCGCCTGCGGGAACGCACCCGGCCGGACACCCGGCCCGCGCCGATCAGCCCGCTGGCCCAGCTCGACTTCGCGGCGGCGTTGCGCGGCAGCGACCGGATCGTCGCCCGTCCCGGGCTGCGCCGGTGGTGGACCGCGGACGGTGAGCTGCGGGCCGGTGGCCGCGCGGTGCGGTTCCCCGGCTATTGCGTGCCGGCCGTGCGGCTGGCCCTGGACGGCGAGCCGCACACCGTGGATGAACTTCCGCTGAACGATCCCGAGGATCGCCTGGTCCTGGCCCGGCGCCTGCTCACCGAGGCGATCGTCGTGCCGGCCGAGGGAATCGACGGCCGATCCGCGGGTATCGACCCGGCATGACTGATCCCAACGACGACCTCAGCAGCATCGCCGACTCCGGACTGCCCGGCGACGAACCGCAGGAGCCCGCGCACCCGCGGGCGGGTGCCGCCGCCGACCCCGGCGGTGACCTCTCCTTCGACGACCCCGACAACCGGGGCACCGCCACGCCGGAGAGCCAGGCGTCGCAGGGCGCCCCGCTCGGCCCACCCGACTGAAACCCCGCCCCGGCCCGGCCTGCACCGGCTCAGCCCGCCCCGGGCGCGGGCCGGAAAGGCCGGGACGGGTCAGCCTGTTCCGGCGGTCTGAGCGAACTGGACCGCCGTGAACAGCAGGCCCGCCGTGATCAGGCCGGTGGTGAGGACCGTGGCGACGGCCGCCGTGTCCAGGCCCACCCCGCGCCGGTCGGCCACCAGTTTCGCGGTGACCACGGCGAGGACCGGGCAGGCCAGCAGGACCAGCAGCGCCACCACCGGCGCGGCCTGCTGCCAGTCACCGCCGGCCGCCTCGCCGGTCTGCCGCAGCAGCACGTTGCCGAGCACCCCGAGCAGGCCGCCGGCGAACCCGAGGATGCCGAACAGGATCTGGGTGCCGAAGGTCAGCGGGCGCGCCTTCGGCGTGTACTTCACCCGGGTCTCGACCTCGTCCAGATAGTCCTGGGCGTCCCGCTCGGTGCGCTGGCGCGGGATGCTGGCCGGCGGCAGGGTGCGGCCGAACCGCTCGGCCGCCGGGCCGACCCGGTGCACGAACTCCGACCACAGGCCGGCGGCGCGGGCGTCGACGCTCTCCAGCGCGCGCTGGGCCCGGCGGACGTCGAGCCGCGCGTCCCGTACCTCCTCCTCGGCGGCCCGGACCGTCTCGTCGGCGGTGGCGGCCCGCTCGGCGTACCACCGCGCCGCCTCCACACGCAGGGCGGCGGCGCGCTGGTCAAGGGTGGTCAACCGGCGCAGGACGGTACGGTAGTCGGCCCGCTCGAAGTCGGACGGCTGCAGCTCGCTCATGAGGTTCCGTAAGGGATGATCACCTCGGCGCCGCGATGCACCGAGCGGTCGAAGTGCAGGGCTCGCCAGGGCCGGGGGTACCAGTTCGGCGCGCCGGTGCCCGGGTAGTACGGCGCGAGTTCGCTGCCGTGCACGTCGAGGGCGACCCAGGCGCCGATCGGGTCGGTCCGGGAGGCCTGGCCGCCGAGCGTGTCCCGCAGCAGCGAGGCGCCGCGCCACCAGCCCAGCACGTGCAGCCGCCGTTCCGGGCCCTGACGCAGCACCGTGCGCAGCTGGTCGGCGGCGGCCCGGCCACCGGGCAGCGCGTCCGCCGCGTAGATCATGATGAAGTGCGGCCGGTCGGCGGGCCACGCGGCGGTCGCCTCGGCGGCGGCGTCCTCCAGCAGCCAGTCGACGTTCTCCGAGTCGTACCACCCGCACTCCGGTATCCGGGCGTGCAGCGCCTCGGCGGCGACCCGGGCGTCCTGGTCGAGGCAGACCACCGAGAAGCGGGCGCCCTCCGGGGTGAACTGCGTGGCCAATGACCGGCCTGCGGTGGCGAGCACCGCGCAGGCCTCCTCCACCCGGGTGCCGAGCACGGCCAGGTTGCGGCCCGGGGCGCGGCGCAGCAGCGTACGCGCGGAGCGTGCCGTCACGTCGATGGTCTCGCCGAGCAGGGCCATCGGCGCCGCCGGCGACTCGGACGGTTGCAGCCCGCGGAAGTCCGGGCTCTCCGCCAGTCGCGGGATGACGTCGCCGTCGAACAACCGCGGCGGCCCCAGCTCGGCCGGCCGTTTGCGCCAGAGCCGGTGCTGCAGGGCGCTCCACTGGTCCCGGTCGCCGGCCGCCGGCACCCGCACCACCTGGTTGGCCTCGGTGGCGCCGGAGTCCGCGTTGACGACCGCGTGGTAGCGGGGCAGCGTGTCGGCGGCGTTGTTCTGCTCGGCCAGCACCCGCCGGGCCCGGGGCAGCGCGATCCGCAGCGAGAACTGGGCGACGAGCGCGGGCCGGCCCCAGAGCGCCTCGATGCCGGAGACGTCCTGGCTGGCCAGCACCAGGTGGATGCCCTGTGATCGGCCGCGCCGGGCCAGGTCCTCCAGCAGGTCGACGGCTTCGGCGGCGACCGCGTCGCGGCCGGAGAGCAGCACCTGGAACTCGTCGACGACCGCGACGATCCGTGGCCACGAGCCGTCCGGGTCCTCGGCGCGCAGCTCGGCCAGGTTCGTCACCTCGTACTGTTTGGCCGCGTCGGCCCGCCGCCGCAGCTCGGTGCCGAGGAACCTCAGCAGGGCCAGGCCGAACTCCCGGTCGGTGTTGACGTTGACGCCGACCAGCCGCACGTGCGGCAGCCAGCTCGGGTCCCGCCGGCCCGGCGCGAACCGGGCGAACGACACACCCTCCTTGAAGTCGAGCAGGTAGAAGGCGAGCTCACCGGGGGAGTAGCGGGCGGCGAGCGCCCCCAGCCAGGCGTAGATGAAGTTGGTCTTGCCGGTGCCGGACGGCCCGGCGATCAGGGCGTGCGGCGGGTAGTCGCTCAGCGTCACCGACACCGGGGCGCCCTGCGGGCTGTCACCGAGCGGCGCGGTCAGCGCGGACGCCGAGGTCTCCTGCCATTCGTCGCCCGCCTCCGGCAGCAGGCTGTCCAGCGCCACCGGGGCGGGACCGGCCGCGACGGTACCGGCGATCTGCCGGCAGGTCGCGGTCACCAGTTCCGGCCAGGGACCGGGATCCAGGCGTACCGGCAGGTCGCCGGAGCCGGCCACCCGCGTCCCGTCGCCCGCCGCCGCGTGCACGAACTCGATCCCCGGGCCGGGCTCGACGGCCAGCCCGCGGATCACCAGGTGCACCCCGCACGCCGCGCCGGTGCGCAGCAACCGGTCCAGCTGGGAGCGCTCGTGCCGGGACAGTTCGGGCGCGCCGAGCAGCACCGCCACCCGCCACGGCTCGGGCCGCCGCTTGGTGGCCGCGTGCAGCTCCCGCAGCGAGGAATACTCCCCGGCGAGCACCTTCTCGTTGATCCGCCGGACGTGACCGACCAGGCCCTCCAGGAGCGCGGGCAGCTCGCTGGGGCCGGCGAAGGTGAGCACCCCGGCCGTGGCCAGCGGCGCGAACCCGGCGAGCCCGCCGCCGAGGTGCTCCGGGTCGTACCCGATGATCTGCACCGAGCCGGGCGCGCTGGTGCCGAGCGCGCGCAGCAGCAGGCCCGCGACAAGCTCGTCGGCGAGCCGGTCGTCGCCGTCCACCACGATGTGCCCGTGGTCGAGCAGCGGCACCAGCGCCGGGACCTCGGGCGGATCCTCGGCCACCGGTTTCGGCGGGGTGCCGGGCGCGGTCGTCCACGGGCCGCTGCGCTCCGGGTGCGGCACCGGCGCCTCGGGCAGCAGCAGCCGGCCGATCCGCAGCTCGGCCACTTTCGGCAGCGGTGTCGGCTCCCAGCTGTGCCAGGGTTCACCCGCCGCGCCGGGCGCCGACCGGTCCGCCGCCGCGGCCGCCGCGCCGGCCAGCGCCGCCAGCTCGGTGTCGTGCCACGCGTCGATCTCGCCGATCCGCTCGTCGCGGGCCGCCGCCAGTTTCCGCCGCCGGGCGCCGGCCGCGGCGGCCACCCGGCGCAGCCGCTCGTCGGCGGCGACGGCGGACTGCTGCGCGCGTTCCAGCGCGGTCTGTGCCGCTCCGAGCGCGTGGGACAGCCCGGCCCGGATCTCCATGACCCGCTGTTTGGTGGATTCAGCCATTTCCTACCGTTTTATCAGCCGGTTCGCTCATCGTTGCCCTCCCGGGCGTCGGCACCTCGGTGTACCGGCTCGGGTGCGTCCGGGTTCAGCGAGCCGGCGTCGCGGCCGAGGCGGGCCAGGAGCACGCCGGTCAGGACGCTGGCGGTCACCGCGTTGTCCGCCGGGTGATCGGCGGACCGTTCGTCGCTCTGCTGCTGCTGGACCGGGACCCGGCAGATCCGGGCGATGAGCGTCTCCAGCACGGCCGGCGAGGTGCCCGGCAGTAGCGCCCGCACCCGGGCCTGGGCGGCGGACCGCAGCCGGGGCACGTCCTCCGGGCGCGGCTCGTGGCCGAGCAGGTCACCGGCGAGCCGGTGCAGCACCGGGGTCGTCACCGCGGACAGGCCCAGCCCGGTCGAGGCGGTCACCGCGTGCAACTCGCGCCCGAGCCGGGCGCGGTCGCCGGCCCGGACCCCCGCCACCACCCGCCGCAGCAGCTCGGCGGTGCCGGTCTTCTCCGGCGGCTGCTTCTCCGGTGCCGGCTCGCCGGTCAGCTCGGCCACGCGCTGCTGCCACCACGGCGCCAGCGCCTCGGCCTGCTCCGGCTGCTCGGCGCGCTCGGCCTGGCGGGTCTCGTCGTGCTTGAGGGCGGCCCGCCACTCCTGCCGCGGCGCGGCGCCCGGGGTGCCGGCCAGCCCGAGCGTGGCCAGGTAGGTCTCGATCGCGTCCTGCGCGGCACGCAGGGCCGCTGCCGCGCGCTCCGCGTGCTCGGTGGCATTTCCCAGCACGGGTACGCCCATCTCGTCGACGGACTGCTCGCGAACCCAGTTCAGAATCTCGGTGGCATTGCGCAGCCGCTCCATCGCCGCCGTGACGAGGCCGCTGGGCAACTCGTCGGACGTGGCCCGGAGCTGGGCGCCGAGTTCCTGGAGCAGCGACATCGCGTCAGAGCTGCGCCGTGTAGGTCTGTGCCTGCTCGACCGCCACCTGCGTAGCGCCGAAGCACTCCTCCAGCTGCTGGTCCGCCTGCGACAGGGACGCGTGCGCCGCGCCCACCGCGTCGCTGGCGCTGCCGTCGAGGGCCGCCGCGAGGCTCTGCTGCGCCTCGCCGATCTTCTCACGAGCCGCCTGAATAGCCGCCTGACCCTCGGTGACCTGCGCAAGCGCGGCATCCACGGCAGCTCTCAACTCGGCGACACTGGCCACCCGTTGGCCCTCCTGTAGGTAACTCTGCTTGCTTTTTCAGCCTACCGCCCGGTTGTCGCCCGGCCGTCCTCGGTAACCCGGATTTGGCAGAGCCCGGTGTTATCCAGGGCCGGTGTGGACGCGACGCGAACGAGGCGATCCGCCCTGGTGATCGCCCTGTCCATTGTGGATCATGACGGCCCGGTCCGCCACTCGGGGCCGGTCGTCCCCGAGTGGAAAGATCCACCCGCCCGAGTCTGCCCGGGTCCCGCCACCTCCGCACGCCGCCCGCCCGCGGCGGCTCAGCGGGGGACCGCGGACGGGCCGCGGACCTCGGCGCCCAGCGCGCTCACCCGCGCGCGCAGGCCCCGGTCGGCGGTGACCACCACGATGCGCCGGGAACCGGCCGCGGCGCGGACCAGGTCGACGATCGTGTCGTCGCCGGAACCCGCCGCCCGCTCGACCCGGACGCCGCCGGGCGCCTGCGGGATGTCACGGGCCCGGCCTTCGACGACCAGGACCACGTCCACCGGCGCCGCCACGTCGGGCAGGCCGGCCGCCGGCACGCCGGCGAGGTTGTCGCGCAGTCGGATCGCGGCGCCGGCCCGGTCGCGCCACCAGCCGTCCGGCACCGAGCCGACCACGTTGGCGCCGTCCACGACGACGAGCGGATCAACGCCGGTCGGCGACAGCGGATCGGCGGCGGGCGGCGACAGCGGATCGGCGGCGGGCGGCGACAGCGGATCAGCGCCGACCGGCGGCAGCGGATCAGCAGAAGACGGCGATATGGGCGCCGGAGCGCCCGGCTCCTGGAACGCTGGGACCAGGGACACGGGCTCAGCGGGCGCGGGTTCGGGCGACGCGAACGGTACGGCCATGAAGTTGAGCGTACTCCAGTCAACTTTTTTGCTGGAACGGGAATCCTGAGGCCCCTGTGAGCGCTGTGCTGCCCGGCAACGTGAGTTGGTTGCCCGGATGCGACGCCGAGAGGCCGACATCCGCTTGAGCGATGTGACGGAGAAGAGAGACCTGATGAGCATCGGACCGTTCGGACCCGCGGGGTCCGGCCAGTGGGACGACCTGTTCGCGCGCTTCTTCGGTGCGGCCGGACCGCACCGGCCGGCGCAGCGTTTCGACATCGCGCGATACATGAGCAACGACGCCCGGCAGGTGCTCGCCGACGCCGCGCGCCGGGCTGCCGAGCAGTCAGACGGTGAGCGGGCGCTCGCCGACCTGGACACCGACCACCTGCTCTGGGCCGTGCTCCAGCAGGAGCCGATGAAGCAGACCGTCCGCCGCGCCGGCACCGACCCGGCCGCGCTGCTGGCCGAGCTCGACGCGCTGGCGGACAGCGAGCACGCGCGGACCGCGGCCGCGAACCGCCGGGCCGACATGAGCGCCTCGACCCGCGAAACCCCGGAGCAGGTCGCGCTGACCCCGGCCGCCAAGCGCGCGCTGCTGGACAGCCTGCAGATCTCCCGGGCCGTGGGTGCCTCCTACATCGGGCCCGAGCACATCCTGATGGCGCTCGGCCTGAACACCGACTCCGCGGCCGGGCGCCTGCTCGCCGGCCGGCTCGACCCGCGGAACATCCCGCACCCGGAGGCCTCCGCCGGCTCCGGCGGCGGGCACCACCACCGCCCGCACGAGAGCAACCCGAACACCCCGACGCTGGAGCAGTTCGGCGTCGACCTGACCGAGACCGCGCGGCGCGGCGAGATCGACCCGGTGGTCGGGCGTGCCGACGAGATCGAGCAGGCCGTCGAGATCCTGTCCCGGCGTACCAAGAACAACCCGGTCCTGATCGGTGAGGCCGGCGTCGGCAAGACCGCGATCGTCGAGGGCCTGGCCCAGCGGATCGTGGACGGCGACGTCCCGCTCACCCTGCAGGACAAGCGGGTCATCCAGCTCGACCTGGCCGGCCTGGTCGCCGGCACCCGCTACCGGGGCGACTTCGAGGAGCGCCTGCGCAAGGTGATCGAGGAGATCCAGGCGTCCGGTGACGACCTGATCGTCTTCCTCGACGAGATTCACACCCTGGTCGGCGCCGGTGGTGGCGGCGAGGGCGGCGGCATGGACGCCAGCAACATGCTCAAGCCGGCCCTGGCCCGGGGCAAGCTGCGCGTCATCGGCGCGACCACCCTCGACGAGTACCGCAAGCACATCGAGAAGGACGCCGCCCTGGCCCGCCGCTTCCAGCCGGTGCTGGTGGGGGAGCCGACGGTCGAGGACACCGTGGCTATCCTGCGCGGGCTGCGGGACAACTACGAGGCGCACCACCAGGTCCGGATCACCGACGAGGCGCTGGACGCCGCCGCGGTGCTCTCCGACCGCTACATCACCGACCGGTTCCTGCCGGACAAGGCGATCGACCTGATCGACCAGGCCGGCGCGCGGGTCCGGTTGCGGGTGAAGACCCCGGACGCCGGCCTGCGGGAGCGGGAGCGCCGCCTCGAGGAGCTGACCCGGGACCGGGACCAGGCGGTGGCGGCCGAGAAGTACGAGCGCGCCTCCGAGCTTCGCGACGAGATCAACACGCTGAAGCAGCAGATCGCCGACGCGGGTGTCGGGCCGGACGGGATTCCGCAGGTGACCCAGGACGACATCGCCGAGGTGGTGTCGCGCTCGACCGGCGTACCCGTCGCGCAGCTCACCGAGGCCGAGCGGGACCGCCTGCTCCGCCTGGAGCAGCACCTGCACGAGCACGTCATCGGCCAGGACGACGCCGTCGAGGCGGTCGCCGAGGCGGTCCGCCGCTCGCGGGCCGGTCTGGGCGACGAGGACCGCCCGGTGGGCAGCTTCCTCTTCCTCGGCCCGACCGGTGTCGGCAAGACCGAGCTGGCGCGTTCGCTGGCCGAGGCGCTGTTCGGCGACTCGGACAAGATGATCCGCCTGGACATGAGCGAGTTCCAGGAGCGGCACACCGTGTCGCGGCTGGTCGGTGCCCCTCCCGGCTACGTCGGTTACGGCGAGGCCGGACAGCTGACCGAGGCGGTGCGGCGCCGGCCGTACAGTGTGGTGCTGCTCGACGAGATCGAGAAGGCCCACCCGGACGTCTTCAACATCCTGCTCCAGGTGCTCGACGACGGCCGGCTCACCGACAGCCAGGGCCGGACGGTCAGCTTCAAGAACACCGTCCTGATCATGACCTCGAACCTCGGTTCGGACCTGATCACCGGCTCCACCCGCAGCGTCGGCTTCGGCGCGGCGGACAACGGGCGCTCGGCCGACGAGGAGCTCCGCGACCGCCTCGACCGGCGGCTCAAGGAATCGCTGCGGCCCGAGTTCATCAACCGGATCGACGAGATCATCATCTTCCGGCAGCTGGAGACCCAGCAGCTGCACCGGATCACCGAGATGATGCTCGACGAGACGCGGCGCCGGCTGCACGCGCAGGACGTCCGGATGGAGATCAGTGACGCGGCCGTCGACTGGCTCGCGGACCGTGGTTTCCAGCCCGAGTTCGGCGCCCGGCCGCTGCGCCGGACGATCCAGCGGGAGCTGGACAACCGGCTGTCCAAGATGCTGCTGGCGGCCGACCTGGCGCCGGGCCGCAAGGTCCGGGTCGACGTGGCGGACGACCAGCTCACCTTTGAGGTGGAGTCGTCGGTGGGCGCTCGCTAGGTCCCACCCCGGACGCGGCGAAACAGTCGGCGAAGCAGCCGTCGCCGGCACCGGCGACCCACTGCTCGTCGGCCAGGTCGGCCAGGTCGA
>NZ_JAHWGU010000236.1 GCF_020873875.1 Actinoplanes sp. DH11
TCTGCCGCCCCTGCCCCGCCAAAACCCGCTGCACCACCGCCAGCCGCCGCTACCTCACCATCCGCCCTCAACCCATCCAACAAGCCCTCGACAACGCCCGCACCCAACAAACCACCAAACAATGGCAAGCCACCTACGCCCACCGCGCCGGCATCGAAGCCACCATCGCCCAATCCGTCAAAACCACCGACACCCGCCACGCCCGCTACCACGGCATACGCAAAACCACCCTCGAACACGCCTT
>NZ_JAHWGU010000237.1 GCF_020873875.1 Actinoplanes sp. DH11
AGCACCCTGTTGGGTATCTGAAAGAACAACCCTTGTGGTTGGTCTTCAATGCCAGGCATGACCTTGCATTTCATACCGATCGTCTGTGACGGTGCTGGTGTTTTGCGGGTGAGGTTGTGGGTTGGTCGTTGGTTGAGAATTGCACAGTGGACGCGAGCATCTTGTTTTCTGTGGTTAAGTTGTCAAGGGCGAACGGTGGATGCCTTGGCACCAGGAGCCGATGAAGGACGTGGGAGGCC
>NZ_JAHWGU010000238.1 GCF_020873875.1 Actinoplanes sp. DH11
GGGCGTCGGCGGCGCAGAGTGCGAGGACGGCGAGAGCGGGCAGGGCGAGGGTGGTGAACCGGTGCCAGGACGTCCTGCGGCGGACTTGGTGCTGGTCAAGACCGACCTGACCCTTTCCGGCCTGGAATGATTCCTCCACGATCCAACGAACCCCCGCTACCCGCACGAACTGGGCAAGGGCGGTCGGCTCTGGTGCCCAGCAGCGATAGAAGGCCAGCTCACCGGTGGTGTTGTTGC
>NZ_JAHWGU010000239.1 GCF_020873875.1 Actinoplanes sp. DH11
GTGCGGGTGTGCCGGTGGCGGCGGTGGAGTCGTTGGTGTTGCGGCCGGTGGTGGTGGAGCCGGGGCCGGTGGTGGCGCCGTTGTTTGGTGTGGATTTGGTGCCGGTGGGGGGTTGGGTGTTTGAGGGTGAGGTGTATCGGGCTGGTGGGGTTCATGAGGTGTTGGCGCGGTTGCAGGGGGCGGTGGTGGCGGATGAGCGGTTGGTGGTGGTGATTGGTGGTGGTTTGGAGGATGCG
>NZ_JAHWGU010000240.1 GCF_020873875.1 Actinoplanes sp. DH11
GGCATTCGATCGGTGAGCTGGCCGCCGCGCACGTGGCCGGACTGTGGTCGCTGGCGGATGCGGTCAAGGTGGTCGCGGCCCGAGGCAGTCTGATGCAGGCGCTGCCCACGGGTGGGGCGATGGTGGCTGTCGCCGCGACCGAGGACGAGGTGATCGCGCGGCTTGTTGATGGGGTGTCGATCGCGGCGGTCAACGGCCCGCAGGCGGTGGTGATCTCCGGTGATGAGGATGCCGT
>NZ_JAHWGU010000241.1 GCF_020873875.1 Actinoplanes sp. DH11
ACGCCAACGACAACCCCACCAAACCCCGCGCCCGCCGAAACTCAGCCAACCCATCCAAATACGCATTACCCGCCGCATAATTCGCCTGCCCCGGCGCACCCATAACCCCAGCCACCGACGAAAACAAAACAAACAACTTCAAATCCAAATGCGCCGTCGCCTCATGCAAAAACCACGCAGCATCCGCCTTCACCGCCAACACCGCATCCAACCGCTCCGGCGTCAACGCCTCC
>NZ_JAHWGU010000242.1 GCF_020873875.1 Actinoplanes sp. DH11
CGTCAGCCACCCGCACGACATCCAACGGCGCCGACACATCAGTCACCACAGCCCGATACGGCAACAACGCCCGCGTCGTAGCCAACGAGAACCCGACATCAACAGGATCAGCATCCAACACGGCCAACCGCTGCACCTGCGCCGCCAACGCCTCCGGCGACTTCGCAGAAACCAGCCACGGCACCGGACCCGGCACCCGCACCGACTCCCCCGGCACCTCTTCGCCCGGACCC
>NZ_JAHWGU010000243.1 GCF_020873875.1 Actinoplanes sp. DH11
GGGTCCGGGCGTTGAGGTGCCGGGGGAGTCGGTGCGGGTGCCGGGTCCGGTGCCGTGGCTGGTTTCTGCGAAGTCGCCGGAGGCGTTGGCGGCGCAGGTGCAGCGTTTGGCCGTGTTGGATGCTGATCCTGTTGATGTCGGGTTCTCGTTGGCTACGACGCGGGCGTTGTTGCCGTATCGGGCTGTGGTGACTGATGTGTCCGCGCCGTTGGATGTCGTGCGGGTGGCTGACG
>NZ_JAHWGU010000244.1 GCF_020873875.1 Actinoplanes sp. DH11
CGTTCCGGTTGTTGCAGTCGTGGGGGGTGCGCCCGGATCTGTTGCTGGGGCATTCGCTCGGTGCGCTGGCCGCCGCGCATGTGGCGGGTTTGTGGTCGTAGGCGGATGCGGTGAAGGTGGTCGCGGCCCGTGGCAGTCTGATGCAGGCGCTGCCGTCGGGTGGGGCGATGGTGGCTGTCGCCGCGACCGAGGACGAGGTGATCGCGCGGCTTGTTGATGGGGTGTC
>NZ_JAHWGU010000245.1 GCF_020873875.1 Actinoplanes sp. DH11
GCATGCGGGTGTGGATGCGGTGGGGGTGGGGCAGCCGTTCACGGAGTTGGGGTTTGATTCGTTGACGGCGGTGGAGTTGCGTAATCGGTTGGCGGTGGTGACGGGGTTGAAGTTGCCGGCGACGCTGGTGTTCGACTATCCGACGCCGACCGCTCTGGCCGGTTACCTTGTCCAGCGTGCGGTGGGTGATGCTCCGGCGCGCGTGGTGGTGGCGGCCCGG
>NZ_JAHWGU010000024.1 GCF_020873875.1 Actinoplanes sp. DH11
GGGGCCTCCCGCAAAGCAGATAGATCTTCGTCGACTACCTGCCTACCGGAGGCCCCGTTCCTAATGCACCTACATCCACCGAACGAGTGTTGCCAACACCCCGAACCCCTTAACTACGCGGCCTTGGCCTATGACCCCCACCAGACTCCACGAAACCGTTGTCCACATCCCCTACCTCTCCACAGAGCTCGCCATGGTGTCGGCGATCAGGGGTGCAACGTCGCTTCGCATGGCAACCCCGGAAACAGCGACGGCAATGCGCTAAGTCCGCTACCAGGTAAGACAGTTGCCACCGGGCAAGGCGGCGGCGACCAGGGAAGATCCGGTCAGTCCTCGGCCGCCTCGTCCGGCTTGGCGCAGATGTAGTTGGGCTCGGCGTCGTACTTCCAGGTGAACTTCTCCCGCTTCTGCACCTTGCCGTCGCGGTGGAACAGCCGGAACGCGTCCTGCGTGAAGCCGGGCAGCCCGCCGGTGGCGATGCAGCTCGGGCCGTCGGGCAGGGTGATCGTCCGGGGCGAGGTGACGTTGCGCCGCTTGCTCCACTCGGTGGTCACCTTGTCCCACACCTTGGTGCTCCAGACCGACACCGTGATGCTGCTGCTGGTGTACGCGGTGTCCAGCAGCACACCGTGCGGGCTGTCGTTCTTGAACTTGAAGTCCAGGTCGGGGTAGAAGATCGTCGACTCGATGACCGGCGGGTACCTGTCGAAGTAGTACGAGTGCGGCTTGTGCTCGACGTCCTTGAGCCCGGCGTAGTAGGTCGCGTTGAACAGCGTCGTGGTGAACTGCGAGACACCGCCGCCGACGCCCGGGACCAGCTTGCCGCCCAGGATCACCGGCGCGTCCTGGTAGCCCTGCTTGTAGCTGCGCTCGCCGGTGTGCTTGTTCAGCGAGAAGGTCTCGCCGGGCAGCACCAGGGTGCCCTCCACCTGCTTGGCGGCCTGCACGATGTTCTGGCTGCGCGAGGAGCCGAGCCCGCCGGTGAACTTCGTGGTGAACGTGGAGATTTTCTCCTTGACACCGAGCTTCGTGAGGTCGGCCGCGGTGCGTGCGGGTGCGGCCTTGGTCACGGTCGCCTCGATCGACCGCTCGCCGGTGCCGCGCAGCACGGTGAGCAGTTCCGGTGCCATGGCGGCCAGGTCGACGGCGGTGCCGTCGGCGCCGGCGACGATCGACGGCTTGCCGCCCTTGAGGCTGAACCGGGCGTCCTTCGGTTTCGTCTCGAGCTTGGCGAGCGGTGTGGCGACGGCGGCCCGCAGCTTCTTCGCGTCGATCCGCGGTTCGATCCGGCCGGTCTTGTCGGCCGTCAGCACCAGGCTCTTCGCGATCGCCGCCGGCGGGACCGTCAGGTCGCCCTTCGCCGTGGTGATGGTGAGCGGGCCGGCGACGGCGGGCCGGGCCACGTCCTCGACCAGTTTGTCCACCTCGGCGGCGGTCGTCGTGGGCTGCACCTCGACCAGCGGGACGGTGACCTGCGCGCTTGCCGGCCAGGCGGCGCGCACCGCGGCGGCCGACCGGTCCGGGTCGAGGCCACGGCCCGGCTTCGGGTGTACGGCACGGGGCGTCACCCCGTCGAAGACCACCGCCGGTTTCGTCATCGTCTCGCCGACCTTGCCGAGCGACTTGCGCAGGGCGGCGTCGAGCAGTTCCGCGTCGACGGCCACGACCGGGGGGACCGCCCGCTCGCCGAACGGTGCCGGGTTGCCGGCGGTGGCGGCGGCGACCGTGGCGTCCACGTCGACGACCAGGCCGACGTCGGCCGGTTTCACCGTGGCGTCGCGGTCCTCGACCCGGACGGTGAGCGGCTGGGTGAGGCGGGTGTCGGCGGCCAGGTGGGTGCGCAGCCGGGTGGCGGCCTCGGAACGGCTCAGACCGCCGAGGTCGGCGCCGAGGACGGTGACCCCGAGCGGGACGTCGCCGCGATAGGCCCAGGTCACCGCGGTGCCCGCGCCGGCGGCCAGGACCAGCACGGCCGCGCCGGCGATGAGTGCCCGCCGGCGGCCACGGCCCCGGCCCGGCGCCGGCGGGACGGCGGGTGGCGGGTCGGCGCTGTCGAGCACGTCGTGCACCGGGACGGCCTGGGCCGGCAGCCGGACGGTCGGCGTGTTCTCGACGGTCGGCTGAGGATCACCTGCAGCGCTCACCGGGCGTCCTCCTCGGGCTCGGGCGGCATCGACGCGCCGCCGGGCCAAGGATGCTAGTTGATGAGGCGTTCCGCCAACCTGGGGGTCACCTGTGCGGTGCCGCGTTCAGGGCACCTCGTACCGTGCTGACCAGGGCGTCCCGATCGAACGGTTTGGCCAGGATGGTGGAACCTGGTTCCAGGTTGTTGCCTTTCTCGTCGATGAGCGACTCGGCGAACCCGGAGACGAAGACGATCGACAGGCCGGGCTGGCGCATCGAGGCCACCTTGGCCAGCTGACGCCCGTTCATGCCGGGCATCACCACGTCGGTGACGAGCGCGGACACGTGACCGGGATGCTGTTCCAGGATCCGCAGCGCCTCACCGGCGTCGCCCGCGGTGAGCACCTGGTACCCGGCGCCGGACAGGATCCGGGCGGTGACCTGGAGCACGGCCTCCTCGTCGTCCACCAGCAGCAGGGTCTCCCCGCCGGCGGGTTCCTCGGTCCGGTCCGCGGGCGGCGGTGGCGGCGCCTCGGTGACCAGGGCCGGCAGGGTCACGGTGGCGGTGGTGCCGTGTCCCTCCCGGGAGCGCAGCGTGAGCTGCCCGCCGGCCTGACTGATGATGCCGTGCGCGGTGGAGAGCCCCAGGCCGGCCGTGCTGCCGGCGGGCTTGGTGCTGAAGAACGGCTCGAAGGCGCGGTCCAGCACCGCCTGCGGCATCCCGGTGCCGGTGTCGGTGATGCGTACGGTGACGTTCTCGTCCTGCGCCGCGGTGGTGACGGTGACCGTGCCGCCGTCGGGCATCGCCTCGGCGCCGTTGCTGACCAGGCTGTGCAGCGCCCGGGTGATCTGCGCCGGGTCGGCCTTCACGTCCGGCAGCGCCGGGTCCAGGTCGAGGACCAGCTCGACGTCGTCACCGGTGGCGGCCCGCAGGGACGGTGCGGCGTCACGCAGCAGCGTGTTCAGGTTGATCGCGGCCGGCTGGATGATCTCCCGGCGGCCGAAGGCGAGCAGTTGCTGGGTGAGTCCCTTGGCGCGCTCGCCGCCCTTGAGGACGTGCTGCAGGTCGCCGAGCAGGGACTCGGCGGTCTCCGCCGGCAGCGTACCGTCCTCCTGCCCGTCGTTGATGGTCTCGATGGCCAGGTTGGTGTAACCGAGGATGGCGCCGAGGATGTTGTTGAAGTCGTGCGCGGTGCCGCCCGCCATCCGGCGCAGGCTGTCCAGGCGTTCGGCGTCCCGGTGCCGGGCGTCCTCCTGCCGGCGCTGGGTCTCCTCGCGCAGCCGTTCCTCGGCGGAGACCAGGTCGGTGACGTCGTCGACCATCAGCACGCCGCCGGCCAGCCGGCCGTCCTCGTCGTCGTGGATCTGCCGCAGGTGCAGGCGCAACCGCCGGGTGGTGCCGTCCGGCCAGGTGATCCGGTGGTCGAGGCGGAGTTCGGCGGTGTCGCCGGCGCCGTGCAGCAGGTCCAGGGCGGCGTCCTGCGCGGCCGGTTCCAGGATGTCCAGCCAGCCGTGCCCGAGCAGGTTCTCCTGCGGCAGCTGCAGGATCTCGGTGAACCGCTCGTTGATGTAGTCGGCGTTGCCGTGCACGTCGAGGATGCCGATGCCGACCGGGGAGGCGACGGCCATCGCCTCGAAGCGCCGCTCGGTGTCGTGCAGGGCGCGTACCTTCTCGATGAGTTTGGCGTTCACCGCGTGCAGGTGGGCCTGGGCGAAGTCGTCGTCGCCGGCCGGCACGTCGAGAAGGACCGGGCCCTGCGCGAGCGCGGTGTCGATCGCCTCGAGCAGGGTGTGCGGGTCCTGGGAGCGCAGCACCACCTGGCTGACCCCGCAGGCCTCGGCGATCGGCCGGGTCTCCGGTTCCAGGTAGTTGGCGGTGTAGAAGATCACCGGCGCCTGGGCGGCCTGCGGGTCGGGGTCGGACCGCAGCCGGTGCACCAGTTCGAGGCCGTCGATGCCGGGCATCAGGACGTCGGAGACCACGACGTCGGGGTGGTGGACGTGCGCGAGCCGCAGCGCGTCGGCGCCGTCCCGTGCCTCGATGACGTCGTGGCCGCGGAACCCGAGGAGCATCCGCACGATGTCCCGGTTGGCGGCCACGTCGTCGACGACCATCACTGTCGCCACGGCGTCCCCCTCGTGATGATGCGCTTTGTCCGTAATAAGGCTAAAGCAGAAAATCTTCACATGTAGGTTGACGTGGAATCCATACCGCATCCGGAGGTGCATCGTGGGCAAGGCCGGCTGGCTCCGTCACCTGCTGGTGGCCGGCGGCATCGCCGGGGCCGGGGTGACGATCGGCGGTGAGCTGATCCGCCGTGCCGGGCGACGCCTCGACCAGTACTTCTATCTCGCCGCGATCCTGGAACAGACCGCGACGCCGGCCTTCGTGAAGAGCGTCAGCGGGCGGTACCGGCTGGTCAGCGGCGCCTACGAGCGACTGCACCAGGTGCCCGCCGGTGTCGCCGCCGGCCGGTACGACCACGAGGTCCACCCACCCGAGAGGCTGGCCGAGCACCGCCGCCGCGACCGTTTGGTGCTGGCCGCCGACGGCCCGCTGGCCTTCGAGGACGAGATCCGGAGCAGCGGCGGCCTCCGCCAGTTCGTGACCACGCTGTACGCGCTCCGCGATCGCCGCCACCGCCCGTACGCCATCTTCGGGGTGAGCAGTGAGGTGACCGAGGGGAACCGGGCGACCCGTCAGGCCGCCGGCGAACGGCGCCTCCAGTCGCACATCAACGCGCGGCTGGCCGCCATCGTCGAGGCCTCCCAGGACGCGATCGTCAGCAAGGCGCTGGACGGCACGATCCGCAGCTGGAACCCGGGCGCCGAGCGGCTCTACGGATACACCGCCGAGGAGATGGTCGGCAACGACGTGACCCGGTTGCTGCCCGCCGACCGCCTCGGCGAGGAGCGCGAACTGCTGACCCGGGTCTTCCAGGGTGAGGCGCTGAGCCGCTTCGAGACCCGCCGCCAGCGCAAGGACGGCAGCATCATCGAGGTGTCCCTGAGCATGGCGCCGATGCGGGACACCGACGACACCGTGATCGGCGTCTCCACCGTGGCGCACGACATCACCGCGCGGGTCCGTGCCGAGCAGCGCCTGCGGCTGGAACGCGAACAGCTCGAAATGATCATGGAGGCGGCCAGCGACCCGTTCTTCACGATGGACGCCGACGGGGTGGTCTCCGAGTGGAACCGGCAGGCCGAACACGTCTTCGGCTGGCCGCGCGCGGAGATCGTCGGACGCACCGTGGCGGACACCGTGCTGCCCCGGCGGTACCGGGCCGCACTGCGCCGCCTGCTCGACGGCCGCTGGGACTGGCTGCTCGACCGGCCCACCGAGATGGGTGCCGTGCACCGAGACTCCCATGAGATCCCGGTCGAGCTGACCATGTGGCGCATCGGTCACGACGGCGGCGTGCACTTCTACGGCTTCGTCCGCGACATCACCGCCCGGCGGCAGACCGAGGCGGCCCTCGCCGAGGCCCGGGACCAGGCGCTCGAGACGGCCCGGCTCAAATCGCAGTTCCTGGCGTCGATGAGCCACGAGATCCGGACCCCGATGAACGGCGTGATCGGCCTGACCGGCCTGCTGCTGCGTACCCCGCTCGACGAGAAACAGCGGCGGTACGCCGAGGGCATCAGTTCCGCCGGCTCGGCGCTGCTCACGGTGATCAACGATGTGCTGGACTTCTCCAAGCTGGAAGCCGGCAAGGTCCTCCTGGAGGAGGCGAACTTCCAGATCGGCCGGCTGATCGACGACGTGGTCGCGCTGGTCTCCCCGCCGGACACCCGGACCGCGGTGACCGTCACCGGCGCCTGCGACCCGCGGCTGCCCGCGACCGTCTGCGGCGACCCGGCGAAACTGCGCCAGGTGCTGCTCAACCTGGCCGGCAACGCGGTCAAGTTCACCACCGCCGGGCAGGTCACCGTGACGGCCTCCCTCGACCGGCGGCCGCGGGCCACCCCGGACGAGGTGCCGATCCGCTTCGAGGTGCACGACACCGGCATCGGCATCGACAAACACCAGCAGGAACAGCTCTTCGAGGCGTTCACGCAGGCCGACGCGGGCACCACCCGGCGGTTCGGCGGGACCGGGCTGGGCCTGGCCATCAGCCGCGACCTGGTGGAGCTGATGGGCAGCAGCATCGGGGTGGAGAGCGAGCCCGGCGCCGGCAGCACATTCTGGTTCACGGTCGGCCTGCGCACCGCCCGGGACGACCTGGACCTCTCCGACCGGCACTCGCTGGACGGGCTGCGGGTGCTGATCGTGGACCGCGACGAGCGGGACCGGGACGTGCTCGCCGAGCAGCTCACCGGCTGGTCGATGCGGGCCGCCGGCACCGGGGACACCCGCAGCGCCGGCGTCGCCCTGCAGGAGGCCGCCGTGGCCGGCCGGCCGATCGACCTGGTCATCGTGGACATCGGCACCGCACAGCAGGACGGCCTGGACGTAGCCGGGTTCGACCTGGTGCCGCCCGGCTGCCCGCCGCCCCGCACGATCCTGCTCGCCGACGAGGACCATCACCTGCCCGGCGAGCCCGACCCGCACCGCGTCACGGCCGCCTTCGCCAAGCCGCTGCGGCAGTCCCAGCTCTACGACGCGCTGGTCGGCGCGCTCGCCGAACGCCCCGGCGAGGACCCGGCCGCCGCCACCACCGCGGTGCCGCCGGCCGGCCGGGGACACCTGCTGCTGGTCGAGGACAACGAGATCAACCGCACGGTGGCGCTCGGCGTCCTGGCCAACCTCGGCTACAGCGCGGACGTCGCGGTCAACGGCGTCGAGGCGGTCGAGCTCGCGGCCCGGCACGACTACCAGGCCATCTTCATGGACTGCCTGATGCCGGAGATGGACGGGTACGCCGCCACCGCCGAGATCCGCCGCCGCGAACCCACCGGCCGGCACGTGCCGATCATCGCGCTGACCGCGGGCGCCCTGCCCGAGGACCGGGCCCGCTGCCTGGCCGCCGGCATGGACGCGCACATCGCCAAACCGCTGATCCCGGCCGACGTGGCCCGCGTGCTGGAGCGCTGGACGGTCCGGCTGCCGGTGCCGGACGTGGAGACCCTGGTCGTCGAGATCGACCGCCGCCTCGACCAGCTGCGGGGCCCCGACCCGGTCGCCACCGCCACCGCCCTCGACGCCCTGCTCGGCACCCTGGCCCGGAAGATCCCCGAGCACATGGAGCGGATCGTGCAGGCGCTCGCCTTCGACGACGTCATCGAGCTGCGCAACGAGGCCCACCAGCTCAAAGGCATCATGGCGAACCTCGGCACCGGCGTGGCCACGCTGGCCTGCGGGCGGCTGGAGGACGACGCCCGCAACGAGGACCTCGACGCGGCCGTCGCCTCGCTGGCGCACGCCCGCCCGCAGGTGGCGCTGGTGCGGGCGGCGGTGAACCGGATCCGCCACCGCTTCGCCACATCGCCGACACCCGGCCCCACGTCGCCGACACCCGGCCCCACGTCGCCGCCGCCCGGCCCCGGTGAGGCCGGCGCGGTCCAGCCCCGGTGAGGCGGCGGGTGGTCAGCGGCGGGCGGCGGCCCTCTCGTCCCGGCGGTTGGCCACCAGGCTGGTCACGGTCACCGTGGTCAAAGCCACCGCGATCACCGCGAGCGACAACTCGGTCGGGATGTCCGGCACCGACGGCCACAGCTTGTGCGCCCAGTGCAGCACCAGCTTGACGCCGATGAACGCCAGGATCACGGCGAGGCCATAGTCCAGGTGCCGCAGCTTGCCCAGCACGTTACGCAGCACGAAGTAGAGTGCCCGCAACCCCAGCAGGGCGAACGCGTTGGTGGCGAAAACCAGGTACGGGTCCTCGGTCACCCCGTAGACGGCCGGCACCGAGTCCACGGCGAAGACCAGGTCGGTGACGAAGACGGCCACCACGACGAGGGCGAGCGGGGTCAGGGTGCGGCGCCCGTTCTCGCGGACCGTCAACCGGCCACCGTGGTACTGCCCGGTGACCGGCATGAACCGGCGCAGCAGCCGGACACTGCGCATGTTGTCGATGTCGACCTGGTACTGCTCGTCCCGGGCCGCGTCCCGCATCACCTTCGCGGCCGTCAGCAGCAGCGCCGCCCCGAACAGCAGGAACGCCCACGCCCCGGTCTGCAGCACGGCCGCACCGGCCGCGATGAAGATCGCCCGTAGCACCAGGGCGCCGACGATGCCGTAGAGCAGGACCCGCTGCGCCAGCGCCGGTGGCACCGCGAACGCCGCCAGCAGCAGCATGAAGACGAACAGGTTGTCCACCGACAGGGACTTCTCGACGACGTACCCCGTGTAGAACTCCATCGCGGGCGTCCGCCCGTACACCTGCCAGACCAGCACCCCGAACGCCGCCGGAAGCGCAAGATAGAACAGCGACCAGCCGACCGCCTCGCGCATCGCCACGTCATGCGGGCGTCGCGTGATCGCGAAGTCGACGGCCAGCAGGCCGAACAGCATGGCAACGGTGATCGCCCAGAGTTGCGGGGACGCGATCGTGGACAGCTGTGACACAGAGCCTCCTCGGACACGGCACTTCGTCCGAGGTCTCCCTCACCCGCCGGGCGTCCGGCGGGCAGCGCACGGGGGCACTCAGGGGTGCCCGTGATGACCGCCACGCTTCTGTCGGAGGTACTCCCCTCGCCGCCCACCATAGGCGCGTTCGGCGTGCCGAGTCATGCCAAACCACCGGGATACGTGATTCCGGTTGACGCGGCCCCGGTGACGGGGGACCGTGAGGGGAGGACTGTTTTCCCAGCTGACGAGCGGTACCGGGGAGGTTCCGCATGGTGCTCGACATCCTGGTCGGCTCGGTGGTGCTGATCTGCCTTCTCATCAGCAGCATCGCGCTGCTGCCGCCGCCGGCCCGTCACGGGCGCGGCCGCGGCCACCATCGGGCCGGCTTCCACTGGCCCGGTTTCCATCACCGACACAGCTAGACCCGCAGGATCCGCCGGGCGGGCGCGCACCCACCCGGCGGTGTCCCCGATCGGCGCTGTTCCGCTCGCCCGGCCGGCGGTGTCAGATCAGCTGGCGCAGGTCCGTCGCGAACGTGGCAGGCGCACTCAGGTGCGGAAACCCGGCGGGCGCGATCTTGCGAGCCCGGCGCGGGCTTTTCCCGAACCAGCAGCGGTACGCCCGGAGCAGCGTCGCATCCCGCCGCGGCACCGCGAACTGGCGGTACGGCTCCGGCACCCGCCCCAGATCGGCCGCCGCCAGGTGCTGTTCCACGGTCTCCGACGGTTCCGCCGGCGGCTCGTCCACGGTGAGAACCGCCTTCGTCGCATAGTCCGCCGCGAACGCCTCCGCCAGCAGCGCCGACTCACCGTGCCCGACCACGACGGGCGCCCGGTGCAGATCCAACCCGTTGATCAGCATCGCCAGGTCAGCAGCGAGCGTACTGAGCGCATAATCCCCGCGCGGCGCCGAATCCCCGTGCCCCGGCAGATCCACGGCCAGCACACTGCACGAGTTACCGAGCTCCGCCGCGACCGGCCACCACATGCTCCGGTCGTAGAGCACCCCGTGCAGCAACACGACGGGCCGGCCGAACCGGCCCCAGCGGTCGTACACGAGTCGGTTGACGGGCGTGCCAAAGGCATGGGTGGTGCGGCGGGGAGCCTGGGGATGCATGGCGAACGTCTTCCTGGCTAGGGGACCTACCAAACATGCTTCGGTACGCACCTGACGGTTACCTGTATCAACCCGGCCCCCCATCTCCACCCACCACCGCTGCCGTCCCCCACCCCACCTCGAAGCCGCCCCGACCGAAACCCGACCAGCCCTGCCAAATGTCACCGTCCGTTGTTCACCTACTCCCTGCCGCAATCCCGCCAAGCAAAACAAAATTGTCAGCAAGCATCACCAACAACGCTGAAAAACCAATTAGCCCCCTCCCCTCCGCCATGAACCCGGCAATTCCCACCCCTGCCGAACCGCCGCTGACAACAAGTCACCCACCGAGCCCAATCCACCACCCAGCACCCATTTCCCGACCGCGACAATTCAAGGCCAACCCGCCACCCGCCGCGACCCATCACCCGAGCCAAGGCCAACCCCGCCCGATCACCAGCCCGCCACCGTCCACCCGCTGAACCCGCCCGCCACACGGCGGCGCCCGTCCGGCTGTGGTGGCTCGTGCGGCCCGGTTGTCTCCGTCCGGCCTGGCGGTGCCCGTCCGGCTGTGGTGGCTCGTGCGGCCCGGTTGTCCCCGTCCGGCTCGGCGGTGCCCGACCGGCCCGGCGGTGCCCGACCCGGCCTGGCGGTGCCCGACCGGCCGTGGTGGCTCGTGCGGCCCGGCCGGCCACTGAAGCTCGGCTACCCGCCGTAGCCCGACTACGTACCCAAGCCCGACCACCACCAGCTGCGACCAGCGCCTCCCGTGCAGCCGAACCCCGTGCTGTCCGCGGCACTCTTACAGCGCCGGCGTCGCGACTTCCGGTCGTTGTTTCCACCGCGACGCCGGAACTCCCCGCTGCCGAAGGCCTGCGGTTCACCCCCGACGTGCCTGCGACCGCCAACCCACCCGACGCTCTCGAATCCGTCGTCTCGAACGGATCCCTCGGAGTCACCCGAGCCGAACCTCCAACGATCACCGCCTCGGCCAGTCCACTCGAACCCGCCGGTCTCGCCACCTCTCGCACCGCCAGCACCAGGCTCGATGCACTCGAAGCCGCCTGCCGCGCCGGCCTCATCAAGCGGGCACTCGCCAACCACCGTGCCGTTCTCCCGGCGGACGTTCGCCGCCCAGGCCTCATCGAAACGGCCGGCCGCGCAGGCGCGGTCGCAAGCGTCGGCTCACTCGGTTCTCGCGCATCCGCTGCCTGCGACGATGTGCCCGAAGCCGCCGACCGCGTCGCCGAGGTCGGAGGCGTTGGCTCCGGCGACCGCCGTGCGGCCACCGCGTGGGAGGAACCTGAAGTCGCCGGCCTCGTCGGAGAGCCTGGAACAGATGGACTTCGAGCCGCTCGGACGGCCGACGCTCCCGGCCAGGTCGGTGCCGCCGCCGCAACGGGTGTCACCGGCATCTCGTCAGCCGCCGACCTTCTCGCCCGGCCCATGCCCGACGGGGATCGGCGCTGCCCGGACGCCCCGGCGTGGGAGCCGATGCGGGGCACCGAGCGCGCCCCAGGAGCCGTGGGCGCCAGCTCCCTCAAGCCCCTGCCAACGGTGCCGGCCACCGAGGAGCCACCTGCCGAAGCCGAAGTCTCACCGCGCGCAGAGCTGCCCGCCGACGCCGCGGAGCCACCTGCCGAAGCCGAAGTCTCACCGCGCGCCGAGCTGCCCGCCGACGCTGAATGCCCGCCAGACACCGAGTTCCCCGTTGGCGCCGAGCACTCAGCGCCCGAGGAACTCCCCACAGACCCCGGCCTCCCCACCAACCCTGGCCTCGCAACCATCCCGGGCCTCCCGGCGGGCGCGGGCCTGCCGGCCGACTGAAACCTGGCGGTCGACTCAGGCCTGGCAATTGACTGGGGCTTGGCAACCGACTCGGGCCTCCCAGCGGACTCGAGCCTCCCGGCCGCCCCCGGCTCGCCGGCCAGCCCCGGCCTCCCGGCTGACTCCCGCCTGGCGACCGGCACGAAAGCACCGTCCGGTGCCTCCGTGGCCGCTGCTCTGGCGCGCAACAGCTTCTCCGCGTGACGGCGGGCCAGGCCCCAATCGCGGTGGCGCTTGTGCTCGCGGCGGAAGTCGTCGGCCGCAGGGGAGTAGCTGCGGGACGCAGTCCGATCACGCATCCTCGCCATTCCGGAGGTGGTGAAGAACTGCATCTGCCCCATGCATTCATTCTCCCGCTCCGCCCTCAAGAACGCCCGCAATAAATCGATTCGATCATGCCAACCTCGGGCCTTGATCGAACGCGGGCTCCCCGGCGGTATATAAACGTTGTGGTGAATGATGGAATTGTATGCCCGGCGTGCTGCTGTCCGAAGTTCACCGGAATTACTGCGGCGGCGAAGAGACAGAGCAGCACACGAGCCGAGGCCGGCGCGCAGGGGAGAGCGAGGTGCCGGAAGCGAGCGGAACTGGACGGCCGGGGAGCGTCAGAAGGACGCGTCTCTGGGCAGGTCCGGGCGATCGTCCGGAAGCTGCTCCGGCAGCCGGCCGGTCTCGGCGAGCCAGTGGTGGACGAGGGGCCAGAACCAGACCGACGTGCCCGGCTCCGGCGAGGGAAACGGCGGGCGAAACGGCGGGGGGAGGGGAGGGGACGGCGGGGAAGGAGCGGCGTGCGCGGCCCGCCACCGGTCTACTTCGGCGGGGCGTACACGGGCGCGGTGCGCGATCTGATGCATGGTCACCAGGTCGGGGTCGTCCGCGTCGCGCTGTTCGGTGGTGGCCCAGACGCTGACCTGGGGTTCCTCCCAGCCGCGTGCGGCCACGCCCGCCAGCAGGGGCGATGCGGCTCGGAGGCGTTCGCGCAGGGTTTCGCGGTTGGTCTCGATGGTGTCCCAGACGGCGGCGTTGGCGGCGCGGATGCTGCCGTACTCGCCGATGTGACCGATACCGTACGGCCGCGTGCCGACCTCGGCCTGCCACGTGCTGCGCGGGCCGGGTTTGACGGCGCCGCAGGTCAGCGACGTGAATTCGGGCACGGTGATCTGGTGGCCGCAGCCGGTCGCCAGGCGGCAGGCGGTGAGCACTTCGCCGAGCGGGGTGGGGCGGGTGGCGCGGTGCATGGCGGCTACGTGCACCGCGAGGCGGTCGGCGGGTTCGAGGCGCTGCCACCAGAGTTCGCGGACCCGGTGCAGCAGGTCGTCGAGGGCGGGGACGACGAGGGTGTGCGCGCCGTCGGGGTCGGGTCGCCGCGTCACGGTCAGCGGGTCCTGTTCCCGGGTCGCTGCCGCTGCCAGGTCACTGAGCAGCTGGATCACATGATCGGCGAGTCGCCGGTCTTCCCCGGCCGGAACACGAACCACCATCAATCCTCCCCCGAGGAAAGCCCGTGACGCCGAGACGCCAAGGAAAGCCCGTGACGCCGAGGCCCCCGAGAATTGAGCATGCCTCTCCCCGGCGCCCCCGTCTGTCCCGCACGCTGTCGGGTGCGCAACACTTCCCTTGAGGCGGAAAGAGGTGCGGAGTGCCGAAAATCGTCGACCACGACCAGCGGCGCAGCGAGATCGTCGAGGCGTACCTGACGGTGGTCGCCCGGGACGGCCTGCCCGGGGCCACCAGCCGGGCGGTCGCCGCCGAGCTCAATGTCGGCACCGGCGCGCTCTGGCACTACTTCGACGGGTTCGACGCTGTGGCAGCGGGCGCCTACCAGCGGATAAGCGAATTGACGACGGAACGCATCGTGGCGGCGACGGCCGGGCTGCGGGGCCTGGACGCGGTGGACGCCATGCTCCGGGAGATTCTTCCGCTGGAGAAGAAGACGGTGGACGAGGCGTACGTCGTCGTCGGTTTCTGGGGCCGCCTGGCCGCGAACAAGCGGATCGCGGAGACGCAGTCCGACGTGGTCGACGAGTGGGCCGGCATGTTGCGCGGGCATTTGACGGACGCGATCGCGGACGGGGTGCTGCGGCCGGAGACGCCGGTCGACGAAGTGATCAATGTGGTGCTGACGATTGCGGTGGCGCAGCAGGTGCACGCGGTGACGGATTCCGATCTGGCGGAGCCGGCCCGGCAGCTCAAGATGGTCTCGTTCTGTCTGCAGCCGTGGCGTTGCGCTGGGTGAGCGAGTATTGAGGGGTGATGAGTGACTTCAGGGTGAGTCGCAGATTGATTGTCACGGGCGGATCAGGTGTGCTGGGTGTGGCCGTCCTCAATACGCTGACCGGCTGTTCGGCTACGGGGACGCCGGAGACGCCGGAAACCCCAGAGGCCGCGAACAGCCCCGGCGGGAACAGCGCAGGCGCGAGCGGCGCAGGCCCCGGCGTCGTCGGCAGCTGGAAACGCGTCAACCTCACGTTCGTCTCCGTCTATCTGCTGGTGCGCGGCGACGAGGTCGCCGTCGTGGACACCGGCACGTCCAGCTCGGTCGCCGAGATCGAGGCCGGTCTGCAGGCCGCCGGCACCGGCTGGGGCGCGGTGAAGCACGTCATCGTCACGCACGGCCATCAGGATCACGCCGGCGGTCTCGCCGGGGTCGCGCCGGCGGTGGTCAACGGCACGCTCTACGCCGGCGACGCGGAACTCGATGCGATCACCGCGAGCAAGCCGCTCAAGGGGCTGGCGGACGGTCAGGAGATCTTCGGGCTGCAGATCATCGGCACGCCGGGGCACACCCTGGGGCACATCTCGGTCTTCGAGCCGTCGACCGGGGTGCTGGTGGCCGGTGACGCGCTGAACAACACGGCCGGGCTGACCGGGTCGAACCCGGAGTACACGGCGGACGCGGCGAAGGCCGCGGCGTCGGTCAAGAAACTGGCCACGCTCGATGTGCAGGCGATCCTTCCCGGCCATGGCGAGCCTCTGATCACCGGTGCGCCGGAGGAGTTGCAGAAGCTCGCCGCATCCCTCTGACCCGGTTCCTTCAGGTTGCCCGGTTTCCGGCCGATCAGCAGAACGACCCCGGACACGGAGTGAGTGTGCAGGTGACGGAGATAGCCCTGACCGATCTGGTCGTCGGAGAGGAGCTCGGGCGGGGCGCTTTCACGATGGTGCATCGGGCCCGGCGAGGATCCCAGGAGTACGCGGTGAAGCGTCCCCTGTCCGGCCCGGACGCCTACCCGGGGATCCGGGCGGTGTTCCGTCGTGAGGCGGCGGTGCTGGCCTGCATCGACGACCCGGCCGTGGTGCGCGTGCACGCCTGCGGTGACCTGGACGGGGTGCCGGCGCTGGTCCTGGAGCAGATCCCGGGCGGCTCGCTGGCCGACCTGATCGCCGCCGGTGTGCTCGCGCCGGACCGCGTGGTGGAGATCGCCGCCCGGCTGGCCCGTGCCCTGGCCGCGACGCACCGGCTGGGTCTGGTGCACCGGGACATCAAGCCCGGCAACATCATGGTTTCCGGCGACCGGCCGGCCAAGCTGATCGATTTCGGTCTGGCCCTGCTGGGTCGGCAGGCGCCGGTGGATGAGGCGGTCGGCACTTTCCTGTACGCGGCCCCCGAACAGTCCGGCATGCTGAAGCGCCCGGTCGACGGGCGCTCCGACCTCTACTCGCTGGGTGTGGTGCTCTTCGAGTGCCTGACCGGCCGGCTACCGTTCGAGTCCGACGACGTCGGTGAACTGCTCCGTCTGCACCTGGCCGCCCCGGTGCCCGACCTCGTCGCGCTGCGCCCGGGCCTCGACCCGGCCCTGGTCGCCGTCGTGAACCGGCTGCTCGCGAAGGACCCCGACGACCGCTACCTGGACGCCGCCGCACTCCTCACCGACCTGCGGGGCTGCCCGGGCGGTGCGGCGGCCGAGCAGCCGGCCGTGTCCGGCTGGCCGCTGGTGGGCCGGGAGGCCGAGGCGGCGCGGCTGCGCCACCGCTGGGACCGGGCGCGCGAGGGTCTCGGCGGGGTCGCGGTGATCCGTGGCGGCGCCGGGTCGGGGCGGACCAGGCTGGCCGCCGAGGTGGCCGGCTGGGCGGCGGCGGCCGGGGTGCCGGTGCTGCGGGCCACCGGCCGGCCGGACGAGGCGTCGCCGCTGGCCGCGGCCCGGGAGGCGATCGGCGGCTGGCTCGCCGAGGCCCGCCGGTCACCGCGGGCGCAGCGTGTCGTGGCGGAGGCGTCCGAGGTGGCCGGTCCGGCCCTGATGCGGCGGCTGTCCGGGGAGGACGACGGCGACGCGCCGCAGCAGGAGCACATGCTTGCCGCCGGTGTCACCTTCGTGGGCGAGCTGGCCACCCGTTCCGGCGGGCTGCTGATCGTCATCGACGACGCGTACCACCTGGACTCGGGGTCCCGGCACCTGATCACCAAGCTGGTCGCGGAGTTGCCGTCGCTGCCGATCCTGCTCGTGCTCGTGGAGCCGGCGCAGGACGTGCCGGACCAGCAGGACGTGCCGAACCAGCAGGACGCGCCGAACTCGCTGGACGTGCCGAACCCGCTGGACGTGCCGAATGCGCTGGAGGTGACCTGCGCGCCGCTGCCGGACGACGACGTGGCCCGGCTCGTCGCCTCCCGGCTGCCGGGCGCGCGGGTGCCCGGCGACCTGGCGCGGCATGTGACCGCGCGGACCGACGGTACGCCGCTGGCCGTGGTCAGCCACCTGCTGCGGCTGCTCGACGCCGGGCTGCTCGGCCCGCTGTGGGGTGAGTGGCGGCTGGACACCGTGGGCGCCGACGCGCTGCCGCCCGCCGCCGACGTCCGGGACCTGCTCGCGGCCCGGCTCACCGGCCTGTCCGACGCGGTCCGCGACATCCTGACCACGGCGGCGGTGGCGGGGGTACGGTTCCGCCCGGAACCGCTGCTCGATTCGGGCGACGACCGGGCACCGGCACCGGAACTCGTGGTCACCGCGCTGGCCGCGGGCGTGGACCGGCACGTGCTGGAGCCGCGTCCCGGCGGGTGGTACGCGTTCGTCCACCCCCAGCTGCGTGACGTCCTGCTGGAGGCGCTGGACCCGGCCGAGCTGCGCCGCCGGCACGCGGCCCTGGCCCGGTCGCTGGGCCGGCTGCCCGGGGAGAGCGACGTCTACGCGATCGCCCGCCACTACCGCCGGGCCGGTGACGCGGCACCCGCGGCGGACCGGCTGCGCAGTGTCGCCGCGGCCGGGTTGCGGGCGCTCGCCGACCAGGCGCCGGCCGAGGCGGTCGACTACCTGAGCGAGGCCGTCGCGGGTGACCCGGCGGCCGGGTTCACGCTGCTGCACCCGCTGGCGCGGGCCTACCTGCGGGCCGCCCGGTTCGACGACGCCGCGGCAACCCTGGACCGGGCCCTGGCGAACGAGCCGGACCGGCTGCGGCGGGCCCGGCTGCTCACCACCCGGATCGAGCTGCACCACACCCTGTGGGACGACGAGCGCGCCCTGGACGCGACCCGGGCCGCGCTGGCGGAGCTGCGCCGGCCGCTGCCCGGTGCGGGACTGCTCGCCCTGCTGGCGTCACTGCTGGTCGCGCTGGGTGGTGGCGTCGTCCGCCGTACCCGTGTGGGTTTCGGCACCGCCCGCGGCCGCCGCCGGGAGACGCTGGCCGCCCTGACCGCCGTGCTGGATGCCGGTGGCTACGCCGCAGGCGTCGGCCTGCGACTGCGCGAGGCGGGCACACTCGCACTCCGCGCGATGTACGCGGTGAACCGGCTCGGACCCTGCCCGGAGTACGTCCGGGTCTACGCCCTGATCGGGTACGTCACCGCGGTGATCCACCTGCGCGGCACCAGCGACCGCTGCCTGAGCCGGGCCGCCCGGGTCGCGGCGGAGCTGGGCGACCCGGCGCTCACCGCCTACGTGGAGTGGATGCGCGGCTGCGCGCTGCTGTTCGGCGGCTACGACGACGGCACCGCCTGGGAGACGGTCATCGCCCGGCACGCCCGGTGGTACTCGCCGGCCCAGATGATCCCCGGCTACGCCACCGTCGGCCTGCGCCTGCTGCTGCGCGGCTACGTGGCGGAGAGCGAGCGGGAGTACGAGCGCGCCATGCGTCACCTGGCCGACCCGGACCAGGCGCTCGGCACGTCGCTCGGCATGCTCAGCGTGATGATCCCGTCCGGGCAGAGCCGGTTCGGTGAGGCCGGAGCCGCCCTGAAACGGCTGCGTGAGGCGTTCCCGGACGGCACCGGCACCCGGGTGCAGCGCGCCAACATGCTCACTGCGGCCTGCTGTTTCCTGCTCGAGCAGGGCGAGACCGGCGAGCAGCTGGAGGAGGTCCTCGCCGAGTTCCACGCGCTGGGGCTGCGCGCGGGCGACCTGATGCCGCAGCACCGGTGGGTGTACGTCTACCAGGCGCACGCCCGCCTCATACAACTGCGGCTCGCCCCCGACGAGGAGCGCCCGCGACGTCTGGCCGTGGCCCGCAAGGCGGTGCAGGACCTCGGCGAGGTGGGCGGCACCCCGCTGCTGCGCGCCGTCCACCTGACCACCCGGGCGTCGCTGCACTTCGTGGCCGGCGAATACGAGCGCTGCCTCAAGGTCGCCGACGAGGCGGAGCAGCGGCTGCGTGGCCTGGACGCGCCGTTCATCCAGTACGAGGTGTTCCGGATCCGGGCGCGGGCGATGCGCGCCCTCGGCATGGCGAACGAGGCGGACCGGCAGGCACGGTACGCGCTCACGGTCGCCGGGCACCACGGCTGGGAGCAGCGGCGACGTCAGACGCGTACCGAATTCGGGGTGGAAGAAGGCGCCGGCACGCATCGCCGCACCGTCGCCGAACGCCGCCCGGGCGGTGGCCGCAACCGCCACCTGGACGCGTTGCAGCAGATCAGCGCCGCAGCCGCCTCCATCCTGGACCCCCAGCAGCTGGCCCAGGTCGCGCTCGACGAGATGTTGCGCATCCTGGGCGCCGAGCGGGCACTGTTCTTCCTGGTCGGCGAGTCGGGCGAGCCGGTCCGCTACGCCGGGCGGGACGCGGACGGCGAGCTGGCCGAGGAGATCGCGTACGGCGCCACCCTGGTCGCCCGGGTCGCCGAGACCGGTGAACCGCTGGTGGTGACCGGCACCGAGGAGGGCGCGGCGCTCGGGTCCCGCAGCGCCGTGGTGCACGGCCTGCGCAGCATCCTGGTGGCCCCGGTGCAGTTCAAGGGCCGGCTCATCGCGGTCGTCTACCTGGACAGCCGCCTGGCCCGCGGCATCTTCACCGACGACGACGTCGCCGTGCTCACCGCCGTGACCAGCCATGTCGCGGTGTCGCTGGAGACGGCCCGGGCGGCCCAGCTGCACTCGGCGGTGCAGGCGGCCCGGCAGCAGCAGGCGCTCGCCGAGATGCTGCGGGAAAGCCTGGCCGAGCTGACCGCGATCCTGGAACCGGACCGGGTGCTGCGGCAGCTCTGCGTGACGCTGTACGAGCAGCTCGGCGCCTCGGCCGGCGTCCTCGTCGGCCCCGGCGGGGACGTGCTGGCCGTGGTGGGCGACGCCCCCGCCGACGCCCTGGGCTCGACAGTCACGGACGCGCCCCTGTTGCTGGCCGGTGCCGCGACCACCCTGGAGGTGCCGTTGCAGGGCCGCGACGAACCCGCAGGGCGGATCCTGCTGGGCGGCCCCGCCCTCGACGACACCAGCCGCCAGGTGGCGGCCGCGCTGGCCACCCAGGGCATGACGGCGTACGAGAACGCGCGGCTCTTCAGCCGCGTCCAGGAACTCGCCACCACCGACGAACTGACCGGCCAGCACAACCGGCGCCACTTCTACGCGATCGCCGGCGCCCTGGTCAGCACCGCGGCCCGGCACGGGCGCCAGCTCGCCGCCGCGATGCTGGACATAGACAAGTTCAAGAACATCAACGATTCGTACGGTCATGGCGTCGGCGACGAGGTCATCCGTACCGTTGCCGCCCGCGTCCGTGGCTGCCTGCGCGCCTCCGACGTGCTCGGCCGTTACGGCGGCGAGGAGTTCGCGGTGGTCCTGCCCGACCACGAGGGCCAGGCCGCCGAACTGGCCGAACGCATCCGCCAGGCGGTCTCCGCGGACCCGGTGGCCACCCAGGCCGGCCCGGTCACCGTCACGATAAGCGTCGGCCTGGCCCGCCTCGAACCCGGCGACACCAGCCTCGACGAGCTCCTGGCGCGCGCCGACCACGCCCTCTACCGCGCGAAGGAAACCGGCCGCAACCGCGTCGTGGCGGTCTGACCCCGAACCGACCGCGCCCCCGCCGCGTCAGGAGATCAGGCAGAACGGATGCCCGACCGGGTCCGCGAACACCCGGAACGTGTCGCCCCCACCACCCAGCCGCTTCGCACCGAGCGCCGTGACCTGCCGCTCACCCTCATCGAGACTGCTCACCCGCACGTCCACATGCATCTGCTGCGGGTGCTCCTGTCCCGGCCAGCCCGGCGCCCGGAAGTCCGCAACCCGCTGGAACGCGATGCCCGGCCGGTCCGGCGCGTCCCCGATCACCACCCAGTCACCCTCGTCCTGAACCCGCTGCATCCCGAGCAGCTCCTGGTAGAACGAGGCCAAGGCGGAAGGGTCGGGACAGTCGATGATGAGGCCGTGCCAGCGTCCGATCACCCCACCATACTGCCGTCCCGCACAGCCCCGCGCCGCCCCGCCGCCGGACCGGGCCCGGCCCGGCGGCGACGGCTCCGCGCCGGCGTCGGCTGCGGGCGGTCCACGCGGCGGTGTTGATCTGCTAGCGATGCGAAATCGCGGTCACAGCCCCATGATCACAGCGATTTCGCATCGCTAGCAGATCAACTTCTCGCCACGGCCCAGCGACGGCCTGGAGCGGGAGATGACCAGGTCGTCACAGGTTGGTGGTGCTGAAGTGCATGTAGTCCTTGAGGGAGTTCCACCGGCCGCCCCAAGCGAACCCCTGCCGCGTGAAGGCTTCCACCGCCCCGCCCTCATGCACCATCCCCACGGCATAGCGTGACCGATTCAGCCACCACTCCGTGTTCGGCGGGTCCAGGTAGTCGCCTCGGATCATCGGGTTCTGGCGGGGGTTCACGTCGACCGCCCGGCCGTACGAGTGCTGGGACCACTTGGTGGTTCCGGCCACGAATCGGCACTCGTAGCCGCCCGTGAGCACCGACCGGTCGGTCAGGCCTGGCATGTTCACCGAGGCCGGCTGCATCACCATGATGGGGAACCGCCAGCGGTAGAGCTGGGCGAACGCCTTCTGGGTCGGCAGCACCAGCGAGCGGTGCATGATCAGGCTGCCGTTGTGGACGCGGCCCTGGAAGTCGATGTAGCGGACCCAGATCCGTCGCAGGTCGGTGACCGGGACCGGGCATTCGCGGGCGGGGTCGCCGTTGGCTTCGCGGGCGGTGACGGTTTCGGTGCGGGTCCGGAAGTCCGGGATGGGGGCGCGCGGGGTGTGCAGCCGCAGCATGCCGTCGGGCCGCGGCCGGGTGTAGGAGCCGAGTCCGTTCCAGTTGCGCAGGTCGGCGGCGCGCACACCGTGTTCGGCGGCGATCCCGGCAACCGTCTCACCGGGCCGGACAACGTGAGCGACCGGCGATGTCGAAGCGGCCGGCGATGACGGAGCGACCGGCGATGTCGAAGCGGCCGGCGATGACGGAGCGGCCGGCGATGACGAAGCGGCCGGCGAAGAGGAAGGGGAAGAAACGGCGGGGACCAGGGCCACGACAAGCGCCGGAAGGATTTTCCACACAGCTCCCCAGCGTCGGGCACAAACTGCCCATCAGCGGAGGAACCGTCAATTAGTGACCGCCGTCACACGTACCGTGGTCTGGTGCACCCTCGCTGGCCGTACCACTCGCTGGATCTCGCCGGGCTGAAAGCCGGCGGCTGGCGTCCCCAGCCCTTCCGCGAGTTCGTCCTCAAGGTTCACCAGCGGTGCAACCTGGCCTGCACCTACTGCTACGTCTACGAGTCGCCGGACCGGAGCTGGCGGGAGCGGCCCCGGCTGATGAGCGACGAGGTGTGGCGCGCTGCGGGTGAGCGGATCGGGGAGCATGCCGCGCGGCACGGTCTTGCGGGGGTACGGGTGGTGCTGCACGGCGGGGAGCCCCTGCTCGCGGGCCCGGCGCGGCTTCGGCGGCAGGTCACCGCGATGCGCGCGACCACCGGCTGTGAGCTGCGGGTGAGCATGCAGACGAACGGGGTGGGGCTGGACGAGCGGGCCCTGGCCGAGCTGGCGGCGGCGGACATCCGGGTCGGGGTGAGCGTCGACGGCACGGCGCAGGACCATGATCGGCACCGGGTGCTGCGCGACGGCCGGGGCAGCCACGCGGCGGTCACCGGGGCGTTGCGGCTGCTGGCTTCGGAGCCTTTCCGGCATCTGTACGGTGGCCTGCTCTGCACCGTCGACCCGGCGTCCGATCCGGTGCGGACCTATCGGGCCCTGCTGAGCCACGAACCGCCCGCGATCGACCTGCTGCTGCCGCACGCGAACTGGGCGAGCCCGCCGTCCGGTGACGTCGCGGCGTGGCTGATCGCCGTCTTCGACGAGTGGTACGCCGCGCCGTCCCGGCCGACCCGGATCCGGCTTTTCGAGGACGTGATGAACCTGCTGCTGGGCGGGTCGAGCGGTTCCGAGCAGGTGGGTCTGAGCCCGGTGGCGATCGCCGTGGTGGAGTCGGACGGCGACATCGAGCAGGTCGACGCGTTGAAGAGCGCGTACGCCGGAGCCTGCGCCACCGGCCGTAACGTGCGCACCGACGCCTTCGACACGGTGCTTACGCATCCGGGCGTGGCCGCGCGGCAGATCGGTGTGGCGGCCCTGGCGGACGGGTGCCTGACCTGCCCGGTGCACCGGGTCTGTGGCGGCGGGCATTACGCCCACCGCTACCGGCCCGGTGACGGCTTCCGGAACCCGACCGTCTACTGCGCCGACATGAGTCGGCTGATCGGGCACGTGCGCGAGCGGCTCAGGGCCGATCTGACTCGGTGACGGTCGTGCCGCCGGCGGCGGGCTCGGGTGCGGGCGCCGGGACAGGCGCGGGTGCGGAAGCGGGCGCGGGCACCGGCGGCGGGTCGGCGGTCTGCACCGCCGGGGCAGGGTCGCTGAGCTGCTCCCGCAGGTAGGTCCAGATCACCGCGATGATCGCCGCGACCGGGACGGCGAGCAGCGCGCCGACGATGCCGTAGAGGCTGCTGCCCAGGGTGACGGCGAGCAGCACCACGCCGGCGTGCAGGCCGAGGCCGCGGCTCTGCACCATGGGCTGGAAGACGTTGCCCTCCAGCTGCTGCACCGCCACGATGATGGCGAGCACGATCAGCGCGTCGGTCCAGCCGTTGGAGACGAGCGCGATGAGCACCGCGACGAAGCCGGCGAAGAGCGCGCCGACGATCGGCACGAACGCCGCCACGAAGGTCAGCACGGCGAGCGGCAGCACCAGCGGCACGCCGACGATCCACAGGCCGACGCCGATGAAGACGGCGTCCAGCAGGCCGACGAAGGCCTGCGAGCGGACGAACGCGCCGAGCGTGTCCCAGCTGCGGCCGGCGATGGCCGGGACGTCGGTGGCGAGGCGGCCGGGCAGCTGGCGGGAGAGCCACGGCAGGAAGCGCGGGCCGTCCTTCAGGAAGAAGAACATCAGGAAGAGCGCGAGCACCGTGGTGACCAGGCCGTCCACCACGGTGTTGACACCGGTCAGGGTGGCCGTGGCGATGCTGCCGACACTGTTCTGGAGCCGGTCGATCCCGCTGTCCAGGGCGCTGTTGACCTGGTCGTCGCCGATGTTCAGGGGCGGGCCGGCCGCCCATTCCCGGACCGTGTCGATGCCGTCGGCCACGCCGTCGGCCAGGGTGCCGGACTCGGAGGCGACCGGGACGATGATGCCGACCAGGGTGCCGATGGCGACCACCAGGAACAGCAGGGTGACGAGCGAGGCGGCCAGGGCCGGTGGCCAGTTGTGCCGGCGCAGGAACCGGACCGGCGGCCAGGTGAGGGTGGTCAGCAGCAGCGCGACGACGAGCGGCCAGATGATCGACCATGCGTTGCCGAGCAGCCGGAGTGCCACATATGTCAGAAGCAGCACGACCAGCAGCTGCACGGAGATCATGGCGGAGGTACGCAGCGCGCGGCGCGATCTCCGCACACTCAGAGTGGGGCCCATGCGATCACCCTAGAAAGACGGAACGAGTCCCGCACCCTACGGGGTACGGGACTCGCCGGGGAAACGCCGATCAAGCCGTGACCTTGCCGTCGGAGTCCTCGGTGATCTCCTCGTGCCGGTGCTTGGCGGCAGCCGCCCGGCGCCCGGTGGTGACCATCCACAGACCCAGGACCAGCAGCAGCGCGCCGAGCACGGCGAGACCGATCGGCAGGTAGCGGCTGATCAGCAGCACCTGGCTCTTGGTGTCGCTGGTCGACTCCACGTTGTTGGTGACGGTGTCCTCGGTGTAGACGAAGTCGCCGTTGAGCAGCTGGGTGGGCGTGCCGACGTTCGGCACGAACGTCTTGCGCTGCTGCTCGGAGACCTTGATGAACTGGCCGGTGACCGGCTCGACCCAGATGTTGCGCGTGTTGGCGTAGTTCACCGTGCCCGCGGTGGCGGTGGGGGCGAACGCGCCGATCAGGGACGCGACCCGCTCGGTGTCGAACCCGAGGTCGGTCTCCGGGATGACCTGCTCGAACCGGTAGACCTCGAGGCCCTGGATCTCCTCGGTGCCCTTGAACTCGATCGGCAGCGCCTTGCGCAGGTCACGGTCGAAGTACTCGTACGTCTTCTGCTCCGTGCCGAACGGGAACTTGTAGAGCTGGCCCTGGAAGGTGACGGGGGCCGGGTCCTCGGTGTCGTTGAGCTTCTGGCCGGTCCACTCGACGGCGGCCGCGGAGTCCCGGTCGAGCGCGAGAAGAGCCTCGTACTGGCTGATCATCTCGCTGCTCTGCTCCACCCAGACGTTGGTGCCCAGCGCCTGCCAGACGACCGTGTCGTCGGTGTCGCCGAACTCCTTGTCGGTGGTGTCGGCCAGCGGCGAGATCTCGGTGGTGGAGCGCAGCGTCCCGGACTTGATGGCGACCTCGGGGGTCGGCTCGCCCTTGGTGTAGAGGAACTGCGCGTTCGTGGCCTCGGCTACGCTCGGTCGCAGGCAGTCCTCGGTCACGGTCGCGGTGCACAATTTCAGGTCGTACGGCAGCCGGGCTACTGTCGGCGCGACATAGAACGCAAGCCCGGCGGCTATGACGACCGCGAAAACGCCGATGCCGAACAGCACGGCACCCAAGCGAGCTTTCACTGAACCTCCCCATCAGACGGCCGACCGCATTGCGCCAGTGGCGCCGTCGCCGATAATGACCGGAGGTTACTCGCCGGTTACTTGTTACGGAACCCTTGGACGGGACATGTCTGCACCGATTTCGATGAATACCCTGCACCGTGTTCCCGCCCTGGACGCGGTCCGGGTGATCGGGGCGCTGGCCGTGGTCGGGCACCACGTCGGATTCGCCACGGGCGTCAATACCGGCGGCGGTTCCTGGGCCGGCTGGCTGGCCCGGCTCGACTCCGGTGTCGCGGTGTTCTTCGTGCTCTCCGGGTTCCTGCTGTTCCGCCCGTGGGCGCACGCCCAGGCGATCGGCGGCGACAAGCCCGCCACCGGGCGGTACCTGTGGCGGCGGGCGATGCGGGTGCTCCCGGCGTACTGGGTGGCGGTGGTCGTCTGCCTGCTGGTGCTCGACCGCAACGACGACGCGACCGGCGCGGACTGGGTCAGGCACTTCACGCTGACCCAGGTCTACACCCGGGACAACCTGGAGCACGGGCTGAGCCAGACCTGGAGCCTCTGCACCGAGGTGGCCTTCTACGCGCTGCTCCCGGTGATCGCCGCGCTGCTGACGCTCGGCCGCAAGCGCACCGGGCGGCCCTGGGTGATCGCCGCGGGCGGCATCGTGCTGACCGGCATCTGGGTGGCCCTGATCGCCGCGGGCCTGCTCTCACCGAGCCTGCACACCATGTGGCTGCCGGCCTACGGCCTCTGGTTCGGCGCCGGCATGATCCTCGCCGCGGTGCACGTGGACCTGCGCAACGGCCAGCGGCCGCGCTGGCGGTTCCTGGACGAGATCGCCGCGGCGCCGGTGGCCTGCTGGGTGGCGGCCCTGGCGGTCTACGCCATCTCCACCACCCCGATCGCCGGCCCGCTCGACCTGGCCGAGCCGACGGCCACCGAGTTCGCGATCAAGATGATGCTCTACACGCTGCTCGCGGTGCTGATCACGGTGCCGCTGGCGTTCGGGCCGCACACCCGGGCCAAGGAGGCCTTCGGCAGCGCGCCGGGCCGCTGGCTGGGCACGATCTCCTACGGCCTGTTCCTCTGGCACCCCTTCGTGCTCGAGATGTTCTACCAGCTCACCGGCCGTCCGGAGTTCACCGGCGGGTTCTGGTTCACCTACGTCGTGGTGGCCGGCGGCGGGCTGGTGCTCGCCGCCGGCAGCTACTACCTGATCGAGCGGCCGGCTCAGCGTTTCAGCCACCGCTGGCCGCGGCCGCGCCGGCCCAGGACCACGGAGAGCCAGAGCGCCACGGCGGTGCCCACCGCGGTGAGCTGAGGCAGCGCCGCGGTGTGCCCGGTGGTGGTCACCGCGAGGTAACCGGCGATCGCGAAGAACGCCACCGGCAGCAGCCAGCCGGCCAGGCGTTCCACCTGGCGCATCCGGCGGCGGTCGTGGTCACCGAAGTACGGCTGGAGCGCCCGGAACGCCAGGACCGCGGCCGCGCCGAGCAGGGCCAGGCCGGTCGCCGCCACCCCGCCGAAGACGAGCAGCGCGACACCGCCGAAGAGCACCGGCAGCAGCAGGCGGCGGCGCCGGGCGGCCGGTGCCGGTGCCGGTGCGGTGCCACCGCCCCGGCGGCCGGGCAGCACGGCCACCACGCCGACACCGGCCAGCAGCAGCGCACCGGCGCCCATCGCGGCGCCGTACACCCGGTCCGGCTCCATCCGCAGCACCACCTCGCCGGACGCGCCCGCCGGCACCAGCCAGGCCTGCTGCCAACCGTCGGTCACCACGGCCGGCAGCTTCTCGCCGTCCAGGGTGGCGCTCCAGCCGGCGTTGACGTTCTCGCGCAGCGCGAGGACCCGCTGGTTCGGGTACGCGTCCAGATGCACCCGCCGCAGCGTGGCCGCCCACGCGTCCACCCGGACCGGGATCTGCCGGTCGGTCGCGGTCGCCGTGGTCGTCCCGTCGCGCACCGGGGTCAGGCCGCGGGCGCCGCCGGCCGGGCCGGCCGCCCGCACCGGGGTCAGCGTCACCCGGCGGGGCGTGGCCGCCGCGGAGGCGGTGGCCAGCACCCGCGTCTCGCCGGACGAGACGCCGACCGGCCGGGTGGCGTCGAGCCCGCAGACCCGCGCCTCGACGTCGCGGAGTTCGACCAGGTCACGGCGGCTCGCGAGGAGCGCGGTGGTCCGGGCGACCCCGTCCACGGTCACCTTCGGACCACTGCCGCAGCCCAGATTCACCGTGGTGGTCGGGCTGGACCGCTGGGTCGGCGCGCCGTTGAGGGCGCTGATCTCGCCGACCGCGACCGGCAGGTCCCGGTGCAGGTTGCGGTACGGGTCGAACGATTTCGCCGGGATCACGTCGGTGATCAGCACGGTGAGCTCGTCGGTGTTCAGCGGCGGGTCGAACCGCAGCACGCCCTCGGCGTCGAGGAAGCCGCTGCGGGTGTCGCCGTGGGTGAGCACGGTGATCTGCGAGGGCCGGGCCGCCGCGGTGTCCTCGTGCAGGGACAGCTTCACGCCGGTGAGCATCTGCAGGGTCGGCCAGACCATCCGCAGCCACGGCTTGCCGTCGCTGTCGGCGGCGTACCAGGCGGTCCGCGGGTCGCCGTCGGCGGCCGCGCCGGGCCGGGCCACCGGTTCCGGCACGCCGATGCTGGAGGCGCTGATGTTCGGCACCACCCCGCGGGTGACCGAGGCGGCACCGCCGGCGTCGAGCAGCGCGTTCAGGGCCGAGCCGGGCCGGGGCCGGGCCGTGACGGCGACCTGGTAGCCGGCGGCGACCGGCAGCGTGGTGGTCCGGTCGATCCGGTTGCCGTCCTCGGAGTCGCGGCTCAGGTCGCCGTTGCAGGCCGGCCGGCCTTCGGTGAAGTAGCAGGCCGGCGTCGCGGTGGCGGAGCTGAACACCATGGTCGGCGCCGCCGTGGTCACCGGGCTCGGCGGTACCACCAGGGTCCGTTCGGCACGGACGCCGGGGATCACGACCTCGGTGAGGCCGACGCCGCCGAAGCCGAGGCGCAGGTCGCGGACCGCGTCGAACCAGACCCGGATCCGGTTGGTGGGCCGGGTGATCGGCAGCGGCACCTCGAGGCTGCCGCCGATGACGTCCAGGCTGACCGCCGTGTTGCCGGCGGAGACCACGGTGACCCGGGTCGGCACCGAGTCGGTGCCCAGGTCGAAGGTGAGGTTCACCTTCGGGACCGTGCGGGCCGCCGGCAGCTGCACCTCGAACCACTGCTCGGTGGCGATGGTGCCGGGCGCGGACCGCCACGAGGTGGTCGGGTCGCCGTCGACGGCGGCGAACGGCTGGTAGGCGGGACGGGACCCGGCCAGTGGCTGGGCCTGGGAGAACGCGCTGGAGGCGTACACATTCTGGATGCCGCGGTACTGGACGGCGGTCTCGTTGCCCTCGGCCCAGTCGGGCAGGTAGTCGCGGGCCGGTGCGCCCAGGTAGCCCTTCTCGTCGGCCTGCATGGTGGCCGAGGCACTGTCGTGGGCCAGGCCGAACGCGACCTCCTTGCGGCGCAGCCCGTCGGTGACGACGACCGGGCCGTTCGCGACCTCTTGGGTGCGGTCGCCGGCCAGCACCGTCGGCCCGGCCGGGAGCACGCCGGCGGCGGCCGTCTCGAGCACCGACTCCGGGCCGCCGACGAGCGTGGTGATCTGGCTGGAGTCGTAGGCGACGATCGGCTCGGCCGGTTGCTGCACCTCCCAGATCTCCAGGGCGCGCACCCGGGTCCGCATGCCGTTGTCGACGTACATGTTGGGGAACTTCTCGCCGCCGATGTACGGCCCGAAGCCGGCGACCTGGCGCAGGCCGGGCGACCGGGACAGCGCCTGCTTGACGATCATCGGCTGGGTGGCGCCGGACCGGCCGTAGTCCAGGTCGGACCGGAGCAGCAGGTAACGCACCCCGGACCGGCCGAGGTAGGCGGCGAGCCCGTCGGACCCGGCTCCGCTGGTCAGCGTCTGTTCGATCGAGTCCAGGACCCGGATGGTCTCCGGCGGGGTCAGCGGGATGGAGCTGCGGACGCCCCAGCGCTTGTCCAGCAGCGGCTGAGTGATCTCGTCGCTGGGGCTGCCCCACAGGTAGCGCGGGAACCGGCTGCCCGGCACCACCAGCACGTGCTCGGCGTCGAGGTTGCGGTTGAGCCAGCCGGAGGCCTGCTGCCAGTAGCCGGGCACGGTCTGGAAGCTGCCCTGCGCGGCGAGACCACCGCCGAGGGCGGGCGCGGCGACCCCGGCGACGGCGATCAGCGCGACGCCGGTGACGGTGGCGGCCCGCAGCCGGGCCGGGCCCACCCACGGGGTCGGCGCGGTGCCGGCGGCCCGGGCGAAAACGGTGATCAGGTGGGCCAGGCCGAGGATCAGCGGCAGCCGGACCACCACGTCGAACTTGTGCACGTTGCGCAGCGGGGCGCCGGCCGCGTCCAGGAAGGCACGCTGCTGCTCGGCGAAGAGCCCCGGCACGTCGCCGATGTGGCCGAACCCGACCATGGCGAGGCCGGTGAGCAGCCCGGTGATCAGGAACCAGCGGTGCGGCATGCCGCGGCGGGCCAGACCGGCGATGCCGAACCCGGCGACGACCAGGGTCGCGAGGATCAGCGGCTGCTCGGTGGCGAGGCGCCAGCCGGCGGTCCACGGCGCGCCGAAGGCGCTGCTCAGGTAGGCGTGCCAGTGCGACGTGCCGCGCAGCACCGAGACCGTGTCGGTGACCGAGGTGGTGGTCGAGCCGGTCTCGATGAAGTCCAGGAACGGCGGGCTGTACCGGCCGAGCAGCAGCAGCGGCACCACCCACCAGGCGGTCGCACAGCCGACCGCGACGCCCCAGGCGAGCAGCGCCTTGACGCGCAGCGTGAACGGGCGCAGCCCGAGCAGCCAGATCGCGGCGAGCGGCACCACGGCCAGGACGGCTGTCGCGTTGACACCGCCGGCACACGCCACCACCAGGGCGGAGAGGGCCACCGGCCGGCGCAGCCGGGCGCCCTTGGCGAGGCCGATCAGCGGGACCAGCACCCAGGGGGCGAGCGCGCTGGGCCACGCCTCGACCGAGATCGGCCCGAGCTCGGTGATAATGCGGGGGGAGAGGGCGAACGCGACGCCGGCGATGATCCGCGCCCACGGCGAGCCGATGCCGAGTTTCTCGGCCAGCTTCACCACGCCGGTGCACGCGACCGTCATGACCAGCGCCCACCAGAGCCGCTGCACCACCCAGGCCGGGATCGTCAGCAGCTTGCCGGCGAGGAAGAACGAGCCCATCGGCCAGAGGTAGCCGTACGCCTGGTTCTGCAACTGCCCGAATGTGCCGGCCGGATCCCACACGTGCAGAGCCCGCGCCAGCCACCCGGCCGGATCGACCGCCAGGTCGACCTTCGTATCGATGACGATCTGGCCGGGATCTTGCAGGAAGCCGAGAGCGGCGAGGCCGAGACAGACCGTGAGCAGGCGCATCCGCCATACGGAACGGGGGGTGACGCCGCTCTGCCCGGCTGGTTCGGCTGGCCTCCGAGGGCTGTGCATGTTTCTCCTGTTCCGCCATTGCGGTGTCACGGGCCGACCCCATAGTGTGACGCGACCCGCGAATGCTACTCGCTAGTAGAGGTGATTGTGGACATACCGGCCGCCGCATCCCGGCACGTCATGTTCCTCAACTGGCGGGACACTCGTAACCCCCACGGTGGCGGAAGCGAAGTGTACGTGGAGAAGATCGCTGGGGAACTGATCCGCCGGGGACATCGAGCAACGCTCTTCTGCGCTGCTCACGACGAGGGTCCGGCCGACGAGACGACCGTCGCCGGGCTGCGCGTGCTGCGCCGGGGTGGCCGGCACACGGTCTACCTCCGGGCCGCGCTGACCTATCTGCTCGGCATGATCGGCATCGGGCCGCTGAGCCGGCGCCGGGGCGGCCGGCCGGACGTGCTGGTCGACGTCGGCAACGGTCTGCCGTTCCTCGCTCCGCTGTGGTGCCGCCGTCCGGTGATTGCTCTCGTGCACCATGTGCACCGCGAGCAATGGCCGGTGGTGCTGACTCCGCGGCTCGCCCGGATCGGCTGGTGGATCGAGTCGTGGCTGGCGCCGCGGGTCTACCGCAAGTGCCGATATGTCACCGTTTCCGCCGCGACCCGCGACGAGCTGGCAGTCCTCGGCGTCGACCCGGAACGGGTCACGATCATCCACAACGGCACGCCGGAGATGGCACCGCCGGCACCGGTGGCGCGTACCCCCGAGCCGTCGCTCGTGGTGCTGGGCCGCCTGGTCCCGCACAAGCGCGTGGAGATGGCCCTGGACGCGGTCGCCGAGTTGAGCGGCCGGTTCCCCGGTCTGAGCCTGGTGATCGCCGGGCAGGGCTGGTGGGAGGACGAGCTTCGGGAGTACGCGCGCCGCCTCGGCATCGCCGACCGGGTCCGGTTCGCCGGTTTCGTCAGCGACGAGGAAAAGCGTGTCCTGATGAGCCGGGCCTGGGTGGCGCTGACCCCGTCGCTCAAGGAGGGCTGGGGCCTGACCATCGTCGAGGCCGGCGCGGTCGGCACGCCGAACATCGCGATGCGCGGCGCCGGTGGCGTCGAGGAGTCGCTGGTCGACGGTCGCACCGGGATGCTCGCCGAGGACCAGGCCGACTTCACCGCGAAGACCCGGCTGCTGCTCGCCGACGACGCGCTGCGCGCCGAGATGGGCAGCGCCGCCCGGGCGCACGCCGACCGGTTCACCTGGCCGTCGGCGGGCGAGAAGTTCGCCGCGCTGGTGATGTCGCCGCGGGTGACCCGGTCCGCCGGCCACGCCCGGCAGCGCACCACCGTCCCGCACTGACCGGGCGGGGAAGCCCGCACCGATCACGCGAGAAACCAGCGCCGGCCATGCGAAAGGTCCCGGCGGCAGCGCCACCGGGACCTTTCTGCGTGTTTCAGCGGCTGCCGTAAACGCCCGACTGCAGGACGTCCTCGGTGACCTTCTGCTCGTCGACGCTGGCCGCGGTCGCGTCGGACGAGCCGCTGAGTTGGCTCGCCAGCGCTGCGGTGCCGAGCGCGCCCAGGCCCAGGGCGACAACCCCGGCCAGGATCAGCGGAAGGGCTCTGGTCATGCGTTTACTCCTCCTCGAAGTCGGTGCGTGATGAAGCTTGTGTGCGGTGCGTGCGCGGGACGCTACCACGTAGTAACTTCCCTGCGAAGGGTGTTCTCGTACAGGTCCAGGTCCCGCCCGTCGTGCACCATCCGCAATCCGGACAGCGCCCCCGCCGGGATCTCGGCGGCGCCCACCACCCGCTGCACCACGATCCAGCGCACCCCCAGGGTGGCCAGGGGGGTCCCGGCCGCGACGGCCTGCCGGACCGCGCAGGCCCGGCGGTCCTCCCCGGACACCACGATGTTCCCCACGATCAACCGGTCGTCGGTCAGCACGTCGGCGTCGAGCAGGCGCGGCAGCGGATCCAGCACGGTCCGCCCATGATTCCAGGAGTAGGTGTGATACGCGGAGAACGGCAGCGACAGCACCTCACCGGGGCTCGCGCCGACCAGCCGGGTGACCGCCGCGAAATCGGCGGGGTACGGCGCCGGCCGCAACCGGTTCGCGGCACCGAACGCCAGGTCCGGCTGGAGGGCGACCGGGAGCAGCAGCGCACCGGCCAGCACCACCCGGGCGGCGGCGCGATCCGGCAACCGGGCCGCGGCACGTTCCGCGCCGAGCGCCATCAGGACACAGAGGACCAGGGCGTACGGGAGGACGAACTTCTGCCCGTCGCGGAGCAGCCCGGCACCCGGCACACCGGCGACCAGCCACTCCAGCAGCGCGCGCCCGCCGGGCAGCAGCACCACCGCCGCGAGCAGGAAACCGGCGGCGGCCACGGCGGCCAGCCGCACCGCCGCGCCGGCCGGCCACCGGGTGCGCAACGCCCGCGCGCCGGCCACGGCCAGAACCAGGAGCAGCAGCGTGCCCAGCGGGGCGAGCACGGACTCCCGGCTGGGCAGGGTGGTCTGCGCGTTCCAGATGCCACCGGTGCCGAGCAGTGCGCCGAGGGTGCCGCTCCAGTTCTCGGCACGGGCCGCGAACGCCGCCACACCGGCCGGGTCGCTGCGGGCGTCCGCGTCGGTCAGGGCGGCGGCCAGCAGCCACGGCGTGTTCAGCAGCGCCATCCCGGCGATCGCGCCGGCGGCGAGCACGGTGCGGCGTGCGACGAGCACGGCGACGGTCAGCAGGGCCAGCAGGCCGCCGGTCGGCGTCACCGCGGCGAGCGCGCCGAAACCCAGCAGCGCGGGCAAGGCGCGCCGGTCACCCGTGCCGAGGCGGATCGCGGCGGCGACGATCCAGGGCAGGGCGGCGTACGCGAGGAGCAGTCCCCACTGCCCGAGCAGCAGACGTTCCGCGAGGTACGGGGTCCACGCGTACGCCACCGCCGCCACCAGCCGGGTGCCGAGCCGGTCGGCGGGCACCAGCCGGCCCGCGCCGATCGCCGCCAGCAGCAGGATCGCGGCGAGCACCACGCGTTGCAGCAGCCAGCCCGGCAGGACCGTGGTGGCCAGCGAGACGAGCGCGTCCAGCGGCACCGCCCGGGGCAGCGTCGCCGACGGGACGAGCAGGTCGGCGCGCAGCGGCTGGCGGGGCACGAAGACCATGTCGTACGCCAGCAGGTAACCCGGCGCGACGAGCGGGGCCAGCACCAGCAGGGTGAGGACGACCGCCGTCGCGGGCAGCGCGAGCCGTCGCAGGGTGGGCCTCCTCGATCCGGTTCGTGGCATCTCTAGTGTGATCGCGGCGTGGCGACACTGTACGCACAACAGGGTTCGGAACAGGACAGGCGGATGGCGAAGAACAGCGGGATCGGCACGGCCGGGCTGGCCGTGACGGGTGCGGGTGTGCTGGCCAACGGGCTGGCGTACGTGGTGCCCGTCCTGGGCGCCCGGCAGCTCACCGCCGCCCACCTCAGCGCGCTCGCCACCCTGCTCGCGATGACCGCGATCGCCGGGGTCGCCAGCACCGGCCTGCAGATCGCGGTCGCGGTGCACCGGGCACGCTCCGGACCGTTGCCGACCGCCCGGTCGGCGCTCTGGACGGTGCTCGGCACCGTCGGCGCGCTGCTGGTGGTGATGCCGATCGCGGTCGTGGTGCTGCGCCTGCCGGCGGTCGCGACGGCCCTGGCGGCGGTCTCCACGGTCGGTGTGGTCGCGGCCGGGCGGTGGCTCGGCGAGATGCAGGGCGACCAGCGGTTCCTGCCGCTTGCCGCAGGCATCGCCGTGGTCGCCGGCGGCCGGTACGGCGGTGTCGTCCTCGGCCTCGCGGCAGGTCTCGGCCTCACGCTGTCTCTGCTGCTCGGCGCGGTCACCGCGATCCTGGCCCTGCCCGTTCTGCACCTGCTGGCGCGGCGTCCGGGCGTACCCGTGCGGGGCGAAGGCCTCCCGCTGCGTGCCGTGCTCACCGCCGGGGGAGCGACCCTCGCGATGCTCGTGGTCTCCTACGCCGACCTGCTGCTGGCCCGCCGGTTCCTGCCGCCGGACGCCTCCGGGGCCTACGCGGTCGGCACCGTGCTGACCAAGGGCGCGCTCTGGGCGCCGCAGGTGGTGACCATCCTCGCGCTGCCCCGCCTGGCCCAGGGCAACCGCCGCACGCTGCGGCTCGGCCTGCTGGTGGTCGGCGCCTGCGGTGTGCTGCTGGTGACCGCGTCGGCGCTGGCCGGTGGCCTGGCGTTCGGGCTGGCCGGCGGCGCGGACTACGTGGACATGGGCCGGTACGCGTGGATTTTCGCGGCCACCGGCGCCTGTTACGGCCTCGTCTTCATGCTCGTCAACGCGCAGGTGGCGGCCGAGGCGCGCTGGCCGTCGGCGCCGCTGTGGGCGGTCACCGTGCTGTTCTTCCTGGTCACCTGGCTGGTCCTGCCGCACACCGTGCCGGGGATCGCGGCCGGTGCGCTCGGCGCCGCGATGCTCGCGCTCGCCGCCACCGGGGTGCTGGTGGCGGTCCGTGTCCGGACGTCCGTTACCGAAGTGCGATCCAGTCATGACAGTCTCTCCGTCGAATGAGGACGACGGGGGTCGGATCGTGAAGAAGGTGACGCGCCGCGCGCTGGGCGGTCTCGTGGTGGCAGCACTCGTCGTGGGAGGCGTCGCCGCGGCCGCGTCCTGGAACGACGAGGACCCACCGGAGAAGGCCGGCGGTCTCTCGGCCGAGCATCTCACCACGATGTTCCAGCAGTACGGCAACACCTCGGGCAGCTGGCTCGGCGCCGACCGCACCGCGTCGCTGAAACTGCCCGACAACCGGATCCTCTGGCTCTTCTCGGACACGTTCCTCGGCAAGCCCGGCCCGGACGGCTCCCGCCCGCGCACCTCCGGGCTGATCAACAACTCGGCGATCACGCAGACCGGCGCGGCACTCGGCGCGCTGCACTACGGCGGCTCCTCGGCCGCACCGTCCGCGCTTGTCCCGGCGGGCAAGGGCAACGACTTCGCGTGGGTCGGCGACGCGGCCGTGAGCGGCGAGTCGGTGCAGGTCCTGGTGAACCGCTACCAGCGGTCCGGCCCGGGCCCGCTGGACCACCGGCTGACCGGCACCGCGCTGGCCAGTTTCGGGCTGCCCGACCTCACCACCGGCCCGGTGCGCGACCTGCCGCTCGGCTCCCGGGTGTCCTGGGGTTCCGAGGTGCTGCCGGACGGCGAGTTCACCTACGTCTACGGCACCGAGGCCGCCGGCGACATGAAGTTCGCCCACCTGGCCCGGGTCCGCGGCACCGACCTCACCGCGCCCTGGGAGTTCTGGACCGGGGCGGCGTGGACCGCGACCGAGGCCCAGTCGGCGCGGATCCTCAGCGGCGTCGGCACCAACTACGGCATGCGCCGCATCGGCGATCGGTACGTGCTGGTCACCCACGAGAACAACCGGACGTTCAGCGGCGACTTCGTGGCGTACACCGCCGAGTCGCCGGCCGGGCCGTTCGGTGGCCCGCACTATCTGTTCGACGCGCCCGAGGCCAAGGCCGGGCACATCGTCTACGACGCCGACCTGCACACCGACCTCGCCCGGCCGGGCCGGCTGCTGATCTCCTACAACGTCAACAACCTGGACGAGGAGGTCACGTACGGCGACGCGAGCATCTACCGGCCGCGCTTCGTCGAGGTGGAGTGGCCGCTGGACGGCTCGTCCGAGGAGGGTCCGGACACGCCGTCCGGGCTCACCGCGGCGCCCGACGGCGCCGGCATCGCCGGACTCGCCTGGCAGCCGGTCGGCGGCGACGGCATCAGCTACCGCGTCTACCGGCGCGACGTGACCGACGGGCAGACCCACTTCGTCCGCCTGCCCGACAGCCCCGGCAGCGCCACCACCTTCCGCACCGACTTCCTGGTCAACGGGCACGACTACGAGTTCGCGGTCACCGCCGTCGACGGCGACGGCGAGAGCCCGCTCTCCGCGCCCGCCACCATGCGGGCGGCCGTGCCGCCACCGGCCGCGCCCGAGGGGATCCGGGTCGACACCCTCGCCGACGGGCGGGTCACCGTGCACTGGCCGGAAATCCCGTTCGTGCAGCTCTTCAAGGTGTTCCAGCGGGACCTGACGGCCGGGCAGGGTGATCCGGTGACGGCCGGGACCTACCCGGGACGCAGCGCCACCATCGGCCCGCTGCGGCACGGGCACGACTACGAGATCACCGTGGTGGCGGTCGGTGGCGGCGGGGACAGCCGGCCCTCGGCGCCGGTGCGGGCCCGGCCGACCGTGGCGAAACCGCCGGCGCCGCAACGGCCCAGCGCGCAGGTCCGGTCCGACGGGTCGATCCGGCTGACCTGGCCGCAGGTGGCGCCCGGGCTGTCGTACCAGGTGTTCCGCCGGGACGTGACCGACGGCGGCGACTTCGGCCCGCCCGGCCTCGCGACCGGCACCACGTTCGACACCGGGCGGCTGGTGCACGGCCACGAGTACGAGTTCACCGTCGCCGCGGTCAACTCCGGCGGGGCGGGGGAGCGGTCACCGGGCGTCCGGGCCACCGCCGACGTGGCCGCGCCCGACGAGGCGCCCACCCGCCTGGTCGCCGACCCCGGTCCCGGCCGGGTCGAGCTGAGCTGGCGGTCCACCGGCTCCCGCTGGTACTGGGTCTTCCGCCGCGACGTGACCGCCGGCGCGCGCGACTTCACCCGCGAGGAGATCCCGGTCGAGGGCACCCGGGCCACCGTGCACAACCTGGTCGACGGCCACCAGTACGAGTTCGCCGTCGCCGCGTTCGGTGACGGCGGCGTCGGCCCGCAGTCCAAGGTGGTCCGGACCCGCCTCCCGTCGGCCCTGCCCACCGGCCTGGCCGCGCGCAGCGACGGCCCCGGCGCGGTGACGGTCACCTGGAACGAGGCACGGTCCGGCCTGAGTTACCGGATCCAGCTCCGGGACGCGACCGCCGGCGAGGGGTGGATCACCGACCCCTTCCCGGTGACGGGCAACCGTTTCGAGAAGACCCTGCTGACCGGCGGCCACCGGTACGAGTTCCGCCTCCAGCTGGCCGACGGCAGCACGACCCCCGCGGCGTCCGTGACCGTCAAATGACGCCGTCGGCTCGTCGAAGGCCGACACTCCAGAAAGCCTAGGTTGGACTCATGAGCATCTTCCGTGACCTGCACCGTGACGGCACCTTCATCATTCCGAACCCGTGGGACGCCGGCTCGGCCCGGCTGCTGGAGAGTTACGGCTTCCCGGCGCTGGCGACCACGTCGTCCGGTCTGGCGGCGTCGCTGGGCAAGCTGGACCAGCAGGTCACCCGGGACGAGCTGGTGGCGCACGTGTCGGCGGTGACGGCCGCGGTCCGGATCCCGGTGAACGTGGACGCGGAGCGCTGCTTCGCCGACTCCGCGGAGGGCATCGCCGAGACGGTCGACCTGCTGGCGCAGGCGGGTGCGGCAGGCATCTCGATCGAGGACTACGACCCGGGCACCGGCCGGGTGGAGACGCTGGAGGCCGGTGCGGAGCGGGTGGCGGCGGCCGCGCGGGCGGCGGCCCGGCACGGCATCGTGCTGACGGCGCGGGCGGAGAACTTCCTGTACGGCCACACCGACCTGGACGACACGATCGCTCGTCTCCGGGCGTACCGGGCGGCCGGCGCCGACGTGCTCTACGCCCCGGGCCTGCGGGAACGCGCCGACATCGCCCGGGTTGTCGCGGAGGCAGGCGGGCCGGTCAACGTCCTTGCCGTGTCCGGCGGGCCGAGTGTGCCGGAGCTCGCCGAGCTGGGGGTGCGCCGGGTGTCGCTGGGTGGCGGGCTGGCCTGGGTGGCATACGGCGCGTTGCGGGACGCCGCCCGCGAACTGCTCGATTCGGGTACCACGTCGTTCAAGGCCCGATCGCTGCCCGAGGAGGATCTGGAGCGGGCATTCCGCCGCGACTGAATGATCCCCGGGGGTCCTGTCTCGCCGTGATCTTCGCGGGCCCGGCTTGACACCGGCCCGACGACATCGGATTCTTGCCGCTTCGGTGCGTTGACCTGCTGCTTCGCGCCGAAGTAAAGCCTGGCGAACGACCTGCGGGGCCCCGGTGAAGGGGTCGTCCGCGGGCCGGACGAGGACGGCGGAGGCCCCCCATGGAACTGCACCCGGACGACCACGACGAACTGCTGAACGGCGGTTCGGCGCTGGAGATGTGGCGGCGGAGCGACCACGCCGCCGAGGTCGCGGCCGAATTGATGCGCCTGAACGGCGGGACGGTCCCGATGAGCGATCTGCTCTGGCTGGGCGCCGAGTCGTTCCTGCCGCGTCAGTGGCAGGCCGGCCGCGTACCCGATGCCAGGCAGGCCGCCGGCGAGGTCTATGACCGCTGGCGCCGGTTGGAGCAGCGCCGCATTGAGCGGCGCCGGCAGGCCGACGGCACGGTCTGACCCGCCGGAGGGTCCGCCCGTGCATTCTCGCCCCCTGAATGCCGACAAATCCGTTTTCGCGATAAACACGCATTCGCAGTGACAGCGCTCACTTAAGCGTCTCCGCCACCAAGCCGAACAGGACGGTTAGGAGGTGGTGTCCCGGATGATCCCGGAACGGATCGGCGACTGGGTGCTGCGCGAACTGCCCCGCCTCAACCAGGCGATCCTGCAGGATCACGCCCCGCCGGAACTGCTGATCACGGAGCTCGACGAGCACGTGCTGCCCGACGTGCCGGAGGTGACCCGGCTGACCCCGCTCGAGGCGCAGCGGCTGGTGGTGAACCTGGGATTCGCCGGCGCCTCGGTGGCCCGGCACTACCAGGAACACACGCCCGGCGGGATCCGGCATCCCGAGCACGCCTTCGAGGGCCTGTACGCGGGCGCCGAGCGGATCCCCTTCCGGGCGTACTTCGCGGCCCTCGCCGAGCACACCGGCACCGGGCACTACGACCGGGACAGCTTCGCCTCGCTGGTGCGCTGGAACGTCGGGACCATCCGGGTACGCCTCGGCGACGAGGTCCTGGCCGAGCTGCCCGGCGTCTTCGAGGACGGCCGGATCCGCAGCTACACCGGAAGCGGTGGCGAGGAACGATTCTTCCTGCTGGTCAAGCAGGGCGAGGCGGTCGAGCTGGCGGTCAACGAACTGCTCTGCCCGCTGACCCGGGGAAACGCGAGCCTGATCTGCGCGGACGCGCGACACGGCGTACGCCTGGCGACCGTCCTGCTCGACACGCTGCGCCGTCTCATGGTTGAGTTCGCCGCTCTGCCGCCCGGGCAGGCCATGCCGGCGGAGCACTTCATGGACGTGTTCCGGCAGTTCGCGGCGCACTGGACGCTCGACGACATCCCGCCCAGCGGTGCCCTCGACCCGGAGGCGCTGAAACGGGACTTCCTGCTCGGCCTCGCCGTGGAGAACTACGACCAGCAGGCCCGCCGGCTGTTCCCGGCGCTGCTCGCCGCCGAACGCGCCGAGCTGGCGACCCTGATGGATCAACCCACGCTGCCCGAGCGGCTGCTGGCCGCGCTGGGTACCGACGAGCACGAGCTGCGGCTCTGCGACGAGGGCGACCTGCGCCGGCTCGTCGCACACCACCCGGCGCTCGTCGACTGGTACCGGCTGCTCACCATGCATGCCCGTGCCGCCGGCGCCCACCTGCTGCTGGCCAAGAAGTTCCTGTTCAAGCCGCAGCGGCTGCGCGACGAGGCCGGTCTCGGTGACCGGGAGCTGGTCTCGAACCGGGCGGGCACCACCGGGATGACCGAGACGTTCCTGGAGCGGCTGACCCGCGCCCGGCAGAATCACGCTCTCGCCGCCCTTCGCCCGGTTATATCGTCCGAAAACTGGGAAAACGGCATAGATCCTCAGGTACGGTCCGGTCGGGAAGCGGCCCGGCCCGTGGTGGTGGAGCTGGCCGGTTGAGCGGGGGCATGGTGAGGCCGCAGATGAGGTCGCCGCTGGCGGAGATCGGCCGGGACCAGCTCATGGCCCTGCTCGACCACACCTCCGCAGTGATCTACATGCGGGACGCCGACGGCCGCTACCTGCTGGTCAACCGGGAGTACGAGCGCCTGTTCCACCTGCGCCGCGAGGAGATCGTCGGGCTCACCGACCACGACCTGTTCCCCCTCGACATCGCCGACGCGTTCCGGCAGAACGACCTGGAGGCGCTGGCCGGCGGCGTACCGGTGCAGATGGAGGAGGAGGCGCCGGGCGAGGACGGCTCCTCACGCTGGTACATCACCGTGAAGTTCCCGCTCATCGACGACACCGGGCGGGCGTACGCGGTCGCCGGCATCTCCACCGACATCACCAAGCGTGTCCGGGCCGAAGCGGCGATGCGGGACAGCGAGGAACGGTTCCGGCTGCTCGCCGAGCACGCCCAGGACATTATCTTCCGGTACCGGCTGGAGCCCGACCCCGGCATGGAATACCTGAGCCGGGCCGTCGAGTCGATCACCGGACGCCGGGCCGAGGAGTTCTACGCGGACCCCGGGCTGATCCGGGAGTCCGTGGTCACCGAGGACCGGCCGCTCTTCGAACAGTCCTGGCGCGCGATGCGGCCCGGCACCATCGCGTTCCGGATGCGCCGGGCCGCCGGTGACATCGTCTGGATCGAGCAGCGGGCCAGCACGGTCACCGACGACAGCGGCCGGCCCGTCGCCGTCGAGGGCATCCTGCGGGACGTCACCGAGCGGATCGCCGCCGAGCGGGAACGCGCCGAACTGGAACAACAGCTGCGCCAGGCGGAACGGCTGGACTCCCTGGGCCAGCTGGCCGGCGGTATCGCCCACGACTTCAACAACATCCTCGCGGTGATCTCCGGGTACGCCGACATGCTCGTCGACGAGCTGGGCGAGGACCATCCCGGGCACGCCGACGCGGCCGGGATCAAGCAGGCTGCGAACCGGGGCAGCGCGCTCACCCGGCAGCTGCTCATCTTCAGCCGGTCCGAGCCGTCCCGCCCCGAGATCCTCGACCTGAACGCGGTCGCCTCGGACATGCAGCGGCTGCTCGCCCGTACCCTCGGCGAGGACATCGAGTTCGGCACCGACCTGGCCGCGGACCTGCCGCCGGTCGTGATGGACCGCAGCAAGCTGGAACAGGTCCTGATGAACGCGGTGCTCAACTCGCGCGCCGCGATGCCCGACGGCGGCCGGCTCACCATCGCCACCTCCCTCGAACAGACCGCCGGCGAACGGCAGGTGTGCCTCGCGGTCATCGACACCGGGTGCGGGATGACGCCGGAGGTGCTGGCGCGGGCATTCGAACCGTTCTTCACCACCAGGGGGCGGGGCAGCGGCACCGGCTTGGGCCTGGCCACGGCGTACGGGGTGGTGACCGACGCGGGCGGCACGATCAGCCTGGAATCGGAGCCGGGCCGCGGCACCACCCTGCGGGTCCGCCTGCCCGCCGGCGCCGCGGCGGCCCCCGGCGTGAGCCCGCCCGCTCCGGTGTCACCGGTCCGCTCCGGCGCCGGCCGGCGGGTCTTCGTGGTCGAGGACGAGGAGGCGGTCCGCGACATCGTCTGCCGGTTGCTGCGCAAGGCGGGGTACGTGGTCGCCGCCGCACCCCACCCGGCCGAGGCGCTGCGGATGTGCCGCGAGGACGGCCTCACCTTCGACATGCTGCTCAGCGACGTCATCATGCCGGGCATGTCGGGCACCCAGCTCGCCGCCGAACTGCGCCGCGAACGCCCGGACCTGCCGGTGCTCTTCATGTCCGGCTACACCAGCGGCCCGGCGCCGGGCGGCCAGGCGATGCCCCCGGACGCCCCGCTGATCCATAAACCGTTCGACTCGCAGACCCTGCTCGACGAGGTGCACCAGCTCCTGGCCCAGCGCGGCTGAAACCGGCCGATCGGGGCGGGCGGGGGTGAATCCGGCGGGGTGCACGGCGCACGGGCGAGTGAGTCAAGGGGGCGGCGGCCCGCCGGAACTGCCTATGGTCGGCGCGTGCCGGTGTCTCGCAAACGTAAGAAGTCCGCGGTGCGCGCCGGCCGCCGCCGGACCCGACAGTCCGTGGGGGCGTACGAGCTCTGGGAGCAGGACAACGCCCGCCGGGTCCGGATGGTCGCGCCCCGGGCGCGCGACCTGCTCGCCGACTTCGCCACGGCGCCGCTGACCGAGGACCTGCTCTGTGCCCGGCTCGGCGCCCTCTGCGCCGACCTGGGCAGTCGCACCGGCGACGAGTACGCGGGCCCGGACCACGTCGCGACGGCCCTGACCGACGCGGCCACCGCCGCGCTGACCAGCCAGGAACCGATCACCGCGGAGACGGTCACTGCGGGGTCGGTCATCGCGGGGCCGGTCACTGCGGGGCCGGTCATCGCGGGGTCGGATGCCGCGGGGTCGGATGCCGCAGGGCTGGATGCCGCGGGGCCGGATGCCGGTCCGGACCGGGCGGGTGCGTGGCGGGTGCTGTCCATGCTGGCCGGCATCCTTCCCGCTGAGCCGGGGCACCGCGCCCGGGAGGCGGTGGGGCGGCTCGGCACGGCGATGGGCCGGCTCGGCACGGCGTCGGAGGCCGGGGATCTGCCGGATCTGCCGGGCCGTCCCGGGATCGCCGGTCCGGCGCGCTGGACCTGCGACAGGTACGGCAGCCGGTTCGCGATCCTCGCCGAGGTCGCCGTCCCGGACGGCCCGGTGCGCTGCTACCTCTGGGACGTCGACGGCTGCGGCTTCCGGCCGGTCGTCGTGCACAGTGGCTACTACGCGTCACCGGAGGAAGGCCTTGCCGCGTGGCAGGTGGCGGTCGGCGCGTTCGCCGCCGGAGGCACCGGCTGGCGCGGGGCCGACGACTTCCGGCTGCTGGACGATCTACTGCCGGAGGCGGAAAGTGTGCCGGCCCGCGGTGCCGAGTCCGCGGAACGGCTCGCCGAGCACCACCGTTCCCGCCGGCTGGCCGAGCTGCTCCGGGCCGAGCTGTTGCGGGCCGAGCTGCCCCAGGCCGAGCTGCCACCGGGCGGGATGCTGCGGGCCGGGATGCCGCAGGGCGGGACGTCGCGGGGCGCGATGCTACGGGGCGAGATGCCGCGGGGCGGGATGTCGCGGGCCGAGCTGCCCCGGGGCGGCGCCGAGTCGGGCACCGCCCGGCTGGCGCCTGTCGACACGGACGCGGTGGCCGCCGACTTCGCCGGAACGCTGAGCGGGCCGCCGGATCCGGACCGGCACCGGGCGGCCGCGCAGGCGCTGGCCGGGTTGTGGCCCGCGGCCATCCCGCGCCTCTACGGGACGTGTTCACCGCACCGGGTGGCGCACGTGGTCCGATGCGTCGGCGAGGAGTTCGAACCGGGCTTCGCCGCCGACGTGCTCGCGCTTCTGCCGGAGTGGGTGACCTGGCTGGGCGTACGCTCCGGCAGCCCTCCGGAACTGGTGGACCGCGTCCGATCCCGCCTCGCCGACGCCTTACCCCCGGACCCGGCCGTCGAATAACGCCCGTCGGACCACGCTGCCGGAGTACGCCCGCCGGACCACGCTGCCGGAGTACGCCCGCCGGACCACCCTGCCGGACTACGCCCCCCGGACCACCCTGCCGGACTACGCCCACCGGACTACGCGCGCCGGACCGTCCCCGCCGGACCGTCTCGCCGCAGGGGGTGCCTATGGCCTTGCCGAGCAGCGACTGCGCGCTCTCCGCCAGCGGTGTTGATCTGCTAGCGCTACGAAATCGCGGTGATGACCCCTTGATCACAGCAATTTCGTAGCGCTAGCAGATCAACATCTCGACAGGGCCGGCACGGGGGGCCGCCGGCACGGCGGGCACGGCGGGGGCAGCCGGCACGGAGGGGGCGCCCGGCACGGCGGGGGCGGCTGGCACGGCGAGCACGGCGGGGGCGGCTGGCACGGCGAGCATGGCGGGGCGGCCGGCACGGCCGGGCGCGGGCGGTGGAGGTCAGCTGGCCCGTGACTCCCGGTCGTCCGCCAGCACGGAGCCGAACAGCTCCTGGGCCTGGCCCGCGCGCAACGCCACGAACAGGCCGGTCGCGGTGACCAGGGCGTCGTCGGGACGTTCCGCGGTGGCGATGCTGCCGGTGGCGGTCACCCGGCGGCCCTCGACGTGGTGCACGGTGGCGGTCAGCCGCAGCGGGGTGAGGAGTGGAACAGGTTTCCGGTACGCCATTTCCAGCTGTGCTGTCATGCCCGGGTTCCCGGACGAGGTCACCGCGTGCCCCAGCATCTGGTCGAGCAGCAGGGCACTGACGCCGCCGTGCGCGTACGTCGGCGGCCCCTCGTAGGCGAGGCCGAGCGTGCAGAAACCGGTGGCGGTGCCGTCGGCGCTCTCGATCCGCACCGGTGGGGCGAGGGCGCTGCCGGCGCCGATGACCGGGTTGTACATCCGGACGCCGCCGCGCAGGTCGTCCGCGCCGGCGAGCCGGCCGCGCCGGCGGACCTGCTCGCCGAGGGGCGCGGTCGCCTGCCGGATCCGGTCGGCGGCCCGGCGCAGTTCCTCGGCCGGCGCCTCGGTCGCGGTGGCCTGTTCGATGAGCAGGCGCATCGCGTCGCCCAGGTCGCCGATCGCCTCGCGTCGCTCCAGCAGCCGGTCGGCGGATCGAAGCCCGTCAGTCACGTCGTCTCCTCCGGCCCCGGTCGGGCGATCGTGGGAACAGCATCAGGTTCCATCAGCGGCCCGGCCGCCGGTGCGCTTGCTGCTAGTGAATCTCATCACACTGCTATAACCTGTTCTAGTTGTTGCCTCCGGTGGCCCCGGGCGGACAGGGACTCAGCACCGGGACGGACCTGGCAGCCGGCAGTCCAGACACGAGGAGGAGCGCATGCCCAAGGTCAGTGTGTCGACCGTGACGAAGGCCGGCCCGGAACAGATCTGGCGGGTCCTGGTCGATCCGAGCCGGACGCCCGAGTGGAACTCCATGCATCAGGGCTTCACCGGCGACGTGCCGGAGACCCTCACCGAGGGCAGCGAGTACAAGCAGAAGGTGAAGCTGATGGGCATGCCCGCGGACATGGCCTGGCGGGTGGTCACCGCGGACGCGCCGAAGCATCTGGAGCAGGCCGGTGACGGCCCGATGGGCGTCAAGGCGAAGAACCGTTTCGTGCTGGAGCCGGCCGAGGGTGGCACGCAGGTCACCTACGACATGGAGTTCCTTGGGCCGGCGCTCAACGGGCCGATGGCGGCCATGCTGGAGAAGCAGGCCGGGCCCGCCGCGAAGCAGGCCCTGGACAAATTGACGGAGCTAGCGGAGTAGCAGCCGGGTGGCCAGTTCGAGGTGGCCGACGACGTCGTTCGCCGACGCCCGCCGGGTCACCCAGGCCACCAGGTTGGACAGCCACACGTCACCGATCACCCGGGCCTTGGCGCGGTCGTCCGCGGTGGGCTCGCCGTCGTGCATGGCCCGGGTGAACATCTCCTCCATGAGCCGGGCCACCGCGTTGACCTCGGCGCTGGCCGACGGGTCGGCGAACATGAAGGCCCTGGTCATCGCCTCGGCCAGCATCGGATCGCGCTGCAGGGCGCCGGTCATCCGGGTCAGCACGAACAGGGTGCGGTCGTACGGCGTTCCGCCCGGGATGGGTTTGCGGTTGAGCTTGTCCTGGATCGCCTCGAGTTCCAGGGACAGCGCGGAGACCAGCAGGTGGATCTTGGAGGGGAAGTATCGGTAGAGCGTGCCGAGGGCGACCTCGGCCTTCTCCGCGACCGTGCGCATCTGCACGGCGTCGTAGCCACCCTTGGACGCCAGCGCCAGCGTGGCCTCCAGGATGCGCCGCCGGCGGTCACGCTGCGCGGCCGAACCCTGCTCGGCCTCCGTCCCGGAGAGCGCTGCCCGGGCGGCACTTGTGGTACTCGTTCTCGGTCCTGCCATCGTTGCCCCTTCGCCAGTGAATCAAGCCTAGCAACGGCGCGTTGCCCCGATGTGTCACCCATGGGTGGCGTCGTCGAACTGGAACGTGTTCTAATCGCCTGATGGACTTCCGGTCGGACGAGACGCAGGTGGCGATCAGCCGGCTCGCCGCCGAGGTGGTCGCCGGCGCTGACACCCCCGAGCGGCTCTGGAAGGACCTGGGTCAGGCCGGTCTGCTCACCCTCACGGTCCCGGAAAGTCGCGGTGGCGGCGGTCTCGGCATCCTCGAGACCTCGTTCGTGCTGCACGAGATCGGCCGGCGTGCGGCGGCCCTGCCCGCCCTCGCCGCCGACGGCCCCGCTCTGACCGTCCTGGACCCCCACCAAGATCAGATCCCGGGTGTACGGATGGACGCGGCCCACCACGCCGGCCAGCACCCCCTGGTGGTCGCCGCGGCGTGCGCGCTCGCCGACGGCGCCCTGGCCGGGGCCCTCGACCTGACCGCCGGCCACGTCCGCACCCGCCACCAGTTCGGCCGTCCACTCGCCACCTTCCAGGCGGTCGCCCAGCAGATCGCCGACGTCTACATCGCCGCCCGCACCCTGCACCTGGCCGTCCTCTCCGCCTGCTGGCACCTCAGCACCACCCGCCCCGCCGCCGCCTCGGGCAATGCGGCGGCCTCGGGCAATGCGGCGGCCTCCGGCAATGCGGCCGCCTCCGGCAATGCGGCCGCCTCCGGTAGCGCGGCCCCGGCCGGCACCTCGGCGGCCGACGCGTCCGGCTCCGCGGCCGGTGACGCGCTCGCGGTGGCGGTGCAGTGGCTCACCGCGGAGGCGCCGCCGGCCGTCCGCACCTGCCATCACCTGCACGGCGGCCTCGGCCTGATGATCGACTACCCGCTGCACCGGCACACCGCGCTGATCCGCACCGTGGTCCGGTTCCTGGGCGGCGCCGAGCACGCCCTGACCACGCTGGGGGAGCGCTGTGTTCCTCGACCTGACTGACCGGCAGCTGGCGCTGCGGGACGAGCTTCGCGCGTACCTCCGGATGCTCCTGACCCCGGCGCAACGCGCCGAGCTGAACCAGGAACGGCATGGCCGCGCTCATCGCGACCTGGTGTCCCGCCTGGGCCGCGACGGCTGGCTCGGGCTGGGCTTCCCGATCGAGTACGGCGGACGCGGCCTCGGCCCGGTCGAGCAGCAGATCCTGGTGAACGAGGCGGCCCGCGCCGACGTGCCGCTGCCCGCGGTCACCCTGCAGACGGTCGCGCCGACCCTGCTCGCGCACGGCACGCCCGCGCAGCGCGAGCACTTCCTGCCCCGGATCCTCGCCGGTGAGCTGCACTTCGCGATCGGCTACACCGAACCGGAAGCCGGCACGGACTTGGCCTCGCTGCGCACCCGGGCCGTGCGGGACGGCGAGTTCTACCTGGTGAACGGCGTGAAGACGTTCACCACCGGCGCGCACGACGCCGACTTCCTGTGGCTGGCCTGCCGCACCGACCCGGACGCGCCCCGCCACCGCGGGCTGTCCGTCCTGATCGTCGACACCACCGACCCCGGCTACTCCTGGACACCGCTGATCACCTGCGACGGCGCGCACCACGTCAACACGGTGCACCTCACCGACGTGCGGGTGCCGGTCGGGTTGCGGGTCGGCGCCGAGAACGAGGGCTGGCGGCTGCTCACCGCGCAGCTCAACCACGAGCGGGTGATGCTGGGCCCGGCGGGACGGCTGGGGGCGCTCTACGACCGGGTGCGCGACTGGGCGTACGCGAGCAACGCCGTCACCCACCCGGAGGTCCGCCGCGCGCTCGGCAGGTGTTTCGCCGCGCTGCGTGTCAACGAGCTGCTCAACGCGCAGATCGCCGGTGGCGAGCCGAACCCGGCCGACGCGTCCGCCACGAAGGTCTTCGCCTCCGAGCGGCTGCTGCGCCTGGGTGAGGAACTGACCGAGCTGGTGGCACGGTACGGCGGTGACCCCGGCCTGCTCGACTGGCTCGACCTGCAGGCCCTGCGGAACCTGGTGCTCACGTTCGGCGGCGGCGTCAACGAGATCCAGCGGGAAATCATCGCCAGCGCGGGCCTCGGCCTGCCCCGGGTGCCGAGATGACAGGTACCGGGACGGCGGGTGCCGAGATGGCGGGTGCCGGGACGGCGGGTGCCGGGACGGCGGGTGCCGGGACGGCGGGTGCCGAGATGGCGGGTGCCGAGATGGTGGGTGCCGGGATGAGTGGCGTGCAGGACCTGGCTGAGCGGCTCCTGGCCGCCGGGGAGTCGCCGCCGCGGGCCGGCCGGGATCCGGTGAACCTGCCGATGATCCGGAACTGGCTGGAGGCGCTGGGCGACGCGAACCCGGCCTATGAGCGGGACGGCGTCGCACCGCCCGCGATGATCCAGGTGTGGACGATGCGAGGGTTGCCGCCGGGCGTCACGGCCCCGGAGGGGGAGCCGGGTGCCGGGGACCCGCTGGGGGAGATGTCGGTGGCGCTGGATGCGGCCGGGTTCCCGAACGTCGTCGCCACCGACAGCGAGCAGGAGTACCACCGCCCGCTGCGGGTCGGTGAGCAGGTCTCGGTGCGGAGCCGGCTGGAGTCGGTGACCGGGCCGAAGCGGACCTCGCTGGGCGAAGGCTGGTTCGTCACGACGCGGAGCACGTGGTTCAGTGGCGCGGAGCCGGTGGCAACCATGCGGTTCCGGATCCTGAAGTATCGCAATATTTCGGGCGCCTCGCGCCCGGATACCGCCGGCTTGGGAACGGCCACCGACGAGGGTCCGGCCACCGGCGAGGGTCCGGCCGCCGGCGGCGCGCGGGCCGGCGTCGGGGGCGGCGCCGCGCTGCGGCCTGTTGTCACCGCGGACACCGCGTTCTTCTGGGACGGCACGGCCGCCGGGGAACTGCGCATCCAGCGCTGCGGCGAGTGCGGTGCGCTGCGGCACCCGCCGGGCCCGGCCTGCCCGCGCTGCGGCGCGCTGAAGCAGGAGCACACGGTGGCCGCCGGCACCGGAACGGTGCACAGCTTCGTGGTCTGCCACCACCCGCCGGTCCCGGGCCGCCGCGCACCCTGGACAGTCGGGCTGATCGACCTGACCGAAGGCGTCCGGATGGTCGGCGAGGTGCGGTCCGCGCGACCGATCGCGATCGGCGACCCGGTTCGCGCGGAGATCGTGGACGGCCTGCCCGTCTGGCGGCCCGGCGTGCCCGTCCTGGAACCTCTGACGCTCGCCGTGACGCCCACCTTGATCATCAGCGCGGCCCTGGCGACCCGTGATCTCCAGGACGTCCATCACGATCGGGATGCGGCGGTCCGCCGTGGTGGCCGGGACATCTTCCTCAACATCCTGACGACGACCGGGCTGGTCCAGCGCTACGTCACCGACCGGCTGCCGGGCGCCGTGGTGCGCGGCGTCTCGATCCGGCTGGGCACGCCGTGCTTCGCCTACGACACGCTGACGTTCACCGGCGAGGTGTACCCCGGTGGCGTCGTCGAGGTCGTCGGCCGCACCGAGTCCGGTGCCCACGTGACCGGGAAGGTTCAGGTCTCGACATGATCTGTGCGGTTGCCGGGATCGGCGCCACCGAGTTCTCCAAGGAGTCCGGCCGCAGCGAGCTGCGCCTCGCGGTCGAGGCGGTGCGGGCGGCGCTCGACGACGCCGGTCTGCGGCCGGCGGACGTCTCCGGCCTGGTCACGTTCGGCATGGACAACAACCCCGAGATCGCCGTCGCCCGCGAGCTCGGGATGGGCGAGCTGAGCTTCCTGAGCCGGATCGGGTACGGCGGGGGCGCCGCGTGCGCCGTCGTGCAGCAGGCCGTGCTGGCCGTCGGCGCCGGTCTCGCCGACGTGGTCGTCTGCTACCGCGCCCTCAACGAGCGGTCCGGCCGCCGGTTCGGCCGGGCCGTCGCCGCACCCGACCCGGACTCCGGGTGGCACCATCCGATGGGCCTGGCCACCCCGGCCGCGATGGTCGCCATGGTGGCCCGGCGCTACCTGCACGACCACGGCGCCTCGGCCGACGACTTCGGCCGGGTCGCCGTGGCGATGCGGCGGCACGCGGCCACCAACCCCCGCGCCTGGTTCCACGGCCGGCCGATCACCCTGGACGAGCACCGCGCGTCGCGCTGGATCGCCGAACCGTTGCGGTTGCTCGACTGCTGCCAGGAGAGCGACGGCGCGGTCGCGCTGGTGGTGACGTCGCTGGAGCGCGCGCGGGACCTGACCGGGCGGCCCGCGGTGATCGCCGCCGCGGCGCAGGGCAGCGGACCCGACCAGTACGTGATGACCAGCTACTACCGGGATCCGGTGGCCGCGCTGCCGGAGATGGGTGTGGCGGCGCGGCAGGTGTGGGAGCGGTCCGGTTTCGGCCCGGCCGACGTGCGGACCGCGGTGCTCTACGACCACTTCACGCCGTACGTGCTGATGCAGCTGGAGGAACTGGGCTTCTGCGGGCGGGGGGAGGCCCGGCACCTGGTCGCGGACGGCGGGATCGAACTCGGCGGCCGGCTGCCGGTCAACCCGCACGGTGGTCAGCTGGGTGAGGCGTACATCCATGGCATGAACGGGATCGCCGAGGCGGTCCGGCAGGTGCGCGGCAGCGCGGTGAACCAGGTCCCGGGTGACGGGCCGGTCCTCGTGACGGCCGGGACCGGGGTGCCGACCAGCGCCCTGATCCTGCGGGGGGACTGAGGATCCGCCGCGGGGCCGGTCAGTTTCCGCCCGCCTGCCGCTCAGACCGCCGCCATGTCCAGTGCGGCCACGTACCCGAACGTCATCGCCGGCCCCAGCGTGGCACCGGCGCCCGCGTAGCCCCGCCCCATCACGGTGGCGCTGGCGTTACCCGCGGCGTACAGCCCGGGGATCGGCTCCCCGCCGGGCCGCAGCACCCGCGCGCGCTCGTCGGTCCGCAGGCCACCCTTGGTGCCCAGGTCGCCCGGCACCAGCGAGAACGCGTAGAACGGCGGTTTGCGCAGCGGCCCCAGGCACGGGTTGGGGCGCTGCCGGGGGTCGCCGTAGTACCTGTCGTACGCCGACTCGCCCCGCCTGAAGTCGGGGTCGCGGCCCAGCCCGGCGAACTCGTTGAACCGCTCCACGGTGGACCGCAGCGCCCCGGCCGGTACGCCGGTGGACCGGGCCAACTCCTCGAGGGTGTCCGCGCGGTGCGCGATCCCGGCGTCGAACCAGCGGCGCGGCAGGGCGGTGCGGGGGGCGCGGCCGGCGAAGACGTACCTGTCGCGGTAGCTCTGATCGGTGACCAGCCAGGCCGGCAGGTGCGCGGGCGGGCCGAGCATGGCGTGCACGGCCGCCACGTAGGGCGCGGCCTCGTTGACGAAGCGGTGGCCGGTGCCGTCCACGATCAGGCTGCCGGGCAGGTTGCGTTCGGCGAGGCAGAAGTACGGCCCGCCGGTGAGCGGCAGCGACGGCCCCCACCAGGCCTCGTCCATCAGGTCCAGGGCCGCGCCGAGCCGCTGACCGGCCAGGATGCCGTCGCCGGTGTTGCCGGTGGCGCCGACCGTCCACGCGGTGCCGATGCCCTGGAACTGCCGGCGCATCCGCTCGTTGTGCTCGAACCCGCCACTGGCCAGCAGCACGCCGCGCCGGGCACGCAGCGTGACGTCGTCGCACCGTACCCCCGTCACCCGGTCACCGGTGACGTCCAGCCCGGTCAGCGCGGTACCCAGGCGCACCTCGACGCCGGCGGCACGCAGCCCGGCACGCAGCCCGGCGGCGAGCGCCTGACCCATGGTGAGGCGGCGGCGGCCGCGGAGCCGGTCGGCGGCGGTGACGGCGGCGAGGCGGGCCGCGGTGGAGACCGAGCGCGCGTGCCGCAGACCCAGCGAGAGCCAGCGGTAGTCGACAGCGGTGACGGCCATCCCGTTCGGGGCGGCGAGGTAGGGCGGTGCGAGGTCGCCGAGGTCCGGCCCGGCCGCGCGGGCGTCCAGCGGCCGGGGCTCGACGGTGCGGCCACGCGCCAGCCCGCCCGGCGCCTCCGGGTGGTAGTCGGGATAGCCGCGCACCCACGCGAAGTCGAGCGGCGTGTGCTCCCGCACCAGCGCCAGCATGTCCGGCCCGTGCGCGAGGAACGCCTTCTGCCGGGCGATCGGCACCTCGGCGCCGGCGATGTGGGCCAGATAGGTGGCCGCGTCGTCGGAGCGGCCGAGCACCGCGTTCCCGGGCAGCCACAGGCCGCCGCCGGACCGGGCCGTCGAGCCGCCGAACACCGGCGCCTTCTCCACCACGATCACGCGCAGACCGTGCCGGGCCGCGGTGAGCGCCGCCGTCATCCCGGCACCGCCGCTGCCGGCCACCACTACGTCGTACTCCTCGACCGTCACTAGAACAGGTTATAGTTACCGCCGTCCAAGCCGCCATCCACGCGGCATCATGGAATCAACACCTGTTCCAGGAGCGGACCCGTGCACGACGTGCTCGCCCTCCGCGTCGCCGCCCCCACCGGGACTCGCCCTCCGCGTCGCCACCCCCACCGGTCAGGTCTGACGGCTGGGCGTCGTCGCCCCGGCCGCGGCTTGACCTCCGCGTCGTCGCTGGCGGCTGGGACTGATGCCCGGGCGCCGTTGCCCAGCCGAAACTCGACCTCCGTGCCATTGCCGGCCGGGGCTTGACCTCCGTGCCGTTGCCGGCCGGGGCTTGACCTCCGTGCCGTTGCCGGCCGGGGCTTGACCTCCGTGCCGTTGCCGGCCGGGGCTTGACCTCCGTGCCGTCCCCCCGCGGGCGTCGCACCCCGATCGCCGTCCATCCGATGCCCCGTGCATCACCCCCCGGTTCCCCGATTCTGGCCCCGGTGGCGCCCGACACGCCGCCCCTGGCGAGATGTTGATCTGCTAGCGCTACGAAATCGCTGTGACCAAGGGGTCAAAACCGCGATTTCGCACCGCTAGCAGATCAACACCGCCCGCGCGGATCCACCGAAGTCGATCGCGGCTACTTATCCAAGGGAAGGGGCGCCCGGCCGGGACCGACAAGGATCAGAAGTAGGTGACCGAGACCGTACTGCTTCGGGGCACCGCCTGGCAGGCCAGGATGTACCCCTCGGCGAAGTCCTCCTCCTCCAGGATCTCGTTGTGGATCAGGTCGACCTCACCGCCGGTCATCCGAACCGCGCACGCCCCGCACTGGCCCTGCCGGCAGGAGTAAGGCGGGTTCAGCCCCGCGTCGATGATCACGTCGAGCAGGCGCCGACCGGCCGGCCAGGGCAGAACATGCGTCCGCCCGTCCATGGTCACCTCGGCGGTCACCCCGCCCTCCGCCGCCGGAAGTACCGCCGTCACCCCGCCGTCCGCCGCCGGAAGTACCGCCATCCCCTCGCCGTCCGCGGCCGGAAGCACAGGGGCCACTCCGCTGTCCGCCGCCGGAACTACGGCAGTCATCGCCGATGATGCCGAAGCCGAAGCCGAAGCCGAAGCCGAAGCCGGACCCGGACCCGGACCCTCCGCCGGACCCGGAACTGCAGCCGGACCCGCCGGGGCGGGTTCGCCGGACGATGTGGGCGTGAACCGTTCGATGTGGACCCTGGCGGCCGGGACACCGGCCAGACCGAGCGCCTTCTCGGCCACCTCGACGAACGCCTCGGGGCCGCAGACGAAGGCTTCCCGATCACGGTACGGCCGGAGCAGCCGCGCCAGCCCCGCAGCGGTAGGCAGGCCGCGCTCGCGGTCGAGCCAGTGGACCACCGGAAGCAGACCGTCGAGTTCGCGCCCGAAGATGATCGAGTCGGCGTCACGGTTGGCGTAGATCAGCACTGGCCGGCCCTGTCCGCGCGCCCGGATCGACCTGATGATGCCCATGATCGGGGTGATGCCGGAGCCGCCGGCGAGCAGCAGCAGGTCGTCGTCGAGGGACGCGGGCGTGAAGTCGCCGGCGGGCGCGGTGACCTCGAGCCGGTCGCCGGGCCGGACGTGGTCGCAGATCCAGTTCGACACCGGGCCGTTGCGGACCCGTTTGACGGTCACGACCGGCGCGGCGTCCACGAACGGTGAACTGGCCAGGGAGTATGAGCGGACGCCGGCGGGGGTGCGCACGGTCAGGTACTGGCCGGGCGCGTACGTCAGTGGCGCGTCCAGGACCAGCGAGCACGCGTCCGCCGTCTCCCAGATCACGTCCAGCACCCGCCACGCCGAGAAACCGGGCACGGTCAGCTCACCTCCAGGCGCCCTTCGCGGACCGCCCGCTCGATGCTGTCCCGCAGGTCGGGGCAGGTGGGCACGAGCGCCGCCGGCCGGGTGCCGGCGAGGTCGGCGAGCCGCCGGCAGGACCGGCCCGACCACTGCACGCTGGTCTGTGCCGCACTGCGTTTCCCGGCCCGGACCAGCACGCCGCAGCTGTCGCAGCCGACTCCGGCGAGCCCGCCCCGCAGGTATTCGTCCCGCTCCCGGACAGCCTCCGGGGACGGAAGGGGCGCACGTCCGGCCTCCGGGGACGGAAGGGGCGCACCCCCGCCCTCCGGGGACAGAATGGCCGGGTTCATGAGGGCTGCGCGGCCCGCGCCTGGTTGGCGGCGACCTCCGCCTCCCACGTCTGCACGGCGCGGGTGGTGTCCACCTCGAACTCGTAGCGCGCGGTCATGTCGTCGGTGACGTCCTCGACGTCGACGTAGAACTGCTCGTACCACCGGCGCAGCTGGTAGACCGGCCCGTCCTCGGCGCAGAGCAGCGGGTTGTCGATGCGCGTCTTGTTCTGCCAGATCTCCACGTCCTGACGGAAGCCGACGCCGATGCTGCGGGAGAATTTCGCGGCGGCCTTGGTGGCCTGCTCGGCGGTCATCCCCGGTATCCGTTTGACGATCATGCCCCACTGGAGCACGAAGGAGTCCGGCGTGACCGGGTAGTGGCAGTTGATCAGTACGGACTCGACGTCGACGCCGTGCCAGGTGTTGTAGAGATAGTCGATCATGTAGGACGGCCCGTAGTAGGCCGCCTCCGACCGCAGTGTGGCGTCACCCGACGAACTGGCCGTGGCCGGCACGTCCGGCCGCGGCCGGGTGTTCAGGAACTGCGCCGCCACGTGGCCCTCCAGGACGTTCTTGAAGAACGTCGGGAAGGCGAAGTGGATGTAGAAGAAGTGCGCCATGTCGACCACGTTGTCGATGACCTCGCGGCAGTTGGCGCCCTCGATGCGCACCGAGTCCCACGTCCAGTCGCTCCACTCGTCGGAGAAGGCGCCCTCGATCCGCGGGATCGCGACCTCGGGTGGCGGCGCGCCGCCCTGCGGGTCGTTCCAGACGAAGAGCTGCCGGTTCTCCTCGCACGTCGTCCACGACCGGGTCCGGGCTCGGGGCGGGATGCGGTGCGCGTAGGGCACCCCGTCGCACCGGCCGTCGCCGCGCCACCGCCAGTCGTGGAACGGGCAGGCAATGGTGTCCCCCTTGATCGTCCCCATCGTGAGGTCGCCGCCCATGTGCCGGCAGTAGCCGTCGAGAACGTGCAGGTCACCGCCCGAGTCGGCGAAGACCACCAGCTTCGTGCCGAACGCCTCGATCGCGTGCGGCCGCCCGTCGCGGAACGAGCCGGCCGGCCCCAGGCAGTGCCAGCCCCGGGCGAATCTGGCCGGCACAGCTCCCGCGTCTATCAGCCGAGGCTGCATGGACCACCTCCGGATCTGGTCGGTGCGGTAGAACGTGTTCTACTATAGGCCTCGCGCCGGACCCCGGCCAAACACCTGGAGGGATCTCATGGAAGCGATCCTCGACGGAGTGCGTGAACTGTTACCGGTTCTGCGTGATCGGGCGCAGGAGACCGAGGACCGCCGCGCCCTGGACCCGGAGATCGTCAAGTCCCTCGCCGCGACCGGCTTCTTCCGCCTCCTGCAACCGTCCCGTTTCGACGGTCTCGAAGCGCACCCGCTCACCTTCCTCACCGGCGTCCGCGAAATCGCCTCGGCGTGCGGCTCGACCGGCTGGGTGGCCTCCGTGATCGGCGTGCACAACTGGCAGCTCGGCCTCTTCCCGGACCGCGCCCAGCAGGACGTCTGGGCCGACGACCCGGGCACCCGGATGTCCTCGTCCTACGCGCCGACCGGCCGGGTCACGGCGGTCGAGGGCGGCTACCGGGTGAGTGGCCGCTGGAGCTTCTCGTCCGGTTGTGATCACGCGACCTGGGTGCTGCTCGGCGGCATCGTCCCGCCGGCCGACGACGGCGCGCCGGCCGACTTCCGCACGTTCCTGCTGCCGATCGCCGACTACCGGATCGAGGACGTCTGGCACACGGTGGGCCTGCGCGGCACCGGCAGCAACGACATCGTGGTGGACGACGCGTTCGTCCCGGCGTACCGCTCGCTCAGCTTCAACGACACCTCCCGCTGCCGCTGCCCGGGCCAGGAGCAGAACCCCGGCCCGCTGTTCAAGATCCCGTATGCCTCGCTCTTCTCCTACGCGATCACCACGCCGCTGATCGGGATGGCCACCGGCGCCTACCGCGCGCACGTCGACCACCTGCGCGACCGGGTCCGTGCGTCCTATGTGGGCGTCCGCGCCGCCGAGGACCCGCACTCCCAGGTCCGCGTGGCCGAGGCGGCGAGCGACCTCGACTCCGCCTGGCTGGCGTGTGCGGCGAACATGCGCGAGCTGATGGACCTGGTCACCGCCGGGGCGCGGCTTCCGATGCCGTTGCGGTTGCGCGTCCGGCGGGATCAGGTACGCGGCACCGAACTCGCCATCCGCGCGGTCGACCGCCTCTTCGAGAACTCCGGCGGTCGCGCGCTGACCGTCGGCACCCCGATCCAGCGGTTCTGGCGCGACGCGCACGCCGGCCGGGTGCACGCGATAAACGACCCCGAGCGGGCCCTGTCCATGTTCGGTCGCGGCGAGTTCGGTCTGCCGCTCAACGACGCGATGGTCTGACATGACACTTGCCTTCACCCGCGACGGCCACGGTCCGCCGCTGGTCCTGCTGCACGGCGGCGGTCCCGGTGCGTCCGGCACGAGCAACTTCGGGCGTACGGTGCCCGCGCTCGCCCCGCACTTCGACGTGCTCACCGTCGACCAGCCCGGGTACGGCGGCTCGGTCGAGGAGCCGATCACCGGGCACTACTTCACCGCGGCGGCGACCGCCCTCGCGGAACTGCTCGACAAGCTCGGCCTCGACCGGATCCACCTCATCGGCAACTCGCTGGGCGGCGGTACCGCCGTACGCTTCGCGCTGCTCTTCCCGCAGCGCGCCCGCCGCCTGGTGCTGATGGGGCCCGGTGGCCTCAGCCTCAACGTGTTCTCCGCCGACCCGACCGAGGGCGTGAAACGGCTCGCCGCGTTCGCCCGTGACCCCCGCCGGGAGCGGATTGCCGCGTTCCTGCGCACCCTCGTCTTCGACCCGTCGCTCGTCACCGACGAGATGATCGGCGAGCGTCTCGAGGCCGCGTCATCGCCCGCCGCGCTGCGGGCGATGCGGGAGATGGCGTCGTCCTTCGCCGCGTCCCCCGAGGAGGGCATGCTCTGGCGCGACGCACACCGGCTCCGGCACGAGGTGCTGCTGGTCTGGGGCCGCGAGGACCGGGTCAACCCGCTCGACGGCGCGCTCGTCGCGCTGAAGGTGCTGCGCAACGCCCGCCTGCACGTGTTCGGCCAGTGCGGCCACTGGGCGCACCTGGAGAAGTTCGACGAGTTCCACCGCCTGGCCACCGACTTCCTGCTCCGGGAGGCTCCGTGAACCTGATCAGATCCCTCGGCTACCTGCGGGTCGAGGCCACCGACGTGCCCGCGTGGCGGGAGTTCGGCACCAAGGTGCTGGGCATGGCACCGGGCCGCGACTCCTCCGCCGACGCGGTCCACCTGCGCATGGACGAGTTCCCGGCGCGGATCGTGGTGACACCCGGCACCCGCGACCGGCTGGTGGCGAGCGGCTGGGAGGTGGCCGACCCGATCGCCCTGAGCCGGCTCGCCGGTGTGCTGGAGAGCGCCGGGGTGCCGGTCAAATCCGTCGACGACCCCGGTGACCGCCGGGTGGCCGAAGCGATCACCGTCGACGACCCGGCCGGCAACCGGCTCGAGTTCTTCTGCGGCGCGGCGCTGGACACCCGGCCGTTCCGCAGCCCCACCGGCACCCGCTTCGTGACCGGCGAGCAGGGCATGGGACACGTCGTGCTGCCCGCCACGGACGACGCGGCGGTCCTGCGGTTCTACACCGAGGTGCTCGGTTTCCGGCTCCGCGACTCGATGCGGCTCGTCCCCGAGATGATCGGCCTGCCGGCCGGCGACCGCCCGCTCTGGATGCGATTCCTCGGCTGCGGGCCGCGCCACCACAGCGTCGCCCTGGCACCGATCCCCGCACCGACCGGCCTGATCCACCTGATGGTGGAGACCTCCTCCATCGACGACGTCGGCCGCGCCATCGACCGCTGCGGCCGGCACCAGGCACCGATGATCTCCACGCTGGGCCGGCACACCAACGACGAGATGGTCTCGTTCTACGTGCGCACCCCGAGCGGATTCGACATCGAGTACGGCACCGGCGGCCTGACCGTCGACGACCGCACCTGGGTGGCCCGCCAGACCACCGCGCACAGCGTGTGGGGGCATCGCTTCTCCGGCGGCGGTGACCATTGACCGCGGCGTCCGCGGCCGTCGGCACCGGGCGCTTCCGTCGCGTGCTCGGCCACTTCTGCACCGGCGTCACCGTCATCACCACGGCCGACGCCGCCGGCCCCGCCGGTTTCGCCTGCCAGGCGTTCGTCCCGCTCTCGCTGGACCCGCCGCTGGTGCTCTTCTGCGTACGATCGGAATCGGCCACCGGCCACCGCATTCAGGCCGCCGGCATGTTCGCCGTCAACGTCCTCGCCGACGACCAGAAAGATCTGTCCCGCACCTTCGGCGGTGGCGGCGACGGCGACCGCTTCACCGGCGTCGGCTGGTCACCCGCACCCAGCGGATCACCGCTGCTGACGGACGTGCTGACCTGGGCGGACTGCCGGGTCGAGGCAGTGCACCCGGGCGGCGACCACGTCATCGTGGTGGGCCGGGTGACAGCGCTCGGCCCCTGCCGGGACGCGGGCCCCCTGGTCTTCCACCGCGGCCGCTACACGGCGACGGTCACCGTCTCCCCGCACGAGCCACCGGAGGTCGTGGACACCCTGCTGGCCTGGCCCCGCCACAACGACTGGATCTGACCCGGCCCGATTTCGGATAGGCTTTCGGGCGACCAGGGTGTGCTTTCCGGAAGGGTAGGTTCATGAGCGCCGAACCCGCGGCTGAATGGCATCGACCCCCGCCGGAGGGTTATTTCGCTGAGGATCTGGATCGGATCCCTGGTCTTCCGCCGCACACCGAGCTCATCGACGGGAGCTTGGTCCTGGTGAGTCCGCAGAAAGCGTTCCACATGACCGCTGTCTCGGTGCTGGAAGCCGGGCTGCGGCGATGCGCCCCGCCGGGCATCCGCGTGCGGCGCGAGATGTCGGTCGTCCTCGGCCCACGCCAGCGGCCCGAGCCGGATGTCCTGGTCCTGCACGCCGATGCCGCGATCGATCACGACGCCACGTGGTACCCGGCGGAGGCCGTCCTCCTGACGGTCGAGGTGGTGTCACCCGACTCCGAGGAACGTGACCGCGAGCGCAAACCACAGCTGTACGCGGCGTCGGGGATCCGCTTCTTCTGGCGCGTCGAGAATGCCGGTGGCCGCATGGTCATCTACGCGTACGAGCTCGACTCCACCACCCGTCAGTACGCCCCCGTCGGCATCTTCCACGACCGGGTGGATCTGCGGCATCCCTACGAGATCACGATCGACCTCACCGAGATCGACCGGATGTGAGATCGAGTCCGAGGTCGGCGGCCACCCGGTCGACGTGGTCCTCGGGGGAGCCGAAGAGCTGCGCGGACGCCCACGCCCGCCGCAGGTAGAGGTGGGCGTCGTGCTCCCACGTGATCGCGATCCCGCCGTGCGCCTGCACCATGTCGGCGGCGACCGTCCGCAACGTCTCCGAGCACCACACCTTGGCGACGGCGGCGAGCCGCCCGGCCTCCGGCGCGCCCGCCACCAGGGCTTCGGCGGCGGTCCAGGAGGCCGATCGGGCGGCCTCGACGAGCACGTGCGACTCGGCCATCCGATGCTGCAGGACCTGGAACGACCCGATCGGCCGCCCGAACTGGACCCGCGTCCGGGCGTACTCCACGGTCAACTCCAGCGCCCGCGCGGCCGCTCCGACCTGCTCGGCGCTGAGCGCCACGCACGCCACATCCCGGAGCCATCCCACATCGACCGCCCCGAGCACCGCCCCACTCGCCCCTGCCGCCGAGCCGGCCGCGCCCACCCTCGAGCCGGCCAGTTCCGCGCCGGCCGACCTTTGCCCTGCGCCTGCCGGTCGTTGTGCGGTGCCGGCTGCCGCTTCACCCGGCACGTCGACCGTGGCCAGCCGTCGCGTCAGATCCAGCGACGGCACGTGCCGCAGCGCACCCGCGTCCACCTCGAACAGCGTGCCATCGGCGACCACTAGCAACGTGTCCACAGAGCCGGAATCGGTCACGGTGCCGTCCCAGGTGACGGCCACAACGCGGTCGCCCGCGCACATCGCCGGCAGCAGCCCTGCGCACGCCCCGGCATCACCGTTTGCCAGCAGCGCCTGCCCGGCGAGCAGCACACCGAGCATCGGCGACGGCGTGAGCGACCGGCCGAGTTCCTCCAGGACGACGCAGGCTTCCAGCAGGGACGCACCGGAACCGCCGTACTCCGCCGGCACCGCCAACCCGCCCACGCCGATCTCCCCGCAGAGCCGGCGCCACAGCGCGGCGTCATATCCGGCGGGCGCGGACAGGGCGGCCCGCGTCGGGTACCCCGACAGCAATCCACGGACGGCCTCCCGCAACGCCTGATGTTCTTCGGTCATCGCTCCCTCGCCAGCTCCGTCATGATCCGAGCCCGGTGCTGCGCCGGCGTACCCCAGGAGAGCGCCAGCACCCGCGCCGCCGTCAGCCACCGCCCGAGCCCGTGCTCCCGGGTGCAGCCGATCGCCCCGTGCGTCTGAAGCGCCACCCGCGCCGCGAGCCGCGCCGCTTCCCCGCAGGCCACCTTGGCCGCCGACACGTCCCGGGCGACAGTCCCGCCATCCGCGGTCCCCGGCGACAAACCCGCTGACCGATCCCTTTCGGACGGCCCCATCGCCGCTGCGGCGGCCCACAACAGCGGCCGCGCGAACTGCAGCGCCACCGACACATCCGCGAGCCGATGCTGAACCGCCTGGAAGCGCCCGATCGGCCCGCCGAACTGTGACCGATTCCGAGCATGCTCAACCGAAGCCTCCAACATCCCCCGGCCGAGCCCCAGCAGCTGCGCCGCACACACCAGCGCACCAAGATCCAGCGCCCGCGCGATGACCGGGACCAGGGCCGGGCCCTCGGCCACGACCCCGGCGGGGGAGACCTCGGCGAGCAGGCGTGAGCTGTCCATCGAGGTGTACGCGGAACCGGCCCGCCCCCACCGCACCACATCCGTCCCCGCGACCACCACGATCCCGGCTGTCCCGCCGTGCACGGCCCGGGGAAGCCACGGCGGCGCCGTGAGGCCGGCCAGCACCCGCCCGGCGGCGAGTTCCGGCAACCAGGTGGCCGCCACCTCGTCGTTCCCGCACCCGGCCAGCAGCACCGGGACCGCGGCCAGTGACTCGGCGACCGGCCCCGGTGCGGCGTGATGCCCCAGTTCCTCGGCCGCCACCACGAGCGCACCCACCGAGGCGCCGGCCCCACCGAACCGTTCCGGCACGGCCAGCCCGGTCACCCCGAGCCGCGCCAGCACCGCCCACACCGCTCCCGGCCCGGCGTCCGCCTTGACCGAGCACACTCCCTCGCCCGGCGCAGACCCGCCAGGCCCGGACCCGCCCGGCCTGGCATCGCCCGGCCCGGGATAGCCCAGCCCGAAATCGCCCGGCCTGGACCTGCCCGGCCCGGAGCCGCCCGGCGTCGGCGGCACCCTGCTCGCCCGATCAGAAGCGGTCAGGACGCTGTCGTGGGCCGGTGAGTCGGCGCGACCGGCGATGTCTGACAGCGGCCAGGGGAATGGGCCGGCCGCGACGAGGGCGCCGTGCAGCGACTCGCCGAAGGCGCGTTCTTCGGGTGACGGTGCGGGCGTCATCGCGTACCCCTGTCGCGGGGTAGGCCTAGCACCCGCTGCGCCAGGATGTCCCGCTGGATCTCGTTCGTCCCCGCATAGATCGGGCCCGCCAGGGCGAAGAGGTAGCCGTCCGTCCAGGCCGTCTGCGTCTCGGCGTTCGCGCCGAGCGTGTCAAGGGCCGCCTCGTGCAGCGCGATGTCCGTTTCCGACCAGAAGATCTTGATGGCGCTCGGTGGCATCGTGGTGGTCAGGGAGGCGTGGGCGGCGAGCCGGTAGGCCCGGGCCGCGATCCACGCGTCCACCACCCGGTCGCGGGTGGCGCCGTCGGCGGGGTCGCCGTGGCCGAGCCAGAGGTCGACGAGCCGGGACGCGGCGGCGGTGAAGCGGCCGGGGCCACGCAGGGTGAAGCCGCGTTCGTGACCGGCGGTGCTCATCGCCACCCGCCAGCCGTCGCCGGGCCGGCCGATCACGTCCGCGTCCGGCACGAACACGTCGTCCAGGAAGATCTCCGCGAAGCCGGTGCGGCCGTCGAGCTGCGCGATCGGGCGCACGGTGACGCCGGGTGCGCGCAGGTCGACCATGAGGTACGTCAGGTTGCGGTGCCGTTCGTCCGGCGGCCCGCTGCGGAACAGGCCGAACGCCCGGTCCGCCACCGCCGCCCGCGAGCTCCACGTCTTCTGGCCGGAGAGCAGCCAGCCGCCGTCCGTACGCCTCGCCGTGGATCGCAGCGCAGCAAGATCGCTGCCCGCCTCCGGCTCGGACCAGGCCTGCGCCCAGACCGTCTCGCCGCGCGCCATCGGCGGCAGGATCCGCGCGCACTGCTCGGCGGTGCCGTGCGCGAGCAACGTCGGCGCCAGCAGGAACAACCCATTCTGTCCGATTCGGATCGGTGCGCCACAACCGTGGTACGCCTCATCGAAGATCAGCTCGTGCAACGGCGGAGCATCGCGCCCGCCGAACGCGGAAGGCCACGACACCACCGCCAGCCCGGCGTCGAAGAGGCTGCGCTCCCAGGCCCGATGCGCCGCCGCGCCGGCACTGGTGTCCACATCGGGCAGTGGTCCCCGGGGCGCATTCCGGGCCAGCCAATCACCAACTTCCTCCCGAAAGGCCGCAGCGGAGGAAACCTCGGCATCGGAAGTAGGCCCCGGGGAGGCATCGGAAGTAGGCCCTGGGGAGGCTGCGGACGTAGGCCCGGGGGAGGCGCCGGGCATAGGCCTCAGAGCAGCTTCGGAAGGCGGCCCGGCGGCGGGAAGCGAGCCGGGAGTGCCGGCCGGGGGATTCATTCGGCGGCTCTCTTCATGGCTGCGGCGTCCATCCCGGCGAGCGGGTCCGCGCTGGTCTCCGCGTTGTGGGCGTGCGCCAGATGGTGCAGCCCGAAGGCCGTGTCCATGCCGGCGCGCATCCCCATCTGGTCCTCGCACAGGTTCACCGCGCGTTTCGCCAGCGCCAGCCCGAACGACGGCATCCGGGCGATCCGCTCCGCCAGCGCGAACGTCTCGTCCGCCAGCGCGTCCCGGGGCACGACGCGGTTGACCATGCCGGCCTCGTACGCCCGCCGGGCCGGAAGCCGGTCGCCGGTGAAGAGCATCTCGCGGGCCAGGCGCGGGCCGAGCATCCAGGGGTGCGCGAAGTATTCGACGCCGGGGATGCCCATCCGCAGCACCGGGTCGGCGAAGAACGCGTCGTCGGCCGCCACGATCAGGTCGCACACCCAGGCCAGCATCAGTCCGCCGGCCACGCAGGCACCCTGCACCATCGCGATCGACGGTTTCGGGATCTCCCGCCAGCGACGGCACATGCCCAGGTAGACCTCCATCTCCCGGGCGTACCGGCGGTCGGCGCCGACCCGGTCCGTGTGGTCCCACCACGGTGCGGCGCGGCGCGGGAAGGAGGTGTCGGCGTCGCGTTCCGGTGTGCCGATGTCGTGGCCGGCGGAGAAGTGGTCGCCGGCGCCGGCGAGGACGATCACGGCGACCGACGGGTCGTCGACGGCGCGGGTGAACGCGTCGTCGAGGGCGTACGTCATCGCCGAGTTCTGCGCGTTGCGGTAGCGCGGCCGGTTCATCGTGATCAGGGCGACGGGTCCGCGGGTTTCGTGGAGAACGGTCACGGCGACTCCCGCAGCAGGTATTTGAGCACTTTGCCGGAGGCGTTGTGCGGCAGCTCGGACCGCAGCTCCACGGTGCGCGGCACCTGATAGCCGGCGAGACGCCCACGGCAGAAAGTGATCACTTCGGCGGGGTCCGGATCACAACCCGGGCGGGGTACGACGTAAGCCCGGCCCACCTCACCCAGGCGTACGTCCGGGACCCCGATCACCGCGACCTCCGCCACCGCCGGCATCGCGGCGAGGGCCCGTTCCACCTCGGCCGGGTACACGTTGAAGCCGCCGCTGATGTACATGTCCTTGAGCCGGTCCGTGATCGTCAGGTAGCCACGGTCGTCGAGCCGGCCCACGTCCCCGGTGTGCAGCCAGCCGCCGGCGTCGATCGCCTCGGCCGTGGCCACCGGGTCGTCCAGGTAGCCGAGCATCACGTTGGGCCCGCGCAGCAGCACCTCGCCGCCGGGCTCGGCGATCCGCACCCGCATCCCGGCCGCGGCCCGCCCCGACGTGGTGGCCACCGTCCGGTCGTCGTCGCCGGGGCGGCACATGGTGGCGACCACGGCCTCGGTCAGGCCGTAGGCGGTGAGGACCGTGCCGAACCCGAGTTCCTCCCGGATCCGGGTGACCAGGGCGGGCGGCACGGTGGCGGCGCCGGTGACCGCGAGCCGCAGCGACGACAGGTCGTGGCCGGCCCGGCCGGGATGGTCCAGCAGCCCGATGTAGAGGGTGGGCGCCCCGGGCAGCACGGTGATCCGTTCGGCGGCGATGATCTCGCAGGCGCGCGACACGTCGAACACCGCCTGCGGCACGATCGTGGCACCGGAGAGCAGGCAGGCCAGGATGCCGGCCTTGAGCCCGAAGCTGTGGAAGAACGGGTTGACGACGAGGTAGCGGTCGTCGCCGCTCAACCCCGCGATCCCGGCCCACGACGCGGCGACGCCGAGGGCTTGACGGTGTGCGCTCATGGCGCCTTTGCTGCGGCCGGTGGTGCCGGACGTGAAGAGGATGTCGCTGAGGTCGTCCGGCCGTACCGCCGCCGCTCGTGCCCGCGCCGCCGCAACGGGCACGCTGAGCCCGCCCCGCAGGAAGTCCTCCCACAAGACCGACAAGTCGGAAATGTTCTGACCGGGGTGGGCGGCGGCTCGGGCGTGTGGCCGGGTGGGGGGAGGTGGTGCGGCGGCGGCTCGGGTGTGTGGCCGAGTCGGGGGAGGTGGTGCGGCGGCGGCTCGGGTGGTGGGCTCGGGGGCCGGGAGGGTGACGATCGCCGGGGGCAGGGGAGCGGCGGTGGCGCTCAGCTCGGTCAGGCGGTCGGTGCCCAGGAACGGTCCGGAAACGATCAGGGCTCGCGCGCCGCTGCGCCGGAGCAGGTCGGCGGCCTCGGTCGCCGGGTGGCGGGTGTTGATCGGCACCAGCGTGGCGCCCGCGCAGCTCGCGCCGAGCGCGGCGATCACCCATCCGGCCGTGTTCGGCGCCCAGATCGCGACCCGGTCCCCAGGCTCGATGCCGGCGGCCAGGAAGGCGCGGGCCGCCGCCGTGACGTCCTCGTGCAGGGCGGTGAAACTCCACCGCGCCGCGCCGTCGACAAGCGCCGGGGCCGGCCCGAAGTCGCGGGCCGCGCGGGCCACCGCGGCCGGGATGGTCTGCTCCATCCGGCTTCCCCCCATCCGGCGCCCATCCGGCTTTCCCCCATCCGGCGCCCATCCGGCTTTCCCCCATCCGGCGCCCATCCGGCCTCCGGGGGAAGGGTTACCAAGCAAGTGCTTGGTCGGTAGGGTGAGCCTACGCGCGCTCCGGGAGGTGACGCCAGTGGCCGGCGACGAGGCGTTCCGCCGTGAGATCCGGGAGTGGCTCGCCGCCGAGCTCACCGACGACCTGCGCGGCGCCGGTGGCCCGGGCCGGGAGAACGAGGCCTTCCCGCGACGCCTGGCGTTCACCCGCCGGCTCGCCGCCGCCGGGTGGACCACGCTGGCCTGGCCGGTGGCGCACGGCGGGCGAGGCGCGTCGCTGGCGCGCCAAGTGATCTTCCACGAGGAGTACGCGCGCAGCGGCGCCCCCGGCCGTGTCGACCACATCGGCACCACGATGGTCGGGCCCACCCTGATGGACCTCGGCACCCCCGAGCAGCGACGCCGGTTCCTGCCGGCCCTGCGCAGCGTCGGGGAGCTGTGGTGCCAGGGTTATTCGGAGCCCGGCGCCGGTTCCGACCTGGCCGGGGTCACCACCCGGGCCCGGCTCGACGGCGACCGGTGGGTGATCACCGGGCAGAAGGTGTGGACGTCGCTGGCGCATGTGGCGGACTGGTGCTTCGTGCTGGCCCGCACCGAGCCGGTGGACGGCGGGCCCCGGCACCGTGGCCTCTCCTACCTGCTGGTGCCGATGCGGCAGCCCGGTGTCACGGTCCGGCCGATCCGGCAGATCACCGGCGACAGCGAGTTCAATGAGGTCTTCTTCGACGACGCCCGCACCGAGCGGGACCTGGTCGTCGGCCGTCCCGGTGAGGGTTGGCGCGTGGCGATGGCGACGCTCGCCTACGAGCGCGGGGCGGCCACGGTGGGGCAGCAGATCGGGTTCCAGCGTGACCTGGACGACCTGGTGGCGCTGGCCCGGCGCACCGGCGCGGCGGCCGATCCGCTGCTGCGGTCCCGGCTGGCCCGGTCCATGGTGGACCTGACGGTGCTGCGGTCGCACACGGTGCGGACGCTGGCGTCGGACGATCCGCCACCGGCGAACCCGTCCGTGGTGAAACTCCTCTGGGCCCGGTGGCGGCAGAGCCTGGGCGAGCTGGCGATGGACGTCCTGGCGAGCGCCGACCCGGCAGCCGGCAGCACGGCCGCGAGCGGCGGCGTGTCGGCAAGCGGCGGCGCGGCGGCAAGCGGCGGTGCGGCGGCGGGTGTCGAGGCCGGGGAGAGGGATCGCTGGGAGCGGCTTTTCCTGTTCAGCCGGGCCGACACGATCTACGGCGGGTCCAACGAGATCCAGCGAGGCATCGTCGCGGAGCGGGTCCTCGGCCTGCCGCGCGGTGACCGCCGGTGAGACCTCCGGCCGGGCGGGGGCTGCTGCACGGCAAGGTCGTGGTGGTCACCGCGGCCGCGGGCGCCGGGATCGGGTCGGCCGTGGCCCGCCGCTGCCTGGACGAGGGTGCCTGCGTCGTGCTCGGCGACAGTCACGCCCGGCGGCTCGGTGAGGTGCGCGAGCAGTTCGAGGCCGCGTGCCCGGGCCGGGTCGGCGCGGTGCCGTGCGACGTGACGGACGAGGCCGCCGTGCGGGAGTTGATCGACGCGGCGGTGCACCACTTCGGCCGGCTCGACGTGCTCGTCAACAACGCCGGCCTGGGCGGCAACCGGCCGGTCGCCGAGATGGCCGACGAGGAGTGGGACCGGGTTCTCGACGTCACGCTCACCGGCACGTTCCGCTGCACCCGGGCCGCGCTGCGCCTCATGATCGCGCAGGGTGGCGGCGGTGCGATCGTGAACAACGCGTCGGTGCTGGGCTGGCGTGCCCAGGCCGGTCAGGCCCACTACGCGGCGGCGAAGGCCGGGGTGATGGCGTTCACCAGGTGCACCGCCATGGAGGCTGCCGAGCACGGCGTACGGGTCAACGCCGTCGCGCCGAGCCTGGCGGCGCATCCGTTCCTGGACCGGGTGGTGGGCCGTGCCGAGCTGGCGGAACTGGCCGGGCGGGAGGCGTTCGGCCGGGCCGCCTTCCCCTGGGAGGTGGCGACCGTGGTGGCGTTCCTGGCCAGTGACTACGCGTCCTACCTGACGGGCGAGGTCATCTCGGTGAGCAGTCAGCGCGCCTGAGGGCCCGCGGTGCGGCGGTGGCCGTACCCTTGCGCGCCCTTCCGCGGGGAGTAGATTGTAACGCGTTCTACTTTCTAGGAGGGCGTGATGAGGCGGCGGATCACGGGTTCGGCACTCTTCGGGTTCGGCCTGCTGTGCCTGCTGCTGGCCGGCGCCCTGGTCTGGATCGTCGTCCCCTCGCAGCGGAAGGTGCCCCTCGACCTGATCCCGCCCGATGTGGTGGTGCAGGCGGAGAACGCCACGTTCGTGCAGGCCCAGGTGCTGCCGGACGGCACGCCGCAGATCGCTGTGCAGACCGCGCCGCTGCGGTCGACGACGGGCATCAAACCCGACTTCCAGGCCGCCGCCGGGCTCATCGGTGATCTCGCGGACAACACGCTGATCTGGAACGTGTACCACGCCACCGACCGGGCCGACACGATGCAGCCGATCAACCGGTCGGAGAGTCGCGTCGCGCTCGATCGGGTGTCCGGCGCGGCGGTCGACTGGGACGGCCAGTGCCACAGCGAGACGCAGGGTGAGCCGTGCACCGCGGGGAACGCCGAGTTCACCGGGCAGCTCTACCTTTTCCCGTTCGGCACCGAGAAGCGGACGTACCGCTACTGGGACTCGACGCTGCATCAGGCGCTGCCGATCCGGTTCCGGGCCGAGGAGAACTACAACGACCTGCCGACGTACCGTTTCCAGCAGCAGATCCCGTCGCAGCCGGTCGCGATGGACTCGGAGTCGCTGAGCGGCCTGCTCGGTTTCCTGGCGCCCGGGGCGACCACCGGCACCGTGAACTACCAGGCCGTCCGCACGCTCTGGGTGGAACCGGAGACCGGCGCCATCGTCGGGTACCGCGAACAGCAGCGTCGCGAGCTGGTGCCGGACATCGGCGCCCCGGTGGTCATCTTCGACGCCGACCTGACCTACGACCAGGCCACTCTCGAGGCCGTGCGGGACGAGGCGGCCGGTGGCCGTACCCTGCTGATCCTGCTCGGCTTCTGGGTCCCGCTCGGGCTGCTGGTGCTCGGGCTGGCGCTGACGATCTGCGGCGTGCTCCTGGTCCGCAGCGCGCGCGGGCAGCAGGCCCCGGCGCCCGAGGCCGAGACGGAGCCGGCCCCAGTCCCGTAGGGAGGGTTCTGGTGGTCGTCGCAACAGCAACTAAGAGGGCTGGGCTTGGCGATGCCCCCCACCGCGCCTCGGTAACGGACGGCCGGCGGCTCCGCCAGACGCCTGACTCGCGGCATGACAGTGCGCCGCCACGGGCACAGACCAACCGATCCGAGAATAGAGTTGACGTGGCTTCTTATTGATTGCCATGGTTTATACGGGAAGTTGAGGTGCATGCCGCATCAAGCCGGAGGGCGATCTTGACTGAGACGAAATCGGTATTTCTGGAATTCGTGACAGGGAAGGTCAACGAACTGCTGCAAAGCACGGGAGAAACTCCGGGGCGCGACGATATCGCTCGCCTGCTGATCGAAAACCTTCTAGAAATTCTTACGCTCCGACGTGACTTACGTGATGAACTCCAATCAGAGGTTGTTGACCGGGCTGCTGAACGGCATGCCGCCGCGAATGCCGCCGCGATTGGCGACACCGCTACGAATCACGCACTCCAACTATTTGACGACTTGCTGGCCGCAGGCGAAGGAGCTAATCAGCGACTGATAAACGCCGTGTGTTCGCGGGCGCAGTTTTGGGATTTTGAGGAAGCATCTGAGGGCGACAGGATATTCCTTCCTAGCCATATAATTCACGCATTGCTACTGTTCTCATTCCAGGCGCGCGCTTTGATGGTGGCGAAAGAGGTTGCAGCACTCTCCAAGCTTGCCCTTTACGACGGTGCGGAAGCGCGGATCAGGACACTTTACGAGATCGGCATAATTTCTCGAGCGATCGCATCCGACGCAGATTACTCGCTGTCTGAGCGGTACCATGCTTCAGGGGTTTATGAGCGGCTAAGGGACATTCGCGCATACAATGAGACATGTGCTGAAATGGGATTCCCGCCTCCAGGTCTGGACGAGAGGGCCGATTGTGAGAGTCTGGTCGTTCAAATCGAGAAAAAGTTCGGTCGAGAGATCCGTGAGCCTTACGGTTGGGCATTGCCCATATTTGGCGCAGGCAGGCGAAGGGTTACTTTCGCTGACCTAGACCACCGCTTCGGCGGTGACGAACTACGTTCTGTGTATCGCCTGTTGAATCATTCGATTCATGCTGGAGCTTCCGTGGCAGCACTAGGGGTGGACTTCGGTAGCAAAGGACTTACCCCCGCGCGCCCGATTTTTCATCATGGCAAGTCGATTCGATTACTGCGAGTATCTTCGATCCTGCTGGAAGCGCTGAACTATGCCGTTTTTGAATCACTGCTCAGGCCAGAAGAGTGGGACAATTTTTCCTCAGTTGCGCTAATGAGAGAGTTTCGATACAAGATTGAGGAAATCTGACAAAGTAAATCATGGCCACCGTTCAGCTGCGTAACCCGACCGAAGGTCGCGCCTACTACGACCGCAAGAAGGCAGCCGGAAAAACCTCTATGGAAGCCATGGGGCACTGAAACGGCGCCTGTCCGACGTCGTCTACCGGCAGATGCATCGATGATGCCACGGCGACGATGGCGATGGGCCCGGGAGGACACCGGGAAGCGTCTGCGAACTCCAGCGCGACCAGCTCTGATCCCCACACCGGCTCTTCGGAGAAGTCGCTTCCCGAACCCGCCGACAACAAGTCTAGAACCCCGCTGCAGACAACGTCTTGACACAGAGAGGAGCCAGAAGCGGGGATTCGATCATGCGGCTCAGGTGAGCAATCGGTGGACCGAGCGGCGGGGATTTCCCAGTCGAGATATTGCGGGGTCGCTTGTCGAGTTCGGCGGCTACGGCGATCATGTCCTCGGTGAGGTACATGCTGGGGTTGAGCAGCGGGGGCTCTCAGCGGGAGCCGTAGAAACCGGGCGGCACGGCCGGGTTGATCTCCGGGGTGTTGGCGGCGACCTCGCCGGCGCTGGGGTTGAGCGCGGCCACCACGGCGGTCACGCCGATCGCCGCGAGCACGACGGCGGCCACCGCGGCGGCCACCAGGTTCTTGAACAGGAACATTTGCTTCTCCTCACAGCCGCTCGATGATGCTCGCCGTGGACATGGCGCCGCCCGCGCACATGGTGATCAGCGCGGTTTGCCCGTCCGACCGTTCCAGTTCGTGCAGGGCGGTCGTGACAAGCCGGGCTCCGGTGCTGCCGACCGGATGGCCCAGCGCGATCGCGCCGCCGTTGACGTTGACCCGGGACTCGTCCGCGCGGTGCACCGCCAGCCAGGAGAGCACCACGCTCGCGAACGCCTCGTTCACTTCGACCAGGTCGACGTCCTCGATCTTCATGCCGGCCCGGGCCAGGACCCGTTCGGTGGCGGCGACCGGCCCGTCCAGGTGGTAGTACGGCTCGGCGCCGATCAGGCACTGCGCCACGATCCGGGCCCGGGGCCGCAGCCCCAGCGAGCGGGCCCGGTCGGCGTCCGCCAGCAGCACGGCGGCCGCGCCGTCGGAGATCTGCGAGCTGGTGCCGGCGGTGTGCCGACCCTCCGGCAGCACCGGCCGCAGGTTTCGCAGGCCCTCGATGGTGGTGTCCCGCAGGCCCTGGTCACGGGTCACCCCGCCGACGGCTGTCACCTCGCGGTCGAAGCGGCCCTCGGCCCAGGCCCGCGCGGCGTTGGCCTGCGAGCGCACGCCGAACCGGTCGAGGTCTTCGCGTGTCAGGTTGCGCCGGTCCGCGATCCGCTCGGCCGCCACGTACTGGTTGGGCAGGTCGATGTCCCACGACTCGGGGCGGGGGAGGCCGGCGTCGCCGAGGTTGGCCCGCAGCGGGACGCGACTCATCGACTCGACGCCGCAGGCCAGGCCCACGGCTATCGCGTCGGCCGTGATCAGGCCGGCGATCAGGTGGCTCGCCTGCTGCGCGGAACCGCACTGGGCGTCGATCGTGGTGCAGCCGGTGCCGTACGGCAGGCCGGCGTGCAGCCAGGCGGTCCGGGTGATGTTGTTCGACTGCTCGCCGCCCTGCGTGACGCAGCCACCGATGACCTGCTCCACGTCCGCGCCGGGGTTCCTGGTGACGAGTCCGCTCTGCACGGCGCCCAGCAGTTCGGCCGCGTGCAGCCCGGACAGCCAGCCGTCCCGGCGGCCGATCGGTGTGCGAACGGCATCGACAATCACCGGTACGCCCACGGCGACTCCCATCTAGAACGTGTTCTCGCGCAGAACCTACCACCCGGTACGCCGGTCGTGCTTGAATCGGTAGAACCTGTTGCTGTAGGAGGAGCCGTGGCCGAGCCGCGCACCAGGATCGACTTCACCGACCCGGACATCTACGTCCACGGCATCCCGCAGGCCGAGTTCGCCGAAGCCCGCCGGTCCGCGCCGGTCTGCTGGGTGCCGCAGGAGCGCGGCAGCGCGGGCTTCGACGACGACGGCTACTGGGCGGTGACCCGGCACGCCGACGTGATGGCCGTGTCCCGGGACAGCGACACCTACTCCAGCCGGGAGAAGACGGCGATCGTCCGGTTCGGGGCGGACATGACACCCGATCGCCTGGGGATGCAGCGCTACATCCTGCTCAACATGGATCCGCCGCAGCACACCCAGCACCGGGCGATCGTGTCCAAGGGGTTCACGCCGCGGGCGATCAACAGCCTGCGCGACGCCTTGCAGAAACGGGCCGCGCAGATCGTGTCGGCGGCCGCAGCCGGCTCCGGTTCCGGCGACTTCGTCCAGGAGGTCGCCCGCGAGCTGCCGCTCCAGGCCATCGCCGAGTTGCTCGGCGTGCCGCAGGAGGACCGGCACGACGTCTTCGACTGGTCCAACGCGATGATCGGGCAGGACGACCCGGAGTTCAGTGACGGCAGCGACCCGATCGAGCCGGCGACGTCACTGCTCGGTTACGCCATGACGATGGCCGAGGACCGCAAGAGCTGCCCGCGCGACGACATCGTCACCACCCTGGTCAAGGCCGAGATCGACGGCGAGCACCTGTCCACCGACGAGTTCGGTTTCTTCGTGCTGATGCTCGCCGTCGCCGGCAACGAGACCACCCGCAACGCCATCTCGCACGGCATGCTGGCGTTCCTGGAACACCCGGAGCAGTGGGAGCTCTACCGGCAGACCCGGCCACGCACCGCCGTCGACGAGGTGGTGCGCTGGGGCAGCCCGATCAACGCCTTCCAGCGCACCACCAAGCACGACACCGTGCTGAACGGCCAGGCCATCGGCGCGGGCCGGCGAGTCGCGATGTTCTACGGCTCCGCCAACTACGACGAGGACGTCTTCACCGACCCGCACACCTTCGACATCACCCGCAGCCCCAACCCGCACCTCGGCTTCGGCGGCAGCGGCGCCCACTTCTGCCTCGGCGCCAACCTGGCCCGGCTGGAGATCGACCTGATCTTCAACGCGATCGCCGACCAGATGCCGGGCGCGACCCTCGCCGGTCCGGCTCAGCGCCTGCGGTCCGGCTGGATCAACGGGATCAAGCACCTGCCGGTGCGATACCGCGGGGGTACGGGCTGAGCCCGCCCCCACCGCAGGTCAGCGCGCCAGCACCGGCCGGATCCCGGCCGCCCGCCGGCCGCGGGCCGTCGTCGCTCCGGCACCATCAACAGCAGTCGATCAAGGTGTCCCGGCGCGCTCGGTCAGAAAAGTGCTTGACCTCCACCTATGTTGAGGTGGGAGGTTCGTTGCCGGGGAGGTCCGGCATGAGCATGGAGATGGCCGCGTGGAACTCGATGTACCACGCGATGAATCAGCAGGACGACAGGCGGCCGTTCTCGGTGGCCACGTTACGGCGGATCGCGGGGTTCGCCCGGCCGCACAGACGGGCGCTCACCGGGTTCCTGGTGCTCAGCGTGGTCACCGCGTTCTTGGCGGTGGCCACGCCGGTGCTGGCGGGCCGGGTGGTGGACGCAATCGTCGACGGCAAGGACAGCGGGCTGGTGGTGGCGCTCGCGATCGCGATCGGGGTGATCGCGCTCAGCGAGGCGGGGCTGGGGCTGGTGCAGCGGTGGCTGTCGGCGGGGATCGGTGAGGGGCTGATCCTGCATCTGCGGACCGCCGTCTTCGACCACGTGCAGCGGATGCCTGTCGCGTTCTTCACCCGCACCCGGACGGGCGCTCTGGTGAGCCGGCTCAACAACGACGTGATCGGCGCGCAGCGGGCGTTCAGCGACACCCTGTCCGGTGTGGTGGGCAACCTGGTGGCGCTGGTGCTCACGCTTATCGTGATGATCGGCCTGTCCTGGCAGATCACCGCGCTCTCGCTCCTGCTGCTGCCGATCTTCGTGCTGCCGGCGCGGCGCACCGGGCGGCGGCTGGCCCGGCTGGAGCGGGAGGCGGCCGAGCACAACGCGGCCATGAACACGCAGATGACGGAGCGTTTCTCGGCGCCGGGTGCGACGCTTGTCAAGCTTTACGGCGACCCCGGCGCGGAGTCGGCCGAGTTCGCGGCGCGGGCGAGGCGGGTCCGAGACATCGGGGTACGCACCGCGATGGCTCAGTGGATCTTCTTGACCGCCCTGGTCTCGGTGTCCGGGGTGGCCGTGGCGCTGGTCTACGGGCTGGGCGGCGTCTACGCGCTGCGCGGCCAGCTGGAACCGGGCGCGGTGGTGGCGCTGGCCATCCTGCTGACCAGGCTCTACGCGCCGCTCACCTCGCTGGCGAGCGCCCGGGTCGAGGTGATGAGCGCGCTGGTCAGCTTCGAGCGGGTGTTCGAGGTGCTCGACCTGAAACCGCTCATCGAGGAGAAACCGGATGCGCGGCCGGTGCCGGACGGGCCGGTGGCGGTGGAGTTCGACAACGTCCGGTTCGCCTACCCGGCGGCTGACAAGGTGTCACTGGCTTCGCTGGAGGAGGTGGCGACGCTCGACACCCGGGGTGGCGTCGAGGTGCTGCACGAGGTGTCGTTCCGCGCCGAGCCGGGTCAGATGGTGGCGCTGGTGGGTTCGTCGGGTGCCGGCAAGTCGACGATGGCGAGTCTGCTGCCCCGGCTCTACGACGCCGGCGAGGGGGCCGTGCGACTGGCCGGGGTCGACGTGCGCGATCTGTCCGCGGCGTCGCTGCGGCAGACCCTGGGCATGGTCACGCAGGACGGTCACCTGTTCCACGAGTCGGTGCGCGCCAACCTGATGCTGGGCCATCCGGACGCGACCGAGGAGGAGCTGTGGGACGCGCTGCGCCGCGCCCGCATCGCGGACCTGGTGGAGTCGCTGCCCGACGGTCTGGACACGGTGATCGGCGAGCGGGGCTACCGGCTGTCCGGGGGCGAGCGCCAGCGCCTCACGATCGCCCGGCTGCTGCTGGCGAAACCGCGTGTCGTGGTCCTCGACGAGGCGACCGCCCACCTGGACTCCACGTCGGAGCTGGCGGTGCAGGAAGCGCTCGGCGAGGCGCTGGCCGGCCGGACCGCGGTGGTGATCGCCCACCGGCTCTCCACGGTCCGCGCCGCCGACCAGATCCTGGTGGTGGAGGACGGCCGCATCATCGAACGCGGCACCCACCCGCAGTTGCTGGCGGCGGGCGGGCGCTACCAGGAGCTCTACCGGACCCAGTTCAGCGAGGCGCCGACGCCGGCCTGAACCCGCCCGGCCGCCGGGTGCGCGGCCGGGCGGATGGTCAGCGGAGCGTGGCGAGGTGGGTGAGGGTTTCGTCGGCCTCGGTGATCAGGTCGGCCAGGACGTCGGCGACCGGGCGGACCTGGTTCATCCGGCCGACGATCTGGCCGACCGGCATCGGGACGACGGTGGGGTCGCCGGAGTCCATCAGGCGGTCGTGGGCGGGTGCGACAAGCAGGTTCTGCAGCGGCATCGGCAGCGGGGACGGCGCGTCGTCCGACTCCCACGCCGCGGTCCAGCGGTTGCGCAGCAGCCGGGCCGGTTTTCCCGTGTAGATGCGGGTGCGGACGGTGTCGGTGGACCGGGCCTGGAGCAGGGCGTCGCGCAGCGCGGCCGACGTCTCGTACTCCGCCGTGCCCAGCCACACCGACCCCATCCACACGCCGCGCGCGCCGAGGGCCAGGGCGGCGGCGATCTGCCGGCCGCTGCCGATCCCGCCGGCGGCCAGCACCGGCACGTCCGGGCCGACCGCGTCGACGACCTCCGGGATCAGCACCATGCTGCCGATCTCGCCGGTGTGACCGCCTGCTTCGTACCCCTGCGCCACCACGATGTCCACGCCGCCGGCGAGGTGGCTGCGGGCGTGATCGGCGCGACCGGCGAGCGCGGCCACCGCCAGGCCGTGCCGGTGCGCGCTGTCGATCACGTCGGGGGGCGGTGGCCCGAGCGCGTTCGCGATCAGGCGGGGCTGGTGGGTCAGGGCCACGTCGACATGGGTACGGGCCACCGAGTGCAGCCACCCCAGAACTCCCGCGCGCTGTGACTCGTCGACGCCGAGCGGTGGCACACCGAGGCGCAGCAGGGTCCGCTCGACGAAGTCCCGGTGCCCGTCGGGGATGAGTTTGCCCAGGTCGACCTGGGTTCCTTCGGTGGGTACGCGGCCGGGCATCACGACGTCGACACCGTAGGGACGGCCGTCCAGTTCGGTCTCCAGCCACGTCAGGACCCGGTCCAGTTCGTCGCCGTCGTTGAACCGGACGCAGCCCAGCACGCCGAGGCCACCGGCCCGGCTGATGGCCGCGACGACGTGCTCGGACGGGCTGAACCCGACGACCGGCACGTCGATGCCGAACATCTCGCACAGCTCAGTCCGCACGGCGTGACCCCCCGGCCGGGTGGGTGCGCGCGTATTCGTGGGCCCACCGGTAGTCGGCCTTGCCGCTGATCGTGCGGTGGATCCGGTCGACCGGCCACACGTCGCGGGGCACCTTGTAGCCCGCGATCCGCCGCCGGACATGACTGTCGAGTTCGTCCAGGTCCACCCGTACACCCGGGCGGGTCTGCACCAGAGCGACCACCCGCTGCCCCAGCAGCTCGTCGGGGGCGCCGATGACGAGGGCGTCGAAGATGCCCGGGTGCGCCTTGAGCGCGCCCTCCACCTCCTCCGGGAAGACCTTCTCCCCGCCGGTGTTGACGCACGTGTTGCCCCGGCCGAGCAGGGTCACGGTGCCGTCCTCCTCGGTCCGCGCGAAGTCGCCGGGAATCGCGTACCGCACCCCGTCGACCTCGGTGATCAGCGATTTCGTCTTGTCCGGGTCCTTGTAGTAGCCGAGCGGCACGTGCCCGCCGCGCGCGAGCCGGCCGATCACGCCCGGCGGCGCCTTGTGTCCGTACTCGTCGATGACGATCGTGTCCGGCCCGGGCATCACCCGTGGCCCGTCGACCGCGCCGCCGTCGACGTCGGCGACGATGCCGAGGCCCGCGAAGCCGGTCTCCGAGGAGCCGATCGCGTCGGTGACCATGACGTTCGGGAAGGTGTCCAGGTACTGCCGTTTCACCGACGGCGAGAAGAGCGCCGCACTGGAGGAGACCGACACGAGCGAGGAGCCGTCGTGGTTGCCGGCCAGGTACGTCTCGATGAGGGGCCGGGCCATCGCGTCGCCGATCAGCACCACCACGTTGACGTGCCGTTCCGCGATGGTCCGCCACACCTCCTCGGGGTCGAAGTGCGGCAGCACCACCACCGTGTCGCCGGAGAAGAGCGCGGCGAGCGCGGCCCACTGCGCGTTGCCGTGGATCAGCGGTGCCAGGCAGAACCGGGTCATCGGTGGCATTTCCCGGCCCCGTTTGGTCTGGGCCCATTCGTCCTCGAGGGGGATGCCGGACAGGAAGTCGATGCCGCCGCCGAGGGTGCGCCAGACATCCTCGTGGCGCCAGATGACACCTTTCGGATATCCGGTGGTTCCGCCCGTGTAGAGCAGGTACGTGTCGTCGCCGGACCGTTCGCCGAAGTCGCGGCCGGGGTCACCGGCCGCCAGGGCCGCCCGGTACTCCGGGGTGCCCAGGGTCAGCGTGGTCCGCAGGCCGGGCGCCGCCACCCGCGCGACGCGTTCGGTGAACTCGGGGTCGTGCAGCAGCGCGGTCAGTTCCGCGTCCGCGAAGAGATACTGCAACTCGTTCTCGACATACCGGTAGTTGACGTTGACGACCACGGCGCGCAGCTTGTACACGGCGATCATGGCCTCGACGGCCTCGATCGAGTTACCGGCGTACAACCCGACGTGGGCGCCCTTGCCCACTCCTTGATCCCGCAGGAAATGGGCGAGACGGTTGGCGGTTTCCTCCAGCTCGGCGTACGTCGTCTCGCGCGTGCCGCAGGCCACCGCCACGCGGTCGGGGAAAGCATCGACCGCGTGCTCGAACAGGTCCGCTATGTTGGCCGCCATTCCCAGAAAGTAGAACCTGTTATTGTTTCCGGCAAGGTTCCGATTTCCCCACTGGCGCGGGAGGAAGACCGGAGTGGACGCGATCGTCGAGCAGCGCGGACCGATCCTGATCGTCACGATGAACCGGCCACAGGTGCGCAACGCCCTCTCCGCCGAGATGATGGCCGTGATGCGCGACGCCTGGGACCGGGTGGACGCCGACCCGGAGATCCGGGTGGCGATCCTGACCGGGGCCGGTGGGGCGTTCTGCGCCGGCGCCGACCTGCGGGCCATGACCGCGGCGCCGCCCGACCTGCGCACCGGTGACCTGTCGCGCATCGACGCCCTGCTCAAGGGCCGCCGCCTCACGAAACCGCTGATCGCCGCCGTGGAGGGGCCCGCCGTCGCCGGTGGCACCGAGATCCTGCAGGCCACCGACATCCGGGTGGCCGGCGAGAGCGCCCGGTTCGGCGTCTCGGAGGCGCGGTGGGGGCTGTTCCCGCTCGGTGGCTCGGCGGTGCGGCTGCCGCGGCAGTTGCCGTACACGGTCGCCGCCGACCTGCTGCTCACCGGCCGGCACCTGACCGCGGCCGAGGCGCGCGACGCCGGGCTGATCGGGCACGTCGTGCCGGACGGTGCGGCGCTGGACAGGGCGCTGGAGATCGCCGCGGCGGTCGCGGCCAACGGACCGGTCGCCGTGCGGGCCATCCTGCGGACCATCCGGGAGACCGAGGGGCTGCCGGAGAACGAGGCGTTCGCCATCGAGTCGAAGATCGGGATGGAGGTCTTCGCCAGCGACGACGCGAAGGAGGGGCCTCGCGCGTTCATCGAGAAACGCAAACCGCACTTCCGCGACCGGTGAGCCGCGGCGCGGTAAAACGACGCCGCGCGAGGTGTCAGGCGGTGCGGCAGGCGTCAGACTGCGCGGCAGGCGTCAGATGGCGCGGGAACGGCCGGCCCAGTACGGGTCGCGGAGCAGTCGCTTGTAGAGCTTGCCGTTCGGGTCCCGGGGCAGCTCGGCCACGTAGTCGACGGTGCGCGGCAGCTTGAACTTGGCCATCCGCTCGCCGAGGTACGCCAGCAGCGCCGCCGTCAGCGCCGGGCCCGGTGCGGCGCCGGGGGCCGGCTGCACGACCGCCTTGATCTCCTCGCCCCATTCGTCGTGCGGGATGCCGAAGACCGCCACGTCGGCCACGGCCGGGTGCACGGCCAGCTCGTTCTCGATCTCCGCGGGGTAGACGTTCACGCCGCCCGTGATGATCACGTCGCTGGCCCGGTCGCAGAGGAACAGGTAGCCGTCGTCGTCCAGGTAGCCGATGTCGCCGACCGTGAACATCCGGTCCCGCCAGGAGGCCCGGGTCTTCGCGGCGTCACCGTGGTACTCGAACGTCGCGTCGCCCATCTGCAGGTACACCGTCCCGGGGGTGCCGGCGGGCGCGTCCTTGCCGTCGTCGTCGAGGACCCGCACCCGGGAGCCGGGCCAGGCCCTGCCGACCGAGCCGGGCCGCGCCGACCACTCCGGCGCGGTGATCAGGGTGCCGCCGCCCTCGGAGGCCGCGTAATACTCGATCACGACCGGCCCCCACCAGTCGAGCATCGCCTGCTTGACCGGTTGTGGACAGGGCGCGGCGCCGTGGATCATCGCGCGCATCGAGGAGGTCTCGGCGCGCTCGCGCACCGCGGCGGGCAGGGCGAGCAGGCGGCGGAACTGGGTCGGCACCATGTGGCTGTGCGTCACCCGGTGCTCCCCGACGAGGCGCAGGAACGACGCGGCGTCCCAGTGGTCCATCACCACGACCGGGTGGCCCATCTGGATCGAGATGACGGCGAAGTTCATCACCGCCGTGTGGTAGAGCGGGGAGCAGCACAGATGCACGTGATCATCGAAGGGCCGCAGGCCGAACAGCCCGAAGAACCAGAGCGACACGGGCGGTACGTCGTCCGGGTCGAGGCCGAGCAGCGGGCGCCGTACGCCCTTGGGCCGCCCCGACGTGCCGGACGTGTAGACCATGAGCGCGCCGAGCGTACGCCCGCCGGGTCTGCCTGATCCGCCCCCGCCGAGCTCGCCCGCGGACCGGAAGCCCGGGATGTCCCCCACCGCGTAGCGGTCCTGCGCCGTAAGGCCGGCCAGGTCCGCCGCGGTGACCGCGGTGTCCGCGAAGCGCTCGCTCGCGACGAAGGCCCGCGCCCCGCTGTCCCGCAGGATGTAGCCGAGTTCGGGCGCGGTGAGATGCCAGTTCAGGGGCACGACGTGCAGCCCGATCTGCACCGCGGCGTAGTAGGCCACGAGGATGTCGGCGCCGTTCGGCAGCAGCAGGGCGACGGTGTCCCCGGCGCGCAACCCGGCGTCCCGCAGCCCCCGGCCGATCCGGTTCGCCTCGGCGGCCAGTTCCGCGTAGGTGAGTGTCCGGCCGCCCGGCTCCACGATCGCCACGCGCTGCGGTGACCGGCTCGCGACGGTCCACATCCCGACTTCCGTCATGCCGCGACCCTATAACTCGTTCCATCCGCAGGAAAGCCGTCCAGCGCAGCCATTGCGGCGCAAAGTTGGAACGTGTTTCACTCGACGGCGTGGAAGCGCCGATGACCATCGCCTTCGATTACACGCGCTCGCTCGGGCCGGTGCTGGGCCGGTTCATGGCGGGGCTGCGTGATCGCCGGGTGCTCGGCGCACGGACCTCGGACGGCCGGGTGCACGTGCCGCCGCTGGAGTTCGACCCGGTCACCCACAAGCCGGTCACCGACCTGGTCGAGGTGTCGGGCGCGGGCACGGTGGTCAGCTGGACCTGGTCGCCGCACCCGCTCGAGGGCCAGCCGCTGGACCGGCCGTTCGGGTGGGCGCTGATCCGGCTGGACGGCGCGGACACCACCATGATCCACGCGGTGGACGCCGGGGCCGAGACGCGGATGCGCACCGGGATGCGGGTGCGGGCCCGGTGGGCGGCCGACCGCACCGGCCACATCCGCGACCTGGCGTGCTTCGAACCGGCCGGTTCATCGGTCGGTTCGTCAGCGGGTTCGTCAGCCGGTTCGGCGGTCGGTTCGTCAGCCGGCGAGGCGGCCGGCGAGCCCGTGCGGATCATGGTCACCCCGATCCGGCTGCACTACCGGCACACCACCTCCGACGAGGAGGACCACTACCTGCGTGCGCTCGCCGACGGCCGGCTGATCGGGCAGCGCTGCCCGGCGTGCCGCAAGGTCTACGTCCCGCCCCGGGTCTGCCCGGCCGACGGGGTGGCACCCGGCGAGGTCGTCGCGGTGAGCGACCGGGGCACGGTCACGACGTTCTGCGTGGTGAACGTCCCGTTCGCCGGCCAGCGTCTGGACCCGCCATACGTGGTGGCCCAGGTCCTGCTGGACGGCGCCGACATCCCGGTGCCGCACCTGATCCTCGGGCTCGACGCGGCCCAGGTGCGGATGGGGATGCGGGTCGCCGCGGTCTGGCGGGACCGGGCACAGTGGTCGGCCACCCCGGAGAACATCGCGCACTTCGAGCCCACCGGCGAACCGGACGCCGGCTACGAGTCGTATGCGGAGCATCTATGAGCGACGTCGCGGTCATCGGGTTCGCCGCCGCGGACACCTCGGTCACCACCAGCGGCGTGGAGACCCTGGTCCCGGTCTTCGAGCGGGCTCTCGGCCGGGCCGGGCTGAGCCGCCGCGAGGTGGACTTCTGGTGCTCCGGGTCGTCGGACTACCTGGCCGGCCGGGCGTTCTCGTTCGTCAGCGCGGTGGACGCGATCGGCGCCGTGCCACCGATCACCGAGTCGCACGTGGAGATGGACGCGGCGTGGGCCTTCTACGAGGCCTACCTCAAAATCGTGAGCGGGGAGGCCGAGACCGCGCTGGTGTACGGGTTCGGCAAGGCCGGCGCCGGTGACCTGAACCGGGTGCTCGCGTTGCAGCTCGACCCGTACACGGTGGCGCCGCTCTGGCCGGACGCGACGAGCGTGGCGGCACTTCAGGCACGGCTCGCGCTGGAGGCCGGGCTGTTCACCGAACGGGACATGGCCGTGGTGGCCGCGCGCGACCGGGCGGAGACGGCCGAGGAGTTGCTGACCCGGCCGTACGTCGCCGCCCCGCTGCGCGCCCACGACGTCGCGCGGCTGGCGGACGGCGCCGCGGCCGTGGTGCTGGCCGCCGGTGACCGGGCCCGCCACCGGCCTTCCGCCGGCGATCGTCCCGCGTGGATCACCGGCATCGCCCATCGGGTGGACCCGCCGGGTCTCGGCGAGCGGGACCTGACGGCGGTGCCCTCGGCCACCGCCGCGGCCGCGGACGCCGGTCTCGGCGCCGACGTGGAGGTGGTCGCGCTGCACGCCCCGTTCACCCACCAGGAGCTGCTGTTACGTGCCGCTCTCGGCCTGCCGGACAGCACCCGCTCGGTCGCACCGGAGGGTAACGCCATGTTCTCGGCCGGGCTGTCCCGGATCGGCGCGGCGGCCACCGAGGTCATGTCCGGCCGGGCGCGGACCGCCGTCGCGCATGCCACCGGCGGGCCCGCCCTGCAGCAGAACCTGGTCTGCGTGCTGACCGGATCGGAGACGGTGTGATGAGACGGGCGGCAGTGCTCGGCACCGGGCAGACGCAGCACCGCTCCCGGCGTACCGACGTCTCCATGGCCGGGCTGTGCCGGGAGGCGATCGACCGCGCGCTGACCGATTCCGACACCGACTGGTCCCAGATCGACGCGGTGGTGCTGGGCAAGGCACCCGACCTGTTCGAGGGCGTGATGATGCCCGAACTGTTCCTCGCCGACGCGATCGGCGCAGCCGGGAAACCGTTGCTCCGGGTGCACACCGCCGGCTCGGTGGGCGGTGCCACCGCGCTCGTCGCGACGAGCCTGATCCGGGCCGGGGTGCACCGGCGGGTGCTGGCGGTGGCGTTCGAGAAGCAGTCCGAGTCGAACGCCATGTGGGCGCTCTCCATCCAGCCGCCGTTCAGCGCGCCGATCGGGGCCGGGGCCGGCGGGTACTTCGCGCCGCACATCCGCTCCTACATCCGCCGGTTCGGGGTTCCCGAGCACGTCGGCGCGCTCGTCGCGGTGAAGGACCGGCGCAACGGCGCGCTGAACCCGTACGCCCACCTGCGCCAGCCGGACATCACCCCGGAATCGGTCCGGTCGTCGCCGATGCTGTGGGACCCGATCCGCTACGACGAGACGTGCCCGTCGTCGGACGGCGCCTGTGCCGTGGTGATCGGGGACCAGGCCGCGGCCGAGTCCAGTTCTGATCAGGTTGCCTGGATCCGGGCCACGGCCATGCGGACCGAGCCGACGTCCTACTCCGGCAAGGACCATGTGAACCCGCGCGCCGGCGCGCTCGCGGCCCGGGCGCTGTGGGCGGCGGCCGGGATCAGCGACCCGCTCGACGAGGTCGACGTCGCCGAGATCTACGTGCCGTTCTCCTGGTTCGAGCCGATGTGGCTGGAGAACCTGGGCTTCACCGGGCCGGGGCAGGGCTGGAAGCTCACCGAGGCCGGCGAGACCGGGATCGGCGGCCGGTTGCCCGTCAACCCGTCCGGCGGGGTGCTGTGCTCCAACCCGATCGGCGCCTCCGGGCTGCTGCGCTTCGCCGAGGCCGCGATGCAGGTGATGGGCCGGGCCGGAGCGCACCAGGTGGCCGGAGCCGGCACGGCGCTGGGTCACGCGTACGGCGGTGGGTCCCAGTTCTTCAGCATGTGGGTGGTCGGTAAGCAGCCCTGACCGATTTTCGACCGCGGCGAGCATTTCTGCAACAAACCTGCAAATCGAATTCATTGACTGCCTTATCTCGGCGGTGGGACATTTCTGTCGTACCTCAAGCACCGCCGGAGCCATCCCCACCTGCGTTTTTATCGCCAGGCTCAGTGTGCGGTGCCCATTCCCTCAGGTAGGAGAAATGATGGCGCCAACTTCTCGCGCCCGACGTCTGGCCGGAATCGGCGGGCTGATCATTTCGGTGACAGCCGGCATGATCGCCGTGGTCGGCACCGCCGAGGCGGCGACCGTGTTCAGCGCCGACTTCGAGTCGGGCAGCACCTCCGGATGGTCGAAATCGGGCGGGACCTGGTCGGTCGTCAGCGACGGCTCGCAGGTCCTCCAGCAGAGCGACACCGGAAGCGAACGGGCCCGGCAGTTCGCCGGTTCGACCGCCTGGACGAACTATTCGGTGCAGGCCCGGGTCAAGGCGACCTCGTTCGCGTCGAGCGCCGGGATCGTGGCGCTCACCGCGCGGGCCGCCGGGTCGACGAAGATGTACCGTCTCGGACTGACCGGCGCCGGCCAGGTGCGGCTGGAGACGATGAACGGCAGTGCGGTGACCGTGCTCGGGTCGCTGTCGCAGACCGTTTCGGCGTCCACGTTCTACACGCTGCGGCTGACGGTGAGCGGCAGCACGGTCAGCGGCTCGGTGAACGGGACCGCCGTGGGCTCGGCGTCCGACAGCACCATCGCGGCCGGGCGGATCGGCCTGCTCACCGAGCGCGCGGCCGGCCGGTTCGACGACATCGTGGTGGACGACGCGGCGGTCACCCCGCCCAGCTCGTCACCGACGTCGTCACCGTCCACCAGCCCGTCGCCGTCCACCCCGCCGTCCTCACCGCCGCCCTCGTCCCCGCCGCCGTCCTCACCGCCGCCGTCGTCGTCCGCCGCCCTCTACGTCGCTCCGAACGGGACGGCGGACGCTGCCGGCACCGCCGCGAACCCCACCACACTGGTCTCGGCGATCACCCGGATCGCCGCGGGCGGCACGATCTATCTGCGCGGCGGCACCTACGCGCACGCCACCACCGTCACCATCCAGCCGGGCAACAACGGTTCCGCCGGCGCGCTCAAGACGATCTCCGCCTACCCCGGTGAGACGCCGGTCCTCAACTTCTCGGCGCAGGCCGAGGACCCGGCGAACCGCGGGCTGGCGGTCAACGGCAACTACTGGCGGGTGTACGGCCTCGTCGTCGAACGGGCCGGCGACAACGGCATCTTCGTCGGTGGCAGCAACAACGTCCTGGAACGCACCATCACCCGGTTCAACCGGGACACCGGCCTCCAGCTGTCCCGGATCGTCTCCACCACCCCGAACAACCAGTGGCCGGCGAACAACCTGATCCTCAGCGCCGAGTCGCACGACAACGCCGACTCCGACGGCGAGGACGCGGACGGTTTCGCCGCGAAGCTGACGGTCGGATCCGGCAACGTCTTCCGGTACGCGGTGGCGCACAACAACATCGACGACGGCTGGGACCTCTACACCAAGACCGACACCGGGCCGATCGGCGTGGTGACGATCGAGGACTCGCTCGCCTACAACAACGGCACCCTGACCGACGGCTCGCAGGCCGGCAACGGCGACCGCAACGGGTACAAGCTCGGCGGCGAGGACATCGGGGTCAACCACGTGGTGCGGCGGAGCATCGCGTTCAAGAACGGCAAGCACGGGTTCACGTACAACAGCAACCCGGGCAGCATGACGATCTCGAACAACCTGAGCATCGACAACGCCGAGCGCAACTTCAACTTCGACGCGGGCAGCTCGGTCTTCCGCAGCAACACGTCCTGCCGCAGCGGCAGCGGGACGAACGACCGGATCATCGGCAACTCGGACAGCACGAACCAGTTCTGGTCCGGTTCCAACGGTTCCCGGTGCGCGTCCTACACCGGGGCGCTGGGCTGGTCGTTCGCCTCCGACGGCCGGCTGGCGGTGACCCTCGGCGGCCGGGCCGTGACCCTGTAGTCGTCGGCTCTTCCCGGAAGCCGGAGCGGATCCCCCGCTCCGGCTTCCGCCTGCCCGGCCCCGGCCGCCTGCCCGCCGAGGGCGTCGTCGAGCACGGCCAGGTGGCCGGCGACGGGGCCGACGGTGAGCAGTCCGCTTGCCGCACCGGCCAGTTCCGCCGCCGCCGGGGCGAGGGCGCTCCGGGCGCGGCGCATGGCCGGCACGTCACCGGCGGCGACCGCCGCCCTCGCGAACAGGCACCACATCGCCTCCGCGAGCAGGTCGGCCGGTGGGTCGGGGACCTCGGCGAGCGGGATCACGCCCGGTTCGCGCAGCGGCCGCACCCACGGCTCGTAGGGTCCCCAGTCGCCCGGCGCGTCGTCGCGCCAGGTGCAGCGGTCCAGGCCCGCGGCGGGCAGCGGGTGGTTCCGGCGCAGGCGCAGGCCGAGCAGGGCGAGCGGGAGCAGGCCGATGTGGAAGCCCGGCATCCCGGCACCGGCCGACCGGGCCGCCGCGGCGCGGTACCGTCGTTCCGCCTCCGGCGCCGGCACCCCTTCGGCCACGTCGGCACGCAGGGCGCCGTACCACTGCGTGAAGACACCGGCGAGTGGCAGCTCATGCCGGCGGGCCAGGCCGTCCACCGCGGCCGCGTGCCGGTCGGCGTCGTCGAAGGCGGCCACCGCGCAACTCGCCTGGAGCCGGATCAGGTGCCCCAGGACCTCGGACGTGACCAGGCCGTGCCGGTGCGACAGGGTGACCAGTTCGGCGCCCGTGGCGTCCCGGCGCGCCGATCCGCCGGTCACCCGGCAGCTCTGCATGAAGACGCCGTTCAGGGCGAACGCCAGCAGCGCCGGGTCGTCGAGGTCGCGGGCGATCGCCTCGGCCCGGCGGGCACAGGCCGGCGGCCGGGGGTCGTGCGTGCCCCGGGACTCCACGGCGATCGTGGCGAGCAGCCGGGCCCGGGCCGGTTCGTGCCCGTCCGGGGACGACGCCGGGGGCGGGAGCACGGCCAGCGCCCGTTCCGCGGCCGCGACGACGGCCGCCGCCTGCGCCGGGTCGTCGGCGCGGGTCCAGACGGCCGGCACGTCGTAGGCGCCGATCACGCGCGCGGTCAGCTCCGGGTCGCCGAGCTGCTCGGCGGCGGCGACCGCCGCCGCCCGCTGCTCGCGGGCCACCTGGAGGCCGTCGGGGCCGGTCACCGCGAGGTTGCGCAGCAGCCCGACCGCCGACTCCAGCCGGGCCCGGGACCCGCCCGCACGAACCCGGTCGTAGGCGGAGGCGGCCGTCGTCCACACCAGGTCGGCCGGGTGCGGCGGGTCGGCCGGGTGCGGCGGGTCGGCCGGGTGGAGTGGCGAAGGCGCGGCCGGGCCGTCCAGGTGCGGTGCCTGCCGGAGGATGTCGGTCTCGAGGATGCGCAGCTCGGCGCCCGGTGCGATGCCCAGCTGGCGGTCCAGCAGGTCGCGGGCGCGGCGCAGCACGGCCAGGGCATCGCCCTGCCGGCCCGAGCGGTACAGCGCCAGCGCCAGCAGCCGCCAGCCCGGTTCGCGCCACGGGTGCGCGGTGACGTGTTCGTCCAGGTCCGGGACGGCCTCGGCCGGGCGGCCCAGGTCGAGGCGGGCCCCGGCCCGCCGTTCGACGGCCTGCAGGCGCAACTCGGTCAACCGGGAACGGTCGGGCCGCGGCCACACGGCGTCCGGGAAGTCGGCGTACGCGGGCCCGCGCCACCACGACAGCGCCTCGTCGAGCACCGTCAGCGCCTCGGCCGGCGCCGCCGCACCGGCCACCGCCACGGCGTCCTCGAACCGCCAGGCGTCGACGTCACCGGGCTCGGCCAGCAGGGCGTACCCGGCGCCGCGGGTGACCAGCAGCGCGGGCGGCGTCCGGGGCGCCCGGCCCGGTTCCACGGCCCGCCGCAGCGCGGCCACGAAGGTGCGCACGGCCGCGACCGCACCGTCCGGCGGCGCCACCCAGAGGTCGTCGATCAGATCCCGGACCGGCACCACCCGGCGGCGCGCCACGATCAGCCGGGCCAGGACCGCGCGGTGCATCGGGCCCTTGAGCGCGACCGGACGGGACACACCGTCCTCGGCGATCACCGGCCCGAGGACGCCGAACCGGATCCGAGCCGGTCCGGCCGGGGCGTCAGCCGCCGGCACCCGGGTTCGCTCGCGCACCGCCACCGCCTTCCGCCGCCACGCTACCGCCCTGCTCGCCGGGTGCTCCTCCGAACCCCGCAGAGTCCGGCCACGCGTGCGGAATGTGGACGCGCCATACGCCGAAGGCCCGCCGGACCCGCGCGCCTCAACTTTTCGGCTCGGGTTCCATCAGGCGGGCCGGGCGGGCGCGCATCTGCAAGGCGCAGATCTTCTCCGCCTCCAGGTAGACGTCGGGGTCGCCGTCGATCACCGCCCGGGCCGCTTCGATGCTGTCCTGGATCTGCACCCGTTCGTACCGCTTGAGCCGGGGCCAATGCCATTGGACCACCTTCAGGGCGTGGAAGCGCTCGTTGCGGGACGCCGCTTTCGCGATGGCGGCGGCCAGCACACCGGCGTCGAGCAGGCGCGGGTCGCCGCGCATCAGCGCTACGAGCAGCACCCGCACCACCGGGGCGGCCTTCGGGAACAGCAGCTTCACCTCGGCGGGGTCGAACTCGTGCCGGCAGGCGAACCCGGCGGCCTGCCGGACCAGGGAGTCCTGCACCTTGACCCGTGCGGTCCAGCAGTCGTCGCCGTCCAGTTCCTCACGGATCACGGTGTACGAGTCCACCAGCCGCGCCAGCTCCGTACCGTCCAGCAGCGCGGCCGTCTTCGGGGCGCCCTGGTCGGCGATCTGCTGCACCAGCCGCAGCCCGTAGCGGGCCGGCCCGGCCGGCGCGGTGCCGAGCCGGTGGATGAGGACCGGGCTGAGCAGCAGAAAGGCGCCCACGACGATGAGTACGGGGGACGCCGGCGGCCGGGTGAGGTCGAAGTACACCCGCCAGGCGCCGACACCGAGGCACCCGGCGCCGATGAACGCCAGGAACCCCAGCCACCACGCTGTGCCCCTGCCGGCGGCTCGTTGCACCGTCACACCGGGGATTCTCCTGGGGCGGGCGTGGCCGTGTGGCCGAGTCGCGGAAGATTGCCGGGCCGTTCATCCAGCGCGACCTGCCTGAACATCGCGGCCGCGGCACCCGAACGTGGAATCGACGGCGATCAACAACGGCGGCAGGGTGATCAGGTGAGCTATCAGCCGCCGTACCAGCCGCCCGTCCCGCCCCAGCAGCCCGGCTGGCAACAGCCTCCCGGCTGGCAACAGCCGCCCGTCCCGCCGCCTCCGCCCCGGAGGCGTGCCTCCTGGAAGCTGATCGGCGCGATCACCGGTGGCGTCCTCGTCCTCTGCTGCGGCGGGGTCGGCGTCGTCGGCGCGTTCACCGACGACGGTACGCAGCCGAAGAAGGCGGCCGGTGCGGTCGCCACCACGTCGGTCACGAGCGAGCCGGTTGCCGAGCCGGCCGCCGCCGCATCGTCGCCGAGCCCGGCGCAGACGGCGCGGTCCGCGCCGAGTTCCCAGCCGAGTTCGCGCCCGGCCAGTTCCCGGTCGCCGAGTACGCGCCCGGCTACGTCGCGGCCCGCTGCGACGAGGACGACGACGAAGCCGGCCACACCGAAGCCGAAACCGACCACCAAGAAGCCGGCGACGAAGAAGCCCACGCCGAAACCGACCACGAAGAAGCCGAAGCCCAGGCCGACGACGAAGGCGCCCAGCTCGGTGTACTACAAGAACTGCACGGCCGTCCGGGCGGCCGGCGCGGACCCGATCTACGCCGGCGACCCCGGCTACGGCCGGCACCTGGACCGGGACGGCGACGGCGTCGGCTGCGAGTGACAGCTCAGGCGGGTGCCGTGCGGGCCACGTACACGGTGTTGGTCGAGGTGCGTCGTTGCAGCGGGTTGTCGAAGGGTACGACCTCGGCGCGCGCGGTAGCGAACACCTCGCCCAGCAGCGCGGTGAACTCGTCCTCCGGCGGGTCGTTCGACCAGAGCCCGAAGACGCCGCCCGGGTGCAGGTGCCGGGCGAGGTCACGCAGGCCCTCGGCGGTGTAGAACGCCGCGTGCCGCGGATGCAGCAGATGGCGGGGACTGTGATCGATGTCGACGAGGATCGCGTGCACCGGCCGGCCCGGGTGCTCCTGGTCGTACCCGCCGGCCTCCGCCGTCAGCGCGAAGAAGTCGCCGCGCACGAGCCTGCTCCGCGGATCGGTCGCGACCGCACCGGCGAACGGCAGCAGGCCCTGCCGGTGCCAGTCGATGACCTCACCGAGAGCGTCCACCACCACGAGCGAACGGACCCGCGGATCCGCCAGCACGGTACGCGCGGTGTAACCGAGCCCGAGCCCGCCGACGATCACGTCCAGGTCCTCGCCGGCCAGCTCGGCCAGCCCGAGGTCGGCGAGCGCGATCTCGGCGACCGGGAACAGACTGGACATCAGGTACTCGTCGCCGAGTTTCACCTCGTACACCTCGGTGCCGAGCGCCGGATCAAGCCGGCGGCGCAGGCTGAGCTCGCCCATCGGGGTCTCGTGCCAGGCCAGTTCCGCGAACCGCATCGTCATGCCCCCAGCTTGTCAGCCCACCCCACCGGCGGCTCGGCAGGGCGTCAGGTCCACGCCAGGGTGTCGTCGCGCGCAGGAATTGGACGGCGAAGGCGCCCAGGCCGCCGGCGCCGATGAGCATCCGCCAGCCCATCCGCTCGCCGGTGGTGCGCGGGATGCCGGGCATGGCCAGGTCGGAGCGGCACAGGCCGCAGCCGGCGACCCGGATCAGGATCTGACCGGCGCCGGGGGCGGGGACTGGCGCGGTGGTGGACGCCCATGCGGAGAGCCTGCGGGGTACGCGGACGCCCCGCGCAGGCCTATGACCTCCAGGCGTACGGGTTGACGGCCGCCGACGTGGACGCGGCCTTCGACGGTGCGTAGGTGGCTGGCGGAATGCGCCCGAGCGTGCGGCTTGCACCGGCGGGGGTCGCGGTGTGGAGCATGGCGTGCGGGATGTCGTCGCGGCGCGGTGTTTCCTGCGGTCGGCTTCCTTGCGGCCGGTGATTGAGCTGCCGCAAACCGCTGCGTTGCGTCTGTGGGGCCGGTGTTGATCTGCTAGCGGTGCGAAACCGCTGTGATCATGGGGTTGAAACCGCGATTTCGCACCGCTAGCAGATCAACATGCCGGCATGGGCGCGCCTCCGGGCCCAGGCTGGGCGTCGGGCGGGTGACGCGGGAATCGGGTGCTCGTCACCGGCTAGTCTGTGGCGACTTTCGGGGGAGGCCGGTGTGCGGGTCAAGGCTGGGTTCGTGGCGCTCGGCGTGGTGCTGCTGACCGGCGCCGGGCTGGTGGCCGGTGGGTTCGGGCGGCAGGAGGCCGGTGCGGCGCCGGTCACGGCAGCGGACCTGATGATCGACGAGGCGGTTCCGGAGCATCAGCTGTTGCGCGACGTGCTCGTCATCGATCTGGAGCGGCGCAACGGGGAGCTGCGGCACTTCGCCTACCTGCCCGAGCACCGGCCGCCGGGGCTGACCGGGATGAACATCGGCAGCGACGACGTCGGGCACGGCTCGGTCGTCGACGGGTACCATCTCGGCCGCTCGCAGGTCCTGGTGGAGCTGGCGCCGCGGCAGACCGGGCTCTGCCGGATCATCCGGGAGGGGCAGCTCACCGCCGCGAGCAGGTGCCTGCGCGACGATGCGGTGGACGGGGTCCCGGAGTTCCGGCGCGTCACCGCGTACAGCAGCGACCGCGGTGCGGACGGCGCGTTCTGGGCGAGGACCGCGATGGTGCCGCTCGCCGAGGCCGGCTGGTTCACCGAGCTGGTGGCCCGCGGCAACGCGGCGCTCGCCGATCACTGAGCGGGAAGGCGACCAGCCGCGAAGCGGCCCGCGGGCGAAGCGGCCCGCGGGCGAAGCGGCCCGCGGGCGAAGCGGCCCGCGGGCGAAGCGGCCCGCGGGCGAAGCGGCCCGCCTGTGAAGCGGCCCGCCTGTGAAGCGGCCCGCCTGTGAAGCGGCTCGGTCACGCAGTGGGGAAGTGGCTGATCACGTCGTCGGCGAAGCGGTGCAGGGAGTCGCGCTTGGCCGGCAGCGAGGCGTCGAAGCCGAGGCCGTCCAGGACCCAGGGCACCGTGATCGCGTCGGTCACGCCCGCCTCGGCCTGCCGGCGGTAACCGTCCAGGCCGAACTGGTCGACGCAGACGGCCTGGATCTCGAAGGGGCCGGCCGCCCGGCCGTACTCGGCGCGCAGCGTGTGCAGGCGCTCGATCACCGTGCGCAGGTGGTCGAGCCGCATCATCGCCGACGACCAGCCGTCGCCGGCCCGGGCGGCGCGCCGCAGCGCGGGTTCGGTGTGCCCGCCCACGTAGATCGGGACGGGGGCGCTCGGCGCCGGACTCATCCGCAGCTTCTCGAACGCGAAGTGTTTGCCGTGGTACGACACCATGCCGCCGCCGAGGATCAGTTTCAGCACCTCGATGGCCTCGTCGGCGCGCGCGCCACGGTCGCGGAACGGTGTGCCGCACCAGTGTGACTCCTCCGGTGACCAGCCGAGGCCGACGCCCAGGCCGAACCGGTTGCCGGTCAGGTTCGCCACCGAGCCGACCTGGCGGGCCAGCAGCACCGGGTTGCGCGGGTCCAGTTTGAGCACCTGGGTGTAGAAGCGGATCCGGGTGGTCACGGCGCCCATCGCGGCGGCGGCGATCAGCGGGTCCGCCCACGGGGTGTCGGCGTCCCAGAAGCGGCGGCCGTCCGGGGTGTACGGGTACGCGGCACCGGCGTGCTCGGAGAAGAAGATCGAGTCGGGCAGGGCGATCGAGGTGAAGCCGCACTCCTCGGCGATGACGGCGAGTTCGGTCAGCTGGTCGATGGGGCTCAGGGCGACGCCGAGCGTGAATCTCATCGGAGCACCTCGGAGAGGGTGAGCAGCTGGGCGGTGGCCCCGCCGAACCGGAACTCGTGCTTCTCGGCGGCGAGGAAGTAGCGGTGCAGCGGGTAGTCCAGGTCGAGTCCGGTGCCGCCGTGCACGTGCACGGCGGTGTGCAGCACGCGGTGCCCGGCCTCGGCGGCCCAGAATCCGGCGGTGGCGACCTCGGCGGCGGCGGGCGGGTCGTCGGTCAGGCACCAGACGGCCTGCCAGACGGCCACGCGAAGGGCTTCGACATCGATGTACGCGTCCGCGAGCCGCTGCGACACCGCCTGGAACGACCCGATCGGCCGTTCGAACTGGATGCGTGACGTGGCGTGGGCGGCGGTCATCTCCAGGGCCTTCTCGACCACGCCGAGCTGGTAGGCGGCGGAGCTGAGCACATCGTCGGGTACGGGGACGTCGGCGGCGTGGCGACCGAGTTCGATCAGGATGGCGCAGCGTTCGGCGAGCCCGTACCCCGCCTCGTCCGCCTCTTTCAGAAGGTCGCGTCCGGAGGCGCCCAGGCCGCCGTCGGCGGACGCCAGATCGCGGGCGAGGGCCGCGGCCTCGCGTGCCGAGTCGCTGAGTGTGAAGTCCATCGCGGCTCCTATCGCCGGACCGGGAGGCCGAGCGCGGCGGCCGCGATGATGTCGCGCTGCACCTCGTTGGCGCCGCCGCCGAAGGTGAGGATCAACGACGAGCGGTACATGCGCGCGATCCGCCCGGCCACGTCCGGCCCGGGTGCCGGCCCGGGGGCGCGCAGGACCTCGGTGAGCAGCCGGTACGCCTCGATGGCGAGTTCGGTCCCGTAGACCTTGCCGGCCGACGCGTCCACCGGCGACAGCGAACCGGACGCGACCCGCCAGTTGAAGAGTTTGAGCACCTCGACCTTCGCGTGCACCCGGGCCAGGTGCAGGCGCACCCATTCCTGCCGGTTCGCGCCGGACGTGGCCGCCCAGGCGGTGACCTCGGCGAGCGACAGCTGCAGCGGCGCGGCCGAGGTCAGCGCGACCCGTTCGTGGTTGAGCTGGTCGGTGATCAGCCGCCAGCCCTCGTTCTCCGCGCCGACCAGCGCGGACGCGGGCACCCGCACGTCGTCGTAGTAGGTGGCGCTGGTGGTGGGCCCGGCCACCGTCCGGACCGGTGTCCAGGAGAAACCGGGCGCGTCGGTCGGCACGATCAGGATCGACAGGCCCCGGTGCCGCGGCGCGTCCGGGTCGGTGCGGCAGGCCAGCCAGACGTAGTCGGCGTAGCGGATCAGGCTGGTCCACATCTTCTGCCCGTTGATCACGTAGCTGTCGCCGTCGCGGACCGCCCGGGTGCGCAGCGCGGCCAGGTCGGTGCCGGCCCCGGCCTCGGAGTAACCGATGGAGAAGTGCGCCTCGCCCGCGGCGATCCGGGGCAGCAGCTCGGCTTTCTGCTGGTCGGTGCCGTGCCGGGCGATCGTCGGCGCCACCGTGTGCAGGGTCAGGAACGGCACCGGCACCCCAGCCAGCGCCGCCTCGTCCGTGAAGATCAGCTGATCGATCCGGGTGCGGCCGTCCGTCGAGAGCCAGCCGTCGCGGCCCAGTTGCCGGACGACCTGACGGTAGGCGGCGCCGTCACCGTACTCCCCGTCCGGGTCGTCGAGGGCCCGGCGCAGCGCCGGGGTCATCAGGTCGGCGAAGTACGTCCGCAGGGAGAGCCGGAGCTTCTCCTGATCCGGTGTGAATCCGATCCGCACGAGACACCCCGCAAGGGTTAAGTTAGAACACGTTCTACCGTCGATCGGGGGAGGGCGTCAACAGTGGACGCGTTTCTGGCAGGCGCGGTGCGGACTCCGGTCGGGCGGCGCGGCGGCATGCTCGCGGCGGTGCACCCGGCCGACCTGGCCGGCGGCTGCATCGGGGAACTGCTGCGCCGGTGCGGCGTCGACCCGGCGGCGGTCGACGACGTCGTTCTCGGGTGCGTGGACACGCTGGGCCCGCAGTCCGGTGACATCGCGCGCACCGCCTGGCTCGCGGCCGGCCTGCCGGAACACGTCCCGGGCGTCACAGTGGACCGGCAGTGCGGTTCCGGGCAGCAGGCCGTGCACTTCGCCGCGCAGGCGGTGGCCAGCGGCACCGCGGACCTCGTCGTCGCCGGGGGCGTGCAGAGCATGAGCCGGGTGCCGATCGGCAGCGCGATGGGCTCGGAGGGGCCGTACCGCGGGTCGGCGGGCTGGATCGGGAGGTATGGGGTGCGGGGCACCGACCAGTTCCGCAGCGCCGACGTGATCGCGGCGAAATGGGGGCTGGGCCGCGACGAGCTGGAGGAGTACGCCCTGGAGAGTCATCGGCGCGCGGTGACCGCGATCGATCGGGGCAGCTTCCAGGCCGAGACGTGCGGGAACGGGCGCGACGAGTGCCCGCGGCGGGACACCGGGCGGGAACGGATGGCGGCGCTGGAACCCCTGCGCGAGGGCGGGGTCACGACGGCGGCCACGTCCAGCCAGATCGCCGACGGTGCGGCCGCGCTGCTCGTCGCGAACGAGCGGGCGGTCCGGGTGCACGGGCTGACACCGCGGGCCCGGATCCGGCACGTCTCGGCGCGCGGGGACGACCCGATCCTGATGCTCACCGCGCCGATCGCGGCGACCGCCTGGGCGCTGCGCCGGGCCGGGCTCGCCGTGGACGACATCGACCGGTTCGAGGTGAACGAGGCCTTCGCCAGCGTGGTCCTGGCCTGGCTGCGCGAGACCGGCGCCGACCCGGCGCGCACCAACGTCAACGGGGGAGCGATCGCTCTCGGTCATCCGCTCGGGGCGACGGGCGCCCGGCTGCTGACCTCGATGCTGTTCGATCTGGAGCGGTGCGGCGGGCGGTACGGCCTGGTCACCATGTGCGAGGGCGGCGGCCAGGCGAACGTGACGATCATCGAGCGTCTCTGAGCCGACCCGGAGCGGCAGGCGGCCGGTCCGAAGCGGCAGGCGGCTGGTCCGAGTCGGCGGGCGGCCGGTCCGGCGGGGCGGCGGGCTGGTCGGGGGCGGGCAGGCGGGTCAGTGTGGCGGCTGCCTCGGCCAGGATGCGATCGACAAGCGCGGCGCACGACGGCAGGTCGTCGAGCAGGCCGGTGACCTGGCCGGCGGACATCACCCCGTACTCCGGCCGCCCCTCCACCATCGCCGCGCGCAACAGCACCGGTGTGCTCGCCGCCCGCAGCGTCTGCGCCCAGCTGCCGCCGCCCCGGTGCCGGGCACCGCACCCCGCGCTGATCAGTTCCGGCCAGCTGAGCCCGGCGAGGCGACGGAACGCGAGCGCGTGCCGGGTCGCGCGCAGCAGCGCGGCGATGCTTCCGGAGCGTTCCAGGCCCCGGGTGTACGGGGTCCGCAGCACCCGGTGCGGCACCCCGTCCACCTTCGTCGTGACGACCGTGCCGGTGACGCCGGCGTCCAGGTAGAGCTGTTTCACCAGGGGGCCGACCGGGCTTTCCGCGGTCAGCAGGAACCGGGTGCCCATCGCGATCCCGGCGGCGCCGTAGGCCAGGGCGGCGACCAGCCCGCGCCCGTCGAAGAAGCCGCCGGCCGCCACCACCGGGATGTCCACCGCGTCCACCACCTGCGGCAGCAGCAGCGTGGTCGGCACCGGGCCGGTGTGCCCGCCGCCCTCGGCGCCCTGCACGAGCACCGCGTCCACGCCCCAGCCGGCGACCTTCTCGGCGTGCCGGCGGGCACCCACGGACGGCATGGTGAGGACGCCCGCCCCGGCGCACCGGCGAATCAGCTCGCGGTCCGGGGCCAGGGCGAACGAGGCCAGCCGTACGTTCTCGCGGATCAGCAGGTCGATGCGTTGCCGGGCGTCGGGGGCGTCCGCCCGTACATTGACCCCGAAGGGCGCCGCGGTGCGTGCCCGGATCTCCCGGATGGTGTCCCGCAGCTCGGTGAGGTTCATCGTCGCGGAGGCGACGATGCCGAAGCCGCCGGCCTCGCCGACCGCGCTGACCAGGCCCGCGCCCGCGACGTAACCCATCCCGGTCTGCACGATCGGGTGCCGGCAGCCGAGCAGGTCGGTGAGCGCGGTCCTCATGTGCCGCGCAGGCCGTCCGGGTCGAGGTGCTCGCGGATCAGCCGCAGCTCGGCGGGCGACGGCTCCCGGGTCGGCGGCACCTCGGCGGGGATCGTCAGGGTGAAGCCGGTCGCGGCGACGACGTCCGCGACGGAGACGCCGGGGTGGGTGGAGCGCAGCCGCATGGTGCGGCCGGGGCCGGCGAAGTCGAGCACGGCCAGGTCGGTGACGACCACCCGGATCTCGTGGGCGCCGCGGTCCCAGCCGGCGCCGGAGACCATGTCGACCCGTTCGACGAAGACCCGCGGCGAGTGGCGGGGAATCCAGTAGCTGGTGGGGTGCCCGACCGTGTTGCCGGGTGCGCCGCGCACGCCGAGCAGCTGGCGCCGGGGCCGTTCCCACGCCCCGATGCAGGAGATGTTGGAGTTGCCGGAGCGGTCGAGCTGGCTCGCGCCCATCATCACGTGCCGGGTGCCGGCGGCGACCATGGTGAAGACCTGACGGTACGGCAGCCAGCCCTCCACGTCCGCGTCCCGCAGCAGCGTCGCCTCCCCGTCGGTGACCAGCAGCTCCGGTGCGAACGTGAGCTGCGCGAGGCGGGCGCCGAGCCGGGGGATCACGCCGGTGGAACTGGCCAGGATCGCCCCGTCGCCGCGCCACGCCTCGGCGCAGGCCACCACGCAGACCTCGGCGCGGGTCGTCATTGCCGGATCGCCTTCTGGTAGTCGGCCTCGTCGCCGTCGAGGTAACGCGCCCGGAACGTGTCCCAGCCGGTCGTCGCGTACTCCCGCTGGAAGGCCTCGTCCCGGCCGTAGTCGGGGACGCAGCTGGTGAAGTGCGCGCCGTGCGGGGTGGCCACGACGGCGTCGATCATCGAGCGGTTGGTCAGCAGGGTCTGCGGGGGACCGGCGCCGACGAGGTCGGCGGTGCTCAGGATCCGCTCGCAGGAGAGCACGCGCTGCTTCGCGGCCAGGCAGAACAGGTCGTCGAAGTAGGGGTCCGGGCCCAGGTAGCGGCCGTTGCCGTGCGCGTCGGCGCGGTTCAGGTGGATCAGCGCGACGTCGAGGGGCAGGGCCGGCACGGCGACGAGTTCGGTGTCGTCGGCGTAGGGGGAGCGGACCGTGCGCAGGCCCGGGTTCACCCGCATCACGTCGGAGCCGAGGCCGGCCCGGATCGGCAGGAACGGCAGCCGGTGCGCGGCGGCGAGCAGGCCCCAGTGGAGCATCCCCTCGTCGTACTCGGTGAGGGCGATCTCCCCGCTGGTCCGGGCCCGGCCGAAGTGTGGTTCCAGCGGGATGCTGTCCAGCGAGACGAAGCCGGTGACCACCCGGCGGACACACCCGGCGGCGACCAGCAGCCCCACGTCGGGGCCGCCGTAGGAGACGATCGTCAGGTCCCGGCGGCCGGCCCGGACCAGCGCCCGGACCAGGGCCATCGGTTTGCGCCGTGACCCCCACCCGCCGATCCCGACGGTCATCCCGTCCCGGACCCCGGCGACCGCCTCGTCGACGTCGGCGACGCTCACCGGGACTCCTCCACGAACCGCTGCCGGGCCCGGTCGCCGGCGCCGTCGAGGTTCAGCTCGAACGTGAACCCCTGCTCGAACCGGTAGGACCGCCGCACGTCGACCGGGTCGATGCCGTTGAGCGACTCCTTGGCCCGGCGGATCACCACCGGGTCCTTGGCCGCGACCTCCGCCGCCACCCGCCGCGCCGCCGCACGCAGCGCGGCGCCCGGCACCACCTCGAGGACCGTCCCGAAGCGCAACAGGTCCCGCGCCGGCACCGTCCGGCAGGTGTAGACCATGGTCCGCATCAGCTGGTGCGGCACGAGCCGGGCCAGGTGGGTCGCCGCACCGAGCGCCCCGCGGTCGACCTCGGGCAACCCGAACACCGCGTCCCCCGCGGCGATCACCAGGTCGGCGTTGCCGGCCAGGCCGACACCGCCGCCGAGGCAGAACCCCTGCACCGCCGCGATCACTGGCACCTGACACTCGTAGACCGCGGCGAACGCGGCCGCGCACCCCCGGTTGGCCGCGAGCAGCGCCTCGTGGCCGGGGGTCCGCTGCATCTCCTTGATGTCGACACCGGCGCAGAACCCGCGGCCCTCGGCGGCCAGCACCACGACGCGGGTGCCGGGGTCGGCGCCCGCCGCGGTGAGCGCGCCGGCCAGCTCGAACCAGCCGGCGGCGGGCAGGGCGTTGACCGGCGGGAAGTCGATCACCACTTCGGTGATCGCTCCCGACCGCACCCGTACGCCCATGCCGGGGAGCCTAACCTAGCGCTTGCTCGGGTAGCTAGGATCGACGGGCATGGAAGCCTTCGACCTCACCGGCCGGGCGGTGGTCGTCACCGGCGGGACCCGTGGCATTGGCGCCGCCATCACCGGCGCCTACCGGGCCGCCGGCGCGCGCGTGCTGGTCTGCGGCCGGACCCTGCCCGAGCCGGCCGACGACGACTTCTTCCGTGCCGACGTGCGCGATCCCTGCCAGGCGGCGGCGCTGATCGCCGAGGCGGTGCGGCGGTTCGGGCGGCTCGACGTGGTCGTCAACAACGCCGGCGGCAGTCCGCAGGTCTTCGCCGACGTGGCCTCGCCGCGGCTGCACGCCGCGGTCGTCGACCTCAACCTGGTCGCGCCGCTGCACGTCTCGCAGGCGGCCCACGCGGTGCTGCGCGACCAGCCGGGCGGCGGCGTCATCCTGATGATCAGCAGCGTGAGCGGGGTGCGGCCGTCGCCGGGGACCGCCGCCTACGGCGCCGCCAAGGCCGGTCTGCTGCATCTGGCGGCGTCGCTCGCGGTGGAGTGGGGCCCGGGTGTACGGGTGAACAGCCTGATCGTCGGCCCGGTGGACACCGGCGCGCCCGGCTCGGCGGCATCGCGGCACCTGGTCGCCGGCCGGGCGGCCACGCCCGAGGACGTCGCGGACGCCTGCCTGCTGCTGTCGTCGCCGCTGGCCGGGCACGTCAGCGGCGCGGCGCTCGCCGTGCACGGCGGCGGCGAATGGCCGGCCTCTCTGGCGGACCTGCGTCCCGGGGCGTAGATTCGGCGGAAATTAGAACACGTTCCAGTGGAGGTGCGCGGTGGTCCTCTCGATCAAGTCGAAGCGCGACGAACTCGGCATCTCCACCGGTGAGCTGCTGATCGGCGGTTCCTGGCGGCCGGCCGCCGACGGGCGCACCTGGGTGCACCCGCATCCGGCCACCGGCGAGGAGGTCGGCGCGTTCGCGGTCGCCGGCGTCGCCGACGTCGACGCCGCCGTGCGGGCCGCGCGCCGGGCCTTCGATGAGGGCCCGTGGCCGCGCACCCGGGCCAAGGAGCGGATCCGCGTGCTGCGCCGGATCGCCGACGCCATCCGCGCGGACGCCACCGATCTGCTGGCGACGCAGTCCCTCGACAACGGGGTGCCGATCAGTTTCGGCCAGACGTACGCGATGTCGGTCGAGTGCGTGGCCGACGTCTTCGAGCACCACGCCGGCTGGGTCGACAAGCTGGCCGGCGAGACGCTGCCCGGCTATCAGGGCGGCGAGCACCTGGTGTTCACCCTGCGCGAGCCGGTCGGCGTGGTCGCCGCGGTCATCCCGTGGAACGGCCCGCTGCTGCTGGCCGCGCAGAAACTCGCGCCCGCGCTGGCCGCCGGCTGCACGGTGGTGCTCAAGCCGAGCGAGCTCGCGACGTTCGCCGCGCTGCGCCTGGCCCGGATCGTCGAGGCGGCCGGCCTGCCCGAGGGCGTGCTGAACGTGGTGACCGGTCCCGGCGAGCCGACCGGCGAGGCGCTGATCAACCACCCGCTGGTCGACAAGATCACCTTCACCGGCAGCCGCGAGGTCGGGCGCCGGGTGCTGACCGCGGCCGCCGCCGGGGTGAAACGGACCAGCCTGGAGCTCGGCGGCAAGAGCCCGTCCCTGGTCTTCGCCGACGCGGACGTCTACGCGGCCGCCACCACCACGATGGGCACGGTGACGCTCGGCCTCTCCGGCCAGGCCTGCGTGGCGCAGAGCCGGGCGCTGGTGCACCGGGACGTCTACGACGAGTTCCTGGCGATCACCGAGGCGATGGCCGCCCTGGTCAACTACGGCGACCCGTTCCATCCGGAGACCACCGCCTCGCCGCTGATCAGCGAGCGCCAGGTGGACCGGGTGCTCGGCTACATCGAGCGCGGCCGGGCCGAGGGCGCCCGCCTGGTCGTCGGCGGCGGACGGCCGGACGGTGAGCTGGCGGCCGGCAACTTCGTCTCGCCGACGGTCTTCGCGGACGTCCGCAACGACGCCACCATCGCCCGCGAGGAGATCTTCGGCCCGGTGCTGGCCGTGGTGCCGTTCGCCGACGAGGAGGAGGCGGTGCGGCTGGCCAACGACACCACGTACGGCCTGGCCGCCACGGTCTGGACCACCGACGTGAAACGGGCGATGCGGCTGGTCCGGGCGGTCCGGGCCGGGACCGTCGGGGTGAACGGTTACCAGCTGGAGCCGCACGTCGCCTTCGGCGGGTTCGGGCAGTCCGGCCTGGGCCGGGAGGGCGGCCGGGCGTCCGTCGAGGCATACACCGAGATCAAGACGGTGCTCATCCCGACGACCGACGAGATGATGTAGATTCCGTTCCTAGACGACAGTCGTCTAGGAAAAGGGGCTGGGGCTTGCGCATCGAGAAACTGGCGGGCGGGCTCGTCTCGATCCCCGTGCCGATCCCGGACAATCCGCTGCGCTACACGTTGTCGTACCTGATCCCCGGCGACCACGGCCTCGTCGTGGTCGACCCCGGATGGGACAGCGAGGCCGGCTGGTCCGCCCTCAAGACCGGCCTCGCCGCGGCCGGCGCGACACCGGCCGACGTCACCGGCGTCGTGCTCACCCACGTGCACCCCGACCACCACGGCCTGACCGCCCGGCTGCGCGACGCCGCCGGCGCCTGGGTCGCCATGCACCCGGCCGAGCGCGCGTCGATGCTGCGCGACCGGCAGACCCCGCCCAGCCGGGCGCTCGGCGACTGGCTGCGCGGGCTCGCCGTGCCGGCCGACGAGATCGACCACCTGCTCGGCACGTTCGGCGCCGACGTGGACCGGCACTTCGCCCCGCTCGCCGACGCCGACGTGCTCCTCGAGGACGGCGACCTGGTGCCGCTGGCCGGGCGCCGGCTGCGGGCGGTCTGGACGCCCGGGCACACCCCAGGCCACCTCTGCCTGCTCGAACCTGACGTGGGAGTGCTGCTCACCGGCGACCACGTGCTGCCCCGGATCAGCCCCAACATCGGCCTCCAGCTGACCGGCGGCGACCCGCTGGGCGACTACCTCGGCTCGCTGGACAAGGTCGCCGCCTACGACGCGTACGAGGCGCTGCCCGGCCACGAACACCGGTTCCGGGGCATCGCGGCCCGGGCCGCCGCCCTGGACGCGCACCACCGGGACCGCTGCGCCGAGATCGTCGACACGGTCGGCCGGCTCGGCACACCCACCGTCTGGGAGGTGGCCGCGGCGCTGACCTGGTCCCGGCCCTGGGAGAAGATCGGCCCGATGCGGGTCGGCGCGGTCGCCGAGACGGCCGCGCACATCGAACTGCTGGTGTCCGCCGGCCGGCTGGCCAGGTCCGGCGGTTACGTGACGGCGCTGAGCACGAAGTCGACGAGCTCCTCGGCGTACCGGTCGGCGCCCGCCGCCACCTGATCACGCAGCCGGGCCGGTGTGACGAGCGCGTGATTGAGCGCGCCACCGCTGATCGTGTCCAGCAGCAGCGTCACGCTGGTGTCCGGGCCCAGCTGACCACGGTCTATGCCGCGCCGCACGATCGCGCGCGCGGCCGCCGCCTGCGACCCGCGGAACCGGTCCAGGTGCTCCTGCCCGGCCGGGACGCTGGCCGCCTCCAGGGTCAGCCGCAGCACCGCGCCGCCGTCCGCGCCCAGGAACGCGCCGAGCACCTGCCGGGCCAGCGCCACCAGGTCGTCGCGCACCGAACCCGTGTCGATGTCGCGCACCCCGGAGAGCCGGGTCGCGAGGGCCGTCGCCAGCAGCGCCTCCTTGTTCGGCCAGCGCAGATAGATGGAAGCCTTGCCGACCCCGGCGCGGCGGGCCACCGCGTCCACCGAGAACCCGGCCCAGCCGTGCGCGCCGAACAGCTCGGCGGCGGCGCGGGTGATCCGCTCGTCCACCTCCGGGTCGCGGGGCCGCCCGGCCGGGTTTCCCGCGGGCCCGGCTTGGTTTCCGGCAGACATGGTGGATGAGATTAGCCGAGCAGCTTGCGATGATCCCAGCTGACGACGCGGTGGGGCTCCACGACGAAAGCGCACCGTTTGCGCGCGGCCTGCGTGACGTACGCGTCCAGCGCGTCCCGCGGCACGTCCGGCATCCGGGCCGCGATCAGCCGGCCCACCCCGGTCACGCCGGCCAGATCGTCGATCCGCCGCGCCACCCCGGTCAGCTGCACGCCGCGCAACTCGAAGTAGTCCTCACCCGTCTCCACCAGGCAGGTCAGCCGCGGGTCGCGGGTCAGGTTGACCGCCTTCTGCGAGGCCCGGTACGTCCAGAACGCGACCCGGCCCTCGGTCAGCCCGAAGAACATCGTCACCAGGTGCGGGGTTCCGTCCGGATTGATCGTCGCGAGGTGCGTCTTGCGGGCGGCCGACAGCAGCCCGCTGATCTCGTCGCCGGTCATCGACACCGTCTCGCGCTGCTTCACCGGGCCTCCGCACCGAACGTCGTATCGGCCAGCGGTAATGTCTCGTCGCACACGAAACCCGGTCGCGGCGGATCCTCGGTGAAGACCGCACTCAGCGCGGCGTCCAGCTCGCCCGGTGTCCACACGCCCGTCGCCGCCCGGAACGTGGCCCGGACCGTCGGCGGCCCGAGCACCGCCACCACGTCACCGTGCACCACGAACACCTCGCCGGTGACCCGCTCACCGGCCGGCCCGGCCAGGTGCAGCACCAGCGGAGCGACGTGCGCCGCGTCCATCGGGTCGGCACCCTGCGGTGGTGGGCCCATCAAAGCCCCCGTCATCGCGGTGCGGGCGCGCGGGCAGATGGCGTTCGCCCGTACCCCATAAGTCGCGCAACCCCGCGCCGTCGCCAGCGTCAAAGCGACGATGCCGCCCTTGGCGGCGGCATAATTGGCCTGCCCGGCCGAGCCGAGCAGAAAGGCCTCCGAGGCGGTGTTGACGATCCTGGCGTACGCGGGCCGCCCCTCCCGCTTAGCCAGGTCCCGCCAGTAGGCGGTGGCGAGCCGCGTCGTCACGAAATGCCCGCGCAGGTGCACCCGGACCACGGTGTCCCACTCCTGCTCCGACATCGAGAAGATCATCCGGTCGCGGAGCACCCCGGCGTTGTTGACCACGACGTCCAGGCCGCCGAACGAGCCCGTGGCGGCCGCCAGCAACGCCTCGGCGGTGGACCATTCGGCGACGTCGCCGGCGCACGCGACCGCCTCGCCGCCGGCCGCGCGGATCCGTTCCACGGTTTCGTCGAGCGCCGGCCCCGCCAAGTCGTTGAGCACGACCCGCGCGCCGGCGGCGGCGAGGGCCGTCGCCTCGGCCGCGCCCAGCCCTTGCCCGGCCCCCGTCACGATCGCGACCCGTCCGTCCATGTCACTCACCCGTTCCGCCCGTCTGCCGCTCTCTCGCCCGCCGCCCGTGCCGCTGTTTCCGCCGTCCGCCCGTTGCCTTTCTTCGCCCGCCGCCCTTTTTCGCTCGCGGCCGTTGCCGCCCGGCCGGCTCAGTAGCCGGGCCCGCTGAGCAGGCCGCCGTCGGCCAGGAACTCGGCGCCGGTGGTGTAGGACGACTCGTCCGAGGCCAGGAACGCGACAAGCCGGGAAATCTCCACCGGCTCGGCGAACCGGGCGATCGGCAGAGCCTTGAGGAACCCGCTGCCGTCCACCGCCGTCATGGTCTGCGCCGCGGCCAAGGCCATCGAGGTCAGCACCCCGCCGGGGTGCACCGAGTTGACCCGGATGCCGAGCGGCCCCAGCTCCTGCGCCGCCGACCGGGTCAGCCCGCGCACACCGAACTTGCTGGCGCTGTAGGCCGCGAGCCCGGCCGCTCCGGCGATGCCCTCGATCGACGAGATGTTCACGATCGAGCCGCCCCCGGCCGCACGCATCACCGGGACGACCTGCCGGATGCCGAGCCAGGAACCGACCAGGTTGACATCGAGGACGTGGCGGAACTCGGCCGGGTCCATCTCCGCGACCGGCCCGTGCCGCAGAATCCCGGCGTTGTTGACGAGCACGTCCACCCGGCCGTACGCCTCGACCGCCGCCGTCACCGCCCCCGCCCAGTCGTCCGCACTCGTCACGTCCTGCCGGACGAACACCCCGCCGACCTCCACGGCGACCCGCCGGCCCTTCTCCTCGAGCACGTCACCGATCACCACCCGGGCGCCCTCGGCGGTGAAGTGCCGGGCATGCGCCTTACCCATGCCGCGCGCCCCACCCGTGATCAGCGCGACCTTGCCGTCGAGCCGCCCCATAGCGCCTCCCGCCGGAGTGAACCAAACGCTTGCTTGGTTACTTACGCTAGAGCGGCGGGGGCGCTTTGGCTACGGTTCCCGGCCGCGGGCCGGCGGCGGAACCTCGTCCGCGTTGTCGTGGAACGCGCCGAGCCGGCTTGCGCCCACGGCAGTCACGCGGCGTCTGTTGCGGGCGTGAACCGGCGAGGTCGGCTTGCGCTTGTGGCGGCGTTCCTTCGGGCAGTGGCGGGCCGGGGTCGGCTTGCGCTTGTGGCGGTGTTTTCCAGGCAGTAGCGGGCCGGGGTCGGCTTGCGCTTGTGGTGGTGTTTTTTCCGGGCAGTAGCGGCCGGGGTCGGCTTGCGCTTGGGGCTGTGGCTCGGCGTTCGTCCGAGCACTAGCGGGCCGGGTCGGCTTGCGGCCGCGGCGGTCAGGCGGCGTTCGTTGCGGGCGCGAGCCGGCGGGGTCGGCTTGCGTCTGCAGTGGTCGTCGCTTGTCATCCCCGACCGCGACGCCCGCGCATCAACCCGTATTGCCCCTTTTATTCCCCCGGTGGCGACGGCCGCGCGATTCATGGCGAGATGTTGATCTGCTAGCGCTACGAAATCGCGGTGATCATGGGGGTAAAACAGCAATTTCGCATCGCTAGCAGATCAACAACGCCGCTCGGCCGCAACGCAGCCGCCCACGCAGAGCCGGCTCGGTCGTCGCGGATCGGCCGGGTCGAGAGGCCGCTACGGTGTGCGACGGTCGGACCGGCGATTCGCGACGGTGTGCGACGGCCGGGCCGGCAGCCGCGACGGCCGGGCTGGCAAGCCGCGACGGCTAGGCTGGCAAGCCGTGACGGTGTGGACGGCCGGGCTGGCAAGCCGTGACGGTGTGCGACGGCCGGGCTGGCAAGCCGTGACGGTGTGGACGGCCGGGTCGGCAGGCCGCGACGGTGTGCGACGGCCGGGCTGGCAAGCCGCGACGGTCGGTCCGGCACGCTGTGACGGTCGGGTCGGCATCTGCGGCGGTTGGGTCGGCACGCTGCGACTGTGCAAGTGGGGCCCGCAATCCGGGGGCGGAATCGTCGGAGGCGTGGCGTCGTGCTGCGGTGGAGGCACCGTTTGCGGTGCTGCCGGCTATGGGCGGGCGGTGATGCCGTCGAAGAGCAGGCGCAGCAGGCCGTCGACGATCTCGTCGTTGGTCCAGGCGCCTTTCGACTGGGACCAGGATGTCGGGATCCAGAGGATGTCGCGCAGCAGCCGGTACGTCAGGCGGGGGTCCAGGTCGGCGCGGAACAGGCCGGTCTCGCGGCCGCGGGTGAGCTGGTCGACCCAGGTCTGTTCGATCTCTTTCATGGCGGTTCGCAGGTAGCCGAAGCGGGGCTGGGCGCTGAAGTATGCCCAGTCGTTCTGCAGCATGGTCAGCGCCGCCCGGTGCCGGCTCAGGGTGGCCGTGCTGGACCGGACGATCCGTTCGATCGCGGCGCGCGGGTCGGTGTCGGTGGCGGCCTCGCGGTAACCGGCCAGGACGTCGTCGAGGAAGGCGCTGAGCAGTTCGTCGCCGATCGACTCCTTGGAGTCGAAGTGGTGGTAGAGGCTGCCGGAGAGGATCCCGGCCGCGTCCGCGATCTCCCGCACCGTGGTGGCCCGGAAGCCCTTCTCCGCGAAGAGGTCGCCGGCGAGCGAGACCAGGTGGGCGCGCCGCCCGGAGTTCTTCGGAGTCGTCACCGGCCACATTATGCGCGCCTGCCAAACGCTTGCTCGGGCGGACCCGCCTCGATAGCGTAGAACATGTTCTAATTGTGGGCGGCAGTGGCGCGAAGGGGGTGGCGGGATGCGCGCGGCGGTTCTGCACACGATCGGGGACGAGAAACTCGACATCCGGGACGACGTGGCCGTGCTCGGTCCCGGGCCGGGCGAGGTGCACCTTCGGGTGCGCGCCGCCGGTGTCTGCCACTCCGACCTCTCCGCGCTGACCGGGGGCCTGCCGCAGCCGGTGCCGGCCGTGCTCGGTCACGAGGCGGCCGGTGACGTGCTGGCCGTCGGCGACGGGGTGGAGGACCTGGCGCCCGGTGACCGGGTCGCGGTCAACTGGCTGCCCTCCTGCGGGACGTGTGCGTCCTGCCGGTACAACGAGCCGTACCTCTGCATGACGCACGTGATGGCCGGCTACGTGATGCCGCGTTTCACCGCGGGCGGGGAGCCGGTCTTCGGGATGGCCGGGTGCGGCGCGTTCGCGGAGGAGATGGTGGTCCCGCGGGCCGGGGCGGTGCGGATCGGCGACGACGTGCCCTACGAGGTGGCCGCGCTGGTCGGCTGTGGTGTGACGACGGGGGTCGGTGCGGTCGTCAACACGGCCCGGGTGCGGCCCGGCGACACCGTCGTGGTGATCGGCTGCGGCGGCGTGGGCATCGCGGCGGTGCAGGGCGCCCGGGTGGCCGGTGCCGCCGTCATCGTGGCGGTCGACACCGTGCCGGCCCGGCACGAGGCGGCGAAACGGTTCGGCGCCACCCACACCGCCGGGCCGGACGCGCTGGGCGACCTCGTCACCGAGCTGACCGGCGGGGAGGGCTTCGACTACGCGTTCGACGTGGTGGCCGCCCCGCGGACGCTGCGCACCGCGTGGACCGCCTGCCGGCGCGGCGGGACGGTCGTGGTGGTCGGCGCCGGGCGGGCCGACCAGCAGGTCGAGTTCAGTCCGTTCGAGCTGCTCTTCGAAGGTAAGACGATCATGCCGTCGCTCTACGGCTCGGCCGACCCGCCCCGCGACTTCGGCCGGCTCCTCGCGCTCTGGCGGGCCGGGCGCCTCGACATCGACGGCATGATCAGCCGGCGGCTCCGGCTGGATCAGGTCGGTGACGCGCTCGCCGCGCTCGGCAGTGGGGACCTGATCCGCCAAGTGATCGTGTACGACTCCTGATGCGCCTCGGCATCCAGATCGGATACAGCGGCGAGGGATTCGCCGAGACCGTCGACGAGGTGGCCGAGTTCGAGTCGGCCGGCGCCGAGCTGGTCGTGGTCCCCGAGGCGTACAGCTTCGACGCGGTCAGCCGGCTCGGCTTCCTCGCCGCGCGGACCCGGCGGATGGGCCTGGCGTCCGGCGTGATGCAGCTCTACACCCGCACCCCGACGCTCACCGCGATGACGGCGGCGGGGCTCGACTACGTCTCCGGCGGGCGGTTCTCGCTCGGACTCGGTGCCTCCGGCCCGCAGGTGATCGAAGGGTTCCACGGGGTCCGCTACGACGCGCCGGTGGCCCGTACGCGGGAGGCGGTGGAGATTTTCCGCAAGGTGTGGCGGCGCGAGACGCTGGTGTTCGAGGGCGACCACTACCGGGTGCCGCTGCCCGGCGAGTTCGGCAAGCCACTCAAGCTGATCAACCGGCCGGTCCGGGAGCGGATCCCGGTGCTGCTGGCCGCGATGGGCCCGCGCAACGTGGCCCTGGCCGCCGAGATCGCCGAGGGGTGGCAGGCGCTCTTCTTCGACGCGCGCGCGGCCGGCCGGGTCTTCGGTGACGCGCTCGCCGACGGGCTGCGCCGGCGCGATCCCGGGCTGGGACCGCTGGACGTGTCGGTGCCCGTACCCTTCGCGCTCGCCGAACCGTCACCCGCGCTGCTCGCTGCGCATCGCGCGCAGCTCGCGCTCTACCTGGGCGGGATGGGTGCGCGGGGCCGCAACTTCTCCAACGATCTGATCCGGCGGTACGGGTACCCGGAACAGGCGACAGTGATCCAGGAGCTGTTCCTGAGTGGACGCCGCACCGAGGCGGCCGCGGCCGTGCCGGACGACCTGGTCGCGGCCACGTCGCTGGTCGGCCGCCCGGAGGAGGTGCGTCGGCGCGTCGACGAGCTGGCGTCCGCCGGTGTCACGACGCTGCTGGTGTCACCGCTGGCAGCCACCCGCGCGGAGCGGGTCAAGGACGTGGCCGGTTTGCGCGCCCTGCTCGACGCCTAGGCCTGTCCTGTCCGCCGGGGGCGGCGAGCTCGACGAGTCGTTCGGCGGCTTCCTGTCCAGGACAGAATGCCTGGAAACGGGCGGCACGCTCGAGGACGGCCGTCCTCGGAGGTTGAACCGTCCGAAGGGGCGCATGGTGAAAGGCGACAGCGGAACCCCGGCGGATCCTCCGAAGAATATGACTCGTTGAACAGGCCGGATGGCATACCGGCGCGGAATCCCATCCGCTATTCCTGAGCTGCGCGCCGACGTATTCCAGGGGGCGGGGACATTGGTCGCACGGACCGACCGGGTGACGGTGGGGTCGCTCGGTCCGCTCACCGAGCTGAACAGTGGCGGGCAGGGGACGGTCTACGCCGTGCCCGGGATGCCGGACGTCGTCTACAAGCAGTACGACAACGCCACCCGGGCGACCCTGAACGAGACCGCCTTCGCCGAGATGGTCCGCTTCCCGGCCGGGCTCTCCGGCGGCGACACGGCGTGGCTGGCCCGGGCCACCGCCTGGCCGGCCGCGATCGTCGAGGAGGCCGGCCGGGTCACCGGCTTCCTGATGCCCCGGGTGCCGCCGGCGTTCTGGACGCCGATGCGGCTCGGGCGCGCCCGCAAGGACACGCTCTGCACGGCACAGTTCCTGCTCAACGGTGACGAGTTCGCCCGGGATCGGGGCCTCGCCGTGGACGACACCTTCCGCGTCGAGTTCCTCCGGGACACGGCCGAGGCCCTGGACCGGCTGCACCGGCTCGGTGTCGCGGTCGGTGACCTGTCGCCGCGCAACCTGTGTTTCAGCCTCACCAGCCGGCCGCGCTGCTACTTCATCGACTGCGACGCGATGCGGCTGCCCGCCTCGACCGCGCTGCCGCAGGCCGAGACCCCGGGCTGGCACGTGCCGCCGGGCGAGCGCCTGGCCACGCCGGAGGCCGACGTCTACAAGTTCGCGCTGCTCGCGGTCCGGCTCTTCGCCGGCAGCCAGGACGAACGGGACCCGGGTGTGCTGCACCGGGCCGGCGGCGACCTGCACCGGCTCGCCGCCGACAGCCTGCAGACCGACCCGCGCCGCCGGCCGTCGGCCGCGCAGTGGCGGACCGCGCTGGACCAGGCCAGGCCGGTACCCGCGGCGCAGCCGTCGTGGTACCGCACCGCGACGGGGACGGCCCGGGTCGTGCCCCAGCAGGCCCGGGCGGTGCCGAACCAGGCGGCACCGGGGGCGTACCGGTCACAGCCGCTCCAGCCGCAAGCCCAGCAGCAGTCGCCCTACCAGCAGCAACCGTCCTACCAGCAGCAGCCGCCGCCCTACCAGCAGCAGCCGCCGCCCTACCAGCAGCAGTCGCCCTACCAGCAGCCGTCGCACCCGCAGCAGCCGCAATGGCAGCAGCCGCATCCGCCGCAGCAAGCGCATCCGACGCAGCAGCGATGGCAACCGGCCAGGGGGCCCGCCGGTCCGCCGCAGGCCGGCACGTGGGCCGGACGGCCGAGCCCGCGCCGGCTGCCGTCCGGCCGGAGCATCCTGACCTATGCCGCGCTGAGCCTCGTGCTGCTCTGCGGCCTGAACAACCTCAGCACGATCGGCGGCTGGTGGAAGGCCACCGTGGACACCGCGGACACGGTGGACACCGGCAGCAGCCCGCAGGAGCAGGCGAGTGCCCTGGCCACCCTGCTCGACGGTTCCGGGCGGGACCGGCAGAAAGTGATCCGCGCGGTCGAGGACGTGGCCGGCTGCGACCGGCCGGGCCGGGCCGCGACCGCGCTGGACGAGGCGGCAGCCGGCCGGGCGGCGTTGCTGACCCGGCTCGGTGGGCTGCGCACCGACGGGCTGCCGGACGGTGCCCAGCTGCGGGCGGAGCTGGGCGAGGCGCTCGCGCATTCGCGGGAGGCGGACGAGGCGTACGCCCAATGGGCTCGCGCCGTCTCCCGCAACGGCTGCGGTTCGTCGTCGATGAACGGTGACCACCGGGATCGCGGTGACGCCGCGTCGAAGGATGCCACCGCCGCGAAGAAACGGTTCGTGACACTGTGGAACCCGACCGCCGTGCGGTACGGGCATCCGGAGCTCACGTACAAACAGGTGTGAGGCCGTGCGGGCTCAGCCGGCCGCCACGGCACGCAGCGCGGGCAGGTCGAGCAGCAGCAGGCTGCGCCGCCCGGTCGCGACCATCCCCTGGTCACGGAACTGTTCCAGCAACCGGCCGAGGGTGCGGTGCGACGCCAGGATCAGGCCGGCCAGATCCTGCTGGGAGAGCGGCAGCTCGATCAGCAGGGCGCCGTCCTGGGCGGCCACACCGTAGCGCCGGCCGAGGCTGAGCAGCAGCGCGGCGAGCCGTTGCGGGCTGGTCTGCGCGCCCGCGGCGGCGCGGTAGCGGTCCGCCTCGCGCAGGCGTGCCGAAACCGTCCGCTGCACGAGGGCCGCCGCGTCCGGGAAGGCGCGCAGCAGCTCGCGGAAGGCCGGGCCGGGCAGCAGGAGGGCGTCCACCTCGGTCAGGGCGCAGAGCGTGGCCGAGCGGAGGCCGCCGTCGATGCCGGCCAGTTCGCCGAGCAGGTCACCGGCGTCGCGCAGGCCGAGGATCACCTGGTACCCGTGGGTGGCGTAGGTGCAGACCTTGACGCAGCCGTCCAGCACCACGACCGCGAAGTCCGACGCCTCCTGCTCCCGCACGATCACGGTCTCCGCGGCGAACACCCGCCGGGTGCCGATCCTGAGCAGGTCCGCGCGCTGGGGTTCGGTGAGCGCGTACCAGAAAGGCTCCTCCATATTTTATTGTAGGCAGCCGCCGGGTCCGCGCGGCATCGCCCGTGACGTGCGAGATTCCGGTCGGAAGGTCAGGCCAGCTGGCACATGACGAACACGCCGATGGCGATCAGGGCCAGCACGATCGCGACCGTCACCGGACTGACCGACGAGGTGTCCGCCGCCGCGGGCACGGGCCGCGGGGGTGGTGCCGGTACGACCGGCGGTGGTGCCGGCCGGTGCGGGCCGGTGGCCCCCGTCGTGGCCGGCTTGACCGGGGTGCGCTGCCCGGGTGTCCTCCTGGTCCGGGCCCCGCCTTTCGGAGCGTTCACCGGCCCGGTCTTCGTGCCCTTGGCCGACCTGGCCTTGGGTGCGTTCGCCGACTTCGCCAGCACCGTCGTGACCGAGGTGGCAGCGGTCCGCAGCAGCGGCGCCCAGGCGCCCGGCGCCGGGCGGGCCGCCGGGTCCGGTGACTGGCTGCGCAGCGCCATGGCGGCCAGTTCGCCGGACGCCGGGCCGAGCACGGTGTGATCGCGGCTGTCCTGGTCACCGGCGAAGAGCCGGATCGCGACGAGCCCGAACTTGTACGCGTCCGAGGCCGCCGTGCCCAGTTCCTCGCCCGCCGGCACCTCCCACGCGGTGGTCTCGGCCTGCGGCAGCACCGACGAACCCGCCAGCCGCATCGCGTCGCAGTCGATGAAGAAGGACCGCGGTGGCCCCGGGGCGAGGTGGAAGAGCAGGTTGTTGGGGGAGAGGTCGCCGACCGCGATACCCAGCCGGTGCAGTTCGGCCAGGGTCTCGGCGAGGTCGGCGAGCAGCAGCAGGCGGGTACGGTCGTCGATCCGTACCGCGATCCGCCGGAGATAGTCCTCGTGGTTCAGCAGGTACTGGAAGCCGGCGGGCCGCCGGACCGCGGCGCCGCTGCGTTGCGGCAGCGACGTCTCGAACTCCGGCGGGATCCGGCGCATCAGGAAGCCCCGGACGGCGCCGTGCTCGCGGACCAGCGCGGCTGGCCAGGCGGTCTGTTCGCAGAGCCACCGGCCGCGGTCCATCGGCAGGCTCGGCACGAAGGAGACCATCCGGCGGAGCTGGGCGATGTCGAGCCGGGGCAGGACCGCGGCGTCGTACTCCTTGTAGACCCCCGGCCAGGAACCGTTGATCTTGATCGAGTCGGTCGCCCAGACGCTGCCCTGACCGCCGTCGCCGAGGCGCCGCAGAGCGCCGAGCACCGGCTTCTCGATCTCCGGTACGCCGGTCATCGCCGTGGCGCCGGTTTCGCGGTGCGTGGCCAGATCGCGATCAGGGTGCGGTCGTCGTCGAAGGTCTCCCGGGAGAAGTCCAGGCTGCCGGCGAACGAGAGCGGGTTCGGCGCCCGGGTCAGCACCTCGGCGAAGTGCCGGCCGACCTCGCCGGTGCCGTCGCCGAGCGGGTCGCCGAACCCGTCGGTGCCGATCAGCAGCACCTCGCCCGGCTGGAGCAGGCCACCGCGCGGCGTCACCCGGGGCGTACGCGGCAGCGCGGCGGTGGCCGACGAGACCACCTCCGGGTCCGCCGTGTACTTGCTCTTCAACATGCACTGGTAGCGCCCATCGGCGAGGATCCACGCGCTGCTGTCGCCTACCTGGATCAGCGACACCTCGGTGCCCTGCGCCGTCGGCCGGACCATCCCGGCGACGAGCGTGGTGGCGAAGTCGCGCTCGGCCACCGCGGGCTCGGTGTCCGGGCCGAGCAGGGTCCGGGCCTGGGCGATCAGCTGCCAGGCCGCCTGGTCGACAAGTCCCTGCCAGTCGATCAGCGGGCGTCCGGCCTGTGGGTCCGCCTCCAGGGCGCTGACCATCGCGGTCACCGCCGCACGGCAGGCCGCGCTCGATCCGACGTGTCCGTGCCGGGCCGAGGAGAGGCCGTCGGCGACGGCGAAGACCACCGATCCGGTACGCGGCTCGAACGCCACCGCCAGGTCGTCCTGCCTCGGCGTCCCCCGGTAGCGGTGCAGGTAGCCGCGGGTCGAGGCGGCCCGGACGATCAGGTCCTCGGACGCCCAGCCGTCCACCACGAGGTCCGGCCGGTACGACACCGACTCCGGCGGCCGAGGCTCGAACTCGTCCACCGGCGTACCGATCACCGGCGTGCCCCACCAGGAGCGCTCCGGGTCCGCCTGCGCGCGCCGGGCGGCATGCCGGGGCGGTGCGAGCGTGGCCGCCGGCGCGGTGCTGGACCCGTAGGTCCGGCCGCGCCCACCGTGGTCCTCCGCCCCGGTGGGCCGGGCCTCTTCGCGCCGGGCCTCCTCGCGCCGGGGTTCGTCGCGCCGGGGTTCGGGCCGCCGGGCTCCCTCGCGCCGGGAGGCCTCACGCCGGGGTTCCTCGCGCCGGGGGCGGGGCTCCGCACCGGACCGGGGCATGGGGAGCGGCCAGACCAGCCAGGGCCCGATCCGCTCCCGCCATCCGTTCGTGTCCCACGCCATCGTCACACCACGTCGATCGCCATGCGGAAGCCTTCGGGCTGCTTCACCACGAGCTCCGGCTGGCTGGACCCGAGCGACCGGCCGGACTCCACGATGCTCTTGGTGAGCGCCGTGCAGAACTTGGCGATCGCGCTGCCCAGGTCCACACCGACCTCGGCGACGAAGCCGTACTCCGGCCGGGTGGCGACACTGAGCACGGTGTTCGCCTCGACGTCGCCCATCCCGCAGGCGATGATGTTCGGCGCCGCGTGCGTGACGGCCGGGTCCACCAGCGCCCGGTGCTCGCCCTGCCAGTCGCCCCGGCTCGGCTGGCCGTCGCTGAGGAAGAAGACGGCCGGCCGGTGCACCCGGTAGCCCTCCGCCTTCAGCGCGGCCACGTCCTGCGGGATGCCACTCCGCAACGCCGCGAACGCCGCCTGGTAGTTCGTCCAGCCACGCGCGTGCAGGGCCGGCAGTTCCTCCTCGTGACGCAGGTCGGCGAGCCGCAGCCGGACCTGGACGTCCTCGGCGAACCCGAGCACCGAGAACCGTACCTTCGCCGCCGCCATCGGCTCACCCAGCAGGGCCTCGTGCAACGAGGCGAGACCCTTGTTCAGGTCGCCCATGAAGCGGCCCATCGAGCCGGACTCGTCGGCCAGCACGTACACCGGCAGCAGGTTGCCGCGGTTTCCAGTCATTCCCGTTCCTCCGTGGGGTTCAGACCAGCTCGCGGGCCAGGCGGAACCCGGCGGGCGGCTGGTACGTCAGGTCGGTGCTGCCGTCGATCAGGGCCTTGCCGGACGCCAGGATCTGCCGGGCCAGCGAACGCCAGTACTGCCCGAGGGCGGCGTGCGCGTCGGCGCCCGGCTCCATCACGAAACCGAGGGCCGGGTCGGTGGCGATCCGGTTGATCAGGGTGGCCGGTGCCGCACCGAAACCGCAGGCCACGATGTTCGGCGCGTAGCGGTGCGTGCCCCGGTCGGTGAGCCGCTGGTAGGCGCTGTCCCAGGCGTCCGCCGCGTTGCTGCCGCTGAGCAGGTAGACGGTCGGGCGCAGCACCTTGGGCTGCTCCTGCTTGAGCATCGGGATGTCCTGGTCGATGACGTCCATCAGGGTCTCGAAGGCGCTGCCGTACCGGGCCGGCCCGCGCGCGCTGAACCACGGCGACTGGCCGCCCGCGGTGATCGGCTCCAGCGGGCGGCGGGTGGCCGTCTCGTCGGCGAGGCCCAGCACCGCCAGCCGCAGGGCAGCCGTCACGTCACCGGCCTGGAGCAGCGTCTCGTGCAGCGCGTGCACCCCGTCGGTGAGGTCGCCGATGTACGGCAGGACCGCGTCCGACTCGTCCACCACCAGGTAGATCGGCTGCACCCCGTCGGCCGGCTTCCAGACCTTGCTGCCCGGGTCCTGCTGGAGCACCACGGCCGGCGGTTTGCCCTGCGCCGGCACGGTGCCCGGAGCGGCCGGGGCCGTGACGGCGGCGGGCGCGGGGGCCGCCGGCAGCACCGAAGGCTGCGTCCACGGCGCCGCCTGGATCGGTGCCGGCGCGGTGCCGATGCCCATGTGCTGCATCACCGCCGGGACCACCCGTTCCACGTCGGGCGACTGGAACAGGCCCTGTTCGGCCAGGAACTTGAACAGGTTCGTCGCCTGGATCGCCTGCTGGTCCTGACGCTGCAACTCGGCCTGCTCGTGGTCGAGCAGCAGAGCCATCACCTTCGCGGTGTCCTCCGGGTGGCGGGCCAGGTGCAGCATCGCCATCTGCCGGGCACTCATCTCCTGGCCGCCCATCGCGGTCAGCTCCATCTGGGTGGCCTGGATCCGGGCCATCTGCTGCATCCGGTCCAGCTCGCCCTGCTGGAGCGACTGCTGCACGTTCACCTGGTGCCGTACGACGTTGTTCTCCAGTTGCCGGGCCCCCTCCACCTTCTCCTGGAGGTAGCGGCTGGCCTCGGCGTCCGGCAGCAGCCGCGGGCTCAGCTCGAAGATGGTGAGACCGTCGGGCAGTTCCACCGGGCCGGCGAACCGGCGGCGGATCGCCTCCTCGGCCTGGGTGGACTGCTCGATGCCGAAACCGCGGGTGATGGTGCGCAGCTCGGTCTTGAGGAAGCCGTAGACCACCGGCAGCGCGTCCTTGATGTTGCGGCGGACCACCTGCGCCGGGTCGTGCACCCGGAACGCGACGTCCACGGTGGCGATGAAGAAGTAGTAGTCGCCGCGCGACGGCAGCGGACTGCTGCGCAGCTCCACGGTCCGCCGGTGGTCGCCGGTGTCCACGTCGTACCGGGTGCGGTAGGCGCCGTACGTCTGCTCCCACTTGGACAGCGGGCGTCCGCCGAAGTACTGCACGTCGCCGCTGCCGGTGGCATAGACGACGGCGACGTCCGGGGTGGTCCCGGCCGAGCGGTCGAACAGGCCGCGCTGCACGGGAGTGACGTTGAGGATCAGGTTGAGTGGCTGGGTCACGCGACATCGTTCCTTGCCGGGCGCAGGGCTTCCTCGACCGCCAGCGCGGTGCGGGGCTTGGGTTGCAGGTTCTCCGGCGCCCGCCACTGTGCGACCTGGCGCAGGACCAGCGAGCCGGTGCGCTCGCTCAGGCTCGCGGTGCCGGCGAGCATCCGGCTCAGCGAGGTGCGTACGCCGGTGTCCGTCTCGGCCAGCGCGGCCCAGTCGGCGAGCGCCGCCTCGACGTAGAGCGGCCACGCGCCGGAGTTCAGCACGTGCCGCCACATCTCCATCAGTACGCGGCGCAGCTCCTGCCGTTCGTCGGCGAGCATCAGCAGGGTGGGCCAGGTAATCCGCTGCCCGCCGGTCTCGTGGTCGGTGGTCAGCGAACGGGCCAGGTAGAGGAAGACGAACTCGCCGACCAGGGAGCGCCGGCGGTCCCGCAGCCAGTTCGACACCCGGCTGAGCACCAGCGGCGCGTTGCGCAGGTCGTCCTGCATGATCAGGTCGCCGAGGCTGTCCCCGATGCTGATCGCCAGGTCCAGGTTGTCGACCAGGGCGAGCCGGTCCAGGGCGGCCAGCGCCGCGCCGGCACCGAGCGGGCCGAGCGCGATCCCGTGTGCCCGGGCCGCGGTGGCCTGACCGGCCGGGTTGTCCAGGTTGCCGTAGAGCCCGGCGACCACGGCGTCGACGAGCGGACGCAGGTCGGGGCGGGCGGCGGGTACGCGCAGGGCGTACGCCACCACCTCCCGGTTGAACAGGTTGTCCCGATCGATGGCCATGCCCGCGAGCACCTGGCTGTAGACGTAGCCGAACGCGTAACGGGAGAGCACGCCGAGCGCGGTGCCGACCCAGGCGCGGACCTCGTCGTCCGGGTCGCTGGCCAGGTCCCGCAGCCAGGCGAGCAGCTCGCGGTGCATGCCGAACTCGCGCCAGGCGTGCTCCAGCACCTGCTCGGGGTGACCGTCGTCGCGGTACTCCATCACCTCGGCCGGCGCCGGGCCGAAGGGCCCGCGGGTGACCGTGTCGCGGACCGTGGCGCGCAACAGCCGCAGCACCTCCCGCCTGTTGCGGCGGAACGGGTCCCGCCACGGTGCGCGTACCGGTGCCGGGCCGCTGTGCATCGGGGTGGGCGGGCCGTCGAGCCGGGCGGTGAGCATCCCGGCGGCGCGCACCACGTGCTCGTAGGACAGGCCGTTCAGCACGGCCAGGGCGATCGCCAGGCACCGCGCCGGCACGTCAGGCAGGCTGCCGAACCAGATGTCGAACCCCTCGACGGCCTGCCGGGACATCCGGTCGCGGGCCCGGGCCACGTCGACCGCCGTACCGTCCAGGCACTGGCTGACCACCAGGGCGTAGTCGGCGGCGCGTTTCATGCCGGCGTCACCGGTGAGCACCTCGCCGGTCAGTTTCGCCAGCTCCGCGTCGGCGAGCACACCTGGGCAGAGCGCCGGGTCGTCCCGCAGACGCCACTCGAGGTGCCGGGTGAACACGTCGTTCGGGTGCGGTGCCGGTCCGAGGTCGACCACGTACCCGTGCAGCTCGTCGTCGGTGAGGGTCTCGGTGCTGCTCAGGGTCAGCACGAGGCGCGCGTCGATGGTCTCCAGAGCGGCCTCCAGCTGCTGGAGCATCCAGCCCCGGACGGCGGCCCACGCGCTCGGCTCGCTGAGCACGAACCCGGCGGCGGTGAGCGCCCGGTCGTTCTTGGCGTCCCGCTGCAGCAGCGAGGCCAGCTCGGCGAGGTCGACGTCGCGGTCCAGGTTGTAGATGACCCGGTCGGACGGCGCCTGGAGCAACCGGATGGCGGCCGCGCTCTTGCCCTGGTTCGGCGCGGCCCGCAGGATCACCACGCGCCGGTCGTGCTGCTCGGTGGTGACCCGGCTCCACTCGCCGGGCTTGACGAAGGCGAAGCGCACCGCCTCGGCGAGCGTGGTGCCGAGGCGCTGCACCGGTTTGCACCTGCCGTCGCCCAGGACGATCTCGAACTTGTGGCCGCCGACGAAATCCCCGCTGATCTTGCTGCTGGCCTCCCGCAGCCGATCGGCGCGCTGCTGGGCGTTGGTGGCGCTGTGCGGTTTCGACCGGTCGTTGTTCTCCAGCTTCGACGTGTCCGGCGCCGGTGTCGCCTGGTCCGGTGCCGAACCGGGCGCCGGTGCCGAGCCGGGCGCCGGTGCGGCCGGCTGACCCGGGGGCGCGGCGCCTCCGCCAGGCGGGTTCGGCCCCGCCGGCGCCGGCGCCTGCTTGGGTGCCGGCTGTGGTGCCGGACCCGCCTGGGCGGGAACCTGTGGTTTCGGCGCCGGTGCGGTCACCGGTTGTCCACGTACTTGTGGCCCTGGACGAAGTCGCCGCCGAACTGGCCGCCGCCGACGTAGGTGCCGTGGAACCCGCCGTTGAACTGCCCGCCGCTGACCGTGCCGGTGTTCGCGGGCGCGGTCCCGGCGGCGTCCCGGTCAGGGTCGGTGGCATCGCGGTCAGGATCGGCGGCGTCGCGCTCGGCGGCGGCGTCGCGGCCGGGCGGGGCGCCGGCGGCCGGGATGCCCGGCGGGTACGAGCGGCCGGGCACCTGAACCCAGGCCCGTTCCCGCAGCTCCTTGACCTCGAGGTCGACCGGCGCGAACTCCTGCGGCTCCATGCCGCGGTAACCGTGCCGGACCACGCCCTGGTAGATCTCGTCGGAGACGATGAACGACATCGCCGCGTCCGGCGCTGCGGTCAGTGCGGCCCGCAGCGGCGCGGCGTCCACCAGGCGGGCCGCCGTGTTGATCGCCGCACCCACCCAGCGGTCGTCCTTGCGGTGACAGTTGCCCTGGTGCAGCGCCATCCGCAGCCGCATCCGATGATCCGCGGAGTGGAACCGGGCCTTCTCCCGCAACGCGTCGTCCACGGCCGACACGAACCGCCCGGCCAGGGTCACCGAGTTCGCCGCGGTCGTCGGGACCAGCATGATGATGCCGTCACCGCGATCGAGCTGCACCACGGCTGCCGGGTCGATGTGCACGTCGGTGAGCGCGGTCCGGACGACGTCGTACATGGCGTCGGTCAATGATTCCTGGAAGGGAATGGTCCGCGCACCGAAGCCCTCGATGTCGACGACCACGATGAAGTGGAAGGTGGGCTCGGACATGAATCATGCCTCCGATGACAACGGACTGTTCAGCGCGCCGAACTGACACTCTGAAGATCTCCGGCCGGGATGAGAAGGACATCTGGCGTGGACGGTCGCCGGCGTTCGATGAGGACGGACACAAAGTAGGTCCGATTCGGGCGCCGGAACCAGGTGCCGAACCGGCATAAAAAATTCCTGAATGATCGGACGACCACCGGCGAGCCGATCATTCGCGCTGCTCGGCGCGAGTGGCCGCGATGATCGCCCGGGGATTAACCCGAACGGATGACGCCCGCGGTAAAAGGTGAGAACAATTCGCCGGCAATGACGGATCGGCGCGACGACGTCCGGCCCCTTAGCGTCTCCCGGGGCCCGCCGAGGCGAAACCAACAAAGGGAACACTAAATGCACCCTTCCGGCATAACGTACCCCTGACGGCAGGGCGACCGGATCGGGTGTTCGATGGTGCGAGGGACCACACGCCTCGGTGGCGCCGTCCTGTTGATCTGTCTCGGTGCGCTGCTCGTCGCCGTACCCGTGCTGCGGCCCCAGCTCGCGCCGCCGGCCCGGGCCGCGCAGAGCACCTGCCCGGCGCCGGTGTCGATCGCCAACGGCGACTTCGAGGCGCCGGTGCTGGCCCCCAACTCGATGTCGCTGATCCCCGAGGGGGACATGCCGGGCTGGCGGACCACGGCGCCGGACCGGGTCTTCGAGCACTGGCGGGAGATCCGGCAGGGATTCACTGCCGGCTCGGGTGACCAGTTCGTGGAGCTGAACGCGAACTACGTGTCCCAGCTCTACCAGGATCTGCCGACCACGCCGGGCCAGACGTTGCGCTGGGAGCTGCGGCATCGCGGCCGGCTGGGCACCGACGTGATGGCGACGAAGATCGGCCCGGTCGGCGGCGCCCTCGTCCAGCAGGGCCCGCTGATCTCCGACGGTGCGGCGGCGTGGGGCACCTGGTCGGGCATCTACACGGTGCCGGCGGGGCAGACCAGCACCCGGTTCGCGTTCGACTCGATCTCGGCGGCGCAGAACAAGCCCACCTACGGCAACTTCCTCGACGGCATCGCGTTCGGCAACGCGCCGTGCCTGTTCACCACGATGGGCGTACGGGGTGGCCCGGCGAACGTCGGCGACGTGCTGACCTACACCGCCGTCACCACCAATCAGGGTGGCAACCCGGCGAAGAACGTGGTCTTCACCGACGACCTGCCGGCCGGGACGGCGTTCGTGCCCGGCTCGATCAGGTCGATCAGCGGGTCGAGCACGACGGTGGTCTCCGACGCGGCGGACGCCGACACCGGGGAGTACGACGCGGGCGCGCGGCGGGTCCGGGTCCGGTCCGGCACCGGCGCGGGGCCGAGCGCGGGCGGCCAGATCGCGGTGGGCGAGGCCCGGACCATCACCTATCAGGTACGCGTGACCGCGGCGGCCGCGGCCACGACGGTGGGCAACGACGCGGCCGTGGGTTACCTGAACGCGCTCACCGGTACGACAGTCACGTCCACCTCCAACAGTGTCCCCGTCGCCGTGGCGCCCGCCGCCGACCTGGCGATCACGGCCGTGGTGGCGGCACCCGGCGTGATCGCCGGTCAGGGTGCGCGCACCGTGCTGACCGTGGTCAACCGGGGACCGGACACGGCGAGCACGGTGCAGGCGAGCGCGGTCGTCCCGTACGGCATCGCCGGTATCGGCGCCACCTCGCCGCAGGGTGCCTGCGCGGTCGCCGGCTCGGTGGCGACCTGTGACATCGCGTCGCTGGCGGCCGGCGCCACCGCCACCATGAACGTCACCGGAACCGTGATACCGCAGGCCACGCCGGGTGCTCAGGCCACCCTGACCGCCTCGGTGGCCGGCGCGACCTACGAGATCGATCAGGCGGACAACGCCACCTCGGTGAGCGCGGCCGTCGCCACCGTCACCGACCTGGACGTGACACAGTCGTACGCTCCCGCGGTGCCGGTCGCCGGCGCCACCGTGACCTACACCGCGATCGTGACCAACAACGGACCCTCCACCGCCCGGGGCATCGTGCTGACCGACCCGGTCGCGACGGGCTCCACGTTCGTCAGCGCCGGCACGGCGGACGGCTCCTGCGTGTTCTCGGTGACCCTGACCGTCGAGTGCACGCTGCCGGACACCGGCCCCGGTGACGTCCGGACCGTCACGATCGTGGTGCGGCTCGACCCGGCCGGCACCGGCGCGGTCAACAACGCGGTCTCGGTGAGCTCGTCCACCCCGGAGTCGGACGTCACCGACAACAACTTCTCGGTGCAGTCCACCGGCACCGCGCAGGCCGACGTGGGCGTGCAACTCACCATCGGTGCCGCCACCGCGAAGCCCGGTGACACCGTGCCGTTCACGCTGACCGTCACCAACTACGGCCCGTCGGCGGCCGGCAACGTCTCGTTCAACACGGTCGTGCCGGTCGGTTTCACGGTGAACCGACCGGCGTCGCCGTCCTGCACCAGCACCGCCTGCACGTTCGCGACGCTGCCCGCCGGCGCGGTCGTGAAGATCTCCGGCAGCACCACGGTCGGCGCGAACGCGGCCGCCGGCGTGCAGCAGTCGAGCACCACGGTGATCTCACCGACCACCGATCCGAAGCCGTCCAACGACACCTCGGTGGTCACGTTCACCATCGAGCTGGAGGCGGATCTGCGGGCCGGTCAGGCGCTGACCAACGACACCGAGGCCGGGGCGCCGCTGATCGCCGGGCACGACGTGAAGGGCGTCGTCACGGTCGCCAACGACGGGCCGACCCGGGCCGAGGGCGTGGTGCTGCGGCAGGCCGTGCCGGCCGGACTGCCGGTGCCGGTGGCGGCGCAGAGCGGCGGGACCTGCGCGTTCCAGGGCAGCGGCGCGCCGGGCGGCGTCACCCCGGACGGCGGGATCTACGTCTGCACCCGGCCGGTCCTGGACACGGCGGCGACCTGGCAGATCACGTTCGGCGCGGTGCCGCTGCCGCCGGGCTGGGCGGTCGGGACGTTCGCGCGCACGGCCACCGTCTCGGCGACCACCCGCGACCCGGGCGCGGCCGACGACAGCGTCACCACCACCCGTGCCGTCGAACGCCGCTCCGACCTGCGGCTTGTCACATCGGTCAGCCCGGCCGCCGTGGTGCAGACCGACCAGGTGACCTTCACGGTCCGGGTCGGCAACGCCGGGCCGTCCGACGCGACGGGTGTGCTGGTCCGCCAGGAACCGGACACCGGACTGGTGCTGCTCACCGGCACACCGTCCACCGGCGGCTACGACACCGGCGCACTCGCCTGGACCCTGCCGCGGGTGCCGGCCGGAGCCGCCGCGGCGGAACTGCTGCTCACCGGGATGGCCCAGGCTTCCGGCACGCTCGCCGGGCGGTCCCGGATCGTGGCCTCGGGCAGCACCGACCCGGACCCGTCGGACAACACCGGCACGGCCACCGTCACGGTCGCCGCGGCGGACCCGGTGCTGCGGCTCGACGTGCTCACCACGCTCTCGTCCGGCTCGCCGGCCGGCGCCGCGGTGAACGACACGATCAGCTACCGGTACCGGGTCACCAACACCGGCAACCTGGCCGTGAGCAGCCTCGCCGTCTTCGGGACCGCCGGCGGCGCCGGCGGGTGCGGCAGCACCACGCTGGCACCGGGCGCGGCGGTCACCTGCCCGGCGGCGAACACCGTCCTGGTCGACTCCGGCGACATCGCCGCCGGCCTGCCGATCAGCGACACGGTGACCGTGCGGGCCCAGGCCGCGGTCGACCCGGAACCGGTCGTTTACGCCCAGGTGACGGCGAGCGTGCCGGTGGTGGTGGCAGAGGAATCGCTGACCGCCGTGGTGACCGCCACGGTGAGCCCGGCCGGGCATCAGCACGCGGCCGCCGCCGGTGACCTGATCGACTACGAGTACATGATCACCAACAACGGCAACGTGGTGATGGACGGCATCGTGGTCACCGACGCCCGGCTCGGCCCGGTCGGCTGCCCGGTGGACACCCTGCCAGTGGGCGCGTCCACGACCTGCGGGATCCCGGCGTCCGGCCGGTACGCGGTGACCCCCGCCGACATCGACGCCAGCCTCCCGATCGGCACCGCCGTGACCGTCACCGGCACCGTCGACGGCACCGCGATCACCGGCTCGTACGGGCCGTTCCGCACCTCCGTCACCCCGGCTGCCCCGGCGCCCGGGCTCGGTGTCGTGGTGACGCCGTCGGCCGGGGCGCCGGTCCGGGTGGGCGAGACGATCGGTTACACGTACGCCGTCACCAACACCGGGAACGTCACCGTGGGCGGCCTCGGGGTGACCGACTCCCACGTGTCCGGGGTGACCTGCCCGTCGGCCACGGTCGCAGCCGGTGCCACCCTGACCTGCCGGTCCACGCCGGCTGAGCCGTACGTGGTGACCCAGGCCGACCAGGACGGCGGCGCACCGATCCACAACGACGTGATCGTCTCCGCGGCCGGGGTGACGCCGGGCAGCGCGGTGGTGTCCGCACAGGGCAGCGCCTCGGTGGCGGTGGTGCCGGCCGTCGCCGAGTTGACCCTGACCGTCACCGGCACCACCGTCACCCCGGCGGCGCGCGCGACGGGTGTGCTGGCCGGCGACCGGGTGGCGTTCCACTACCGGGTCCGCAACACCGGCAACGTGACGATGACCGGCGTCGACGTGACGGACACTTTGGGCGGGGCCGCCGGCTGCCCGGCGACCGGCCTGGCGGTCGGCACGGCGATGGACTGTGACTCGCCGTCGTACCCGGTGCGGCAGGACGACGTGGACGCCGGCGCGCTCACCGGCACGGTGACCGTGCACGGCCGGGCGCCGGGGCAGGCCGCCGCCGTCGAGCGGGACACCGTGCCGGTGCGCGTGCCGGTGGCCGAGGGCGTCGCCCGGCTGGTGCTCACCGGCCGGGCCGTGGTGACCCCGGACGCCCACCGCAACGGCGTCGAGGCGGGCGACACCCTGGAGTACGCGTTCACGGTCGTCAACCCCGGCACCGTGACCATGCGGGACGTGACGGTCGAGGACAGCCGGACCGGTGCGGCCGGCTGCCCGGCGACGGTGCTGGCCCCGGCCGCGTCGATGACCTGCCGGGCGCCGCAGCCCTACGAGGTGACCGCGGCGGACGTGGCCGGCGGCGAGATCGTGAACCGGGCGTTCGCCGGTGGGCGGGCCGGTGCCGGGCCGGTGTTGATGTTCGGGCCGGTCGAGATCGGTGTGCCGGTGCTGGTCGCGGCGCCGGCGCTGCGGGTCCGGGCCACGGCCGCCGTCACCCCAGCGGCACACCACGACGCGGCGCAGGCGGGGGACACCGTCACCTGGACGTACGAGGTGATCAACTCGGGGAACCGGCCGATGACCGGGATCGCGGTGACCACCACACGGTCCGGGCCGGTCGGCTGCCCCCGTGCCGGCCTGGCGGCCCGGGAGAGCATGACCTGCGCGGCCGGGACCTACCGGGTGACGCAGGCCGACGTGGACGCGGGCACCGCGATCGTCGAACGGGTCACCGTGGCCGGCCGGTCGCCGGACCCGCTCACGTTCGGGCCGTTCACCGCCCGGGTCGGCGTGGCCGAGCCGCAGCCCGCGCTCCGGCTGCGGATGTCCGCGGCGATCACCGCCGCGGCGCGGGCGGCGGCCGGGAGCACCGTCCGGTACGGCTACCGGGTCACCAACACCGGCAACGTGACGGTCCGCTCGATCGCCGTCACCGATCGCCTGGCCGGCCCGGTGACCTGCCGGGACAGCCGGCTCGGGGTGGGCGCCGCGACGTCGTGCACGGCGGACCGGGCGTACCGGGTCACCCAGGACGACATCGACGCCGGCCGGCCGCTGACTGCCCGGGCCGCCGCGCGCGGCCTCTGGTCACCGGCGGATCGGGCCGTCACCTCGAACACCGCCGACGCGTCGGTGCCCGTCGCCGCGCCCGCGCCCCGGCTCACCGCCACCCCGACCGCCACCTGGCGGGACACCGACGGCGACGGGCGGCTCGGCACCGGCGACGACGTGACCTCCACAGTGGACGTCCGTAACGACGGCAACGTCACACTTGTCGACGTGCGCGTCACCGGTCTGCCCGCCCCGGTGACCTGCCCGGGCACCCGCCTGGCGCCGGGCGGCACGGTCACCTGCCGGTCCGGCGTCTACCACCTGACCGCGCACGAGGTGGCCGCCGGCCGGCACACCTACGAGGTGCTGGTCACCGGTGCCCGCACGGCCGGGGACGCCGGGCCGGTGGAGGTGACGGCACCCTCGACGGTGGTCGTGCCGCAGCGCGAACCGTACGGCGGACGGCCGCCCGGCACCGTACCGGTGACCGGCTCCTCGGCCGCCGCGATCGTCCTGGGCCTGACCCTTATCACCGCCGGCGTCGCCCTGCTGCTGCTCACCGGCCGGCGCCCGGGCGTTCCGGCGCACCCCTGACCGGATCCGCCGGCCCGGTTGGTGCGATGCGATACCAGATGCACCACACCGGGGCCAGTCGGCGAGCAGTCCACCGGAGAACCCGGCTAACTGCTCGCCGGCTGACGACAGCGCCGGCGGTCTTTGATGTGGCTCGCATAGCTCAGCGCGACTGGTCTACAGCGAGGTCGCTCCTACGACGGCCAGCAGGTAGGTGGTCGGGGAGAGCCTTGTCAGAGGCGCCAACGCGTCGCCCAGGTACTCGGAGTTGCGCTGCGCAGCGTCCACGGCGGTGTCCGCTCCGACGATGCTTCGCTCGAGATTCGCGCGCTTGTCCTGAGCCTCGGCTTCCATCTGTTTCTCCTGCGCGTCCATGGCCATCTGGGCAGCCTTCTCCACGGCTCGGGCGTGATCCACCGCGGTGCGGGCCTGCTGCTTGGCCGCGTTCTCTTCGGCGTTGAGGGCGGCGTGGAGCTGTTGGACCTGAATGGTCACTTGGTGGCGTTGCTGCGGGGTGAGAGTCTTGGGCGCCTGAATTTCGGCGCGCGTTCTGATGCTCTCGCGCCATTGCAGCAGTGACTGTGCGCGTGCCTCCCCGACATTCTCCACGTACGTGCCGGAGTCGGCGGGGGTTCGCCTGATGAAGGTTCGGTCGTAGCGGCCGTACCCGGACGCAGTGCGGTAACCGGTGAAGTCGGCGGCGGTGCGGAAACCGTGCGCGGCAAGCGTTCCAGCGATTTTCGCGCTGATCCCGTGTGGTGGGTTCTTCGCGATGACGGCGTTGTCGAGTGCGCGCTGGACGTGCTCCGCGGCAATCTCGGCGAGCCGTCTGTGCTCCCGGGCTTGCTGAGTGTTGCTCCAGTCCGAACGCCGTCGCGCGATGCCCTGCAGTGTCTGCTGAAGGACGCGCTGTGCGTGCGCGGTCGCGGCGTCACGCTGCCTGACGGCGGCGTCCCGCTGGCCGCGCAGTGCCTGTTGCCGGGAGACCGCGGTGGTATCCCATTGGGCACGCGTCCCCCGCACGGCCTGGGCCTGGGCTCGGGCGGCGGTCAGTTCTTGCTGGGCGGCTGCGTAGGCGTCGTGAGCCTTGCGACGAGCCGCGACCAGGGGATGAGCCAGGTAGCTGCCGGCTATCACGACCGCAGCGGTTACGAAGGCCATGATCCAGACGGCCGCGGGCACGGTCGCCAGCGCGGCGCTGCCGAGGCTGGCGGCGGTTGCACCGGCAACGCAGAGCAGCATGCCGGCGGCAGCGACGCGGGCGGAGGTCAGATGAACCCCGGAGAACGAGTGCACCGGGAGATCCGCCGGTGTCTGGGTGGGTGCTTCCTGGTCGGCCGGTGGTGTTGCCGGTAGATGGTCGGCCAGCCAATCGGGGGTGTCCGTCACGGGCGCGGCGGGCCCGGCTGGCGGTGATGAGACCACCACTCGCGCGGGCTCAACTTCGAGCGCCGGTATCTGTGACGGAGCCACGCGGGTGAATGCGGCGAGCCGGTCGGCGAGAGTTACCAGGTGAGGCGGGCCAGCGGCGCGCAGCGTTTGGAAGGCGGCAGATGCCGTCGGGTCGAGGTAGTCGTCGGACGCGAACAACAGTTTGGTGTCATCGTCGGTAGCGCGTAGGCGCCGCCAAAGGTCCGGCCGGGCGGCGAGCGCGATCAGGCTGGTATAGATGACCCAGGCGGAGAAACGGTCGAGGCCTGGCCCGTAGTCTCCGTCGCCGCGCCGAGGATGCTGGTAATTGACGAGGCCTTTCTCGTTCGGTGGCAGCCCGGCGATCTCCGGGACGTACATGCCGTCGTAGTCAATCAATTTCAGTTCGTTCTGGCCGGTGATCAGCAGGTTGCCGTGTTGCAGGTCGCCATGGGCGATACCGGCCGTCTCCAACGTGGTGACGATATCGGCGAACTGCTCGGCCACGGTGAGCAGCCGATCGGGGTGCGACAGCTGCGTTTCCAGCCACGGCATCAGCCCTTGGGCCTGGACCCAGCGCATCTTCAGCAGTGGGTATCGCACGCCGGCTACCATCACGCCGTCGGACTGGTAGTCGAAATCCACGAGTGCCCGGTGCTGCAACGCCTGCAGGGCGGTGGCGATCGCGTGGTAGCGGCGGTGCCGATCCGGGTCGGGCCGGACGAAACACTTGATCGCCCACTGCTCACCCGCAGTCCCATAAACATGGAAGACGGAGGCGAAGTTGCCCGACACCGGTTCCGGCATGCCGAGGTCGTCCGTCTTGACGGTGCCGCTTCGTAGCTGCGGGTCGGCGAAGGCCAGGCCCGGCAGTTGGAGCGCATCGACGTAATCGCCGCCGGTCGGATACCGGGCCGGTGATCTCTGCTGTGTCACGGTTGTGGTCCTCGATCGTCAGCGGTCACAGGTCGATGCGAAGCAAAGTGGTGTCGTCGTTCTTCAGCGACCCGTTGGCGCGGCAGCCGTCGACGAGCGCGGCGAACCCTCCTATTTCGGCGTCCGTGCCGAGGTCGAACAGGGTGCGCCACGGTCTTCCGCCGACCTGTGCCTGCGCCAGGAACCACTGGGCCAGTGCGTCGCTGGCCAGCAGCAGTCGATCGCCTTGCCGCCATTCGGTGCGCAGCGCCACGACATGTTCGCCGATCTTGGCGGGGTCGAGCGGCCGAGACGGAGCGAGACCAGGCCGGGTGTCGAACTCGGCCGGGTCGTCGATCGGAAAAGCGGTGATCAGCTCGTGATCGCGGACCTGGAACAGGCAGGCGTCGCCCAGCGCGGCCACCAACAGCGGTCCTTGCCGGTCGGTGGGGCCGTCCAGCAGGTGCGCGCCGACGATGGTGGCGTAGGCGCCGCGGCGCAGCCCGTCCTCCTCATACCAAGCGATCGGTTCGCCGGCCTCGTCACGAGCATGCCGGTACTCGGCTTCGACGTCGTCCCAGCTGCCGGCCGCCGCCAGGATCGTCGTGGCCAGGTCCTGCTCAGCGGGAGCCCCCGTGAAGGTGGTGGTGAGGTGCCGTGCCCAGCGACCGGCGAGCATGGCCTCGCTGGCTCCGTCGGCGACCGCGGCGGCCATCCATGGGCCAGTCACCTCCGCGTCGTCGCCGGCCGCGGGTTCGACGTCGCTGGCGTCCTCGTACTCCTCGGCTGTGGAACCGGCTTTGGGTACCGCGAACGTACTGACGAATGCGCGCATGAGCTGTGCCGTCTTGAGGCTCAGCGCAGGTCCGTGGCGCGGGTCCCGATGTCGAGGAATTGCACAATCGTGATCATGTCGGCGTTGTAGACGAAGCCGCGGCTGGTGTCGTCGACGGCGATGCCCTGCTGCGCGGCGTAGGAGCGCATGTGCGGGGGCAGCGGGGAGCTCATCGAGAACAGGGTGCGGGCGTACTCGTCGTTCAGCTCGGCCGATGCTCCCGGGAAGATGGTCGGCGTGCCACCCTCGCTGGACACGTGCAGGTTGAACAGCAGGACGTTGCCATCGGTGGAGGCCAACTCCCGCAACGCTTCCGCGGCCGGGCGTGGATCTCCGTCGGTGGACTGCCCGTCGGTCAAGTTGAGCACCACCGGCGGGAAGCAGTTCTCGTTGGTTGCCAGGAACGTGTTGGCCAGCACGGTGGCCTGGCGCAGTGCCTCGACCATCGGGGTGCCGTGATTGCCGACCGGCTCCACCCAGACCGGGAACTTGGTCGGCTGCTCGACCAGGCCGCCGGCGCCGTCGGGCACCTTCTTCATCCGCTCTTCCACTCGGGCCGGGTACTTCGCGACCTGCGACAGCGGCACCAGGTCGCGGCCGCTGAGCTCGCCTTCGAACACCGAGCCAACACGGACGCCGTACCCGATGACCGCGACGTGGAAGTAGTCGCGGACGCCGCCTTCCTTGGCGCACTTGATTGCCAGTTCGCGCAACAGCCGGTTCAGCGCGTCGGCGACGACGTCGGCCTTGCGGCGCACGAGTTCACCCTCGGCAACCTCGTCAAGCATCGACGCGGACTGGTCGAGCAAGAAGATGAAGCAGCTGGGGTTCGAGCGGCTGATCTCGGCGGTGTACACCATGGTGGTTCCTTCCGGGTTCGGTTCGTGCAGGGGGCAAGCCGCGTCCCCGTATGAGGCGTGACGACGGCTCTTTGAGGCGAAGATCCGCCACAGGCTGGCTTCGTAGAAGGTGGACGCGGACCGAGGTACGGCGATGCCATTTACGGCGTCTCGTTCCACCAATCCGTCCTGGCCGGAGCGACAGCCCGCGGCGGCGCGGCGGTTTTCGCCGGCGTAGCGCTCGCGGGGCCTGGGGGTGAAGCCGATGAAGGGTGTTCGGTCGCGGGGGCGATCGTCCTTGCTCGCCGCCGTAAGCCAGGCAAACGCCGGGTCGCTGGCACCCGTGCCCGTAGCGCCGACGCGGATGTGACCGGCTGGCCGGATACCGAGGCGAGGGGCAACCTCAGCGAGTCCGCCCACAGGCCGAGCGCGTCGCGATCGACGACGCTGATGTGGCACCGCCGGGCGACGGCGGCGGCCTGAACGGTGAGGTAGTTGTTCGTGACCAGCAACGCCACGTCCGCGTCGTGGATGTGGCGGGCGGTTCCGGCGAAGCGCTGCACCTCGGGACTGCCGACCTTCGCGCTGTACCGCTTGCACTGCACCACCAGCCGCCGGCCGTCCGGGGCATACCCTGTCACGTCGGCACCCATGTCGCCGGCGCCGCCGGACACCCGCACCCGACGGCACCCGCTGGCCCGCATCAAGCGGGCCACCCAGTGCTCGAACTCCGAGCCGGACATGACGTCAGTGACGGCGACCGTACGCTCCTGCTGCGCCAGCCGCCGCGACCGCTGCACCCACAACCACCCGCCCCCGCACGCTGCTGCTAGGACGACCGCCGCGATCAGGGACGCAGCCACTGGGTGCCGTTGGACCAATTGCACGACGACGCTGACACCCACCAGGACCGCTCCTGCCAGCCACCAGACGGTTTCCGAGCTGACACGACGAGCCGTACGTCTCCTTCTGGCCATGATCACCTTCCTCGCGTCATCCGTCGCGGCGGCACGTATGTAACTGCTTGCCGACTGTAGAGCGAGGGTCTGACACTTCCGCTGAAGGCGATCTATGGCTTCATTGTCAGAAATCTGACATCGACGTCCGCCGTTCGGTCATGTGCATCCAGGCCACCGAACCTGATACGGGCAGGCGCGTCCGATTCGCGGCAAGTCGGATGCCCTGATGCTTTTGCGTGTCTATTTGAGCAATGACGCCATCGCCGGGCTCCCTTGAGCTTTCGGAAGCACCTCGACCTTCCGGGCCACCGCAAGTGGGGACGGCCGCCCCGTGCGTTTCGCTGATCTCTCCGCGGTGCACGAAATTGTCGTACGTGGATGCGACTATGGCGACCGTCCATAGCGGTGATGCGATCACCGAGTGATCGCCTGCGTCGAGGAGTCTGTCGTGCCGTTCGTCAAGCCGCATGAGCGCGGCGGCAAACCCGTCAAGGGCTACTACCGGCTGAACTCGATCTGGAATTTCTGGTTCGGCTTCATCCTGATGCTGCTGTTCTTCGCTGTCGTCCGCGGCCGCTGACTCAACTCCGGCGAGCCGAGGACAACTGCTCTAGAGGCATCAAGTGGCCGCTGGCCGAGCGCAGGTGCACAACGTGGCACCCATATCCATCTCCAGGAGCTGGCCTGCCACAGCCGGTCTGTGCCGGCGGACTTCGGGCCGTGGCGGTCTGGACACGCCGTCGCCCATTGATGATCCTTGTCGGATGAACCGTGCCGTCTCGTCGCTGCGGGACCATCTTGCCGCCACAGCCGTGATCGCGGGCATCTTCGCCGTCTCCGCCGTCCTCGCAGTGATCTCCCTGGCGGCCGCCGAGGGCGTCGTCGAGGCGAAACCCGGCTCCTTCCGGAACGAGTGGGCGAACGCGCCCTGGTGGCTTGCGGCGTTCGGGCTGTTCCTGCCGGTAACCGTGGCGTCCCACCGCCGGCCGAGGCTGGCCGTGGCCTTCCTGGCCGCCGCAGTGATCCCGCAGTTCTGGGTCCCCTGGCAGATCATCGAACGCGATACGACGGCCGGGCAGGGCGATCCGCTGATCGGCCTGGGCTTCCTTGCGCCGGCCTTCATGACCGTCATCTTCGGCGTGAGCGCCCTGGCCGCCGCTCTGGCCGGCCGCGTGGCACCGGCGAGGACGGCATGACCGGAGCGGGCCACGCCTCTGCCGGGCGCTCTCGGCGGCAGCCAATGCGGTAGGTCGACGGCCGTTGGCCGTACTCGGGGCCTTGTGTTCAAGCTCGGCTGGTATCTAACATTTCAGTGTGGAGAGCATCGGACGGCACCTGCTGCGGGACGCGGCCTACGGGCGGCTGCGCGGCGCGATCGTGGACGGGACGCTCGCGCCCGGGACGGCGCTGCGTCCCGACGAACTCGCCGGGCGGCTCGGCCTGTCTCGTGCGCCGGTCCGGGAGGCGCTGGCCCGGCTGGCCGGTGAAGGTCTGGTCGAGACGAAACCGCAGAGCTGGACCCGGGTCACCGAGGTCGTCACGAAGGACGTCGAGGACGCGGCCGCGGTGGTCGGGGCGATGCACGACCTGGCCGTCCGGGCGGTGGCCGGCGGCATGACCGCCGACCAGGTGGAGCGGATGCGGCAGGCGAACGCCCGGTTCGCCGCCGCGGTCGCCGCCGGTGACGTCGAGGCGGCCCTGGACGCCGACGACGAGGTGCACGCGATCCCGTTGCTGGCCTGCGGCAACACCGCGGCCACCGGCACCGTCGAGCGGTACACCCCGATGGTGCGGCGTGCCGAGCGCCTGCTGTTCACCTCGCCGCAGGCCGCCCGGTCGGTGCGGTTGCACGACGAACTCATCGAGGCCCTGGCCGCGCGCGACGAGGCGCGGGCCATCGCGGTGAACGCGGAGATCTGGGGTCACCTGCACCACAGCGTCAACCTTTAGGAGTCGTCATGCCGCTCGCCGATTTTCCCCGCCACCCGCTGCTGTTCGGCCCGTCGCCGGTGCACCGCCTGGACCGGCTGACCAGGCATCTCGGCGGCGCGGCCGTCTGGGCGAAGCGGGAGGACTGCAACTCCGGCATCGCCTACGGCGGCAACAAGACCCGCAAGCTGGAGTACCTGGTGGCCGACGCGCTCGCGCAGGGCGCCGACACGCTCGTCTCGATCGGCGGCGTCCAGTCGAACCACACCCGCCAGGTCGCCGCGGTCGCCGCCGCCACCGGCCTCAAGTGCGTGCTGGTGCAGGAGAGCTGGGTGGACTGGCCGGACAGCGTCTACGACAAGGTCGGCAACATCCTGATCAGCCGGCTCGCGGGTGCGGACGTGCGGCTGGTCAAGGCCGGCTTCGGCATCGGCTTCAAGGAGAGCTGGGACGCGGCCATCGCCGAGGTCACAAGCGGCGGGGGTACGCCGTACGCCATCCCGGCCGGTGCCTCGGACCACCGGCTCGGCGGGCTCGGGTTCGCCGGCTGGGCCCACGAGGTGATCGAGCAGGAGCGTCAGCTCGGCGTCTTCTTCGACACGATCGTGGTCTGCTCGGTCACCGGCAGCACGCAGGCCGGCATGATCGCCGGGTTCGCCGCGGCCGGCGGCCGGCCGCGGCGGGTGATCGGCATCGACGGCTCGGCCAAGCCGGTGGAGACCCGCGACCAGGTGGCCCGGATCGCCCGCGCGACCGCGTCGCTGATCGGCGTCGAGCGGGAGCTGACCGAGGAGGAGATCGTCCTGGACGAGCGTTACCACGCCGGCGTCTACGGGATCCCGGACGCCGCGACCCTGGAGGCGATGCGGCTCGCCGCCCGGACCGAGGGCATGGTGACCGATCCGGTCTACGAGGGCAAGTCGATGGCCGGCCTGATCGACCTGGTCGGCCGGGGCGAGATCGGCCGGGATTCGACAGTGCTCTACGCGCACCTGGGTGGGCAGCCGGCGCTCAACGCCTACGCCGGTCTCTTCTCCTGAGCCGTCACCCGGTCCAGAAGACCTCGACGCGGGTGTGGTCGTCGTGGTCGCTCACGCAGCGGAACGTGGCGCCGGCCTTGACCAGGCCGGCGACCGGGGCGGTGAGGGCGTCGCGCACGCTCGCGTCGTAGGCCGCGGAGCCGTCGTCCGGCTGCACCCGCAGGTCGACGTGGTAGATGCTGTCGTTGTCGAACCTGACGTTGGTGTCCGAGACCGATCGGACGGTCGCGACGCACGGCCGGCCGCCGGTGATCTGGCCTTCGCCCTGCGGGCCGGTGTCGACGAGGCGGCTGGCCAGCCACGCGATGCCACCCACGACGCCGACCGTCACGGCGAGGATGCACGCGGGCAGCAACCAGCTCAGGTAACGCCGTCGCCTCATGCTCGCTCCCCGGTCCGACCAGTCTCTGTGCAGCGTTTTGCCCGTCTTGCCTGTGCGGACGGCTGGAGCGTAGCGGGCCTACCTGGAGGAAACCTTCGCGTTGCATGGGGATGCTATGGGCCGGCGGTCACGTCGGCCCGGCACCGCCGGCGACCGCTGGCCGCCGGTAACCGACCGCTCGACGCGGACCGGGCGCCATTGCATTGACATGTGTCACTGTCCGGGATCCTCTGGCGGGTGGCATTCCGGCCATCACGTCTCGGAGGTGGGCCCCATGCGGCGGCTCTTCACCCTGCTCGTCGCGGCGCTCGCCGCGACCTCGGCACTCAGCGCGCCGGCCGGCGCGACAGGTGGCAGCCCGTCCTGGGTGGGCACCTGGAGCACGGCGGTGACCGGGGCGGCGCTGCCACCACAGCCCGCGACCGTGTTCACCGATCAGACGCTGCGGCAGATCGTGCGTGTCAGCACGGCCGGCAGTGAGGTGCGGGTGCGGCTGTCCAACGAGTACGGCACCGAACCCCTCGTCGTCGGTGCGGCCCGCGTCGCCCGCCGCCCGGCCGGGGCGACCGGCTCGGAGATCCAGCCCGGCACCGATCGGGCGCTCACGGTGGGCGGCCGGTCCGCCTTCACGATCCCGCCCGGCGCGCCCGCGCTGAGCGACCCGGTACGGCTCTCCGTCCCGGCCCTCTCCGACCTGGTGATCAGCATCCACCTGCCCCGGCGCACCCCGGCGGCGACGGTGCACGGCTCGGCGTTCCAGCGCAACTTCGTCGCCGCCGGTGACGTCACCCGGGCTCCCGTGCTGGCCGGGGCGACCGAGACGACCTCCTGGCACTTCCTCTCCGGGGTGAGCGTCGCGGCGCGTCCGGCTTCCGGGGTGAGTGCCGCAGACGTGGCGCGTCCGGCTTCCGGGGTGAGTGCCGCCGACGCGGCGCGTCCGGCTTCCGGGGTGAGGGCCGCCGTGCCGGCGCGGGCGGGCTCTGTGGTGGCGTTCGGCGACTCGATCACCGACGGCGCGATCACCACGGTCGACGCGAACCGGCGCTGGCCGGACCTGCTGGCGCGCCGGTTGCAGGCCGACCGGTCACTGCGGCACCTCGGCGTGCTGAACAAGGGCATCGGCGGCAACCGGATTCTGCACGACGGCAACACCCTGGCGGGCACGCCGTTCGCCGGGCTCGGCCCGCTCTTCGGCGACAGCGCGCTGAGCCGGTTCGATCGGGACGTGGCCGCGCAGCCGGGCGCCCGGTGCGTGGTGGTGCTGCTGGGCATCAACGACATCGGCCAGCCCGGCTCCACCTCGCCGGTCACCGAGGAGGTGAGCGTCGACGACCTGATCGCCGGGTACCGGCAGCTGATCGCCCGGGCGCACGAGCGCGGCCTGACGATCTACGGCGCGACGCTGACGCCGTTCGAGGACACCACGATCCCCGGCTACTACACCGCGGCCAACGAGCGGAAGCGCCAGGCGGTGAACCGGTGGATCCGGACCGGCGGCGAGTGGGACGGCGTGATCGACTTCGACCGGGCGGTGCGGGACCCGGCGCGGCCGCTGCGGATGCTCCCCGCGTACGACAGTGGCGACCACCTGCACCCCGGCGACGCCGGCATGCAGGCCATGGCCGACGCGATCCCGCTGCGCCTCTTCACCCGCTGACAACGCCCTGGCGGCACCGCACGACGGCCCGGCGGCGCCCACGGCGGCCGTCCCGGCGGCACCCCGCGGCGGCCGGCCCAGCGGCATCCAGGGCGGCCGGCCCGGCGGCATCAGGCAGCGGCATCACGCGGCGGCTCGTCCCGGTTTCCGGGGCGGGCCGTCGGCTTGTCCCGGAAACAGTCAGGACTCTTGACAGTCGATAAACGTCGATGGGTGAATGTGTTCAACCCTGAGCGGAGTCGTTCGTCTCTGCTGGGTTCCGGTGTCCTCCCGGTGCGCCATCCACCGCTCACCCGTCCCCGCGGTCCCGCAATGCCGTTGCGTGCGGCCGCGCCCGGAGAAGGAGTCCGATGCGTCAGCTCCTCACCCGTACCCTCGCGGCTCTCACCCTTGCCGCCGGCGGCGTGATCGCCGCGACCACCCCCGTCTCCGCCGCCGTCGAACCCAAGACCCCGCCGCTCAGCACACCCTGGACCAGCCAGGTCTCCACCACGAACCCGCTGCCGGAGTACCCGCGACCGCAGATGACGCGGCCGGACTGGCAGTCGCTCAACGGCGAGTGGCAGTTCCTCAACCCGGCCACCGACGCCGCCGGGAACGTCAACCGCAACGCCGCGCCGCCGCTCGGGCAGACGCTGCCGGAACGCATCCTCGTCCCGTACCCGGTGGAGTCCGCCCTCTCCGGGATCATGCGCAACGACAACCGTGACCTGATGTTCTACCGCCGCACGTTCACCGTCCCGTCCGCGTGGACCGGCCGGCGGGTGCAACTGCACTTCGGCGCGGTCGACTTCGAGGCCACCGTCTGGATCAACGGCACCCTGGTGACCGCGCACAAGGGTGGTTACGACCGCTTCGAAGTGGACATCACCCCGCAGCTGACCAGCGGAAACAACGAGATAGTGGTACGCGTCTACGACCCGACCGACGGTCGCGGGGAGGAGCAGCCCGCCGGGAAGCAGGTGAACAACCCGAGCGGCATCTTCTACACACCGACCTCCGGCATCTGGCAGACGGTGTGGCTGGAACCGACACCCGCCTCGTCGATCTGGTCGGTCGACATCTATCCGAACATCAGCGCGCAGAACGTCCGGGTCCGCGTGTTCAGTCGCGGCACCGTGAGCGGTCACACCGTGGTCGCCGAGGCGCTCGCCGGCGGCACGGTCGTCGGCACCGCCACCGGTGGCTTCACCGAGTTCACCGTCCCGGTGCCGAACCCGCGCCTGTGGAACCCCGGCGACCCGTTCCTGCACGACCTGCGGGTCACGCTGCGCAACAGTGCCGGCGCCACCGTCGACCAGGTGACGTCCTACTTCGGGATGCGCGAGGTCGGCAAGAAGATGGTCGGCGGGGTGCTGCGGCCCACCCTCAACGGCGAGTTCATCTTCCACGCCGGGACCCTGGACCAGGGGTTCTGGCCGGACGGGCTCTACACCGCGCCCACCGACGCGGCCCTCGCCTTCGACCTGCAGAAGCACAAGGACCTCGGCTTCACCATGGTCCGCAAACACATCAAGGTGGAGCCGGCCCGCTGGTACCACCACGCCGACCGCCTGGGCCTGCTCGTCTGGCAGGACATCCCGTCCGGTGGCGACGACACCAAGTCGGCCGCGCAGATCGCCCAGTTCGAGACCGAGGCCCGGGAGATCGTCGACGAGCACCGAGCCTTCCCGTCGGTCGTCACGTACGTGCCGTTCAACGAGGGCTGGGGCGAATGGAACCTGGCCGAGACCCAGCGGATCACGACCATGCTGGAGGCGTACGACCCGACCCGGCTGATGAACGCGCACAGCGGCTACAACTGCTGCGCCTCCAAGGGCGACCCCGGCACCGGCGACATGATCGACTGGCATGTCTACACCGGGCCGGACGCGCCACGGCCGAGCGCCACCCGGGTGTCGGTCCTCGGCGAGTTCGGCGGGCTGGGGCTGCGTACACCGGGTCATGAGTACAGCCCGAACGGGCAGTTCTTCGCCTACGAGCAGATGTCCGGCGCGGCGCACCTGAACGACCGGTTGACCGGGATGATCCGGGACTCGGAACGGCTGATGACCACCAAGGGGCTGTCCGGGTTCGTCTACACCGAGATCACCGACGTGGAGGGGGAGTACAACGGGCTGTTCACCTACGACCGGCGGATCCAGAAGGTGGACACCGGGCAGGTGCGTACCGCCCTCACCAACCTGATCAACGCGTCGCGCCACCAGAACGCGGCGGTACCGCTGACCCTGGGCCACGTCCGGTCGTTCCGGGTGACGACGCCGGGCTGGACCGACCGGCACCTGCGGCACGCCGGCTCGCTGGCCCGGACCGACGTGATAAGCGGGGACGGCGCCCGGCAGGACGCCTCGTTCCGCACCGTCGCCGGCCTCACCGACCCGCGCTGCCACTCGTTCGAGTCGGTGAACTTCCCGGGCCGCTACCTGCGGCACGCCGCCTCCCGGGTCCGCCTGGACGCGCCCACCGGCGGCACCTTCGCGGCCGACGCGACCTGGTGCGCGCGTCCCGGCCTGGCCGCCGGCGGCATCTCGTTCGAAGCCGCCAACCAGCCCGGCCGCTACCTGCGGCACACGAACGACGAGGTACGCATCGACGCGGACACCGGTGGCTCGCTCGCGGCCGACGCCACCTGGGAGGTGTCCGCGCCGGCGCTGTGGCGCAGCTCGGTCATCCTGCCGTTCGACGTGCGGCGGTCGTTGCAGGTCACCACGTGGGGCCTCACCGACCGCCACCTGCGGCACGCCGACAGCCTGGGCTGGACCGAACCGGTCGGCGCGGGCAGCGCGGCGCTGCTGAAAAACGACGCGACGTTCACGCTGCGGCGCGGTCTGGCCGACACGTCCTGCTACACCTTCGAGGCGGTGAACGCGCCCGGCCAGTACCTGCGGCACGCGGCGTCGCGGATCCGGCTGGCACCCAACGACGGCTCGGCGCTGTTCGCGGCGGACGCCACGTTCTGCGCCCGGCCCGGCGTGGGCGGCACCGGCGTGACCTTCGAGTCGATCAACTTCCCGGGCACCTTCCTGCGGCACTTCGAATCCCAGGCATGGATCGCCTCCGGTGCCGGCTCGGGCTCCGACCGGCCGCAACAGCTCTCCGCCGACAGCAGCTGGAACGTGGTGGCGCCCTGGGCCCCTTGACTGGCGCGGACCCCATCGATTGCTGCCGACCTGCTGCGCCTGGGGCGGTCCCTCGCGAGGGACCGCCCCAGCGCACAGCGACACCAGGGGCGCGTCAGAGTCTGAGCCATCGTTTTCGGCGCTGCCAGAGCTGGGTGACGGCCGCTGGTGCCGGGCTGTCACGGATGGCTGTTTCGCGGGCGGTGGGGCAGCCGTGGGTGACAGCCGGGTGGTGGGGCGGCCGTGGGTGACGGCCGGGCGGTGGCTCTGGTGTCGATCGAGTTGTCCCACCGAAGCCGGCTGTCACGTACGGCTGTTCCGGGTCGCGACAATCAGCCGTGGGTGACAGCCGCTGGTGCCGGGCTGTCACGGATGGCTGTTTCGCGGGCGGTGGGGCAGCCGTGGGTGACAGCTGGGCGGCGGGGCATCCGTGGGTGACTGCCCGGCACCAGCG
>NZ_JAHWGU010000246.1 GCF_020873875.1 Actinoplanes sp. DH11
CCCACGACTGCAACAACCGGAACGTGGCCACCTCAACCGCGAACAACGCCGCCTGAGTGAACCGCGTCTCGTCCAGCCTCGCGGCATCGATGTCGAACCCGAACGCCGCGACCACCTCGTCATACACGGCCGCGAAAACCGGATACGCCCGATACAAGCCCTCACCCATGCCGGCGAACTGCGCACCCTGACCCGGGAACAACACACCCAGCTTGCCGT
>NZ_JAHWGU010000247.1 GCF_020873875.1 Actinoplanes sp. DH11
GATCCTGTTGATGTCGGGTTCTCGTTGGCTACGACGCGGGCGTTGTTGCCGTATCGGGCTGTGGTGACTGATGTGTCCGCGCCGTTGGATGTCGTGCGGGTGGCTGACGGCAAGCTGGGTGTGTTGTTCCCGGGTCAGGGTGCGCAGTTCGCCGGCATGGGTGAGGGCCTGTATCAGGCGTATCCGGTTTTCGCGGCCGTGTATG
>NZ_JAHWGU010000025.1 GCF_020873875.1 Actinoplanes sp. DH11
TGATCGGGCCGCCCGTCACACCGCGCGGCCCGATCACGCCCTGTCCGGCCACGCCCGGCTGTCAGCCACGGTCACAAAACCCGCCCCGGACCAGCCACCAGTGACAGCCGACCAGGCCAGCTGTCAGCCACGGTCACAAAAACCGCCCCAGACCAGCCATGAGTGACAGCCAGCCAGGCCCAGCTGCCAGCCACGGTCCAACACAGCCCCGGACCAGCCACCAGTGACAGCCGACCGCGCCGGCTGTCAGCCACGGTCACCAAAACCGCCCCAGACCAGCCACCAGTGACAGCCGACCGCGCCGGCTGTCAGCCACGGTCACCAAAACCGCCCCAGACCAGCCATGAGTGACAGCCGGCCAGCGGGATTGGCCTGCGGCTCCCCTCCGTCCCACGCCCGGCAGGTCGAAGGGCTGGGCGGGGTCCCTCTGCGCTACTGCCCTTGATCAGGGTCGGCCGATCTTGCGTCTACGGTCACCGGAACGCGTCCTTGACGACCATGAGCGGGAGCCAGTCGGCCGACCAGCGCATACGGTCGCCGGACCTCAACGAGCACGGCCACCGCTACGGCCACGGCCACGGCCACCGCCACTGTCGCGGCCACCGCCACGGCCACTGTCGCGGCCGCGACCCGGCCGGCGCCGGCGCGTGTTGACGCACCACCCTGGCCCCACTGGACGCCGATTCCCCCGGCACATTCCCGGAAACCCCGCGCACCACGCTCCCCGGAAAACACTTATGGGAGCGCTCCAAATTCCATACAATGCTTTAAGATTATCGATGTCGCGCCCCGGAAAATCCAATTTGCGCGATTCCTGGCCCGGTGTCCGGACCCCCGTCTCAGAACGCCGCAACCCCATTGTGATGTTCTTTGCCGTACCTCAAGAATCCATTCGCGAGTGATGACGACCGAATCACGGTCGTCGCACTGTTCCCCCGATTCGACAGAGGAGACGGTCTTGTCCCCGAACACCGCAACACGCAAGCCCGCACGCCGTATCCGGCGTGCGCCGGCGATCGCCGGAGCGCTGGCCGCCGTGACGCTAGGTGCGGCCGCTGTCACCCTCATCCCGAACGCCGACGCGGCGACCGCGTCCTTCGAGAAGGGTCCGGCACCGTCCAACAGCAGCATCGAGGCGACCCGCGGTCCGTTCGCGGTCTCCCAGACGGCTGTCACCCGTACCGCAGCAAGCGGTTTCGGTGGCGGTGACATCTACTTCCCGACCGACACCAGCGCCGGCACGTTCGGCGCCGTGGTGATCGCACCCGGGTTCACCGCCCGTAAGTCCAGCATGGCCTGGCTGGCGCCGCGCATCGCCTCGCAGGGCTTCGTGGTCTTCAACATCGACACGACCACGACGTCCGACCAGCCTGCGAGCCGCGGCCGGCAGCTGCTCGCGGCCGCCGACTTCCTGACCAAGAACAGCAGCGTGCGGACCCGGGTCGACGCCACGCGGGTGGCCGTGATGGGTCACTCGATGGGTGGTGGCGGCACCCTGGAGGCGGCGAAGAGCCGGCCGTCGCTGCAGGCCGCGATCCCGCTGACCCCGTGGAACGTCACCAAGTCGTTCCGGACGAACGCCGTGCCGACGCTGATCATCGGCGCCGAGAACGACACGGTGGCGTCGGTGCGCAGCCACTCGGAGCCGTTCTTCCAGAGCCTGCCGGCGTCGCCGGGCAAGGCGTACCTGGAGCTCAACGGCGCCAGCCACTTCGCCCCTAACACGCCGAACACCACGATCGCGAAGTTCAGCATCTCCTGGCTGAAGCTGTTCGTGGACAACGACACCCGCTACAAGCAGTTCGTCTGCCCCGGCCCCGGCACCAGCACGGCCGTCCAGGAGTACCGCAACACCTGCGACAACTTCACACTCTGACAGGTTCGGCTGCCGGGAGCAGGGCTCGCAGGGCCGGCTCGGCCAGGTGGAAGTCCACTCCCGGCATGCCGAGCAGTTCGCTGTGCACGACCGATTCGATCAGACGGACATAGAGGTACGCACGACGGCGCAGATCGGTCTCGTCACCACCGGTCAGCCCCGACTCCCGGAAGATCTCCAGTTGCGCGGCCACCGCCTTGGCCTGCACCTCCGTGACCGGAGTGATCAGCACGCGTGCCGCGGTGTGCGGTTCCGCCGCGACGAACTCCCGCAGCTGCTGTGCCGTGCACATCAGCTCGGCGAACTGGCGGGACACCGCGATGACCCGGTCCGCTCCGTGACCCTCCGCTTCTTCGCGGGCCTCGTCGAGCAGCAGCCGGCCGATCGCCCAGAAGACTTCGCCGAGCAGCGCGTCCCGGCTGCCGACCGCCCGATAGAGAGTGGCCCGGCTGATCGCCAATTCCTCGGCCAGAAGGTCCATGTCGAGCCCGGAATGATGCAAGTAGTGCATCACCGCTCCGCGCAACAGAACCTTCGGCTCAATGACACGCCGCCCCGCAGGCAATGCGAACCCCTTATTTTGACGATCCGATTTCCTTGGGTACGGATTTCCGGCCGCCCCGGTTCAATTATGGCAGCGGGAATTTCGCGGAGTACCCTTCGGTTGCTTGACATAGCAAGCAATGGCAGGAGGGCCGGGATGACCCGCGAGGCGGAAGTGATCGTGATCGGGGCCGGGCAGGCCGGACTCTCCGCCGCCCATCACCTCCAGCGCCGCGGCATCGGCCCGTTCGCCGTGCTCGACGCCGAGACCGGCCCAGGCGGCGCCTGGCAGCACCGCTGGCCCTCGCTGCGGATGGCGACCGTCAACGGCATCTTCGACCTGCCCGGCATGCCGAAGCCGGAGATCGATCCCGCGGAGCCGAGCAGCGTCGCGATCCCCCGGTACTTCGCCGCCTACGAGAAGGCCTTCCAGCTGCCGATCCTGCGCCCGGTCCGGGTCCGGTCCGTCCACCGCGCCGACGAACACCCTGCCGATGGACACCTCGCCGGCCGACACCCCGCCGACGGACACCTTGCAGGCGGACACCCCGCCGACGGACACCCTGCGGACGGACACCCCGCCGGCGACGCGGTCTCCGGCCTGGCCGGCGACGACCGGCTCCTCGTCCGCACCGACCACGGCGACTGGCTGACCCGGGCCGTGATCAACGCGACCGGGACCTGGACCAACCCGCTGCGGCCCGGCTATCCCGGCGCGGACACCTTCCGGGGGCGTCAGCTGCACACCCAGGAGTACGACGACGCGAGCTCGTTCGCCGGACGGCGCGTGGCGATCGTCGGCGGTGGCATCTCCGCCGTCCAGCTGCTCGAGGAGATCTCCCGGGTCGCCACCACCTTCTGGTACACCCGGCGGGAACCGGTCTTCCTCGACGCCTTCCGCAGCGAGCAGGAAGGGCGAGCCACCGTCGCGAAGGTCACCGCCGACGTCGAGGCGGGGCGTCCGTCCGCCAGCGTGGTGAGCTACACCGGCCTGATCTGGACCGACTACGCCCGCGCGGCCCGGGATCGCGGCGCGCTGGTGCGCCGGCCGATGTTCACGGCGATCGAGCCGTACGGGGTGCGCGAGGCCGACGGCACCCTGACCGAGGTCGACGTGATCCTCTGGGCCACCGGCTTCCGGGCCGCCCTGGCCCACCTGGATCCGCTCGGGCTGCGCGGCCCGCTCGGTGGCATCCCGATGCGCGGCACCCAGGTCGCCGCCGAACCACGCGTCCACCTGATCGGTTTCGGACCGTCCCAGTCCACCATCGGTGCCAACCGGGCCGGCCGCGAGGCCGTCGCCACGCTGAGCCGGACCGTGCTGCGGCCGGCCGCCGAGGTTTCCCGGTGAACACCGCGGGCTCGCGCCACACGACCCGGTGATTTACGGGCGGGCGACGTACTGATCTAGTCCCATAACAACTAGTCTCACGACGTGTACAAACCGGTTCTGATGAGCAGTGGCGAGATCCGTACCCGTCTGCGGGTGTCCCGTCAGCGGATCTATCAGATCGTCGCCCACCCGGGTTTCCCGCCGCCCTACCAGGTGCTCAAGCTGGGCAAGCTCTGGGACTCCGCCGAAGTGGAGGCCTGGATCAGGCGGCACCGGCCCGCCCTGGCCGAAGCACCGCACCCGCCGGACCGGCCGGAGCCGTGACTACCCAAGCCCATGCCCGCCCGCGAGCGACGCGGATCAGGGCCGGAAAGAATGCGGCCCAGGCCGGGAAGACGGCGGCTCCGGCCGGAAAAGTGCGGCGAAGGCTGGGAAGAGGGCGGCTCAGGCCGGGAAGAGGCGGTCGTGGGTGACGCGGTCGACGGCGGCCTCGCCGGTCAGCTCGACCCGGTGTGCCGGATTGGCGTGGTAGTGCCGCAGGGCGCGATGAACCACTGTCACGTCGGAGTCCAGCCAGGGGCCGCGGACGGCCAGGAACGGGATCAGGCGCATGCCTTACACCGCTGCCGGCTGGTCGGGGGCGAGGTGGAGCGCGTCGGTCGCCGGTTGGTCGGCGGCTATCCGGAGGGCTTCCACCAGGCGGCGGTAGAGGTCGTCGGAGGCGTACAGCTGGGTGTGGGTGCCCTGGGCCCGGATCCGGCCCTCGTCCATCACGATGATGCGGTCGGCGTCGAGGACGGTGGAGAGGCGGTGGGCGATCGTCACGACGGCGCCGGTGGCGGCCCGGGTGCGGATGCAGTCCTGGACGGCGGCTTCGGTGAGGCCGTCGACCTGGGCGGTGGCCTCGTCGAGCAGCAGCACGTCGGGGGTGCGCAGCAGGGCCCGGGCCAGGGCGATCCGCTGGCGCTGGCCGCCGGAGACGCCGGTGGAGGTCAGGGACGTGTCCAGGCCGTCGGGCAGTTCGTCGATCTTGTCGTCGAGGCGGACGGACCGCAGCACGGCGCGCAGCTCGTCGTCGGTGGCGTCGGGGTGGGTGAAGCGCAGGTTGTCGCGGATGGTGCCGGGCACCACCGGGGTCTCCTGCTCGACGTAGGCCAGCCGGGACCGGACCTCCTCGTGCGTCCACCGCGCGTAGGGGCGGCCGTCGAGCAGGATCTGGCCGCGCTCGGGTTCGAGGAAGCGCAGCAGCAGGGAGAAGAGCGTGGTCTTGCCGGCGCCGGACGGACCGACGACCGCGGTGTGACCCTGCCGGGGGATCTCCAGGTCGATGCCGTCGACGGCGTGCGGGGCGTCCGGGCCGTACCGCGCGGTGACGCCCCGCAGGGCCAGGATCGGACCGTTCGCGCCGGAGTCGCCGCCCGCCGTTGCCGGGCTGCCGCCGCTGTGCGGTTCGAGCGCGATGCTGTCCAGTTCGTTGATCCGCCCGGCGGCGGCGATGCCGGCCTGCAGGGCGGTCAGGTTCTGGGTGAGTTCGCTGATCGGGCCCATCAGCTGGAACACGTAGAGCAGGAACGCGACCAGGCTGGAGACTTCGAGCAGGCCGGCGTTGGCGCGCCACGCGCCGACGCCGAGGATCACGATGATCGCCATGTTGATGCCGGCGAAGGACGTCGTCCAGACCACTGCCGCGACCTTGGCGGCCCGCACGCTGTGCGCGGCGGCGTCGCGCGCGTTACCCACGATCTGGTCACTCTGGCGGGCTTCGGCCCGGCTTGCCTTGACCGTACGGATGGCCCGCAACGATCCTTCCAGGTTGGCCCCGAGCTTGCCGACTGCCTCCTGTGCAGCGGTCTGCGCCACTCCGATCCTGGGCAGCAGCATCGCCATCAGCACCGCGATCACGACGACGGCGCCGAGGGTGCAGGCGAGCAGGGTCAGGTCGAGCACGGCCATCAGGATCAGGGTGCCGATCAGGCCGATCCCGGCGTTGATCAGGCCGATGATGCTGCTCGACGCCTCGTGCAGCAGACCGGTGTCCGAGGTGACGCGAGTGACCAGTTCGCCGGTGGGCCGGGCCTGGAGGTCACCGACGCGGGCCCGGAAGTAACGGCCGATGATCGAGGCCCGGGCGTCCAGCACGATGCGTTCGGCGAGGGTACCGAGCAGGATCCACTGCCAGAGGGTGATGACCGCGCCGACGACGACGAGGCCGGCGAGCACGGCGATCGGGCGGGCCAGGTCGACGCCGCCGCTGAAGCTGTCGAGCACCCACTTGGTGACCATCGGGGTGGCGAGGCCGGCGGCGTTGCCGACGAGGCCGAGGACGAGGCCGAGGAGCATGGTGCGCCGGTGCGGGCGCAGCACGGCGAGAAGGGTTCCCAGTCTCGTGGTATCCGACATACCCAGAGTGGAACACTAATGTTCCATTCTGGGCAAGCGTTATTCTGTGCCAATGACCACCGCCCCGACCGGCAGCCGCGCACGGACCCGGCAGGCGATCCTGGACGCCGCTATCACGATCCTGTCCCGCAACCCGGCCGCGTCGCTGGGTGAGGTGGCCGCCGCGGCCGACGTCGGCCGCACCACCCTGCACCGCTACTTCCCCGAGCGCGGCGACCTGGTCGCCGCGATGCAGGCCGAGGCGGAGTCCCGGCTCGTGCGGGCCCGCCTCCGGGCCCGGATCGCTGACGACACCGGCGCCGACGCGGTGCGCCGGCTCTGCCAGGAGTACTTCGACCTCGGCGACGTGCTATCCCTGCTCTTCCGCGACCAGGGGCCCGGCGACCAGGGACCCGGCGACTCCGCGGAACCGGCACACGACAAGGACAACAAGGACGACAAGACCGACAAGCACGGCCAGAACGACCACGACGACGAGAACGGCCCGGGCGGCTCCTGCGACCCCGAGTTCGCCGCGATGGTCCGGCGCGGCTACGCCGACGGCAGCATCGACCCGGACCTTCCGCCGGACTGGGTGCAGAGCCTGATCTGGTCCCAGCTCTACGCGGGCTGGAGTTATCTGGCCGAGCCCGGCGCCTCCCGGCACGAGGTGCTGCGGCTGGTCCTGCGCAGCGTCGAGGGCGCGGTGCGGCCGCTACGGCGCTGAGCCGGGCCCCCCGCTATCGGGAAACGGCAGCCGGCCTGGGAAGGGGAGATGAATATTCATCGGATTCTTGATAGCTTCCCCCTTCCAGTCCGTGCTGGTCGCACAACCGGCCGGTGTCCCCGGCTGAGCCGAAGGTGGTCGAAGTGGCTCTCATCAGTGTTATCGTCCCGGTCCACGGTGTGCAGGGATACCTGCGCCAGTGCCTGGACTCCATTCTTGAGCAGTCGTTCACCGACGTGGAGGTCGTCGCGGTCGACGACGCGTCGCCCGACGCCAGCGGCCACATCCTCGCCGAGTACGCGGCCACCGACTCGCGCCTGAACGTGGTGACCCTGAAGACCAACGTCGGGCAGGGACCGGCCCGCAACATCGGCCTCGAGCACGCCACCGGTGAATACGTCTGGTTCCTCGACGGCGACGACTGGCTGACCCCGGGCGCCCTGGCCGCGGTCGCGACCCGGCTGCGCGAGACCGGATCCGACGTGCTGCTCGTCGACTGGGTGCGCGAGTCCTGGACCGGCAAGGTGCGCGCCAGCACGGCCGGCAAGGTCTACCGCGAGGCGCCTGACGTGTTCGCCCTGCACACCTGGACTCCGGTGATCGGTGTCCTGCACGTGGCCTGGAACAAGATCGTCCGGCGGGAGCTGCTGCGCAAGCTGGAGTTCGGTTTCGACCCGGGATGGTACGAGGACCTGCCGTACACGTACTCCGTCCTGGCCGCGGCCGAGCGGATCAGCGTCCTGGACCGGGCCTGCGTGTCCTACCGCCAGCGCCGGGTCGGTGCGGCGACCCGCACCCTCGGCGAGGGCCACTTCGCGATCTTCCCGGCCTGGGAGCGCACCCACGAGCTGGTCGACCGGTGGAGCCCCGCGCCGGAAACCGTTCGGCCGGTGCTGTTCCAGCACATGATCTGGCACCTTCTCCGCGTGCTCGGCAACAAGCAGCGGATCCACGGCAGCGCCCGGCGGAAGTTCTTCACCAAGACCCACGAGCTCTACCGGCGGTACCTGCCCGCCGGCGGCTACCCGGCGCCGGGCGGGGTCGAGGGCGTCAAGCACCGGCTCGCCGGCGCCGGCCGGTACCGGACGTTCGAGCTGCTGCGCTCCGCGAACCGGTCGCGCCTGCACAACAAGGGCAAACTGCGCCGGACGGTACGCCGGATCCGCCGTCCCCTGCAGTCCGCCAAGGGTGCCCTGTACAAGCTGTACTACCGGCTCCAGCTGCGGCTGCCGGCGGACGAGTCGCTGGTGCTGTACTCGGCGTACTGGCACCGCGGCTACGCCTGCAACCCGGCCGCGATGCACGAGAAGGCCCGCGAGCTGGCACCCGGGCTGCGCGGCGTCTGGGCGGTCCGCGGCGACCGGGTCGACGCCCTGCCCGCCGGCGTCGACCACGTCGTCAGCGGCAGCCGCGCCTACTACCGGGCGATGGCCCGAGCGAAGTACCTGGTCAACAACGTGAACTGGCCGGACTGGGCGACCAAGCGCAAGGACGCGGTGCACGTGATGACCCATCACGGCACCCCGCTCAAGGTGATGGGCCTGGACCAGGTGCGCTACCCGGGCGGGGTGAAGGACCCGGACTTCCCGGCACAGATGCGCCGCGCCGACCGCTGGGACTACAGCATCAGCGCGAACACGTTCACCACCGAACGCTGGGCGAGCGCGTACCCGTGCCGGCACGAGACCATCGAGGTCGGGTACCCGCGCAACGACCGGCTGGCCCGGGCCACCGCTGAGGAGTCGGCCGCCGTCCGCGAGCGGCTCGGCATCCCGGCCGACAAGACCGTGGTCCTCTACGCGCCGACCCACCGCGAATGGCACACGGACAACCGGATGGTGCTAGACGTCGAGGACCTGGCCCGGCAACTCGGCCCCGACCACGTGGTCCTGGTCCGGGCGCACTACTTCTACGTCAAGCCGGGCAGCGCCCGGGCCACCGGCACCAGCGAGATCCGCGACGTCTCCGAGTACCCGGTCGTCGAAGATCTCTACCTGGCCTCCGACGTGCTGATCACCGACTACTCTTCGCTGATGTTCGACTACGCCGTCCTGGACCGGCCGATCGTGATCTTCGCGCCGGACTGGCAGGCCTACCAGACCGTCCGCGGCGTCTACTTCGACCTGTTCGCCGAGCCACCCGGCGCGATCGCCACCAGTTACCCCGACCTGCTCGACGTCTTCCGCACCGGCGCGCACACCGACGACCGGGCCGACAAGGCGCGCCTGCGGTTCCGGCAGCGGTTCTGCCACCTCGACGACGGCGGCGCGGCGGAACGGGCCGTGCGCAAGGTCTTCGGGCCGGCGGTCACCGGATGAGCCTGCCGCGGCGGATCAACCGGGTGCTGGCGGCCACGCTGGGCATCCGGATCGTCCGGGCGGGCCGGCGCAAGCCCGTACCCGTGGCCGCTCCGCCGCCGCCGAAACCCCAGCCCGCGCCTGCCCCCAAGCCCGCGTCGCGCGAGGAGAAGTACCCCGCCGACTACGACGAGATGGCGGTGCCGATCCTGCGCGCCGCCCACCCGTACTCGATGACCCGCATGGAGAAGCGGTACGCGCTCTACCTCGCCACCCGCTACGTCGTGGAGCACGACATCCCGGGTGCGATCGTCGAGTGCGGGGTGTGGCGTGGCGGCAGCATGCACGTGGTGGCGCGCACCCTGCTCGCGATCGGGAACACCGAGCGCGACCTCTACCTCTTCGACACCTTCGAGGGGATGACCGAACCCACCGAGAAGGACCTCACCTACAGCGGGAAACCGGTCGCCGAACTGATGAGCGAGCAGCCGCGCACCGCCCGGATCTGGGCGGTCGCCAGCCTCGAGGACGTGCGGCAGGGGTTCGAGGCCATCCCGTACCCGCAGGAGCGGATCCACTTCGTCCAGGGCCCGGTCGAGTCCACCCTGCCCGGCCGGGCGCCGGAGCGGATCGCGATCCTGCGGCTCGACACCGACTGGTACGAGTCCACCCGGCACGAACTGCTGTCCCTCTACGACCGGCTGGTCCCCGGCGGTGTCCTGATCATCGACGACTACGGCACCTTCCAGGGCGCCCGGCAGGCCGTCGACGAGTTCGTCAAGGAAACCGGCGCCCGACTGCTGCTCTCCCCACTCGGCCCCGGCCGGATAGCGGTCAAACCGTTCGCGCCCGCCGAGACCGCCGGCCCGGAGGCGGAGGGCCGGATGCCGTAACCCACGTGTCCGGCCCAGGAGACGTAGTCGTCGTCGCCGTCGCGCAGCGCGATCCCACCGAGCACCCGGCCGCCCTCCACGATCCAGCGGTACGTGCAGCGGTGTCTGCCGACGTCGGTCGTCGTGGCCGGGTGGCTCTGCCCAGCCAGCCGGGCGAGCCAGGCGGCGAAGCCCTCCGGTGTGCCGACCTCGTCGGAGGGGTGCAGTCCGAAGCCGTCCTCGTGCGTCCCCGGCCCCCACTCCGCATGAGCCTCGAGCCAGGCGCTGTGCAGACGGGCGGAAGGCGCGATCAACTCAGGCACGCGTCGACCCTGGCCGCCTGATTCGTGCGGGGCAGGGATGCGGCGCGGTCCAGGAGTCGTCCAGGCCGATTCCGCCGCGACCCGGCGGACCCCTTCACGAACGAAGGCCGCGCTACCGGGTGGCCAGGGAAGCCAGGATCATCTCTCGCGCTGCCTGGACCGTAGCCGCGAAAGCGTCCGGATCCCGGCCGATACGTTCCGCACCGGCGCGCATGACACCGGACAGCAACTCCACGGTGAGCTGCGGGTCGCCGACGTCGCGGAACTCGCCGTGCGCCACCCCGTCCCGGACAACGTGTTCCACCGCGACCACGATGGCGTGGAACGGGTTGTCCGGCGCCTTCGGCACCGGGCGGCGGCCGGTTTCATCGCGGGCCCCTGCCTCGGTGGCCGGCATGCGGGTGCCGGGCCGGAACATCAGGTGCATGGCCGGGTCCGTGAACGCCTCCAAGACCTCCTGGATGATCTCCAGCATGCGCTGCGCCGCCGGCACCTCGGAACGCGCGGCGATGGCGGTCACCCGCTCGACCGTGGGCCGGCCTCGACGCTCGGTCAACGCCAGGATCAGGGCGCTCTTGTCGGTCGCGTAGTTGTACAGGGTGTTGCGCGCCAGCCCGGCCCGGGCGGCGATGTGGCCCATGGTGATCGACTCGTAGTCGCGTTCGAGCAGCAGTTGCCGTATCGCCTCGGCGAGGTCGGCCCACACCAGTTCGTGGTGCTCCTCGATGGTGACTCCCCGGATGCGCGGCATCCGATCACCTCCTTCGATGGGGTCGCGTCCGTGCCGTGACCTCTCAGCCGGGGAGGCCGGTGGCTACGCGGTGGCTTGCTTCGGGTAGTGGCGGCGCAGGTTGGCGGCGAGAACGCGGTCGAGCGTGCGGTCGGACAGTATTCGGGTCAGGGGGATGATCATGGCAGCATCCCGGCCGGCGGTGTAGCGGGCACGGGGTCTGCGGGTCGTCACGGCCTTCACGATGACGCGGGCGGCGGCCTCGGCCGTCAGGCCCGATGCGGTGCCCGAGGTCATCAAGGCGTTGTTCGCCCGGACCAGACTGCCGTAGCGCTCGGTCTGCTCCGGTGTCATCCGGGCGGCCAGGTCGTTCGCCGTGGCGACCCCGCGGGTGGCCATCTCCGTGCGGACGCCGCCGGGCTCGACCACGACAACGTGTACGCCCAGCGGCGCGACCTCCCGGCGCAACGAGTCGCTGACCGCCTCCAGGGCGAACTTGGCGCCGGCGTACGCGCCGTAGGTGGCCATGGCGGCCCGGCCGCCGATCGAGCTGATATTGATCACTCGGCCCTTGCTGCGCAACAGGGCCGGCAGAAGCGCCTGGGTGACGGCGACGTGACCGAACAGGTTGACTTCGAACACCCACCGCCACTGCTCCAGGGGCAATGCTTCGACAGGCCCGTTCACCTGGATGCCGGCGTTGTTGACAAGCGCGTGCAACTCGCGAGGATCTGCGGCGACCCGGGCGGCGAGTGCGGTCACGTGCGAGGACTCGGTGATGTCGAGGATGACCGGTTCGACGCCGGCCGCCCGGATGGCGTCGCCGTCACGATCGCGCCGCACGCCGGCCAGGACGTGGAATCCCCGGCGGGCCAGTTCGTGAGCGGCTGCCGCGCCCATGCCCGTGGAGGCTCCGGTCACGACGACCAGCTTCTGGGCTTCGTCGCCCGTACCCGTCTTTCTTGCCTGCTTCATCACGACGTCAGACCCCTTTTATGCGACGACCTGTCGCAAACATTACGACGTTCCGTCGCAAAAAACCAGCTGAAGGCGTACGTGTGATGTCCCTGGACGCGGCCCGGCGGTGATCGCCGTGCGTGCGGCGGACCTCCGGGCCGCATCCGGGTGGGCAACCGGGCTCGGTCAGGCCTCGACGCTGCGGTTGTTGTTGTCGTCGGTGACCGGGCGGGTGGTGCGGGCCTCGCCCAGCTTCGAGAGCAGGCCGGCCAGGTCGACGCCGGTGAGGTCGGTGCCGAGCTGGAGGCCCTGCGCGACGTTGCTGGCGACGGACTTGGTCAGCGAGGACGCGCCGTCGGTGGAGATGACCGTCATCTTGTCGATCGAGCCCATCGGGGCGGCCGCCGCCTCGACGACCTGGGGCAGCACCTTCACGAGGAGGTCGAGGACGGCCGCCTCACCGTACGCCGAGAAGGCCTCCGCCTTGCGCGCCATCGCCTCGGCCTCGGCCTGGCCGCGGGCCAGGATGGCCGCCGCCTCGGCCGCGCCCTCACGCTCGATCGCCTCGGCGATCGCGGAACGGCGGCGCTGCTCGGCCTCACCCTCCTTGGCGCCCTCGATGGCGTGGGCCTCGGCGAGCGCGGCACGGCGGGCGCGCTCGCCCTCACCGATGAGCCGGGCCTGCTCGGCCGACGCCTGCGCGGCGGCGATGGTGGCCTGACGCTGCGCGTCGGCGCCGATGACCGACGCGTTACGGGCCGCCTCGGCCTCCTGCTCGACCTTGTATCGGGCGGCGTCGGCCGGCTTGCGGACCTCGGTGTCGAGCTGGCGCTGCTTCAGCTCGGCGTTGCGCTCGGCGACCTTCTGCTGCTCGGCCAGGATGGCCTGGTCGCGTTCGGCCTGGGCGAGCGGGCCGGCCGCGTCGGAGCGGGCCTTGGCGGCGTCGATCTCGGCCTGGATGCCGGCCTGCTTGAGGGCCAGGTTGCGGTTGGCCTCGGCGATCGCCTCCTCGGCGAGCAGCCGCTCCTGCTCGGCGGCCTGCCGGGCGCGGGCCTCGGCGATGGCGGCGTCCTTGAGCACCCGGGCGGCCTCGGGCCGGCCGAGGTCCTGCAGGTAGGAGCCCTCGGCGAGGATGTCCTGGAGCTGGAAGGTGTCGAGCACCAGACCCTGGTTGGTCATCGAGTGCTCGGCCTCCTCGGCGACCGCGCTGGCGAAGGCCGCCCGGTCCCGGATGATCTCCTCGACGGTGAGCCGGCCGACGATGGACCGCAGGGCGCCGGCGAGGACCTCGCGGGTGAAGTCCTCGATCTCGGCCTGCTGGTGCAGGAACCGCTGGGCGGCGGCGCGGATCGCGTCCTCGGTGCCGCCGACCTTGACGATGGCGACGCCGTGCAACTCGGCGCGGATGCCCTGTTTGGAGACGGCGCCCTTGATGCTGACGTCGATGCGGCGGCTGGACAGATCCAGCGACTGGAGTTTCTGCACGACGGGCAGGACGAACACCGAGGCGCCCATCACGACTTTCTGCCCGGAGAGGTCGGTGGTGCTGCTGCCGTCGGCGGACTGGGTGACCCGGCCCTTGCGACCGGTGATGATGAACGCCTCGTTCGGGCCCGCCACCTTGATGCGGGACAGCACGAAGAGCACGAGAAGAACGATGAGCAGGACCGCGCCTGCGATCGCGATCAGGAGGGGTGACATCTATGCCTTTCCGGTGTGCGGGGTCGCTTCGACGACGACGCTGGTGTCGGTGGGTGCTTCCACCACGAAGATCGGGGTGCCGGCGGGCAGGGCCTGCTCGGCACGGGCGTTGAGCTTGACCGGCTGGCCGCCGAGCCGGACGCGCACCTCGCCGTAACCGCTGCTGCCGGCGGGCACCGCGGTGACGACCACGCCGAGCGTGCCGACGAGGTGATGGCGGGCCGGGGTGGCGTCGGTGGGCATGTCGCGGGCGGCGCGGGAGAAGCGCAGGGCGAGCGCGGCGGCCACGAACGCGGCGACGAGGGCGATCGCCGCGGACAGGGCGACCGACCCGGGTGCACGCGCGTCGAGCAGCTCCGCGGTGATCGCACCGGCGAACCCGAGCGCGCCGAGGAACCCGGCGACCGCTTCCAGGGAGACCAGGCCGTCGGCACCGATGTGGCCGATCTCGCCGCCGAGCAGGGCGAACGCCAGGACCGCGAGACCGACGCCGCCGATCACCAGGAACACCACGGTCGCCGTCGTCACGCCGCACACCTCCGCTGTCGGCCCGGTCGTCGAACCGGGAGCCACAGGGTATGGCAGAGCCGCTAACAGGGACATGACAGCGTCGTGACATCCGGCGGAAGTTGATCAAGAACTTCTCTCAGGTACGCCGCGTCACCGGCGATGGTGGCGGTCGTGAAACCAGGTGGACCGTGGGCCCGGTTCGGCGTGCCGGCCGGGTTCCTGGTGCTGTCCGGCCTGCTCACGGCCGTCTATCTGACCGGGCCGGCCCCCGTACGCCTGGTGCTGATCCTGCTCGCGGGTGTCCTCGCGGCCGCGGCGATCGCCGTCGGCGTCCGCGTCAACCGGATGCCTGACCGGCGCCCCTGGCTGCTCACCGTGCTGGCGCTGGTGATGCTCAGCATCGCCAACATCACCTGGTACCTGCCCGCGGCGATCCCCGGCGGCGCGCTGGTGCCGCCGGACTGGCTCGCCGTGGTGCCGCAGTTGCTCGGATACGTCTTCTTCCTCGCGGCCAGCCTGATGATCGTGCTGCGGCACACCCCGCGCGACGCCGGCGGCACGGTCGACGCCGCCGTCTTCGGCATCGCGACCGCCGCCCCGGTCTGGGAGTTCCTGTTCCGGCCGCAGATGCTGGCCAAGGGCGAGAGCACCGCCACCCAGCTGTTCGTGCTGACCCAGTTGCTGGTGCTGTTCGGCATCTGCGGCGCCCTGCTGCGGGTGGCCCGGACCAGTGGGCGTGGCCAGGTCTGCCTCTGGTTCCTGTTCGGGGCGCTGGGCCTGACGGTGGTCGGTACGGCGGCGGTGCACGTGCTGCCGGCCGAGGCCGATCAGGCGTCCGTGCCGTCGATGCTGTTCGCCCTCGGTTACCTGTGCCTGGGCGCGGCCGGTCTGCACCCGAGCGCCGTCGAACTGATGAACCCGAACCTGCGCCCCACCCACCGGTCACCGAAGCTGCGGCTGCGCCTGTTCGGCGCCGCGATGCTGGTGGTGCCGGTGGTCGGCGGGATCGGGCAGCTGGCCGGCGCGCCCGTGGATGGGCTGCTGCTGACCATCGCGCCGATGTTCACGGTCCCGCTGGTGCTGATCCGGATCGGCCGGCTCAACGCGCAGCGCTTCCGCGACCAGCAGGCACTGGCCCATCAGGCGGCGCACGACGAGCTGACCGGTCTGGTCAACCGCCGCCGGCTCTTCACCGTGATGGAGAAGTCGATCGCCCGGCACGCCGCCGGGCACGGCGGCGATCTGGCGCTGCTCTACTGCGACCTCAACGAGTTCAAGCCGATCAACGACAGGTACGGGCACGAGGCGGGCGACGCGGTGCTGCGTGCCACGGCCCGCCGGATCACCGAGACGGTCCGCGACGGTGACGTGGTGGCCCGGATCGGCGGTGACGAGTTCCTGATCTTCTGTCCGGATGCCGACAGCGACACCGCGTACGCCCTCGGTGCCCGCGTCGTGGCCGCCCTGACCGAGCCGCTGACCTGGCGTGGCGAGACGCTGCGCGTGTCGGCCGCCCTGGGCACCACCGTCTGGGCGGAGCGGCGGACCGTCGCCCCGGACGACCTCCTGGCCATCGCCGACGCCCGGATGTATGACAACAAACGCACCCCATCCCACCGATCCGTCTATTGCCCCGATGAACCACACTCACCGAAACTGCGGACAAGCAGCACGTGAAGACGCCGGGAGGGGGCGGCATGACCGATCGCCGGAGCTTCATCCGGGCCGGCGCTGCCGCCGGTGGCGCCGTCGCGGTGGGTGTCGCCGCGGGCGCGGCCCTGGCACCGTCCGCCCGGGCCGGCGACGCGTCCACCGACCGGATGGCGCTGCTCACCTGGCATGCGGCCCTCGCCAACCGGCGCTGGGAACCGGCTGTCGTCGCGGTGATCGGCTCGTCCAGCACCGAGGGCGTGGGCAGCGACTACGGCCGCGGTTACGTGCAGCTCCTCGCCGAGAACCTGCGCGCGGCCTTCCCGGTGCCCGGCGCGCCCGGCGGGGCGAACTTCGTGGCCGCGTGGGGCCGCCCGCCGCACTGGCCGGTGGATCGCGCCGGCGGCCGGCCGGCACCACCGGACCACGGCTGGGCGCTGAAAGGGTACGACCTGGACGGCCGGTCGGTGACCCACGCGTTCACCGGCACCAGCGTGCAGGTGTGGTCGGCGAAAGGTCCGTTCGACGTGACGGTCGACGGCCGTACCGCCCGCGTCGACGCCGCCACCTGGGACTCCGGGCCGCTGCACCCGGGCCCGCACACCGTCACGGTCAGCGGCCGGGCCCGGATCAACGGGTTCGCCACGTTCGACGGCGACGAGCGCCGCGGCATCCAGGTCTGGAACGGCGGTCACGGCGGCACCACCACCGGCAGCTTCGCGGCAGCCACCGGCGCGTGGGCGCCCCGGCTGTCCACGATCCGCCCGCACCTGGTGGTGGTGCAGCTCGGCGTCAACGACTGGCGCACCGGCGTGCCGGCGGCCACCGTGAAACGCAACCTGAAGACGATCATCGCGGCGGCCCGGGCGCACTCCGGCACGGATCCGTCCTTCGTCATCTACGGCTCGCCGCGGGTGGGCCCACGACGGGCGGACGGCTTCGACCGCCTGGCGCAGGCCTGGCGGGAGGTCGCGGCCGAGGACACCGGGGGGTACGGCGGACGCAGCGGCGTCGTCCACTTCGACCTCGCCGACCGGCAGCCCGCACCGGCCGTGGACAACCGGCTCGGCCTCTACTGCGACGACCTGATCCACCTGACCGCCAAGGGCGCCGCGCACACGGCCGACGCCCTGACCGGCTTCCTCTCCCCCGGCTGACCGCACCCGGATCGCCTTCCACGAGGCCGGCGAGGACCTGCGGCAACTGCACGCGGCGGCGACCGGCCCGCTGCAGCTGCTCCGGCAGACGGTCGAGGCCGCGGTGCCCGGGAGGCCGGGGCAGGCGCTGACGTACAAGGTCGGCGAACGGGTGTGGCTGGCCGCCCGCGCGTCGTCCGGCGGCGACCGCCGCGCGTTCCACCGGCGGGCACTGGAGGCCGGCGGCGGGCACTGGAGGCCGGCTCGCTGGGGCTGGACCAGCTGGCGGTGTCCCTGACCGGGTGAGCCGTGGCCGCGACTCACCCGAGGGTGCACAGCGAGCGGACCGTGCGGGTGACCGCGTCCTCCAGCTGCTCGATTGGTTTCGGGTAGGTCAGCTGGTGCAGGATCACGCCGTCCAGGTAGTCGAGGATCGCCGCGCTGTCCCGCTCCGGGTCCGCCGAGCCGGCGGCCCGCAGCCAGTGTGTCCCCCAGCCGCGGATGGTGGCGGCGGCCTCGGCGAGACCGGCCTGCAGTTCCGGGTGCAGGGCGGCCTCGACGAACAGGCCGTACCGGGCCAGGGTGACCGCGCGCTCCGGCCCCAGCACCCGGTGGACGTAGGCGACAAGCGCCGCGGCCAGCTCGGCCGGCGTGGTGGGGCGGACGAAACCGGCGATGGTCTCCCAGGCAACCCGGTCACGTTCGACGAAGCGGTCGACTACGGCGCTGATCAGGGCGTCCCGGGTCTTGAAGTAGTTCGCCGCGGATCCGGTGGGCAGCGCGGCCGCAGCGTCGACCGCGCGGTGGGTCAGCGCCCTGATGCCCTGGGTTCCGAGGATGCCGATGGCGGCGTCGAGCAGCTGCTCCTGGCGAGTTGGCACCGGCACACCGTACCCGATCAACAACATCTGTAGTTTGTAAACAACATCCGTAGTACGGTCGGAGGATGGACAGGCATGCGGTGATCATCGGTGGCGGCATCGGCGGGCTGGCGGCGGCGATCGCGCTGCGGCGGGCGGACTGGCGGGTCACCGTCCGGGAACGCGACGCGGCCCTGCCAGCGACCGGCACGGCGCTCGGGATGTGGCCGGCGGCGCTGCGCGCGCTGGACGCCCTCGGGGTCGGTGACGAGATCCGGCGCGCCGCGCCGGCGCAGCGCGCCGGGGCGTTCCTGCGGCCGGACGGCTCCCGGATCGCCACGATCGACGTCGACCGGCTGCGCCGGCGCACCGGCGACGACGTCCACCTTGTCTCACGTCCCCGGCTGCTCGCCGTCCTGCACCGCGCGGCGGCCGGCGCCGGGGCCGACCTGCGGGCCGGCGACCCGGTCGGCGAACAGGCGGGCGGCCGGGCCGGTCACCCGGTCGATGACGCCTTCGCGGACCTGGGGGCGGATCTGGGGGCGGACCTGGTGGTGGCGGCCGACGGGGTGTTCAGCCGGACCCGGGAACGGCTGTTCGGCCCGGCCTACCGGGCCCGCCATTCCGGCGGCACCGCCTGGCGCGGCGTGGTCGACGACCTGCCGACCGACACGTTCGCCGAGGTCTGGGGCCGGGGCGTCAAGTTCGGCGTGACGCCGCACGAGGGCGGGCGCACCAACTGGTACGCCGCCGGCGCCGCGCCGGCGGGCCGCTTCCATCCCGGCGCCGAGGTGGCCGAGTTGCGGCGCGTGTTCGGCGGGTGGACGTCCCCGGTCGGCGACGTGCTGGACGCGATCGAGGAGTCCACGGTGCTGCGCCACGACGTGTACGTGACCCCGCCGCTGCCGTCCTACGTGCACGGCTCGACCGTCCTGATCGGCGACGCCGCCCACGCGATGACGCCGGACCTGGGTCGCGGCGCCTGCGAGGCGATCATCGACGCGGTCGCGCTGGCGTCGTGCCTGCGGGCGGCGCCGACACCCGCGCGGGGCCTGCGGGAGTACGACCGGCAGCGCCGCCCGGTGACGCGGCGGCTGGCGCGGATGGCCGGCCTTGGCGCGCGGCTGACCCAGGTGCGGCACGCGCTGCCGGTCCGCGACCAGGTGCTGCGCGCGAGCATGCTGGCCGGCCCGCCCGGCTGACGCCCAGCGCCCGGGCAGCCTCCGACGCCGGCCTGCCGGGGCTCCGAGCTCTCCCCGACGCCGGCCTCCCGGGGCTCCGGGCGCTCCCCGACGCCGGCCTGCCGGGGCTCCGGGCTCTCCCCGACGCCGGCCTCCCGGGCTGCGGGCTCTCCCCGACGCCGGCCTCCCGGGCTGCGGGCTCTCCCACGGCGGCTCCGCGGGCCGTACTGTCGGGAGAACGGGCATCGGGAGGCGGACGGCATGGCATGGGACGACGCGACAGCGCAGCAACTGGCCGGCGAGGTGGAGGCCGACATCGTGGTACGGGCACCGGGCCGCCCCGACGTGCGTACGCCCATCTGGGTCGTCGCCGTCGACGGTGACCTGTTCGTACGGTCGTGGAAGGGCACCGGCGGCCTCTGGTACCGGCGTGCCCTGCGGGCCGGCGCCGGTTCGCTCGTCGACGCCGGTGGCCGGGTGCACCCGGTCCGGTTCACCGCCGCCGGCGATCCGGGCCTCAACGACCGGGTCGACGAGGCCTACCGGGCGAAGTACGGCGCCAGCACGTACTCCAAGGCGATGACCGAGCCGCCGGCCACCGAGACCACGATGCGCGTCGATCCGGCCTGAGCCGGCGTTGGTTTCCGGCGCGTCGGCGCCTATGGTGGGGCCATGACCGCCGCCGCGCAGCCCGTCCGCGTGGTCGTCGCCTCCGCGACGGCCGCGGCGATGGCGCGCGGGCTCGCCCGACCGGCCACGGCGAGCACCACCCACGGCCTGCCGAGCCCCGTCCCGACCGGCCGTGGCCCTCCCGCAGATCGTGCATCTGTCGTTACGGCCACCAGGGCGAAGCTGATCAGCTTCGGCCTTTTTTGTTTTCCGGGAGAGGCAATGAGCACCGACATGTACGGCATCACCGATCAGCAATGGCTCACCACGCAGCGGGCCGTGCTCACCGATGAGTTCGCGGCGCAGACGGCACGGCTGACCGAACTCACGGCGGACACCGGCGACCCCGCGGACGTGGACACCCACGCGGGTCTGCTGGCCGTCACCCGGGCGAACATCGAGCAGCTCACCGGGGCGCTGCGGCGGATCGCCGAGGGCAGTTACGGCCGGTGCGCGAGGTGCGACGGCGCGATCCCGCCGGAGCGGCTGGAGATCCTGCCGCACGCCCGGTTCTGCGTGCCCTGCCAGAGCAAGCACGAGGGCTGATCCGGTCCGGCTGCCGGGCCCGGCGTGACCGGGCCCGGCGGCCGTACCGGATCCGGCGGCCCGGTCCGTGACAGGGCCCGGCAGCCGCGGTCAGCTCAGCGGGTTGATCGTGGGAGCGGGCTCGTCACCGGCCCGGTCCGCCGCCGGCAGCCACAGGACGAATGTGCTGCCGACACCGAGTTCGGAGAACGCGACGACCTGGCCGCCGTGCGACTCGACGATCTGCCGGACGATGGCCAGCCCGAGGCCGGTGCGGCGGTCCCGGGACGAGCCGGCGCCGTCGGCGCCGCGCCAGAATCTGTCGAACACCCGGGGCAGGTCGTCCGGCGCGATGCCAGGGCCCTGGTCGGCGACGGCGAGCCACAGCCACGAGCCGGTGCGGCCGGTGCCCAGGGTGACCGTCGAGCCGGTGGGCGCCAGCCGGACGGCGTTGGAGAGCAGGTTCCCGGCGGCGCGGCGCAGCGCGTCCGCGTCGCCGATCATCGGCAGGCCGGGGGTGACCCGGTGGCGGAGGTGCAGCGGCCGGTCCGGCAGGAAGGACTCCTCGCCGGCCTCGCGGGCGATCACGGTGAGGTCGAGGCCGGTGTCGCTGAGCGCGTCGGCGTGCCGGCGTGCGGTGGCCAGCAGGTCCTCGACCAGCCGGGACATCCGGGTGGTGGCCCGGTCCACGACGGCGACGGCCCGGGCGCGTTCCTCGGTGGTGGCGTCCGGTTCGGTGAGGGTGGCGTCCAGGTGGGTCCGGATGATCGCCAGCGGGCTGCGCAGCTCGTGCGAGGCGTCGTCGATGAGCTGCCGTTGCGCCCGGAACGCCCGGTCCAGCCGGTCGAGCATCGAGTCCAGGGTGTCGGCGAGGTCCCGCAACTCGTCGCGGGGCCCGGGCAGCCGGATCCGGCGGGTCAGGTCGGTGGCCTGGATCTCCCGGGCGGTCCGGGTGATCGCGCCGACCGGGCGCAGCACCCGGCCGGACAGCACCCAGCCGATGCCGAGGCTGGCGACGAACAGCCCGCCGAGCGCGATGAGCGAATAGGTGCGCAGGTTCTGCAGGGTGTTGTAGTTGACCGCCGCCTCGATCTGCGAGACGTCGGCGACGGTCATCGTGCCGACGTACTGCCGGTTGTCGTTGTAGACCTTCGCGGTGCGCTCGGTGATCGGCTGCGGGGAGGTGGCCTGCGCGACCGCGACGTAGATGACGGCGAGGGTGAGCCCGGCGAGCGCGAACAGCAGGGTCGAGTAGATGACGGTCAGCCGGAACCGGATCGACCGCAGGACGTCGGGGCGTCTCATGCGCTCAGCCGGTATCCGCGCCCGACGACCGTCTCGATCCGGCCGTCGCCGAGTTTGCGGCGCAGGGTTCCCACGGTGACCCGGACGGTCTGGGTGAACGGGTCGGCGTTGGCGTCCCACACGTGCTCGAGCAGTTCCTCGCTGGACACCACGTGACCGGGGCGGGTCATCAGGTACTCCAGGACACCGAACTCCTTGGGGGTCAGCGCCAGCGGCTCGCCGGCCAGGGCGGCCGTGTGCCGGGCGGTGTCAAGCGTGAGGTCCCCGACGGTCAGCACGGCGGTGCTGCCGCTGATGTCGCGGCGCAGCAGGGCACGGACCCGGGCCAGCAGCTCCGCCAGGTGGAACGGCTTGACCAGGTAATCGTCGGCACCGCCGTCCAGGCCACGGACCCGGTCGTCGAGGCCGCTGCGCGCGGTGAGCATCAGGACCCGCAGGTCGGTGTCGCCGGGGGTGTCGACCTCGCCGTTGCGCAACGCCCGGCACAGGGTGAACCCGTCACCGTCGGGCAGGTTGATGTCGAGCAGCATCAGGTCGTACTCGTTGACGGTGAGCCGCTCGTACGCCTGCGCCGTGTCACCGGCGACGTCCACGGCGTACCCCGTCCGGGCCAGCCCGACCCGCAGCCCCTCGGCCAGGTCTTCCTCGTCCTCCACCACCAGTAACCGCATGATTCGACTATCCCCGCCCGATCAGGCCGGCGGCCACCTGGCGGGCCCGCTCGATCGGCACGGCGAACCCGATGCCGATCGAACCGCCGCCCTCGAGGGTGGCGATGGCCGTGTTCACGCCGACCACCTCGCCGCGCGCGTTGACGAGCGGTCCGCCCGAGTTACCGGGGTTGATCGAGGCGTCGGTCTGCACGGCGGTCTGCCGGGTGGCGCCGCCCAGGCGTACCTGCCGGTCCAGGGCGCTCACGATGCCGGCGGTGACCGTGCCGGAGAGCCCGAGCGGGGAACCGACGGCCAGGACCGGCTCGCCGACCCGGGTGCCGCGCGGGTCGGCGAGGTCGAGCCGGGGCAGCGCCGTGGCCTCGGCGACCCGCAGCACCGCGATGTCGTTCGCCGTGTCGCTGCCGACGACCTCGGCGGTGAGCCGGCGGCCGTCGGCGCCGACGACGCTCACCGCGCCACCGCGGCCACCCGCGACGACGTGCGCGTTGGTGACGATGTGACCGCGGTCGTCGAAGACGAAACCGGACCCGGAGGCACCGCCGGAACCGGTGCGCACCTGCACCGACACCACGCCGGGCAGGGCGCGGGCGGCCGCCGCCACCAGGTCGGCGGGCACACCGGCGGGCGCCGGGGCGGGTGCCGCGTACGGCGGGGTGCCCGAGTCGCCGCGGCCGGTGTCGTCGCGGCCGGTCAGGTAACCGGCGGCGCCGCCCGTGCCGGCCGAGACGGCGACGACGGCGAGACCACCGGCGAGCAGGAGCGGCCAGCGGCGTACGCCCGGGGTCGGTGCCGGCTCCGGCGGTGGCAGCGCCGGCACGACGGGTGAGAGGAATTCGGGTCCGCGCGGGGTCGCGCCGAGGCCGGTGATGGTCACGGCAGGTCCTTTCAGGGAAGGCGGGCGAACCAGAACAGCGACGCCAGGGCCGCCAGCACGGCCAGGGCCAGGCCGACGCCGATGAAGCGGGCCGACACGTCCTGGACCTCGGTCTGATAGCCGACCGAGCTGCCGATGTCGGCGTAGGCGGCCCGCAGCTCGTCGGTGCTGCCGGCCGCGAAGTAGTTGCCGCCGGTCGCCTCCGCGACCGATTGCAGGGTCTGCCCGTCGACCGGGACGGCCTGTCCCCCGGCGATGATCCCGGCCGGGGTGCCGAAGGAGATCGCGTCGACCGGCACGCCCACCTCGCTCGCCGACCGGGCCGCCTCGCCCGGGTCCCGGCCGGCGGTGTTGGCGCCGTCGGAGAGCACGACCACCCGGGCCGGCGGCACGTCCTGCCCGGCCTGCGCGTCGAGGGTGCGGATCGCCTCCAGCGACGTGGCGATGGCGTCGCCGATCGCCGTGCCGGCCTGCCCGGCCGCGCCCTCGACGAGCCGGTCGATGCCGGTGGTGACGGCGGTGCGGTCGGTCACCGGCGGCACGAACACCGAGGCCGAGCCGGCGAACCCGACCAGGCCCACGTTGAACTCCTCGGGCAGCTCGGCGACGAATTCGCGGGCGGCGGACTTGGCGGCGGTGAGCCGGTCCGGTCCGACGTCGTCGGCGAGCATCGACCGGGAGACGTCGACCGCGACGAGCACGGTGGCCCGTTCCCGCGGCACCTGCACCTTGGCCTGCGGCTGGGCGAACCCGACCACGAGGAGGCCGAGCATCGCGAGGAACAGGCTCGCCGGCACGTGCCGGCGCCAGCCGGGGCGCTGCGGTGCGACCCGGTCCAGCAGTTTCAGGTTGGTGAAGCGCACGGCGTAGCGGCTGCGGCGGCGCTGGGCGACCAGGTAGGCGACGGCCAGCGCGGCGACGGCGGCGAGCAGCCAGAGACGCTCCGGGGAGAGCCAGGTCATGCGGTGACACCTCCGGCGTTCATGGGTCGGTGGGCGGCGCGGCCGAGGCGGCGCTGGGCGTGCACGTGCCGGACGATGTCGGCCACCCAGTCACGGTCGGTGCGCAGGTCCAGGTGGGCGGCACCGGTCCGGCGCAGGGCCGCGGTGACGCCGGCGTGCTGTTGGGCGGCTGCGGCGGCGTACCGCTCCCGCAGTTTGCGGCTTGCCGTGTGCACCTCCCGGCGCCGTCCCGTCTCCGGGTCCACCAGGGCGAGCAGGCCGACGTCCGGCAGTTCCCGCTCGCGTGGGTCGCCGATCCGCACGGCGAGGACCTGGTGGCGGGCGGCCAGCCGGCGCAGCGGCTGCTCCCAGGTGGGTGCGCCGGGCCCGAGCCCGTCGTCGTCGAGGCCGTCCAGGAAGTCGGAGACGACGACCATCAGGCCGCGGCGCGGCACGGCCCGGTGCAGGCCGTCGATGGCATCGGCGAGCGCGATCACCTCGGTGCTCTCCCGCGCGCGGGGCGCGGCGAGCAGGGTGCGCAGCAGACCGAGCAGGGGGGTACGGCCACCGAGCGCCGGGTGCCGCCGGATGCCGTCCGGGGTGAGCAGGTGGGCGCCGAGACGATTGCCGGTCGCCGTGGTGAGGAAGCCGACCGCGGCGGTGGCCGCGGCCGCCAGTTCGCGTTTCTCGAACTCGGCGGTACCGAAGTCCATGCTGGCGGTGGCGTCGACGAGCACCCAGGTGGTCAGTTCCCGGTCGGCGTCGACGGTGCGCACGTGCGGGACCGTGGTCCGGGCGGTGACCGACCAGTCCATCCGGCGCACCTCGTCCTCGCCGGGCTGGTATTCGCGGCTGCCGGCGGGTTCGCTGCCGGCGCCGGGCAGCAGACCCAGGTAGGAGCCGTGCAGCAGCCCGTCGAGGCGGCGGGTGACGGTCAGTTCGAGGCGGCGCAGGCGCCGTTCCGGTGCGAGTTCGTTGATGGCGGCGCCCTTGTTCACGCGGCGGCCCCTTCGCTGGTCGCGGTCTTCGTGGTCGTGGTCGCCCCGGTCATGCGGCGACCCCCAGGCCGAAGCCGGTGTTCTCCTGGGCCGGGGCGATCACCGGCGGGGCGACGACTTCGAGGATCCGGTGCACGATGGACTCCGGGGCGATCCCGTCGGCGACCGCGTCGAAGGCCAGCACCAGGCGGTGCGCGAGGACGTCAGGGGCGATGTCGATGACGTCGCCGGGCAGCACGTAGTCGCGGCCGCGCAGCAGGGCCAGCGCGCGGGCGGCGGCGACCAGGCCGAGCGTGGCACGGGGGCTGGCGCCGTAGGCGAGCTGACCGGCCACCTCCGGCAACCCGAACCGGGCCGGGTCGCGGGTGGCCAGGACCAGCCGCACCACGTACTCGGCGAGCGCGTGGTGCACGAACACGTCCCGGGCGCGGGCCTGCAGGGCGAGCAGCCGGCCGGTGTCGAGCACCGGGCGGGCCGCCGGCCGGCGTCCGCCCATCCGGTAGAGGATGCCGAGTTCGTCCTGGTCGGTGGGGTAGCCGACGACCACGCGCATCAGGAACCGGTCGCGCTGGGCCTCGGGAAGCTGGTAGACGCCTTCGCTCTCGATCGGGTTCTGGGTGGCGAGCACCAGGAACGGCTGCGGGACCTGGTGGGTTCGCCCGCCGATCGAGACGTGCCCCTCGGCCATCACCTCCAGCAGCGCCGACTGCACCTTGGCGGGCGCCCGGTTGATCTCGTCGGCGAGCACCAGGTTCGCCATGATCGGGCCGAGTTCGACGTCGAAACTCTCCTTGCTGGGCCGGTAGATCCGGGTGCCGAGGATGTCCGAGGGCACCAGGTCCGGGGTGAACTGGATGCGGTGGAAGGTGCCGCCGACGGCGATCGCCAGGGTTTCGGCGGCGAGCGTCTTCGCCACGCCCGGCACCCCTTCCAGCAGGCAGTGCCCGCCGGCGAGCAGGGCTGTCAGCAGCCGCTCGACCAGCCGGTCCTGCCCGACGATCACCTTCTTGACCTCGAACAGGGTCTGCTCGAGCATCCGCACGTCGGCCTCGGCCGCACTGTCGGTCATGGAACTCCCGTCGATGGCGTCACGTGTCGATGAGGGCGAGCGCCCCAGGACAGCCATCACACCAAGCGGGACCGAAAGAGAACCGAAGAACTTGATGCATAAGTTACTGAGCGGTAGCTTCGGGGGGCCACGCCAGCCGTCAAGGAGCCCCGCATGCCTGTTCTCGATCGCCAGGACGACGTCTTCATCCTCGATCTCGGCGACGGTGAGAACCGTTTCCACCCGGACTGGATCGCCTCGATGAACGCGGCCCTGGACGAGGTGGAGAAGGCCGGCGACTCGTGTGCGCTGGTCACCGCCGCGACCGGCAAGTTCTTCTCCAACGGCCTGGACCTGGAGTGGCTCGGTGCGAACGGCGACTCCTACGTTCCGTACGTGGTGAGCGTGCACGAGCTGTTCGCCCGGGTCCTGTCGCTGCCGGTGATCACCGTGGCCGCGCTGCAGGGGCACACGTTCGCCGCCGGGGCGATGCTCTCGCTGGCACACGACTTCCGGGTGATGCGCGCCGACCGCGGCTACTGGTGCCTGCCGGAGGCCGACATCAACATCCCGTTCACCCGCGGCATGTCCGCCCTGATCCAGGCCCGGCTCACGCCGCAGGCCGCGCACGAGGCGATGACCACCGCCCGTCGTTACACCGCGCCGGACGCGGTCACGGCCGGCATCGTCGACCGCGCGGTCGACCAGGACGCGGTGCGCGGCACGGCGGTGGAGACCGCCGCCGCCCTGACCGGGAAGGCCGGCCCCACGCTCGGGACGATCAAGACCCGGATGTACGCGCCCGTGCTGCACACCCTGCGCGACCGCGAGAACCCACTCGGCTGAGCACCCCCGGCGTCACTCTTGGCGCTCGTGCGCGGCGCGGAGACGCCGTCGATCGAAAATTCCCGGCCCGGCCGCATCCACCGCGCGCGATCCGAGCGAAGTACCGGGTGGTGGCAGCGAAGCCACCACCCGGGAACTTCGAGAGGACGCATGACCATGAGCCTTACCCGACTGGGCAAGCGCGCCGCCGCCGTGGCGACCGCCGCGATCGTCGCCTCCGCGCTGACCGCCGCCCCGGCCGCCGCGCAGGGCAAGAAGCCGCTGAAGACGAAGTCGCTCGCGGCGGTGCTGACCGCCGACAAGAAGGGCTTCGACCGCAACGGCCACGACTACGACATCCTCGCGGCCGCGGTGAAGGCCGTGCTGAAGGCCAAGCCGGGCAGCCCGGTCAAGGTGCTGGGCGACGGCACGAAGAGGGTCACCGCGTTCCTGCCCAACGACCGGGCGTTCCAGCTGCTGGTCGCGGACATCACGAAGTCCAAGCGTCTGCCCGGCGAGAAGAAGGCGTTCACCGCGGTCGCCGGCCTGGGCATCGGCACCGTCGAGTCGGTGCTGCTCTACCACGTCGTCCCGGGCGCCACGATCACCAAGAAGGCGGCGCTCAAGTCCGACAACGCCCGCCTGAAGACCGCGGCCGGCTCGAAGATCAAGGTCAACGTGTACGGGCCCCGGTGGCACAAGCGGATCTCGCTGATCGACGCCGACCGCAGCGACCGTAACCCGCGGGTCAACCGGTTCGACATCAACAAGGGCAACCGGCAGATCGGCCACGGCATCGACCGCGTGCTGCGCCCGATCAACCTGCCCTGATCCCGTCGCGTGAGAGGCGCGGGCCGATCCGGCTCGCGCCTTTCGGCATGTCCTGCCGCGGCCGGCGGCGCCGGTCAGCGCTGCTCGCGGGCGTAGTCGCGCATCACCGCGGCGACCTCACGGAGGAACGTGGCGGTGGTGGCGGCCTGCTCGGGTGTCAGCCGGGCGCCGGCCTGCTCGATCCGGTCGATGAGCGGTTCGAGGGCGGCGCGCACCTCCTCGTACGCCTTCTCGGTCGCGACGACGGTCTGCCGGCGCCGGTCGGAGGGGTGCGGGATGCGCCGGGCGTGCCCTGCGGCCTGCAGGCGGTCGACGAGGGTGGTCGCCGAGGCGGACCGGATGCTGAGCCGGTGCCCCAGCTCGGTGGGCCCGAGCCCGTCCGCGCTGCTCAGCAGGTGGTCGAGGGCGAGGGCGTCGGTGGCGTTCACGTCGAGCCGGCGGGCCAGGCCCTGCGCGGCCTCGTTGTTGGCCTGGATGAGCTCGCGGATGGCGAGGGCCATGTCACTGCGCTGCCGTGCCTGTCGCCTGGTCACGCCGAAATCATATGCCCGCCAGGTAGCAAGTTTATCTAATTACTTGTATAACGAGATTCATGACGGTAGAGAAACCTGCCCCGCAGCATCAGGTCGGCTTGGTCGTGGTCGGCCTCGGGATGGCGACGATCCACGATCGGAAGGCCGACCACGTATGACCTCTCATCTGAGCGTCCCGCCGGCTGTTCTTCTCGCGCCGCCGGCCGTGGCGGACCTGCGGGCACGGGTGCACAAGGAGATCGAACGCTTCCTCGCCGCGCAGGCCGGCGTGCTCGACGCGGTCAGCGACGACTGCGCGCCCCTGGTGGGCTACGTGGGCGACCTGATGAGTGGCGGCAAACGGCTGCGCGCCGCGTTCTGTTACTGGGCCTGGCGTGCCGCCGGCGGACCGGACGAGCCGGCCATCGTGGCGGCCGCCGCCGCCCTGGAGTTCTTCCAGGCCGCCGCGCTGATCCACGACGACGTGATGGACGACTCGGACCTGCGCCGCGGCGCCCCGGCGATGCACCGCCGGTTCGCCGGCCTGCACCACGGCAACGCCTGGGCCGGCGACGGCGGGCACTTCGGGGTGTCGGCCGCCGTGCTCGCCGGTGACCTGTGCCTGGTCTGGAGCGACGAGCTCTACCACAGCAGCGGCCTGCCCGCGGACGCCCTGCTGCGCGGTCGCGGGGTCTTCAACAGCATGCGCACCGAACTGATGGGCGGGCAGTACCTGGACCTGCTCGAACAGGCCGCCGCGGCCCGTGACCCCGGCCGGGCGCTGGAGCGGGCCCGCCGGGTCGTGCGGTTCAAGAGCGCCCGGTACACCGTCGAACAGCCCCTGCTGCTCGGCGCCCGGCTGGCCGGGGCCGGCGACGACGTGCTGGCCGGGCTCTCCGCGTTCGGGCTGCCGCTCGGCGAGGCGTTCCAGCTGCGTGACGACGTGCTCGGGGTGTTCGGTGACAGCGCGCGCACCGGCAAACCCGCCGGCGACGACCTGCGTGAGGGCAAACGCACGGTGCTCGTCGCGCTCACCCTGCAGAACACCGATCCGGTACGCCGCGAGCAGTTCACCACCCTGCTCGGCGACCCCGGCCTGGACGCCGCCGGCGTCGACACCCTGCGCGACATCATCGTGTCCTCCGGGGCGCTCGCCGCCGTCGAGGACGAGATCGCCGGGCTGCTGGAGACGTCACTGGCCGCGCTGGACGCCATCGAGGCCGACGAGCCGAGCCGTGCGGTGCTCGGCTCGCTCGCCCGCGCCGCCGCGAACCGGGTCACCTGACCGGCGGGTGCTCCGGTCAGGCGGGTGCTCCGGTCAGGCGGGTGCTCCGGTCAGGCGGGTGCTCCGGTCAGGCGGGTGCTCCGGTCAGGCGGGTGCTCCGGTCAGGCGGGTGCTCCGGTCAGGCGGGTGCTCCGGTCAGGGCGTGTGCACCCGGTCGATCTTGACGGTGAGAAGGACACGCTGCTGCGCGCCGCCGCCGAACCCCGGGTAGGGCCGGCCGATGTACTTCTGGGACAGCTCGTCGATGTTCTCCCGGGCGCCGTCGGTGGTGATGTCGACGACGCTGCCGCGCAGCGCCCAGGACCGCGACGGCGCGGCCGGGTCGGCGACGCCGATGGCGATCCGCGGGTCACGCCGGACGTTGCGGGTCTTCTGGTGCGTGTCGACCGTGTTGATGAGCACGTGTTCCCCGTCCGTACCGGCCCAGGTCTGCGAGATCTGCGGTGAGCCGTCGGGCATCAGGGTGGTCACGAAACAGATCGCTTTGGCGTTGAGGACGTCGATCAGGTCGTCGGGCAGAGCCATGGTGGGGGGAACCTTCATTTCTGCTGGTCGTTGTAGAGGTGGTCGATGACCGTCTCGTCCGGTGCATCACCGGACAGGTCGGCGTGGCGCAGACCGGCCAGGGCCACCCGCAGAGCACGGCGCCACAGGTGCGGGGCGAAGGCGCGGGACGCGTCCATGACGCTGCCCACCATCAGGTGCGCCGCGGCGAAGTCGGCGGGCGTGACGCCGGCCGGCAACTGACCGGCGGCCACGGCGCGGGCGATCAGGCCGGCCACCAGCGGGGTCATCCGCTCGTGCGCCCGCTGCACCACCTCGGCGGCCTGGCTGCGGCCGCGCAGCAACTCACCCAGGCCACGGCTCTGCGCCTCCACCTCGAGTTGCCGCTCGAGGAACCAGGCGAGGCCGGCCCCGGCGTCGTCGTACCGCGCGGCCTGCTCGGCGAACCCGATCACCGTGTCGATGTGCTCGCTGAACAGGGCGTTCAACAGGTCCTGCCGCTGCGGAAACCGCCGGTACATCGTGCCCATCCCGGTGCCGGCGGCTCGCGCGATGTCCTCGTACGGCACGTCCAGGCCCTTGACGGCCATCAACTCGTACGCCGTGCGCAGCAGCAGCCGGCGGTTGCGCTCGGCATCGCGCCGCAGCGGCGGCGTGGTCTCGCTCACCGCATGATCGTAAACAAGTGGAAGAGAATTTCCAAGTTGAATTCTTCTTCCACTTAGCGCCTACAATGGCGATCTTGCAGGCCGAGCCCCAGGGAGCATCTGATGTCGACCCCTCTCACCAGCGACGTGGTGGAACCCTTCCCGATCGCAATCCCCGACGACGATCTCCGGGACCTGCGGCGCCGCCTCGCCGGCACTCGCTGGCCGGACCGCGAAACAGTCCCGGACGGACGCCAGGGACCGCAGCTCGACCGCATCCGCGCGCTCTGCGACCACTGGGCGACCGGCTACGACTGGCGGCGCGCCGAGCGGGACATCAACGGCGCCGGTTCCGCCCGCACCGTCATCGACGGGATCGACGTCCACTTCCTGCACGTCCGCTCCGCCGAACCCGGCGCGGTCCCGCTGCTGCTGTGCCACGGCTGGCCCGGTTCGATCCTCGAGTTCCGCCATCTGATCGGCCCGCTGACCGACCCCGTCGCGCACGGCGGCAGCGCCGCGGACGCCTTCCACGTCGTGATCCCCTCGATGCCGGGCTTCGGGTTCTCCGGCAAACCGGCCACCACCGGCTGGGACGTCCCCCGGGTCGCCGACGCGTGGATCACCCTGATGGAGCGCCTGGGCTACCCCACCTGGTTCGCCCAGGGCGGCGACTGGGGCGCGGCGGTCGTCGAGCAACTCGCCCGTACGGCGCCGGAACGGGTCCGCGGCGTGCACTTCAACATGCCACTGGTGTTCCCCACCGGACCGGAGATGGCCGAGGCGACCGAGGAGGAACAGCAGATGATGGCGCGCGCCCAGCGCTACCTGACCGAGCTCGACGGGTACGCCCGGGAGCAGGCCACCCGGCCGCAGACGATCGGGTACTCCCTCGCGGACTCACCGGCCGGGCTTGCGGCCTGGATCTACACCCTGTTCCAGGACGTCACCGACAGCGGCGGCGACCCCGAGACGGTCATCGACCGGGACGAGATCCTCGACGACATCATGCTCTACTGGCTGCCCAACGCCGCGGCATCCTCGGCCCGGCTGTACTGGGAGGACAGGCAGGGCAGTGCCGGCAACGGCGGCGACCGGGGCCCCAACCCCGTCCCCGCCGGGTTCAGCATCTTCCCCGGTGAGGCCGTGCAGGCCTCGCGGCGCTGGCTCGAACGCCGCTACGCGACGGTCGTGCACTACGCCCGGCTGGATCGCGGAGGTCACTTCGCCGCACTCGAGCAGCCGGGGGTCCTCACCGACCAGATCCGCACGACGTTCCGGCCGCTGCGCGCGTCCTGACCTGACTCTGCCGATGTGCGCGAGGTACGACTGTCAGAATTGTCAGTGGCACTGCCAGAGGAAACGTCCCTCTGCGCCGTCGGCTGAGACGAAGATGTAGGCAACTCCGCCATCTCCGAAGTTGTGCCCGAGGCGATCGCTCAGCTGACCGACCAGCTGCCAGTCCGGGCCGGGTGGCTCCGGGCTTTGAAGCCACACGGGATCCCCACCCAGGAACTCCAGCGGCATGTCTCCCTCGTCGGACGCCACGTCCACCGGCAGGTGATCCTCCGTGAACGCGGACCCGGCGCGCTGACCTTGGACGTCGACGAATGACGGGACGCGTCCGCCCGGCTGGATGATGACGGCATTCTCACCTCCGTCCGGCTCGGAAGTGCCGTCGATCGCGTAGGCGTTGTCCTCCTCCTCGCCGTCCACCCGCTCCTCATCGTCGTCAGCGGCCTCCTCGTCCTCCATGTCGAAAATGAAGAGATCGGACATGAACACGTACGCCACGCGCACGTCACCGGTGCCATCATCGAGGCGAAACTGCCCGATGAACGGCATCGGCCGATTACGTGATCGGGACAGTGGCCATTGCGGCTCCTGAAGCCAGGTCGGCTCGCCGCCAAGCTTGGTCACCGGCTCGCGAACGGCATTGCCGGCCGGCTCATATCGCACCACACGGCGCATGGCCCCTCCCGGTTCCGGCCAGTGGCGCCCGACGCGCCGCCCCTGGCGAGATGTTGATCTGCTAGCGCTACGACATCGCTGTGATCATGGGGTCGAAACCGCGATTTCGCACCGCTGGCAGATCAACACCGGCGGCTCCTGGGCGCTGGAATCGATGAACGGGCGGCCCGCGTCGCTCCTCAGTCTTCCAGGCGCTGGAGCAGGACGCGGCCGATCGCGGTGACCAGGTCGCGGTCCTCGGTGTGGACCGTCTCGCCCCGGGTGGCGCTGTGGCACAGCGCCACGGCGTCCTCGGGGGTGACGACGAGCAGGCAACTCTCCCCCGGGAACGGGCTGCCCGCACCGTTCGCGCACAACGTGGCCGCGTAGGTGGCGTTGCGGGTCACCTGGTCGGCGTAGGGCCGCCACACCGTCGTGTCGACTGTCGCGCAGTCGGAGCCGAGGACGACCGCGTGCTTGCGGGTGCCGGCGATGGTGTGCATCCGTTCCATGGTGTGCCGGATCGTCGTCTCGTCGGCCGGGCGGGCGCCGCCGGCCACCGCGACCTGGAACGGGCTGCCGGCCGGCTGGTGCAGACCGGGCCGGGGCGCGCGCAACCCCACCGTCCGGTCGGCGGGCGGTGCGGGCAGGTCGGCCGCGCGCACCGGGCGGCCGAAGTGCCAGCCCTGCCCCCAGTGGGCACCCAGCGCCCGGGCGGTGTCCACGTCCGCCGCCGTCTCGATGCCCTCGGCGATGATCAGCGCGCCGGTACGCCGGGCGGCGGCACTGACCGCGGCACACACCTCGAGGGTGGCCGGTGCCGCCGGGTTGCGCAGCAGGTGCATGTCCAGCTTGATCACGTCGGGGTCGACGAACGGCAGCAGCGCCAGGGACATCGGGTCGGCGCCCACGTCGTCCAGGGCGATGCCGTTGCCCATCCCGTGCGCCATGCCGGCGATGCGCAGCAGCCCGGCCGGCACCGTGGAGAGGGCCCGTTCGGTGTACTCCAGGACGACGCGGAAGCGCAGCCCGCTCACCAACAGGTCCACCAGGTGCGACGACACCGGCTGGCCCAGCACCGCCGGCTCGGCGTTGACGAAGACCAGGGGCGGGATGTCGGGCGCCTCGATCGCGCACTCGAGGGCCCGCTCGGCGCAGAGCATGTCGACCGGGCCCAGCCGACCGGCCCTGGCCGCCGCGGCGAACAGCTGGTCGGGGCGTTCCAGCCCGCTGCCGGCGGGGCCACGGGCCAGCGCCTCCGCGGCGACCACGGCGCCCGTGGCCAGGTCGACGATCGGCTGGAACAGCGGGGCCACCGACCGGTCGCGCAACAGTGCCGCCACGGCCGCGGCGTCGTCGCAGGCGTCCGCCTCGGTACGGGTCTCGACCGGCATCGGCGTCGTCGGCATGGGCGCCCTTCCTGGAGGATCACGTCGGCCGCGGACGCGACCGAGGACCATATCGTCCGTTCGGACCCGGGGTTGAGGGCCAGCCCCCGATCCGGCACCCCGCCGTGTTACGGGAACTCCCGTAAGGGCAGGGCCCGGGGACCGCGGCATTGACCACTCTCACTGCTCATGGCAGCGTCGGCGGGGTGATTGTCACGTGGGGGGAGAACGATCATGCCCAGTCGTAGAACTGTTCTGGCCGGTTCGGCCGCCGCGGCGCTGGCCGCCGGCGCCGGCGCCGCATCCCGGGCCGAGGCGTCGCCGGGCGGTCCGGGCGGACCGGACCGGGCGGGGTTGCAGGCGGCGCTCGATCGGATCGTCGCCACCGGGGCCACCGCTGCGCTGGCCCGGGTGGACAGCCCGGCCGGGAGCTGGCACGGATCCAGTGGCGTGATCGCACTGGGGCGTCCGGCCCGGCCGGCGCCCGGCGGGCTGTTCCGGGTCGGCAGCATCACCAAGACCTTCGTGGCCACGGTGATCCTGCAACTCGTCGGCGAGGGCCGGCTGCGCCTCGACGACACGCTGCACCGGTGGCTGCCGGGCGCGGTGCCGAACGCCGGCCGGATCACGGTCCGGCACCTGTTGCAGCACACCAGCGGGCTGTTCGACTACACCGCGGCCCTGTTCGGGTCGGTCGACGACGTGCTGAACGCCCGGTACCGCGCCTTCCGGCCGGAAGAACTCGTCGCCCTCGCGGCCGGGCGGCCGCCGCTTTTCGAGCCGGGCACATCCTGGTCGTACTCCAACACCAACTACATCCTGCTCGGCCTGATCATCCGCAAGGTCACCGGGCGGGCGTACGGCCGGGAGGTCGACCGGCGCATCCTGCGGCCGCTCCGGTTGCGGCACACCGAGGTTCCCGGCACCGACGTCACGATCGACGGGCCGCACGCGCACGGGTACGAGCAGATCGAGCGGGACGGCGAGATCGTGCCGGTGGACTTCACCGACCTCAACCCGTCGATGGCGGGATCCGCCGGGGAGATGGTCTCCACCACCGCCGAGCTGAACCGGTTCTACCGCTCGCTGCTGGGCGGCCGGCTGCTGCGCCGGGCGCAACTGGCCGAGATGCTGGCGGACCCGGCCGGGGAGGCCGGTTACGGCCTCGGCATCCATCAGCTGCCGCTGCCCGGCGGCACGACGCTGTGGGGCCACACCGGCGGCATCTTCGGGTACGTCAGCTACGCGTTCACCACGCCCGACGCCGGCACGCAGCTCACCGTCTCGATCAACCCGTGGCCCGGGGACTTCGAAGCGGCCCTGTTCGACCTGATCTTCACCGCGTTCGGCGTGACCGCGCCGGCCGCGAGGGCCGCCGCACCGTCCATGCCCGTCCTGGGGCTGCGCCTGCCGACGGCGTGACGGACGGGCGCCTGCCGACGGCGTGACGAGCGGGGGCTGCCGGCCGGTCATCCGGGCGGCAGCGCGGCTGCCATCCGGCGAACCCCCTCGGTGATCAACTCGGGCGAGGTGCCCAGGTTGAAGCGGGCGTGCCCGGCGCCGCCGGTGCCGAACGCGGGCCCGGAGCTGAGGGCGACCCGGCCCCGGTCGAGGAAGATCGCGGCCGGGTCGTCGCCGAGGCCCAGCTCCCGGCAGTCCAGCCAGGCCAGATAGGTGGCCTCCCCCGGCCGGTACCGCACCTGCGGCAGATGCTCGGCGAGCAGCCCGGCAAGCAGGCGCCGGTTCTCGTCGATGCCGGCCAGGAGGCTGTCGAGCCAGTCACCGCCGTCCCGCAGTGCCGCGGTGTGCGCGAGGACGCCGAGATGGCTGGGTGACTCCTTCACCCACCACGGCACCCGGGCGAGATCGGCCGTGGCGGCCGGACCGGCGACGACCAGGGCGGCCTTGATGCCGGCCAGGTTCCAGCCCTTCGAGGCCGAGAAGACGGCGAAGGCGTTCTCGGTGCCGGGCACAGCGAGGTACGGCACGAACCGCGCCCCGGCCGGCACCAGCGGCGCGTGGATCTCGTCGGCCACGACCCGGACCCCGTGCCGGCCGGCCAGCGCCGCGACCGCGGCCAGTTCCTCGGCGGTGTGCACGACGCCTGTCGGGTTGTGCGGGCTGCACAGCAGGTGGACCGGCCGGGGGCCGCACGCCGCGGCCCGGCCGAACACCTCGTCGAGGACGTCGAGGTCGAGCCGGCCGGCGGCGTTCAGCGGCGCCTCCAGCAGCGGCCGGCCGGTGTGCTTCACGAAGTCGTAGAACGGCATGTAGACCGGGCTGTTGACCACGACGGCGTCGGTGGGCCCGCAGACCACGTCGAGCACCTCCAGAATGCCCTCCATGACGTCCGCGACCAGGCTGGTGCGTTCCACGGCGAACCCGTCCCACCCCCACCGGGCGGCGGCGAACACGCCGTAGGCCTCCCCGTACGCCGTCCCGGCCGGATAGCCGGTGTCCCCGCGCCGCACCGCCTCGGTGATCGCTTCGACGATCGGCTCGGCGAGCAGGACGTCCATCTCCGCGACGAACATCGGCAGCACGTCGTCCGGGTAGGTCCGCCATTTCTCACTGGTTCGCGCCCGCAACCGGTTGAGGGAGAGCTGACGCAACGGGTTCGCCTGAGCGGTCACCGCCCCACCCTAGGCGAGTCCACTCTCCTCGATCAGCCCCGCGCGGGGGTCGCGGCGAGCAGCGTCCGGGTGATGCCGCGGGCGGCGGCGCGCAGGGCCGGGACCGCCGCCGGGGCGCGCCCGTCGTTCGGGACGATCGCGGACAGGCCGGCGATGACCGGGCTGCCGGGGCCGGTTCCGGCGGTCACGGGTACGCCCACGCCCGTAGCGTCCGGATGGATGTGACCGGGACAGATCACGTACCCCTGCTGCCTGATCCCGGCCAGGACGCCGCGCAGCCGCGCCGCCGTGGTGATCGTCGCGGGGGTGAGGGCCGGCAGCGGGCCGTCCAGCACGCGCTGCTGGACCTCGTGCGGGGCGTGCGCGAGCAGCACCAGGCCGGCCGAGGAGGCGTGCAGCGGCAGCCGGCCGGCCACCCGGGTCACGTTGATCACCGCGTCGCGGGCGGAGAGCCGCTCGACGAAGAGGACCTCGCCGCCTTCCAGGACGCCGATCTGCACGTGGTGGCCGATGACGGCGTGCAGGTCCTCGAGGAACGGCATCGCGGCCTCCCGCAGGCCCAGCGTGGGCGAGGCGCGCTGGGCGAGTTCCCACAGCCGCATCCCGATGCGTACGCCACCGGCTGCGGACCGTTCCAGCAGCCCCTCGGCGACCATCGTGGCGATCAGCCGGGACGCCGTGGCCACGTGCAGGCCGGCCCGGCGCCCGATCTCGGAGACCGACAGCTCCGGGTCGTCGGGCGTGAACGCGCGCAGGATCCGGGCGGCCCGCGCGAGGACCGACTCGTCAGGCACCGCGGCGGGTGGTGGACTCGCGGACCACCAACTCCGGCTGGAAGACGATGTCCTGCGGGGTGTGTCCGGGATTGTTCATCTCGTCGAGGACCTGGCGCACCGCCGCCTCGCCGAGCGCGGCGGCCGGCTGGTGGACGCTGGTGAGCTCGACGGCGGCGGCGGCGCTGGCCAGGTCGGTGCCGTCGAAGCCGACGACGGCGAGGTCCTGCGGGATCCACCAGCCGTGCTGGGTGACGGTCTGCACCAGGCCGGTGGCGATGAGGTCGTTGGCGCAGAAGACGGCGGTGGGCCGGTCGTCGCCGGTCAGGGTGGTGAGCCGGGCGCCGACGGCGAGACCGTCGGCGATGCCGTCGCCGTCGGTGCCCATCCAGGTCAGGGTGGCGCCGGCGGCACCGGCGACGGTAGTCGCGCCCTGATAGCGCTCGTCGTGGCGCCAGCCGGCGAAGGCCAGCCGGCGGTGGCCCTGGTCGAGCAGGTGCCGGGCGGCCAGCTCACCGCCGAGCAGGTCGTCGCTGCGGACCGCGCTGCGTCGGCGGCCGGGCACCTCGCGGGCCAGGACGACGACCGGGGTGCCGCGTTCCTCGATGACGGCCAGCAGCGGGTCGTGGACGTCGTGCGGTGTGATGATCAGGCCGTCGAGGCGGCGTTCGGCGAGCCGGGTCAGCAGCCGCTTCTCGCGTTCGTGCCGGCCGATGCCGGTGTTGAACAGGGCGAGGTCGGCGCCTGCGGCGGTGGCGGCGCGCTCGGCGCCGGCGGCGACCTCGGCGAAGAACGGGTTGCCGAAGTCGAGCACGACCAGGCCGATGGTGCGGGTGCGGCCGACCCGCAGGGCGCGGGCGGCGGCGTTGGGCACGTAGCCGACCTCGGTCATCGCGGCCAGCACCCGTTCCCGGGTTTCCGGGTTGACCAGGTGCGGCCGGTTGAGCGTGTTGCTCACGGTGCCGTCGGAGACGCCTGCCACGCGAGCCACATCCCGGATCGTCGCGCGTGCCACTGCCGTCCTCTCGCACTGCCCACCGGTCGGTGGCTCCCGGACAGAGGGTACGGGAGCCACCGCGCCACCTCAGAACCGTTGCCGGGCCGGGAGTGGCTGGATCGGGTCGTCGACGGCCGGCCGGAACGGCACGGTGAACAGGTGCTCCCCCGCGCCGGCGGTCGCCGGGCCGGCGCCGGGCAGGTCGATCACGGCGTCGCAGCCCGGCGGGATCGTCACCGCCACGTGCAGGGTGCCGGCGTCCCGATGCCAGGCGACGGCGACCTCACCGTACGGGGACAGGTGCCGTGCCGCCGCGTGCGTGAGCCCGCCGCCGGGCCGGGGCCGCACCGACACCGTCCGGTAGCCGGGCGCGGCCGGTGCCAGCCCGGCGACGGTCCGGTGCAGCCAGTCGGCGACCGCACCGAGGGCGTAGTGGTTGAACGACGTCATGTTGCCCGGGTTGACGGTGCCGTCGGGCAGCATGCTGTCCCAGCGTTCCCAGATGGTGGTGGCGCCCATCGTGACCGGGTAGAGCCAGGACGGGCAGCCGGTCTCCAGCAGCAGCCGGTACGCCTCCTCCAGGTGCCCGGTCTCGCTCAGCGCGTCGAGCACGAGCGGGGTGCCGGCGAACCCGGTGCCGATCCGGAACTCGGCGTCCCGGACGAGCTGGGCGAGCCGGTCGCCGGCCGGCCCGCGCTGCTCGGGGGTGAGCAGGTCGAAGCAGATGGCCAGGGCGTACGCGGTCTGCGCGTCGGAGACGCAGCGGCCGCCGGCGGTGACGAACTCGCGGCGGAACCCGTCGGTCACCCGGCGGGCGAGCTCGTCGTAGGTGGCGGCGTCGTCGTCCTTGCCGATCAGCCGGGCCTGTCCCGCCAGCAGCCGCGCCGAGTGGGCGAGGTAGGCGGTGGCGACCAGGTAGGGGTCGGTGCGCGCCTGCTCCGGCCGGTCCGGCGGGGCGGCCGGGTCTAGCCAGTCGCCGAGTTGCAGGCCGGTCGAGATGACGTCGCGGTCGTCGAGCATCCGCCGGCAGGCGTCGACCCAGGCGCGGGCGGTCTCGTACCCGGCCAGGATCGGCGTGGGGTCACCGGCCCGGTCGTGGAGCACCTGCGGCACCACGGTGGTGGCGTCGCCCCAGACCGCGCAGTGGAACTGCGGGAAGTCGGTTTCGATGTGCGGGACGTAGAGCGGGACCAGCCCGTCGTCGCCGGTCTCGGCGGCCACGTCGGCGAGCCACCCGGTGACGGTACCGGTCGCGTCGTACAAAAAGGCGGCGGTGGGCGCGAAGACCTGCAGGTCGCCGGTCCAGCCGAGGCGTTCGTCGCGTTGCGGGCAGTCGGTGGGCACCGAGACGAAGTTGCCGCGCATGCTCCACCGCACGTTGTCGTGCAGCCGTTGCAGCAGCGGGTTGGAGCAGGTGAACGTGCCGGTCTCGGGCATGTCGTCGTGGCAGACCACGGCGACGACGGCGGCCGGGTCCAGGTCGCCGGGCCAGCCGGTGATCTCGGCGTACCGGAAGCCGTGGTAGGTGAACCGCGGCTCCCACGTCTCCTCCCCGTCCCCGGCGAGCACGTAGACGTCGTGGGCGTCGGCGGTGCGGATCGGGCGGGTGCAGAGCCGCCCGTCCTCCAGGACCTCGGCGTGCCGCATGCCGATCTCGGTGCCGGCCGGGCCGGTCACGGTGATCCGCAGGCGGCCGGCCAGGTTCTGCCCGAAGTCGAGCAGGTGGGTGCCGGCGTCGACGCGGGTGACCTCGATCGGCGGCAGGGTCGCGGTGCGGCGCACCGGCGGGCCGGTGGGCGCGGTCAGCGCACCGACCTGGGGCGATTTCAGCTGTACGGGCTGCCGCTCCCCGGCCACGACGCGGGCGTCGTGGCGCTCACCGTCGTAGATGCCGGAACTCAGGATCGGCCCGTACGACCAGGCCCACGTCTCGTCGGTGACGACCCGCTCGATCGACCCGTCGGTGTGCTCGATCTCCAGCTGGGCCAGCAGCGCGGTGTCGGCGCCGTAGCGTTCGCCGATCCGGTTCCAGCCGTACTCACCGCGCCACCAGCCGTCGGCCAGCCAGCCGGTGATCGTGTTGTCCCCGCTCCGGAGCAGGTCCGTGACGTCGTAGGTCTGGTAGTGCAGCCGGTGGTGGTAACTGGTCCAGCCGGGCGCGAGCACGTCGTCACCGGCCGGCACCCCGTTGACGTGCATCTCGTGCAGGCCGCAGGCGGTCACGTAGAGCCGGGCGCGCGCGACGTCCGCCCGTACCCCGAAATCGCGCCGCAGCAGGACCGGCCGCCGGTCCCCCGCGGTGGTGTCGGTGGAGCCGACGAACCGGGCCTGCCAGTCGCCGGGCGTGAGCAGTCCGGTCTCGACGGTCGTGGTGGCGCTCCACGCGGTGGGTTCGGTGGAGCCTTCGGCCCAGACCCGGACCCGGACGTCGGCGCGTTCGCGGGACGCCAGCGCCGGGCCGGGCCAGGCGACCAGCACGCTGTCCGCGGACTCGATGATGTCGCTGGTCCAGCGGCCGGCGTCGACCTGGTAGGCCCGCTGCCGCCAGCCGGGTTCGGTGGTCTCGACCTGCCAGGACAGCCGCGGTGCGGGTTCGCCGATGCCGAGCGGCCGGGTGTGGTGTTCGATGCGGGGTGCGCGCACACGCGTACCCCGGTGGTTCTGGTGCGACAAAGCTCAGCCCTTCACCGCGCCGGCCGCCAGGCCGCGCATGACTCGCTGGTTGAGGAAGATGTAGATGGCCAGGATCAGCAGCACGTTGATGCAGATGGCGGCGAAGGTGGGACCGTACTCGACGACGCCGAACTGGCCGGTGAAGTTGAGCAGGCCGACCTGCACGGTGCGCTGGGCGTCGTCGGTGGTGAAGGTCAGCGCGATGAGCAGGTCGTTCCAGAGGAAGAAGAACTGCACCAGCGCGATGGTCAGCACCGAGTTGCGCATCATCGGGAAGCCGATCGACCAGAACGAGCGGATCACGCTGGCGCCGTCCATGGTGGCGGCCTCGAACACCGTCTTCGGGATGGCCCGGAAGTAGGTGGCCATCATGAACACGGTCAGCGGCAGGCCGGTCGCCGTGTACGTGATGATCAGCGGCCACAGCGTGCCGGTCAGGTGCAGCTGGAAGTAGACGGTGAACAGCGGCAGCAGGATCATCTGGCCGGGGATCATGATGCCGGCCAGGAACAGCATCAGCGTGGTCTGCCGGCCCTTCCAGACGAGCACCTCCAGGGCGAACCCGGCGGCGGTGCCGAGCACGATGATCAGCGCGAGCGACGGCAGCACGGTGAGCAGCGAGTTCTGCAGGTAGGTGGCGACCGACGACCAGGCCTGCGTGTAGTTGGCGAAGTTGGTGAAGCTCTCCGGCAACGAGGTGGTCGGCTTGTTGAGGAACTCGTCCTGCGTCTTGAAGGAGCCGAGGAAGAGCCAGATCAGGGGGTACGCGACGACGAGCAGCAGCAGACCGACGAGGGCGTGCCCGGGCAGTCGCCGCAGCGTCCGGCCGACGTTGCGGTTGCGTGCGGGGCGCCGCTTCGTGACTGCCGGCGCCGGCGTGGTGGGTTCGGTGGTCAGTGTCATGGTCACCCCAGCCCGGTGTCGCGACGGGTGCCGCGGAAGATGAAGACGGTGACCAGCAGGCACAGCGCGGTCAGCGTGAGCGCGATCGTCGAGCCGTACCCGTAGTCGCCGTAGGCGAACGAGGTCTGGTACATGTACAGCGTCAGCGGGGTGGTGGCGCTGCCCGGCCCGCCACCGGTGAGCGCGTAGATCGAGTCGAACGCCTTGAGGGTGCCGTTGATGCTGAACACCAGCGAGGAGACGAGCACCGGCAGCGACAGCGGCACGATGATGCTGCGGATCAGCCGCCAGGTCGAGGCGCCGTCGATCGAGGCGGCCTCCATCACCTCGTCGGGGATGTCGAGCAGGCCGGCGTAGAGCAGCACCGCGTAGAACCCCATCGACCGCCAGATGTCCATCAGTGCGACGACGAAGAACGCGTTGCCGGGGGTGCTGAACCAGTCGATCCCGGTGCCGCCGAACGCCTCGATGGCGGCGTTGACCGGACCGGTCTGCGGCGCGAACTCGAAGAACTTCTGGAACAGCAGCGCCACCGCGACGGTGGGCAGGATGACCGGGAAGAAGACCAGGGTACGCACGATCGAACCGGCCCGGCGCAGGAAGAACACGTAGAGCAGGGAGAGCAGGTAGCCCACGAGGACCTGGCCGACCGTGATGACCACCGCGTACTTGACGGTGAACCACAGGGCGCCGGGCAGCGCCGGGTCGTCGAGCAGTTTGCTGAAGTTCGCCGTGCCGGCCCAGGTGAACCCGGAGATGACGCTGCCGGTGAAGAACGTGTACCCCAGCGACCACAGCATCGGCAGCAGCATCACCAGGGAATAGACCAGCAGCGCCGGTCCGAGGAGGATGGCGACCGACTTCCGGTCGCCGAGCACGCTGTGCATCCTTTGGATACGTCCCTTCGTCCGGATGCCGGCGGCCGGGGCCGCCGGCATCCACCGGTGATCAGCTCAGGTTCGAGGTGACGGTCTGCATGAACTTCTCGCCGGTCAGCTGGCCGCCGCCGAGCAGGCCGCCGTTGCCCTGGCTGACCGTGGTCGCCTTGGCGGAGAAGTACGCCTCGAACCACAGGACGCTTGTCTGCACGCCCGCGATCTCGTCCTGGATCTGCTTGGTCAGGGCCGGGACCTCGACGGCGGCGTCGGTCTTGAAACCGGTGATCTGGCTGGAGTCGCGCAGCGCCACGGTGCCGTAGTTGTCGACGATGCACTTGACCCAGGCCTGGGTGTTGGTGTCGTTCTCGTACGCCTTCTTGGAGATGGCAATCGCGGTGCCGACGTTGGCCGGGGTCTGGTCGGCGGTGCCGGCGCCGCCGGCGACGGTCGGGAACTTGAGGAAGCCGACGTTGTCCGCGCCGATCTTGTTCTTGCTCTCGTCGTTGAAGTCGGACAGCGCCCAGGAGCCCATGTAGATGAAGGCGGCCTTGCCGGTCAGGAACGTGTTGAGCGCGGTCGCGTAGTCGATCGAGGTGGGCGACTTGCCGAAGTAGCCGGCCTTGCCGAGCGCGGCGATCGCGTCGGCACCCGCGACGTACTGCGGGTCGGTGAGCTTGGCCTGCCCGTCGGCGACCTTCTTCAGCGCGTCCGGGCCCTGCTGACGCAGGATGTAGTTGCCGACCCAGCGGGTCACGCCCCAGCCGTCGCCGCCCTTGCCGGCCGCTGAGATCGGCTGGACACCGGCGGCCTGCAGCTTCGCGAACGCCGCGACCAGGTCATCCCAGGTGGCCGGCGGCGTGGTGATGCCGTTGTCGGCCAGCAGCTTCTTGTTGTACCAGATGCCCTCGATGTTCAGCTCGGTCGGCAGGACGAGCTGCTTGCCGTCGTAGAGCGCCTTGATCACCGAGCTGGCGGCGGGCTGTACGCCCGTGGAGACGGCGGCCGCGTCGAGCACCGTGCCGTTGTCGGCGAGCTGGCTCGTCAGCGACGGCGCGTTGGCCGCGGTGAACAGCTGCGGCAGCGCGCCCTGGCCGGCGAGCAGCTGCAGCTGCTGGTCGAGGCTGGCCTGCGCCTGCTTCTTGATGTCCAGTGGCTGCGCCGTGTTCTGGGTGGCGCACTCCTTCTGGCTCAGCGTGGTGAGCGTGCTGGCGATCGTGGTGTTCTCGTTGATCGCCAGGAACGAGAAGTTCTTGGCGGAGCTGCCGCCGGACGCGCTGTCGTCGCCGCCACCACCGCAGGCCGCGGTGGACAGGGCCAGAGCGACGACGCCGGCCGCGGCGAGCAGGTTCTTGGGCTTGAAGACGGATGCCACAGGTCCTCCTAGACGACTGCGGTGCACTTTTTTGAAGCGTCTAAAGAGTCGACGCGGCCCCTCAGGACGTCAAGTAGGTCACACCAAGAGGTTTCTGTGATCCACATGAAACAAGCATTTTACCTGGTGAAACGTTCGCTATAACGATTCAATAACCGAGCCTGGCCCTAGCTGTGCCGCTACACACAGGCCTCCACGTGCCGCACTTGAGGGTCGAATCATTGAAGCGTCTGGCGTACGCTGCGGGCCATGGCCAGGATCGAGGACGTCGCCGTGCGCGCCGGGGTGTCGGTCGGCACGGTGAGCAACGTGCTCAACCGGCCGCAGGCCGTCTCCCCCGCCACCCGCGCGAAGGTGCAGGCCGCCATCGCCGAACTCGGTTACGTGCCGCACGCCGCCGCCCGGGCCCTGGTCGCCGGGCGCACCTCCACCATCGGCCTGGTCGTGCCCGAAGTGACGAACCCGTTCTTCGCCGACCTCGCCCGCGGCGCCGAGGACGTCGCCGACGAGCACGACGTCACCGTGATGCTCTACAACAGCGACAAGTCCGCCGACCGGGAGCTGCGCTACCTCGGCCAACTGGAGACGCAGCGGGTGCAGGGCATCCTGGTCACCCCGGTCCGGCAGGTGACCGGCGGGATGGACGCGCTCGTCGCGCGCGGCACCCCGGTGGTGCTGCTCGACCACCCGGCCGGCCGGCGCAACATCTGCTCGGTGACGGTCGACGACCACACCGGCGGCGCCCTGGCCGCCACCCATCTGATCGAACGCGGTCACCGGCACATCGCCTTCGTCGGCGGCCCACTGACCGTCGTGCAGGTCGGCGCGCGGCTCGCCGGCGCCCGCGAAGTGGTCGAGGCGGCCGGCGGCACCCTGGAGGTCATCGAGACGCGCGGCCTCGGTGTCGCGGCGGCCCGCACCGCGGCGACCGACTTCGCCCGCCGGCCGGCCGCGACCCGGCCCACCGCGATGTTCTGCGCCAACGACATCCTCGCCCTCGGCGCCCTGCAGACGGCCACCCGCGAAGGGCTGCGGGTCCCGGACGACCTGGCGATCGTCGGCTACGACGACATCGACTTCGCCGCGGCCGCCGCCGTGCCGCTCACGTCCGTGCGGCAACCCCGCCACCAGCTCGGCCGGGTCGCCGCACAACTGCTCTTCGAGGAGATCCACGAGCCGGCACAGCACGGCCACCGGCAGGTCGTCTTCCAGCCCGAGCTGATCGCCCGCGAGTCCAGCCGGGTGCCCGCCCACGCGGGCTGACCGCCCACGCGGGCTGACCGGCCACGCGGGCTGACCGGCCACGCAGGTTGATCGGCCACGCGGGCTGACCGGCCACGCGGGCCGGTTCCGGCGCACGTCCGGCTGCCCGGTCCAGCGTCCGCCGCCGGTGATCAGATTCGGTCAATCCGGGGTCAGCGCGGCTGCCGCTCGGCCGAGCCGCGGCCGAGGGCCGCCCAGATCTCGGTGACCGTGTGGAAGACGACGCCCTCGGGCAGCCCGTCCAGGTCGGCGAGCACGTCGTCCGGTGCCGCGAGGGCCTCCGCGCCGCGGCGCAGGGCGGCCCGGTCACCGGGCATGCTGGACAGCCCGATGTAGCGGCCGAACCGGCTGAGATCGGACGCGGCGTCGGCGTTGGGCACGCGGCTCACCTCGGGCTGGTCCTCCCCCGGCGGTTCGGCGGTCTTCCACTCCTCCGCCCGGCCACCGGCGACGCCCTGAAGGGTGCCGCGGACCTCCTGCTTCATGCCCTCGTCCAGGCGAGGCCCGTGCTTGCTGCTCACTCGTTCCATGCCACAGGCATACCCCCGCCCAATCGGGATAACCCACTCAACCCGGGCACCCGCGAGGCGCCCATGGCGAGATGTTGATCTGCTAGCGCTACGAAATTGCTGTGATCAAGGGGTCAAAACCGCGATTTCGCACCGCTAGCAGATCAACACCGCCCGCGCAGATCAACATCGCCCTGCGGAGCCAGCGCAACCGACCGCGGCGGCTTGTCCAGCGGGCGAACCCACATCTACGGGCCGGCAGACCCGGATGGATCGCGCCAGAGCCAAGGGCAGGCATCGGCCGTCACCGGCGGGCTGGTCGCCCCGTCGATCGTCCTTGACCCCGGGCGTTGCACCGACCGTGCCGCCAGTGACCCAGCCCAGGCCTTTGCTGCGGGCGCTACCCGGTGGCCGTGCCGGCCATGACTGCCGTTTCCGGGCCCACGTACGCGCTCCGCGCCGCGCCCGCTCCATCACAGATCGGCAGAAAGCCCGCCCCGGCGGTGGACGGAACCCGTGCCGGACCTGCCCCATGAGGCTTCGCTCGCCCGGTGATCTTCAGCTGGCCAGGAACCAGTCGTACTCGATGGTGTAATGCGCTCCCATTTCCTTGATGACGTGAGCCTGAGGTCTGCCGATACCGGCGTGCTGCCTGACCTGTTCAGGGTCAGGGATCGTGATTTCTATGGTCTGCGGCGTGAACGGGTCGTTCTGGAGACCCTTGTCGATCGCCGCGACGATTTCTTCGAATGCTTTTCCGGCGAGCGCGCCCACCGCGGCGCCCAGGACATTTCCCACGCCCGGGATCAACGTGCCGATCGTTGCGCCGACGATTTCCCCCGCTGCCGATTTCGCTGCGTTTTCCACCGCACCTCTGACCGCCTTACCGACCTTTTCGTTGAGGTCCTTGAAGGAACTGGCGAGATCTCCGTTGTCCTTCTCGACGAGCAACAGGGTCACCGCGAAGGTCCGCGGCCAGTCGGCGGGTCGCCGCAGGTCGAAGTTCATCAGCACATGGGGGTTTCGCCGCCACGGATCTCGGACGGCGTTCTCGGAGACGTCGCCGATCAGCGGGGTGTTCATGGTTCGAGCCACCGGTTTTCCGCCGGCACCGAGGCTGACGTTGCCGGATTCAGTACCGATGGCCGACAGATACACTTCGTCGCTTGCGCCTTGCAGGAAATCGTCGGTGGACTCGTGTTCGATGAAATAGCGGAGGCGGAACTGCAGACGCGGCGGCAGTTCCCGGGCGGTCCGGGCCTTGGTGACGAGTTCCCGGAGAGTGCGCACCCGCGCCTGCGTCAGCACCGCTCGCACACCATGAGGTCGTAGACCGTCGACGCCCAGCTGAATGATCGCGCCGCGAACCCATGGCGCAGAACCCGGTGCCGCCGTCGCCGGGTCGGCGAACCCGTCGCCGGGACCATCCGGTTGCCTGCCGGCTGCCGCGGCGCCGTCGGCCAGAACGCCTCCGCCGTCGGCCAGAACACCTCCGCTGACGACCACACCGACGCCGGCGCCCCCGGCGAGCAGCAGTGCACGTCGCGAGGCGATCAGCCGCGAGAACGGCGGATCATCCTCCTGATCGTGCCCGTGGCGTCCTTCAGAGTTGGGCCCGGACACTTCGTTCTCGACGGCTGCCATGCCCGGTCACCTCAGCCCGACCAGGACCAGGACCTGGCCCGTACCGGAGGGAAGGGCGGTCAGCGCCTTGCCCACCACCGCGCCGATGCTCGCGAGCCGGTCCCCCGCGCGCATCGCATGACCAGGACGAGTGGATGTGGTCAGGAGGTCACCCACCGCGATCGGATCATCCGTCGCATCAGCCAGGCACCACGCCTTGCCGACGACCGCGATCGGTTGCCGTTCCCGTGTGGTGTCGTGCGTGCGATCCAGCACGAGTGCCGGCACTCGATCCCCGGCGCCCGAGATGATGCCGGCCACCCGGTTGTCGTACGGCTCGCCACAGGTGCCGACCCTGCCGTCCTCGTCGAGCACGACCACCGAACCCGGTTGCAGAAGTTCCGCCGTCTCGCCGGGGACCGTCTGGACCTCGAATTGCTCAGCGACGTCCGCGCCCACCAATTGGACGTCGCCGTTGACGATCAGATTGCGAGTGACACGAACGTCGCCGTCGAAGTAACCGGCCGGCCCGGATGCGCTCTTCCCGTACACGCCCGGCCCACCCGCGGAGTTGGCACCCACCACCGCAGCGAAGGTGTTCGAGCGCCCGGCACCGTGCACGCCCTCACCCGACGCACTCTCGCCGTACACCCCGGCACCACCCGCGGAGTTGGTGCCCACGACCGCGGCGTGGTCGTTCGAGCGCCCGACACCGCGCACACCCTCACCCGACGCACTCTCGCCGAACACACCCGCACCACCCGCGGAATTGGCGCCCACCACCGCGGCGTGGCCGTTCGAGCGCCCGACACCGCGCACACCCTCACCCGACGCACTCTCGCCGAACACACCCGCACCACCCGCGGAATTGGCGCCCACCACCCCGGCATGACCGCCCGATCGCCCGACACCGCGCACACCCTCGCCCTGGTCGCTTTCTCCCAGGACGCCGATCTCATTCGCTCCGGTGACTTTGCCTTCAAGTCCTGGCATGCGGATTTCCTTTCGAGCTGCTTGACGATTGTCGGGTGAGCGCGCCACGGTGAGCCGCCGGCTCCATCAGTCATGCTGTGAATGGCGAAGTACCACGCGCCGCGCCGATTGGCCGCGAGACGCCGGCGGAGTCCGCCGCAGGTCAAGCCTACGGAAATCTACCCATGACTGCTTCGACACGCCCGAAGAAAAGGTACGACGTACAAGTGCCGATCAACGTCGCTGGAATAGTCATTGCCGGGCTATGGTCACCGCGAGAAAAATGCGACGCGTGCACGAGCTGACTCCGAGCAACACTCGTCCCGCGCTCACGATAGCCCCGTGCCACATGAAGATCCGGGGCTTGAAAAAAGACAGACCCTGGTTCACCGCATCGACACAACGTCAGGACCACCGCGGTGGCAACCCGGCAGCCCGCTCCGCGCTCACCGCCCGGGACGCCGCCGCCCGGTACGACCGATCGGGGCCTTTGATGTCGGCGGCTCGGCCTGGCTCACGCGTTCGAGCCATCGTGATCTATTCGTCTAGGCTGCGCTGGTGTCGAACACCCCGGACAGGCGCACATTCACGAAACGCACGCTGGTGACTCTCTCCCACGCCCTCGAGCGGACGGCTCTGGCCGCGGCGGAGGACGGGCCGATGGTGGTTCTCGCGCTCTTCCAGCGGGCGCCGTACTTCGCACGGGAACGCCAGGTGTACGACCGGATCGCCGTGCGTGCGGCGGCCACCGTGGTCTGCATGGTCGCCGACGAACCGCCGGCGGCCGGGACCGGCACGCACGTGGTGCTGCTGCATCCCGACGAGGAGGCGGCCCGGGAGTGGACGGTGGTCGTGCTGACCCCGCGCTTCGGTGCCGTGCTCAACGCCTACGACCGGGAACAGGTGGACGGCTCCGCGGCGACGCTGGAGGCGGGCCGGCTCTTCGACGGCTGGTGGAGCCTGCGCCGCGACGACGCCCTGCACGAGGTGCTACGCCTGCGCAGCATGCTCGGCGATCGTCTCGCCCCGGACGCCCTCGCCGCCCTGGACGGCGCCGTCGCCTACGTCCGCGATCTGCCGGCCGGCACCGGTGAGCGGCGGGCCGACGCCGCGGTCCGGTTCCTGCTCGAGCAGGTCGAGCGCGACAGCGCCCGGCTCGCCCGCCGGCAGGCCGCCGCCGCGGACCGGCCCGTGGTGAGCGGACCGGCGGAGGTCGGGCGCTGGTCCGGCAGCGGCGGGGTCACCGCTTCCGGAACCCTCCCGGTGGCCCTGCTGGGTGTGCGCGTCCCGGCCGCGCAGCAGTTGCCCGAGCAGACCGGCCGGCGCGCCGGGATGCTGCGCAACGAGGGGCTGCTCGGCGTGCTCGGCCCCCTGCTGCGTGACGCCGACCGGATGACCAGGCTGGACGACGACACGTTCCTGCTGATGCTGCCCGCGCTCTCCGCCGACGACGCCGTGAAGCTGGCGCACCGGGTGGGCGCGGATCTGCTCGCGGCGAGCGCGCGGGACACGTTCACGCCGGCCACGGCGCACACCGTCGTGACGGTCACCCGGCAGCGCCCGTTCCCGGTGGACCACATCCGGCAGGCGCTGTCCTGGGCCGAGCGGCAGGGCATCCCGGTGGCCACCTTGAACGGGGATTGACGCGTACGCCCGACCTGACCGAAAGTTTCGGAAGTACACGTGTCACTTCATGCCCGCCTGCAATGCAAGACCGCAGGCGGGATTCACGTTTTTGCCTGCTCAACGGCCGCGAACTGCCGTTATGGTCCTACACCGCGCCCGTAGATCAACTTCGGTATTTCCGTAATGTTTCCGGAAGTTGTTGACAAGCCGAAGACGTACGGGCCACGATCTCGCAGTGACGGGCCTCGATGGCCGTCATCCCCGCGGGGCTGTTCCCCGTCAGCCCCTTCGTAAGGAGGACGCGCTCACATGACCGCAGATCTCGCCCGACCCCCGCGCCACCGACGTGGCCGCATCCGCCTGTTCACGGCCGCCGCCTGTGCCGTCGCGATGGCGGTGGCCGGGGTGACCGTGGCAGGCACCGCGCACGCCGAGGCCGACCGGACCCTCACCTCGAACCTCACCGGAACCCACAACGGCTACTACTTCTCGTTCTGGAAGGACAGCGGCAACGCCAGCATGACGTTGCGCGCCGACGGCCGGTACACCAGCAGCTGGGACCGCAGCACCAACAACTGGGTAGGCGGCAAGGGCTGGGCCACCGGCAGCCGCCGGACGGTCAGCTACTCGGGCACCTACAACCCGGGCAACAACAACACCTACCTCGCCCTGTACGGATGGACGCGCAACCCGCTCATCGAGTACTACGTCGTCGAGAACTTCGGCAGCTACAACCCGAGCAGCGGCGCCCAGCGGATGGGCACGGTCACCACCGACGGCGGCACGTACGACATCCTGCGCAGTCAGCGGGTCAACGCGCCGTCGATCGACGGCAACCAGACGTTCTACCAGTTCTGGAGCGTCCGCCAGCAGAAGCGCAGCTCTGGCACCATCACCACGGCGAACCACTTCGACGCCTGGGCGCGCGCCGGGCTGAACCTCGGCACCAACCACGCCTACCAGGTGATGGCGACCGAGGGTTACCAGAGCAGCGGCAGCTCCGACATCACCGTCCGGGAGGGCAGCGGCGGCAGCCCCGGCAACCCGTCCAGCCCGCCGCCGAACAACAGCAACTGCAACGCGACGCTGTCGGCCGGTGAGCAGTTCGGCGACCGGTTCAACCTCAACGTCGCGGTCAGCGGCACCAGCACCTGGACCGTCACGCTCAACCTCAACGGCGGCCAGAGCGTGCAGAACAGCTGGAACGCCGCGGTCAGCGGGACGAGTGGCGCGGTCACCGCGAGACCGAACGGCAACGGCAACAACTTCGGCGTGACGATCATGGCCAACAACAACTGGACGTGGCCGACGATCACCTGCCGAGCCGGCTGAACCGACCGAGCCGGCTGAACCGACCGGCTGGCCGAACCGGCCGGCCTCACCAACACCGTACTCGTGGCGCGGCGGGCCGGTCCGCCGCGCCACCTTCGACAAGTCGGAGGGTTCCCATGACGATCGCCAAGACCGCGGTCTCGCCCGTCGGTGACGGCGAGGCCGATCGCCCGATCATCCGGAACCCGGTGCTGCCGGGCTTCCACCCGGACCCGTCGATCCTGCGGGTCGGCGCCGACTACTACATCGCCACGTCCACGTTCGAGTGGTACCCGGGCGTGCGGGTGCACCACTCGACGGACCTGGTGGACTGGCGGCCGCTCGGCGGCGTGCTGACCGAGCGCCGGCTGCTCGACCTCACCGGGACGGCCGACTCGTGCGGTGTCTGGGCGCCCAATCTGACGTACGCCCACGGGTTGTTCCATCTGCTCTACGCCGACGTGGCGACGTTCGCGGGCGGATATTGGGATCCGCAGAACTACCTGGTCACCGCGCCGAGCATGACCGGGCCCTGGTCGGATCCGGTGGTGCTGCACGGCCGCGGCTTCGACGCCTCGCTGTTCCACGACGAGGACGGCACCACCTGGATGCTGTCGATGCGCGCCGACTGGCGGCCGGGCCGTAACCGCTTCGCCGGCATCTCGATCCAGCAGTACGACAGGCGGGAACGCCGCCTGGTCGGCCCGGACCGGATCATCTTCGACGGCACCGAGGCCGGTCTCACCGAGGCGCCCAACATCTACCGCAAGGACGGCTGGTACTACCTGGTCACCGCGGAGGGCGGCACCAGCTGGGCGCACCAGGTCACCGTCGCCCGGTCCCGGCACCTGTTCGGCGAATACCGGGCCGACCCGGCCGGTCCCCTGCTCACCTCGGCGGGCCACCCCGACCTGACGCTGCAGAAGGCGGGCCACGGCAGCCTGGTCCGGACGCCCGCCGGCGAGTGGTACCTGGCGCACCTGACGGCCCGGCCGGTGCAGCCGTCCGTCCGGTGCGTCCTGGGCCGCGAGACCGCCCTGCAACGGGTGGACTGGCCGGCCGGCGAGTGGCCGAGGATTCCCGGCGGCGTGCCCGCCGAGCTGGTCCCGGCCCCCGCCGGCGCCGCCCCGGCGGTCCGGCCGCCCTCGTCCGAGCAGTTCGAGGACGATCATTTCGACGCCCCGGTGCTCGGCCCCAACTGGTCGACGCTGCGCCGCCCGGCCACGCCGGACTGGCTCGACCTGTCCGCCCGGGCGTCGCACCTGCGGATCCGGGGCGGCCAGTCACCGATGGCCCGGCACCGGCCGAGCCTGGTGGCCCGCCGGGTGACCGACCCGTGCTGCACCTTCGAGGCGACGTGCGAGTTCGAGCCCGGCACCTTCCGCCGGCTGGCCGGGGTGACGGCGTACTACAACTCCCGGAACTGGTACTACCTGCACGTGACCGCCGACGACGACGGCACGCCGGTGCTCGACGTGCTGTGCTGCGACAGCGGCCGGGTCACCGCCTCGGGCCTGCGCCGGCCGCTCGGCGGCGTACACCGGGTGGGGTTGCGGATCCGCCTGGACGGACCCGCCCTGACCTTCGCCTGGACGCCCGGCCCCGACACCGGCGGCGCCTGGCAGGAGCTCGGACGCACCTTCGACGCCACCACGCTGTCCGACGAGTACGCCGCGACGATGGTTCCCGGGGAGCCGGAGGCGTGGGGCTTCACCGGCGCCTTCGTCGGGTTGTGGGTGCAGGACCTGGGCGCCGACGGCGGGTACGCCGACTTCGACCGGGCCGTCTACCGCACCGCGCAGGCGCCGCTCACCGTGACGAACGAGTGGGCCGGCAGGTGAACCCGTAGCGTGCCGCCGTGCAGCGCCACCCCGTCGTACGGCCGCGGCGCCACCGTCGACGGCGACTGCGCCGTGTTGTGGTCCTGCACGGCGGCGGACGTCAGGATCACCGCCTCGGCCGTCTCGAGGGCGCCGCCGCGCAGGTCCAGTTCCACGTCCGCGGGGGCCTCGGCGTCCAGGTTGGACAGCGACACGAGCAACCGCCCGTCCTTGCGACTGGCCGACATCGAGACGGTGGTCAGGGTCGCGTCGCCGACCTGGCGGGACGGCAGTGGGGTGCGCGGGTCCACCCGCAACGACGTGGCGTCCTGGTGATCGCGGTTCATCCGGAAGACGTGGTAGGTCGGGGTGAGCACCAGGGCGTTCGTCTCCGGGTCGGTGAGGATCATCGCCTGGAGCACGTTCACCGTCTGCGCGATGTTGGCCATCACCAGCCGGCCGGCGTGCCGGTGGAACACGTCGAAGTGCACGCTCGCGACCAGGGCGTCGCGCAGGGTGTTCTGCTGGTGCAGGAAGCCGGGGTTGGTGCCGGGCGCCACGTCGAACCAGGTGCCCCACTCGTCAAGTACCAGCCCGACGCTCCCGGCCGGGTCGTAGCAGTCCATCACCGCCGTGTGACCGGCCAGCAGTTCCTCGACGCGGGCCGCCGCCACCATCGTCCGGTAGTGCTCGTCGGTGCCGAAGTCGGTGGCCGAGCCCTTCTCGTCCCAGCTGGGCCCGGTGATCGTGTAGTAGTGCAGGGACAGCGCGTGGTACCCGGTGCTGCGCACGTGCCGGCAGCCCAGGTGCCCGACCTGTTTCATCAGGGTCTCGGTCCAGGCGTAGTCCTCGCCGTTGGCACCGGCAGCGATCTTGTAGAGCCGGTTGTCGCCGTAGTCGCGGCAGTAGGTGCCGTAGCGGCGGGCCTCCTGCGCGTAGTGCTCGGCGGTCATGTTCCCGCCGCACCCCCACGCCTCGTTGCCCAGCCCCCAGAACCTGACCCGCCACGGCTCGTCGCGGCCGTTGGCCTTGCGCAGCCGGGCCATCGGTGAGTCGCCGTCCCGGGTCAGGTACTCCACCCAGTCGCTCATCTCGCGCACGGTGCCGGAGCCGACGTTGCCGCTGATGTACGGCTCGGCGCCGAGCAGCTCGCACAGCGCCATGAACTCGTGGGTGCCGAAGTGGTTGTTCTCCTCCACCCCGCCCCAGTGCGTGTTCACCATGACCGGCCGCTGGCCCCTCGGCCCGATGCCGTCCTGCCAGTGGTATTCGTCGGCGAAGCAGCCGCCCGGCCAGCGCAGGTTCGGGATGCGCAGGGCGCGCAGGGCGTGCACGACGTCGAGGCGGATGCCGCCGGCGTTCGGGATCGGGGAGTCCTCGCCGACCCAGAAACCGCCGTAGACGCACCGGCCCAGGTGCTCGGCGAAGTGCCCGTACAGATGCCGGTTGATCCGCGGACCGCCGAGGTCCAGGTTGATGACGGCTTCGAGGGTCATCAGCTGCCTTTCACCGTTGTTCCGCCAGCGAAACTTCCGCCGACTTTCGCTGTGTCTCTTGGTATCACGCCGCGGCACCGGGGGCACCTACCGGCGTTGAGCACATTACGCACGCGTTACGTCGGATCGATACGCATGTCTTGACATCGCTGCCGCCTCTTCATAGCTTAAGCGCCATCTTCCGGAAACACTCCGAAACTTTCGCTACCGAGAGGTGGGGCTTCATGGCACCTAACCGGACCCTCGCAATGGCTGCCGCCGTGGCGCTGAGCGCCCTGAGCCTGGCCGCCTGCGGGAGCGACGACGGCGGCACCGACGCCGGCGGCGACGTCACGATGCAGTTCTGGCACAACGCCAGCACCGGGCCGGGCAAGGACTTCTGGGCGAAGACGGTCGCCGACTTCCAGACCGCCAACCCGAAAGTCAAGATCAAGATCCAGCAGGTGCAGAACGAGGACCTGGACGGCAAGCTGCAGACCTCGCTGAACTCCGGTTCCGCGCCCGACATCTTCCTGCAGCGCGGCGGCGGGAAGATGGCCGCGATGGTGGAGGCGGGCCAGCTCAAGGACATCACCGCCGACATCTCCGCCGAGACGAAACAGGCGGTGGGCGACGCGGCCCTGCGGACCGGGCAGGTCGACGGGAAGGCGTACTCCGTACCCGTCTCGATCCTTCCCGGGGGTTTCTGGTACAGCAAGGACCTGTTCCAGAAAGCCGGCATCACGACGCCACCGGCCACCATCGACGAGCTCAACACCGCGGTGACCAAGCTCAAGGCCAACGGCACGCCGATCGCGCTCGGCGGCAAGGACGCGTGGCCGGCCGCCCACTGGTACTACTTCTTCGTCCTGCGCGCCTGCAACCAGGCGTCGCTCGACGCGGCTGCCAAGGACAAGAACTTCAGCGACCCGTGCTGGACCAAGGCCGGTGAGGACCTCAAGGCCTTCGCCGACACCAAGCCCTTCAACGACGGCTTCCTGACCACCTCGGCACAGCAGGGCGCGGGCAGCTCGGCGGGCCTGGTCGCCAACTACAAGGCGAGCATGGAACTGATGGGCGCGTGGGACCCCGGTGTGATCGCGTCGCTGACCAAGGACACCAAGCCGATGCCCGACCTCGGGTTCTTCCCGTTCCCGGCAGTGCCCGGCGGTCAGGGCGACCCGGCCGCGATCATGGGCGGCGCGGACGGTTACTCCTGCTCGGCGCAGGCGCCCAAGGAGTGCGCCGACTTCCTCAACTACATCCTCACCAAGGACGTGCAGGAGGGCTACTACAAGGCCTTCAACGCGCTGCCGGTCAACAAGGACGCCCAGGGAGCCGTCACCGAGGAGTACCTCAAGGCGGTGCTCGACGCGTACAACAAGGCGCCGTACGTCTCGCAATGGCTTGACACGGTGTACGGCCAGAACGTCGGTAACGCCCTGAACATCGGTGTCGTGAACCTGCTCGCCGGCAAGGGCGACGTCGCCGGGATCATCCAGGCCGTGAACGACGCGGCCAAGAAGGGCTGAGAGGCGTGGCGGTCACTGAGGACGCACCCGTCCACAGGGCACGGCTCGGGGGTGGCGTGCGGACGCCGCCCCCGGTCCGTCCCCGCCGGCGCGGGATCGGCTGGGCACAGCGCCTGGAGATCGCCGCCCTGTCCGGCCCGGCGATCCTGATGTTCGTCGGCTTCGTCATCTTCCCGGTGCTGATGGCCGCGTACTACGGCTTCTACCGCTGGAAGGGTTTCGGGCCGCCGACCGACTTCGTCGGCCTGGACAACTACGTCACCATCCTCAAGGACACCGCGTTCCACGAGGCGCTGTGGCACAACGGCCAGATCGTCGTGCTGTCGATCGTCCTGCAGGGCCCGATCGCGCTCGGCCTGGCGTTGCTGCTCAACCATCGGATGCGCGGCCAGTCGGTGATCCGGGTGCTGATCTTCGTGCCGTACGTGATCTCCGAGGTGATCGTCGGCACGGCCTGGGCCCTGATGCTGCAGACCAACGGCGCGGTCAACGACATCCTGCGCACGATCGGGCTCGGCGGGCTGACCGAGGACTGGCTGGCGAACCCGAAGATCGCCATCTGGACCCTGATGCTCATCCTGACCTGGAAATACGTCGGGTTCGCGGTGATCCTGTTCCTGGCCGGCATGCAGAACATCCCGTCCGAGCTGACCGAGGCCGCCGCGGTCGACGGCGCCTCCTACTGGCAGACCCAGCGGCGGATCATGCTCCCGCTGCTCGGGCCGACCATCCGGATCTGGGCCTTCCTGTCGATCATCGGCGCGTTGCAGCTGTTCGACCTGGTCTACATCATCTGGGGCCAGTACGTCGCGTCGACCGCGGGCACGTCGACCATGGCGACCTACATGGTCACCGAGGGCCGCAACGCCGGCAATTACGGGTACGGCAACGCGGTGGCGGTCGTGCTCTTCGTCATCTCCATGATCATCGCGCTCGTGTACCAGCGTTTCGTTCTGCGCCGGGACACCGAGGGCGCCCTGACCTCAGGACGGTAAGGACATGTCCAGAACCACCCGCCCCGCCGTCTACCTCGCCGCCCTGATGCTCGTCGGTCTCATGCTGGGGCCCGTCATCTACATCATCATCGGCGGCTTCCGGACCAACTCGCAGATCACTAGCGAACCGGCCGCCCTGCCGGACCCGTGGGTGTTCGGCAACTACACCGACGTCCTGACCGGCGACACCTTCTGGCGGCAGGTCGGCAACTCCACGTTCGCCGCCCTGGTCACCACCGTCGGCGTCGTCGGCCTCGGCGTGATGGCCAGCTACGTCCTCGCCCGGTACCGCTTCCGCGGCCGCGGCGCCATGTACGCGCTGTTCGCCGCCGGCCTGATGTTCCCGATGACTGTCGCCATCACGCCGCTCTATGTGCTGATCAAGAACCTGGGCCTGATCAACACCCTGCCCGGCGTCATCCTCCCGCAGATCGCCTTCGGCCTGCCCACCACGATCATCATCCTGGTGCCGTTCCTGCAGGCGATCCCCAAGGAGATCGAGGAGGCCGCGGCCATCGACAGATGCAGCCGGCTCGGCTTCTTCTGGCGGATGGTGCTGCCACTGTCGGTACCCGGCTTGATCACCACCGGGATCCTGGCCTTCATCGCCAGCTGGAACAGTTACCTGCTGCCGCTGTTCATCCTCAACGACCAGGAGGGTTTCACGCTGCCGCTGGGCGTGCAGGCGTTCGCCTCGGAGTACTCGGTCGACACCGCCAAGGTTCTCGCCTTCACCTCACTGTCGATGATCCCGGCGCTGATATTCTTCAGCCTCTTCGAACGCCGCATCGTCGGCGGCCTCACCGGCGCGGTCAAGGGCTGAGCGGGGGCACCCGCACGCGGACCTCCGGGATGCTGACAGACTTGGGGGATCATGACGCTCACCGACCGCCTCCCGGGCACTGCCGAACCCGACGCCGTCTTCGATGCCTTCCAGGCCTGGGTGACGGAGCAAGGCCTGACGCTCTACGCGCATCAGGAGGAAGCGCTCATCGAGGTCGCGACCGGGGCGAACGTCATCCTGAACACCCCGACCGGTTCCGGTAAGAGCCTGGTCGCGACCGGCGCGCACTTCGCCGCCCTCGCCGACGGCCGCACCACCTTCTACACCGCACCGATCAAGGCGCTGGTCAGCGAGAAATTCTTCGCACTGTGCGCGGTGTTCGGCGCGCACAACGTGGGCATGCTGACCGGTGACGCCAGTGTGAACGCGGATGCGCCGATCATCTGCTGCACCGCGGAGATCCTGGCGAACCTGGCGTTGCGGGAGGGCGCGGACGCCGACGTCGGCCAGGTCGTGATGGACGAGTTCCACTTCTACGCCGAACCGGATCGCGGCTGGGCGTGGCAGGTGCCGCTCATCGAGTTGCCGCAGGCCCAGTTCATCCTGATGTCGGCGACGCTCGGCGACACCACCCGGTTCGTCGACGACCTCACGAAACGCACCGGGCGCACGACAGCGGTGGTCAGCAACGCGGAGCGGCCGGTGCCGCTGATGTTCGAGTACGCGATGACGCCGCTGCACGAGACGATCGAGGAACTGCTCTCCACCAAGCAGGCGCCCGTCTACATCGTGCACTTCACGCAGGCCGCGGCCCTGGAACGCGCGCAGTCGCTGATGAGCATCAACATGTGCACCCGCGAGGAGAAAGACAAGATCGCGGCGGCGATCGGCAACTTCCGGTTCACGGCGGGCTTCGGGCGTACGCTGTCCCGGCTGGTCCGGCACGGCATTGGCGTGCACCACGCGGGGATGCTGCCGAAGTACCGCCGGCTCGTGGAAACCCTCGCGCAGGCCGGCCTCCTCAAGGTCATCTGTGGGACGGACACGCTCGGTGTCGGCATCAACGTGCCGATCCGGACCGTGCTGTTCACCGGTCTGTCCAAGTACGACGGTGTGAAGACGCGGCTGCTCAAGGCCCGCGAGTTCCACCAGATCGCGGGCCGGGCCGGCCGGGCCGGGTTCGACACCATCGGCACCGTCATCGTGCAGGCCCCCGAGCACGTGATCGACAACGAGCGCGCCCTGGCGAAAGCCGGCGACGACCCGAAGAAGCGCCGCAAAGTGGTGCGCAAGAAGCCGCCGGAGGGGCAGATCGGCTGGGGCCGGCCCACGTTCGACCGGCTCGTCGACGCCGACCCGGAGCCGCTGACCTCGTCGTTCCAGGTGTCGCACGCGATGCTGCTGAACGTGATGAACCGGGGCGGTGACCCGTACCAGGCGATGCGGCACCTGCTCACCCAGAACCACGAGGAGCCGAACGCGCAGCGCCGGCACATCCGCCGGGCCATCGCGATCGCGCGGGCCCTGATCGCCGGCGGGGTCATCGAGCGGGTCACCTCGCCCGACGGGCAGACCGCCGTCTACCGCCTGGTCGAGGACCTGCAACTCGACTTCGCGCTGAACCAGGCGCTGTCGCCGTTCGCGCTGGCCTGCCTGGAACTGCTCGACCGGGAGGCCCCGGAATACCCGCTCGACGTGGTCTCGGTGATCGAGTCGACGCTGGAGGACCCACGCCAGGTGGTCTCGGCGCAACGCCAGAAGGCGCGCGGCGAGGCGGTCAACGCGATGAAATCCGAGGGCATCGAGTACGAGGAGCGCATGCAACTCCTCGAGGACGTGACCTGGCCGCAGCCGCTGAAGGAGTTGCTGGAGGCCGCGTACGAGACGTACCGGCAGGGTCACCCGTGGGTCGGCGACTACGAGATCAAGCCGAAGTCCGTGGTCCGCGACATGTTCGAGCGGGCCATGACGTTCACCGAGTACGTCTCCTTCTACGGCCTGTCCCGCTCCGAGGGCCTGGTGCTGCGGTACCTCGCGGACGCGTACCGTGCGCTGCGCCAAACCGTGCCCGAGGACGCCCGCACCGAGGAACTCACCGACCTGATCGAGTGGCTGGGTGAGCTGGTCCGCCAGGTCGACTCCAGCCTGCTCGACGAGTGGGCGCGGCTGCAGAACCCGTCGGGCGAGATCGACGAGGTACGCCTCGACGACAAGCCGCCCGCGGTCACCCGCAACGCCCGCGCGTTCCGCGTCCTGGTCCGCAACGCCATGTTCCGCCGCGTCGAACTGGCCGCGCTGCGCCGCTGGGACCTGCTCGGCGAGTTGGACGCCGAGCACGGCTGGCCGGCCGAGCGCTGGCAGAAGGCGATCCAGGAGTACTACGAGGAGTACGACGAGCTGGGCACCGGCCCGGCCGCGCGCGGACCGGCGTTGCTGCACATCGAGCAGGGCCCGGCGGTGTGGACGGTCCGTCAGGTCTTCGAGGACCCGGACGGCGACCACGACTGGGGCATCGACGCCACCGTGGACCTGGCGGCCTCGGACGAGGCCGGCACGGCCGTGATCACGGTGACGGCGGTGGGCCCGCACTGAGGGTGCCCGGCGCCCGCGAGGACACGGGGGCGCCCAGCACGGCGGTGACGGTGATCGGGGCCCGGTCCGGCATGCTCGGCGGGCCGGCTCGGCCGACTTTTCGCGGGTCGGCTCGGCCAGCTTTTCGCAGGCGGACCAGTAGGGCGGCCGTCAGGAGAAGCAGGGCCAGGAGCGCGCCGGCGAGCACGGCCGGGCGTTCGGCGGCCTGCGCGAGCAGCGGCGCCTGTTCCGGGATGGCCGACGCGGCGGCCGGCCGGGCGGCGGCGTGCAGGGGCAGCGCGGTGACGACCACGGTGTCGCCGCGGCCCGGGTCGACGCCGGCGGCCGCGCCGACGAGTTCCCGCACCGCGGCCAGGTCGACCGGGGCCGCGGCGTCCACGATCACGGCCACGGCCAGCTTCTCGATGTCACCGGGGGCGTTGCTGCGGGTCCGGTGCACCGCGTCGAGGGCCTGGGTCCGCGCGGTGCTGGCGGCCTCGTACCGTGTGGTGCCGTCGCTGCCGGCGAAGGACCTGCGGCTCAGATTTTCCGACAGCGCACCGATCGCCGGGTCCCGGGTGTAGGTCGTGGTGGTGGTCGTGACCTGGTCGTGGTCGAGTTCGGCGTGCACGGTCACCGACGACCGGCCGGGGCCGACGACGGCGTCGAGCATCCGCTGCAGCGCGGCGTCCAGGCGGTCCTCGAACGCCGCGGTCGTCGCGACCTCCCCGGACAGCGGGACGGGTGTGGCGGCGTACCCGGGTGCGCCGGGGAGCCAGACCCCCGCCGCGAGCAGCACGCCCAGCGCGGCGCGGCGTGTGTCGTACCGCATCCGGTCACCTCCCCCGATTGATCAGCCCCTCCCATCGCCCGTCCACCACCCGTCATGATCGAAGCTGCGGTTGCTGTTCGGGTGCACCGGCGAGCGGCCGACGGCACGCGCCGTCCGGGTCGTTCGCACGCCCGGGGCTGCCCGGAGCCGGCGGAAGGCAACCCAGGTGGCGCGCGGCCGATACTGCCTGAGCGCCCGGCATCAGCCGGGCCGCGGTCCCGGAGCAAGGGAACAAGTAGCCGAGATGTTGATCTCCTAGCGCTACGAAATCGCTGTGATCATGGACCCGAAACCGCGATTTCGCACCGCCAGCAGATCAACACCCGCACACAAGCCCGGCGTCACCGCTGCCCTCGGCGGGTCAGCCCGCCAGGCCCGCCCGGTAGGCGTAGATCGCCGCCTGCACCCGGCTGGTCAGGCCGAGCTTGTTCAGCACCGCGCTCACGTGGATTTTCACGGTGCCCTCGGCCAGGTGCAGGCGGCGGGCGATCCCGGCGTTGGAGAGGCCTTCGCCGAGCAGGGCGAGTACGTCGCGTTCCCGCGGGGTGAGTGACTGCACGCCGGTGCGGGCGGCCAGCCGGTCGCGCAGCTCGCCGCCGTGCAGAACGCGGACGATTCGGTGCGCGACGGCGGGCGCCAGCACCGTGCCGCCGTTCATGGCGGCTTTGATCCCGGCGATCAGCTCGTACGGGTCACCGGACTTCAGCAGGAACCCGTGCACCCCGGCGTCGAGGGCGCGGGCGATGTACCGGTCCTCGTCGAACGTCGTAATGATCATGACGCGGAGGGCGGGATGGCCGGTGCGCAGCGACTCGGCCGCGGTCAGGCCGTCCATGCCCGGCATCCGGATGTCGAGCAGCGCCACGTCGGGCCGGCACCGCTCGGCCGCCGTCAGCGCGGCGCGCCCGTCCGCCGCCTCGGCCACCACCTCCAGCTCCGGGTCGGACGCCAGCACGGTCCGCAGCCCGGCGCGGACCAACGGCTGATCGTCGGCGAGCAGGATCCTGATCATTCGTCCCGTCCGGTGAGGTCCTGCAGCCGGGACACCCGGTTCTGCGCGAAACAGACGACATAGTTCCCGTACGCGAGGGGATAGTTGCCGTCCGTGTAATAACGGCACCCCGGCCTGCTCGGGCCGCCGAACCGGATCGGCGCCTCCCGCCCCGGCAGCACCCGCTCCGCCGCCGCCTGCGGCATGCCGACCCGCAACCCGGCGAAGACGCGATCCTCCATCGCCGCGTCCCGGACCGCCCAGACGTAGAAGCCGGTCGCGACCACGAGCAGCACGGCGAACGGGATCAGCACGGTGCCGGCCAGCATCCGCCGGACCCGGCGCCGCCGCGACAGGTAGTCGGCACCCAGCCCGGCACCCCACCGGGCGCCGTCACCGTCCAGACCCGGCGGTACGTCGGCGACCAGCCGGAACAGGCCGTCCACCGGCCCGGCCGTCAGCGCACCGCCGGCCTGTTCGAGGCGCGCCGACAGCATCGCCAGCCCGGTTCCGGACCGGGCCGCGACGGCGTCCGGTGGCACCGGGTTGACGATCTCCACCCGCCGCCCGGCGAAGGTGACCGTCACCGGGGCGCCGGGCGCGTGCCGGACCGCGTTGGACAGCGCCTCGGCGACGAGCCTCGCCACGAACCGCTCCCGGGGCGCGGCACCCGTGGTCCGCAGCGTCATCCCGGCCTGCCGGGCGCGGTCCAGCACCGTCGCGACGTCGGTGTCCGCCTCGACGTCCAGCAGATCGACGATCCGGCGTACGGTCTCGATCGCCGCCGCCGAGCCCGCGCGGACCGCCGCGGCCCGTTCCCGCGTCTCCGGGTCCGCCGCGGTCACCTGGATACCGGCGGCCTGCAACGAGAGCAGCGCGAGGTCGTGCCCGAGGGTGTCGTGCAGGTCGGCGGCGATCCGGGCGCGCTCGTGCAGGCGGGCGTCGCGGGCATGCGCCCAGCCCTGCTCGACGAACTCGTGCCGCAGCCGCCGGTAGGCGCCGGTCAGCGCCGCGAACACGGCGAGAACCACGACGGCCTGGTCGATCAGCCACGACACGGTGTCCTGGGTCTGCGAGACGGCCACCGCGGCGGCCACCTCCAGCGCGCTGAGCAGGGCGATCACGGCCCAGGTGCGACGGTGCCGCCCGGACAGGTAGCACCCGGCGACCACGGCCGCCGCGGCGAGCGCGTACCACTGACCCCAGCCGTGCATGCGTGCAGCCTAAGCATCTCGGCGAGTCAGGAGCAGCCCGGCGGCAAGCTGGGCGGCGGCGACCCAGGCGGTCAGGACCAGCAGATGGCGTACGCCCTCGCCCGTCGCGAACCCGACGGCCGCGCCCGCCGGCAGATACTGCCCGATCCGGGCGTCGACCAGTTGCAGGCCCACCAGCAGCACGAACATGGTTGTCAGGGTGCCGGCGGCACTGCGCAGCAGGAAACCCACGGCGACGGTGAGCATGCCGGCCAGCGCCGCCACCACGGCCAGTCGCAGGCTCGCCGCGACCGGTTCCCCGGGTTGCGCGTGCCCGCCGAGCACCACGGCGGTCGCCGCCCAGCCGGCCGCCGCGCAGGCCAGGCCGGCCGCGAACCCGGTGCCGCCGGCGACAGCGGTCTTGGCGAGCAGCACGTCACGGCGGCGGGGCCGGGCCAGGAAGGTGGAGCGGATCACGCCGGTGCCGTACTCGGAGGTCACCACCAGCATCGCCAGCGCGACCAGGGCGAGCTGGCCGACCTGCATCGCCGGCACCAGCGGGTCCAGCACGGCCAGGGTCGCGGATCCGGGCAGGTTGCCCTGCGCGACGTCGTACCGGAAGTCGTTGGCCAGGGTGGTCGCCATGACGACGGTGAGCAGCACCGCCGCGACCACGCAGAACCAGGGTGAGCGCAGCGACCAGGTCTTGCCCCACTCGGCGGCGAGCGCGTTCCTCATGACGCCACCGCCACGTACTCGGCCTCGTCCTCGACCAGCCGCACGTAGGCGTCCTCCAGGCTCGGCGCGTCGGTGCGCAACTCGCGCAGCACCGCGCCGGCCTGCTGGGCCCGGTGACCGACGGCCGCCGCGGCGAGTCCGTGCACCCGCAGGCGGTCCGCGCCGACCCGTTCCCCGTGCTCGCCGAGAGCCGCCGCGAGCAACCGGAACGACTCGTCGTCGGCCGCGGCCACCTCGACGGCGGCCCGCTGCCCGGCGGTGAAGTCGGCGACCGTCGCGTCGGCGAGCAGCCGGCCCCGGCCGAGCACCACGACGCGGTCCGCGATCAGCGCCACCTCGCTCATCAGGTGGCTGGAGATCAGGACCGTACGCCCCTCGCCCGCCCAGCGCCGGACCAGGGAGCGCACCCAGCGCACGCCGTCCGCGTCGAGCCCGTTGACCGGCTCGTCCAGCACGATCGTGGCCGGGTCGCCGAGCACGGCACCGGCGATCCCGAGCCGCTGCGACATCCCGAGCGAGTAGGTCCCGGCCCGCTTGCCGGCGACCGCCCCGATGCCGGCCGCGTCGATGGCGGCCTCGACCCGTGCCCGCGGGAATCCGTTGTAGCGGGCCAGGGCGCGCAGGCCGGCCCGCCCGGTGCGGCGCGGGTGGAAGGCGCGGGCGTCGAGGTGGGCGCCGACCAGTCGCAGCGGGTCGCGCAGGTCGGCGTAGCGCCGGCCGTCGATGAGCGCGGTGCCGGAGGTGGGCCGGTCCAGGCCGAGCAGCATGCGCAGGGCGGTGGACTTGCCGGCGCCGTTGGGTCCGAGCAGGGCGGTGACCTGGCCGGCCGGGATGGTCGCCGTGACACCGTCGACAGCGGTGCGGTCGCCGTAGCGTTTGGTCAGTTCGTGCAGCTCGATCATGCTGCCAGCCTTCCGGCCCGGGCGCCCGCGGACATCTCCCGTCGGTCGGCGGTCACCTATGTCGTTCGGCCTACTTTGTCGTGCGCCCCTTTGTCGAGCGCCCCGTTGTCGTGCGCCCCTTTGTCGTGCGCCCCTTTGTCGCGCGCCGTTAAACGACGTATGGTGTACGGAGTTCACGTCCGGCACGCAGAGGAGTCACATGAGCGCGCAGAGCCCCTTCACCGTCGCGGCATTCACCCCGACCGCCCAGGACACCGCCGGCCTGCTGGCCTGGTTCGACCGGTACGACGAGCACGTCCGCCGCAACGACATCCAGGCCATGGCCGACATGGCCCGGTTCCCGCTCACCGTGATGACAAGCGACTCGGCGGGCGAGTACGTGACTCAGCAGTGGGACCGCGCGACGTTCGTGCAGACGATGGACCTGAGCGCCGGCGGCGCGGACCCCACCGCCGTCCGGATCGACAACCAGCGGCAGCCGGTCTTCCTCAACGCCGACATCGCCGTGGTGATCAGCGATTCCACGGTGACCACCGGGGAGAGCACCCAGCACATGCGCTACGTCGACGTGATGGCGAAGACCGGTGGCGAGTGGCGGTTCACCAGCATGATCCAGGCCGGCTGGGGCGACATGCTCAAGCAGTACCTGGGCGCCTGAGCGGCCCGGCCGATCAGAGGGCCTTGGTGTCGCGCAACGGCATGTACGGCTCCTGATCGGCCGGCTGGCCACCGGCGATGGCGCGGCTGCGGTGCAGTTCGGCGTCGAGTTCCGCGCCCAGCAGGACGGCGATGTTGGACAGCCACAGCCAGACCAGGAAGACCGCGACCCCGCCGAGCGTGCCGTACGTCTTGTCGTAGGACCCGAAGTGGGCGGCGTAGAGCCCGAACCCGGCCGACGCGGCGATCCACAGCAGGACCGCGAGCACGCCGCCCGGGGTGATCCAGCGGAACCCGGCCTGGCGGGCGTTGGGCGCGGCCCAGAACAGCAGGTCCAGGATGCCGCCGACGAGGACGAGCAGGACCGGCCACTTCGCGATCGACCAGACGGTCAGGGCGGTTCTGTCCACGTTCAGCAACCGGCCCACCCATTCGGCGACCTCACCGGTGAACACGACGATCAGCGTGCCGGCGGCGAGCGCGGCACCCACCACCACGGTGATCGCCACCCGGATCGGCAGCGTCTTCCACAGCGGGCGACCCTCCGGGACGTCGTAGATGACGTTGGAGGCACGCATGAACGCGCCGACGTACCCGGAGGCCGTCCAGAGCGCTCCGGCCAGGCCCACGACGGCCAGCACACTCGCCTTCGTCTGGTTCTGGGCGATGGTGACCAGGCTGCTGGTGAGGATGTCGCGCACCGGGCCGGGCGCGACCTGGCCGAGGCTGTCCAGCAGCGGTTCCAGGATGGGCCGGCCGATCAGGCCGAGCACCGACGTGAGCAGGATCAGGCCGGGGAAGACCGAGAGCACGGCGTAGTACGTCAGGGCCGCCGCCCAGTCGGCCAGACCGTCGTCGTCGAACTCCTTGACGGTGCGGCGCAGGGTCGCCCACCACAGGCGCCCGGGCAGATGGGCGGGGCTCTGCGGTGGCGGGCCCGGCACGGCTTCGGCGTCGTCCGCCGGCCGCTTCCCGGTAGGGGTGCGCATGACCCGCTGCATTCCCCGCCGGCGGCGATTTGAAGCAGCGGGAACCGGCTCAGCGCAGGCGGCGTTTCGAAGCAGCGCGAACCGGCTCAGCGCAGGCGCTGGGCCAGCTTCGCGACGACGGCGCCGACGGCGATGCTGACCACGGGCGCGGCCACGGCCGGCAGGCGCGTCCGGCGCACCACCCAGGCGGTGGCGGCGGAGGTGACCATCGGCAGGGCGGCTTTCACGATCGTGTTGGTGTTCATCGCACCTCAATCTCCTCAGGGGCAGGTGTCCTCCCTGTACCCCGCTCGTGCGCGAGGACACTCCGGATCTTCCGGCGGCACACGGATGAGACCGCCCCTCGATGGGCATGCTCGCCGGAGACCAACGGGACGAGGGGGAGCGGGATGCCGGAGTGGCTGCTGGCCGGTGGGTGGGGACTGCTGGCCGGGTCGGCGTTGCTGGTCGGTGCGGCGGCCGGCTACCTGGTCCGGGTGCCGCAACAGCTGGTGGCCACGGTGATGGCGTTCGGTGCCGCTCCAGCGGGCAGCAGCCTTCGGAACAGGAGCAGAGCGGATCGGGTACGGCCATCGCGCTCGGCGCCCTGCTCGACGGCATCCCGGAGTCGATAGTGATCGGCACCGGCCTGCTCGGTGGCGGCGGGGTCGGTGTCGCCACGGTGGCCGCGGTGTTCATCAGCAACGTCCCCGAGGGCCTGTCCAGCGCGGCCGGGATGCGCAACGCCGGCCGCAGCCCCCGGTACGTGTTCGGCCTGTGGTCAGGCATCGCGGTCGTCAGCGGGCTGGCCGCCGTCGCCGGGTACACCCTGCTCGGCGGGGCGCCGGCGGCAGCGCTGGCAGGCATCACCGCGCTGGCCGCCGGTGCGATCCTGGCGATGGTCGCGGACACGATGATCCCGGAGGCGTTCGAGCGGGCCCACCTGCTGGCCGGCCTGGTCACGGTGGCGGGGTTCCTGGTCGCGTTCGGCCTGTCCCAGGCCGGCGGCTGACCCACCCCGGCGTCACCGTGCTGTCGCGGCGCCGAGCCGCTTGCCGATGTGGTCCATCGCGGCCCGCAACTCCGGCGGCTCGACGTCGCTCAGGTCGGTGTCGAAGGTGATGAACAGTCCCGCGATCCCGGCCCAGGACCAGCCGCCGATGGTGAGCCTGCTGCGGTGTTCGCCGACGGGCTCGACGACGGAGCCGCCCGGCGCCCAGCGCGCGACGACGGCGGCGGGCAGATCGAGCACGGCCGAGCCGACGCACTGCCACTGCCCGGGAGTGTCGCCGCGGTCCGGGTTCTGCACGACGAGCCGGGTCAGGTCGTCCCGGGTGAGCGGGCCCGGGGTGAAGACCGCGCCGCCACCGGGGGTGCGGGGCCGGATCCGGTCGACGCGGTAGGTCTGCCACGTCCGGTCACGGTGGTCGCGGGCGATCAGATACCAGCGCCCCGCCCAGACCACCAGGTGATGCGGCTCGACCTCGCGGGGTGGGCGGAAACCGGGCCGGCCGGGATCGGGGACGGTGCCGTCAGGATCGCAGTAGTCGAAGCGCAACACCCGGGCGGTACGGATCGCGGCGCCCACCGTCCGGAGCGTGACCACCTCGACGGGCGCGGCCGAGAACTCCCAGTAGTTGCGCAGCGACGTCACCTCGAACGCCTCGCTGGCCGCGCGCAGCCGGGCCGGCATCACCTGTCGCAGGGTGGTGAGCGCCCGGGCGACCGCGTCGTCGATCCCGGTCACCGTGGCCGGCGCGGTCTGCAGGGCCAGGGCGATCGCGATCGCCTGGTCGTCGTCGAGGACGAGAGCCGGCAGCCGGCCACCGGCACCGAGCCGGTAGCCGCCGTCGGCGCCCATCACGGCGTTCACCGGATAGCCGAGTTCGCGGAGGGCGTTGACGTCCCGCCGCAGGGTCCGGGCCGACACGTCCAGCCGGGTGGCGAGTTCGGAGCCGCGCCATTCGACGCGCGCCTCGAGCAGGGACAGCAGGCGCAGGAGTCGCGCGGAGGTGGTGGCCACGGGATCCACGATCGCAGACATGGCGGTCAGCCGGTGGCCGCCAGCATTGCCACGCTGCCCGTCATGAGCACTCACCCTCACCGGGCCGGGACCACCGTTCCCCGCCGCCGGGGACGCCCCGGCACTGTTCGGGCACGGTCTCGCCCAGGTCATGCCGTGGCAGATGGCGGCCTACCTGCTGGCCGCCCTCGCGATGCTCGCCCTGCCCCGGACCGCCGCCGCCCCCGATCCGGGTACGGCACCGGACTGACAGCCCGGCGGTCAGCGGCGAGATTGCTCGCGCAGTGGGCTGCCCACCTCGTGCAGGTAGCGCAAGGCCTGGCGGTACGACTCGACCAGGGTGGTCTCGACGTAGGGAACGCCCACCTGCGCGCAGTACGCCTTGACGAGCGGCCGGGCCTTGCGCAGGTTCGGTGACGGCATCGCCGGGAAGAGGTGGTGCTCGATCTGGTGGTTCAGCCCGCCCAGCATCATGTCGGTGAACCGGCCGCCGGTGACGTTGCGGGACGTCAGCACCTGCTTGCGCAGGAAGTCCTCGTCGCCGGTGGGGTGCGGCATGCCCTTGTGGTTGGGCGCGAACGTCATGCCGAGGTAGACGCCGAACACGCCCTGGTGCACGACGAAGAACGCGAGCGCCTGCAATGGGGTGAGGATCAGCAGCAGGGCGGCCAGGTAGGTCACGCCGTGCACGGCCATCAGGGCGGCTTCGAGGCCGCGCTGCTTCATGCCCGTACGCCGCAGTGCCTTGATGCTCGAAATCCGCAGGTCCAGGCTGAGCAGGGTGAGCAGGGGGAAGAAGAGCCCCGCCTGGTGCCGGGTGACGAAGGCGGCCAGCCCGCGCCGGCCCAGGGCCGACCCGCTCGCCCAGATCAGCACCTCGGGTTGCACGTCCGGGTCGAGGTCGTCGTGGTTGGGGTTGTTGTGGTGCCGGGTGTGCTTCTCCACCCACCAGCCGTAACTCATCCCGATCGCGACGTTGCCGGCGAGCCGGCCGACGAGTTCGCTGGTCCGCCGGGTCCGGAACACCTGCCGGTGGGCGACGTCGTGCGCCAGCAGACCCATCTGGGTGAACACGCCACCCATGAGGACGGCGACGACCAGCTGCCACCAGGATGAACCGAGCAGGAAGAAAGCCGCCCACACCGCCGCGAACAGCACTGTCACGACCGCCATCCGGACGGCGTAGTGTGCCGGGCGCCGGTCCATCAGGCCCGCCTCCATGACAAGGCGGTTCAGCGGGGCGAAGTCGCTGCCGGCCGGTCTCGGCCGCTCCACTGCGGACGTCATGAGGCGATGGGGCGGGGGACGACGGGACCAGGAACGCTCATCGCGCGACTCCCTCACGACGTGCTCGCCGGTCCGGGAAAACGGGCCGGCGAAAGGCTGATGACGAAGGCTGCAGGAGTCCGGACAGCCACTGCGGCGAGAATACCCGCGCCGCATCCCCGATGATGGCGCAGACACGCGTACGGTGGGGGCAACACCGGCTTTCTCGACGTCTCCCGACGAGCGCACCGCGCCCGCCCCTTGATGGCGCGGACGTCGCCGACCGGAAGGCACGCCGATGAACCAGCCCACCGACACCGCACGACTGCGCCTGGACCCCCACCCGTCCCGGACCACCACCCTGGACGGGGCCTGGTGGCCGCGCTCGACCGACGCGACGGCCGAGCTGCCCGCGCTGGTGGCGGCGCTCGCCGATCTGCGGGTCAGATCACGCACGTGCTGCTCAACCCCGCCGAGTGGGATCTGCCGCACCCGCCGCGGGCCGCCGCCGGGCGCGCGGCGGCGCGGCTGGGCTGGTACACGTCGCAGCCGGCCGGGCTGATCACCGTCATGAGCGACTTCGGGCGCGACCGTTTCGATCTGCTGGTCGTCCCGCCGGACGCGAGCCGCCAGTCGGCGGACGCCGCCCTGAGCGCCGCCGCGGACGGCGACGACCGGCGCCGCACACCCGAGCTGCTGGCCGGCGTGCGGCGCGCCGGCTGACCGGACCCCGCTAACGCTGCACCGGCCGGTCCGGCAGCAGGCGCTCCTCGTGGTCGAGCTCGCGTTCCAGGACGCGCAGACCCTCGTCCGGGAGCCGGCCGGAGTCACGCCAGCGCAGCAGTTCCTCGCGCTGGGCGTCGAGTGTCACCCGGCGCACGTGCAGCGCGGCCTCGTAGTGCGGCGACACCGGCGGGCTGTCCGGGTCGCTGCTCTGCAACAGGGCGACCCGGCCGCGGTACCGGGCGAGGCGGGTGCGCAGGTGACCGCGCATCGTCTCGATCACGTGGTCCTGGATGTCGTCGTGTTCCTGCGCCTCCAGGTCGTCGAGGGCGACCAGGGCGGCCTCCACCGACGCCGACCGGGCCTCGTTGCGCAGGCGCGCCTTGTCGTTGTCGTTGGCGTTCAGACCGAGCGAACGGACCAGCACCCCGAAAGTCAGTCCCTGGCCGACCAGGGTGACGAGCACGACCACGAAGGTGCAGAACAGCAGCAGGTCGCGGTCCGGGAACGGCGCCCCGCTGTCGGTGACCAGCGGCAACGTGAAAATCGCCGCCAGGCTGATCACGCCGCGGGTGCCGGACCAGCTCAGCGCGACCACCTCCCGGCCGCTGAGGGGCGCCCCGTCGTCGGTCTCGGTGTCGGTGTCGTCGCGGCCGGCCCGGTCGCTGCCCAGCCGGGTGTGCAGCGAGCGCGGCAACGACTGGGTGAGCAGCAGCCACAACGGTCGCAGCAGCAGCACCGAGCCGACCGTGATCGCGACCGCGGTGACGATGGTGGACGTGTCGTACTTGCCCAGGCCACGCACCACGGCGGGCAGTTGCTGGCCGATCAGCAGGAACACGAAGCCTTCGAGCAGGAAGTCGACCAGCCGCCAGACGGCACTGGTCTGCAACCGGCCCGCGCCGGAACTGTTCCGGGGCGTGTGGTGCCCGACGACCAGCCCCGCCACCACGACGGCCAGCACCCCGGAGACGTGAATCTGCTCGGCGAGCAGGTACGCCGCGAACGGGACGCTGAGCGACACCGCGTTGGCCATCAGCGGGTCCCGGCTCAGCGGGCGGGCCAGCAGGCGGACGAGGAAGGCGACGAACGCACCGACCCCGACACCACCCACGGCGGCGATCACGAACTGGCCGACCGCGGCGGGCGCCGAGAAGTCGCCGTCCATGGCGGCGGCGACGGCGACACTCAGGATGGTGAGGGCGGTGGCGTCGTTGAGCAGTCCCTCACCCTGGATCAGGGTTACCAGCCGGGGTGGTAACCCGGCCTTGCGGCCGATCGCGAGGGCGGCCACCGGGTCCGGTGGCGCCACTGCCGCGCCGACCGCGATGCCGGCGGCCAAGGTCGCGCCGGCGACGAACCAGGCGAAGCCCAGGCCGATCACCACGGCGGTGAGCAGGACCAGGAAGACCGAGAGGCTCACGACGGTACGCAGATTGCGGCGGATCCCGAGCAGTGAGGAGTCGAGGGCGGCACTGTAGAGCAGCGGCGGCAGCACGAACGTCAGGACAATCTCCGGATCGAGCGTGACGTTGGGTCCCGGCAGCAACGCGTACCCGATGCCGATGATGGGCAGCAGCGCCGCGGCCGGTATCCCGGTCCGGTTCGCGACCCACCTCACCGCCACCACCACGGCGACTGCGGCAAGGGCGAAGACCAGTAACTCGTGGACGCTCATGCCTTACCCTCTCCCACGCGGGTCCACGAGAACCCGCGGGTGTGTCCGCCGCCTCCGGATTTTTACCGGCGGAAGGCGGAGCGAGGGCACGCGTCGTCGTCCGTGCCGCCGGACACGGTCGCCCAGACGACCTTGCCGCCCCGGGTGGGCATGGCTCCCCACCCGAACGCGGCGGTGTGCACGAGTCGCAGGCCCCGCCCCCGGTCGGCAAGCGGGGTCTGCCGGGTCCGGGGTGCGTCCTCGGTCAGACGCGGGTACCGGGTGTCGCCGTCCCGGACGGCCAGGTTCAGGTCCCCGCCGCGCCGGAACACGGTGATCAAAAATTCGGTGCCGGCGTGCTCCACCGCGTTGGTCACCAGCTCCGACACGATCAAGGTGGCGGCGTCGTGCAGGTGAGGCAGCTGCCAGGCGTGGCAGGCCCGCGCCACCAGGTCGCGGGCCGCCCGCACCGAGGCCGGGTGCGGTGGCAGGCGGGTCTGCCATCGGTGCTCGTGTGCCAGCCGGGCCGCCATCGCGAAGCGCGCGTCGGCCATCGTGGCGAACAGCAGGGCCGGTTCGCCGTCGTGGTGCCGCAGCCGGTAGTCCAGCATCGTCGCGCGGGGCACGCAGAGTGCCAAGTGGACCGGTGCGGGTCCGTGCCGGGCCGCCCGCTGCGCCGCCCGCCAGTACGACAGACTCGACCCGTGCAGATCGCCGACATCGTGCAGGTCGACGATGACGACCTCGGCCGGCCCGGCCATGCACAGTCGCAGACCGGCCGTGACCTGGTCGCCGAGCTGCTGCGACCACCTGCCGTACACCTTCATCTCCACCACGGTGCTGCTCGCGTGCGCGATGACGGCGACCGACACCCCCCGCCGGTCGAACCCGGTGGTGACGAAGTACGGGGGCTGCGAAGCCGGCGCCCCCGCACGCTGGTCGAGGGCCGTCACCGCCCACCGTCCCGGTCCGGGCGGGCGGGGGCCGTGTCACGGGATGGGGAGTCCGACGCCGGACGCGCACGGTGGACGACGACTTTCACAGCTGCTCCAGGGCACCTTGTCAGAACGGATGCGCCACCGGGGTCTGGAGCAGCGGGCGGCGGTGAGACAGCACCGCCGCAGAATCTCACGATATACCGGACGCACCGGTGATCGCCCGTCGGCGGGGGCGCGGTGCCCGTACCGGCCGGGTGGCCGGTTCAGTGCGCGTCTCTCTGCGTGCGCCGCTCTCTGCGTGCGCGTCGCGCCCAGTGCGGGGACCCAGCGCGCGCCGGTCTCCGCGTGCGCCGGTTTCAGCGCGTCACCCCAGCGTGCGCCTCGCGCCCAGGGCCGGGACCCAGCGCGCGCCGGTTTCAGCGCGCGCCGGTTTCAGCGCGCGTCGCTTCCCAGTTGCGCCGTCCCCAACGTGGGCCGCCTCACCCACCCCGCGCTGCGATCTTGGAGCGCGGTGGGGAGAGGCCGAAGGGGTTTGTGGTTGGTAGTGGGGCCTATGACACCCACCAGACTCCACGTAAGCGTTGTCCACATTCCCCGCCTCTCCACAGACCACGTGGCGATCTCGGTTACCAGGGCGGAACCTCGCTCGCATGGCAGCAACCCTCGAAGACATCAAGCGCCGCCAGCGTGGCGTGATCACCACAACGCAAACCCGGGAAGCCGGTCTGAGCGCCGACACCACCCGTAACCTGCACCGGCCGGGACGGTGGCCTCGGCTGTACCGGGGCGTCTACGCCACCTTCACCGGTGAGGTGCCGCGGCCGGCGATGCGCTGGGCGGCGGTGCTCTCGGCGGGAGCGGGCGCCGCGCTGTCGCACCGCTCCGCGGCCGAGGAACTCGGACTGGTCGAGGAAGAGGCCGGCGCGATCCACCTGCTGGTGCAGTGAGCGGTGATCGAGACCCTGTTGCCGCAGCGGTATCCGCGTCTTGGCGGCCGCCCGCGACGGTATCCGCGTCGTGGTGGCCGACCGTTGCGGTATCCGCGTCGGCTGGTTATCGACACGGCACGTGGGTTCGAGTTGATGACCGGTTGCGTATCGCCGAGGGCCGTGACCCGCAACCCGTCGGCCGCGGCGCTGGACTCGCGGACCGCGCACAGCCATGAAGGCGGTGACGCCATCGGCTGGGACGCAGGAGACGCACCCCGGGGCCGTGAACGCCACATCCTCGTCGACACCAGCGGCCTGCTGCTCAAGGCAGTGGTGCACGCGGCGTCGGTGCAGCAACGCGCCGGCGCCGGACTGGACCGCGTTCGAGCCGCGGCACACCGTCCACGGCTTCCGCTACGCCCGGTTCAGCCGCGACCCCGGCGACGTGGTGATGCGGGTCGTGCACACCGACCTGCGCCGCACCGCCACCTTCACCTGCGGCGACGACGACCTGAACCGGCTGCACGAGGTCGCCGACCGGAGTTTCCGCGGCAACGCCGTCGACATCCCCACCGGCTGCCCGACCCGCGAACGTCTCGGCTGGACCGGCGACTACCAGGTCTTCGTGCCCACCGCGGCCCGGCTCTACGACGTCGACGGGTTCGGCCGCAAATGGCTGCGCTCGGTCCGCGACGACCAGCTCGCCGACGGGCGCATCGTCAACACCTCACCCGACCACGCCCGGCTCGAAGTCATCGACAACCCGGAGGCGGACCACATCACCGGCTCGGCCGGCTGGGGTGACGCGATCGTCCACGTGCCGTGGGTGCTCTGGGAGATCTACGGCGACCGGCAGGTCCTCGCCGAGAACCTGGACGCGATGACCCGTTGGGTCGCATGGGCCCTGGGCCGGGCCCGCGACGCCCACCACCCGTCCCGCAGTCCGAGCCCGTTCGTCTGGGACGGCTGCTTCCACTGGGGTGAATGGCTGGAACCGGGCGACCGCGGCCCGGCCGGCGACCCGATGGCCTGGTTCATGGCCGACAAGGGCGAGGTCGGCACCGCCTACCTCTGCCGCTCGGTGCGGACCCTCGCGGCGATCCACGACGTCCTCGGCCGGACCTCCCGGACCGAGCGCTATGCCGGTCTGGCCGACCAGATCCGCGACGCCTGGCAGGCCGAATTCCTCGACACCGGGATGCGTACGCAGGCCGGATGCGTCCGCGCCCTCGCCTTCGACCTGGTGCCCGAGCACCGCCGCGCCGAGATCGCCGACCGTCTCGTCACCTTGATCCGCGACGCCGGCTGGCACCTGGGCACCGGCTTCCTGTCCACCGCCGACCTGCTGCCGGTGCTCGCCGACGTCGCCTACCGGCTGCTGTTCCAGCGCACCACACCGTCGTGGCTGGGCATGCTGGACGGGGCGCCACCACCATCTGGGAGCAGTGGGACGGCGTCGACGCCGACGGCAACGCCACGGCGTCGCTCAACCACTACAGCAAGGGCGCGGTCGTCCGGTTCCTGCACACCCACACCCTCGGTCTGCGCCAGGCGCCCGGCTCGGTCGCCTGGGAACGGTTCGTGGTCGCACCGGTGCCGGACGCGCGGGTGGGCTGGGCCCGGGGAAGCTTCGACAGCCCGCAGGGCACCATCACGGTGAGCTGGCGCCTGGACGGCGACACGATGCAGCTCGACGTCGAGGTCCCACCCGGGCCGTGTCTCAGGTAGCGGGCGAGTCCTGGGCGGACAGCTCCACGTACAGTTCAATGCAGCGCTGGCGGGCCGGCGAGAAGTCGTAGGGCATCTTGCCGACGGCTTCGAGCGCGCTCATCTCCCGCCTGCAGCAGGCCTCGTCCGCGCCGTGATCGGCGGTAGGAGGGTGCACGGCGTCCCAGGCGTCGAAGAGGGCATCGTCGTCCCTGTCCAGACCGGACTCCGCGATGGCGGCTTCCAGGGCGCTTTCGAAGGCGTGCCGCTCGGCGGCCACGCGAGCCACCCGTGGATCGTCGACGGCGACGCTGTCGTCGAGGGCTTCCTCAGCGGCGTCGATGCGGTCGGAATCCTCCCGCAGCGCGGGATGCGTGGCCAGGGCGACGAAGCGGGTGGACTGGACGGCCGCGCCGAGCGGGCCGAAGATCCGCTCGGTGACGAGCAGAGTGTCCAGGTCCGCCTGACGCAGGGAGCCTTCCGGCAGGCTCCTGAGGCGTTCGGTGACGAAGTCGGAGAGCAGGCCCATGCGGCTGCCTTCGGCGCGCATCCGCTGCACGGCGGTCCGTTGCCGCCGCAACTCCGCCTCCTGCTCGGCGAGGGTTTCCGCCAACCGGTCCAGGATGCCCGCTATACCGTCACCGCTGTCCGCGCCGGTGGAAGCCGTGCCGGTGGATGCCGTGCCCGTGGCGGCCGTGCCGGTGGTGAAGGCGTCGCGGATGTCGTCCAGGGCGATCCCGGCGTCGGCCATCTTGCGGATCCACAGCAGGCGGATCATGTCCTCGTACCCGTAGCGGCGGCGGCCGTCACCGCCCCGCTCCGGCTCGGGCAGCAGGCCGATCTCGTGGTAATGGCGGATCGCCCGTGGCGTGGTCCCGGCGAAGGCCGCCGCGTCACCGATCCTGACCTGGCGCGGTGGCATGAAAGACGAGTGCATGAACAGGAACCTTCCGCAACGGATCGGGACGTGGGTCCACTGGACCACATGCCGCTACGGAAGGTGCAACCGCGCCGGAATCGCGCGAGGCCCCGTCAGTAGCCGACGTCTCGGCGGCGCAGGCCGGCGTACCCGGCTGCGACGAGCGCCGCGGCGATCAGGGTGAGCAGGGCGAACGGCGGCGCGGTGGCGGCGTCCAGCGGGACCTGGGGGGTGTGCACGAACGGGGAGGCCTGGCGTGACCAGCCGGGCAGGCCGAAGGAGTCGGCGAACAGGGTGATCACGGCGCAGTAGGCGATCACGGCCCAGGCGACGATCGTGGCGGGCCGGGGCAGCCAGCCGAACGCCAGCACCGTCACGCCGACGACCAGCCACACCGCGGGCACGTAGGCGAGCGCGACGCCGACCAGCCGCGGCACCTGGCCGGGGTCGGAGACGGACATGCCGTACGCGAAGCCCTCGCCGATGCCGAACGCGACGAGGGTCAGGACCGTGCCGAGCACGGCGACGCTGAGCTGACCGGCCAGCCACGTCCAGCGGCTCGTCGCGGTGGCCAGCACCACCTCGGCCCGGCCCGATGTCTCCTCGGTCCGGGCCCGCAGGACGCTCGACACGCCGTAGGCCGCGGCGAGCAGGGCGGCCATCCCGGCGGTGACGGCCAGGTAGGCGTTGATGATGTCGTCGGCGCCGCCGGTCAGGAACTGCGCGATCTCCGGGTTGTCCCGCACGTAGTCCTGGATGCTCTCGGCGATGGAACCGTAGGCGACGCCGGCCAGGAACAGACCGGCGGCCCAGCCGGCCAGGGAGCCGCGTTGCAGGCGCCAGGCCAGCGCGTACGGCCCGCGCAGCACCGCCGAGGCCTGCGCCCGACCGAGGCGGGTCGCCACCAGGCCGGCACCGAGGTCGCGGCGGGCCAGCAACGCCACCGCGACGGCACCGAGCAGCACGGCGGCGGCCACCGGCAGCAACAGCGCCCACCAGCGGTCACCGGCGAACGGGTAGGCGCGCTGGCCCCACCCGATCGGCGAGGCCCAGGACAGGGTGCCGTCGCCGACGTCACCGGCGGCCCGCAGCGCGAACGCGGCACCGAGCAGAGCCGCCACCGTCCCGTAGACCGCGCGGGTGCTTTCGAAGACCTGTGCCGCGGCGGCGGTGGCCGCGCCGAAGAAGAGTCCGACGCCGGTGACCGCGGCGCCGAACAGGGCCGACCCGGCGATCGGCAGGCCGGTGCCGACGGCCACGGCGAACACCAGCAGGCCGGCGGCGACGTCGGCCAGGCCCGCGAGGAGCAGGGCCGCGGCCAGCGGCGCACGTCTGCCCACCCGTGCCGACCGGATGAGTTCGGCGCGGCCGGACTCCTCGTCGGCGCGGGTGTGCCGGCCGACCAGGAACATGTTCATCAGGGCGACCACGATGGCGAGGAACCCGAAGATCTCGAAGACGATCTCGCCGCCGATCGACCGGAGCAGTTCGGGTGGACCGCTCATCGCGATCACCGCGGTGTTGGCACCGATCGTCTGCCGGAGGGTTTCGAGTTCTGCGGCCGTACCGTAAAGCTCCTGGCTCTGGGTGGATTGCACGAACAGCAGCAGGGTGACCCCGGCCAGCCACCAGGGCAGGCTCAGCCGCTCGCGGCGCAGCAGGAATCCCAGCAGCCGCGCCGTCCCGGTCATGACGCCGCCCCGTCCTCGCCGTAGTGGCGCAGGAACAACTCCTCCAGCGTCGGCGGTGAACTGGTCAGGCTGCGCACGCCGAGCGGCGCCAGCTCGCGGATCACGGTGTCCAGCCGTGCGGTGTCGACATCGAACCGGGCGTGGTGGTCGGCGATCACCACGTCGTGGACGCCGGCCATGCCGGTGAGCCCGGTGACCGGCCGGCTCGTCTCCACCGCGATCGACGTGCGGGTCAGGTGGCGCAGCTCGCCGAGGGTGCCGGTCTCGACCGTGCGGCCCAGCCGGATGATGCTCACCCGGTCGCAGAGCGCTTCGACCTCGGCGAGGATGTGGCTGGACAACAGGACCGTACGCCCCTGGTCCTTGATCTCGTGGACGCACTGCTGGAACACCGCTTCCATCAGCGGGTCCAGCCCCGAGGTGGGCTCGTCGAGCAGCAGCAGCTCGGCGTCGGAGGCCAGCGCGGCGATCAGCGCGACCTTCTGCCGGTTGCCCTTGGAGTAGGTGCGTGCCTTCTTGCGCGGGTCCAGGTCGAACCGTTCGAGCAGGTCGTCGCGGCGCCGCCGGTCGGCGCCGCCGCGCAGCCGCCCCAGCAGGTCGATGACCTCGCCGCCGGTGATGCCGGGCCACAGGGTGACGTCGCCGGGCACGTAGGCCAGGCGCCGGTGCAACGTGTCGGCGTCGCGCCACGGATCACCGCCGAGCAGCCGCACCTGGCCGGCGTCGGGGCGCAGCAGACCGAGCAGCACCCGGATGGCGGTGGTCTTGCCGCTGCCGTTGGGCCCGAGGAAACCGTGCACCTCGCCCTCGGCCACGGTCAGGTCGAGCCCGTCGAGGGCCTTGGTGACCCCGAAGGACTTGTGCACGGCGGTGATCTCGATCGCGGCTTGCGGGGACGTGCCCATGTCAGCTCCTCGGCGGAGGGACAACGCAGTACGGATCCGGGCGGCGGCCGCCGGCCCGGCATTCCGGCACTCCAGAGGCACGGTACGCCGCCCCGGCAACCGGCGGTGCCCCGCGACCGGGCACCGCCGAGCCGCCGCGCTCAGGACGTGGGGACGGTGATCTCCTGGTCACCGATGACGGCGAGGAGCCGCAGCTTCTCGTAGCTCTCGCTGCCGGGCGCGGCGGTGTAGACGAGCAGCGAATGCCCCTGATCGGGGTCGAGCAACGCCTGGCACGTCAGTTCCAGGGCACCGACCTCGGGGTGGACGAAGCGTTTCACGTGGGCGTACCGGACCCCGATCTCGTGCTCGCCCCACACGGCCCGGAACTCCTCGTTCTGCTCCAGCAGCAGGTTCTGCAGGTGGGCGGCCCACGAGCCGGGCCCGCGCACGGTGACGACCCGGCGCAGCCCGGCGGCGAAGACGCGGGAGTGCAGCGGATGGTCGTCGGGGTGGTAGCGGGCCCGGCAGGCGGGGTCGGTGAACCACCGGTACCCGATGCTGCGGGCCGGGCCGGTGAACCGGGTGAGGTCGCCGGTCAGGGCGAGCCCGAGCCGGTTCTGCCGCAGGGTTTCGCCGAGTTCGGTGACGATCTCCGCGGGGGTGTCGGCGAGCCGGTCGAAGATGCGCAGCAGCCCCGGGCTGATGTGTTCGCCGGCCGGACCGCGGGTGGGTGGCTGGTGCCCGGCGAGGCGGAACAGGTGGTCACGTTCGTCGTGGGACAGGTGCAGGCCCTGCGCGATCGAGGCGATCATCTGTTCGGAGGGGTGCGGGCCACGCTCGCGTTCGAGCCGGCTGTAGTAGTCGGCGGAGATGTGGCAGAGCGTGGCTACCTCCTCCCGCCGGAGACCGGACGTGCGGCGGCGCTGCCCGCGGGGCAGGCCGACGTCCTCGGGTTGCAGTGACCCGCGGCGCCGGCGCAGGAACTCGGCGAGCCCGGCTCGATCAATGGGCACGGTGTCCTCCCGGTTGCCGGCTCGATGCGGTTCTGTCACTGAGGCCGCTCTACCACTGAGGCTGCGGTGCGAACGCCTCGATCAGTTTCTCCGAGACCTGCCACACGCGTACGGCGTCGGACTCACTGCGCAGGCGCGAGTAGAGCTTCTGCTCGGCCGGCGGACCGCCGAGGTGCCCTGGCCCGCCGGGACCGTAGAAGGCGCCGTCGCGTCCGGCGGTGGCGGCGTACACGGCCGGCAGTGCCGCCGACGCGGCGGTGCCGAGCAGGATGCCGCGTGCGGACAGCACGCCGATGAGCCGGCGGCCCGCGGTCTCCCGGGACCGGCCTACCTCCGGGCGGGCGGCCAGCAGGCTGGTCGGGGCGACACCGGGATGCGACACGTTGCTGGTGATGCCCCAGCCGTGCAGCCGGCTGCGCCGGGCCAGTTCCAGGCCGAACAACCCGAAGGCGATCTTCGACTGGCTGTAGGCGCGCATCCCGTCGTACGAGCGTTCCCAGTTGAGGTCGTCCCAGTTGACGGCGTTCGAGTTCGCCGCGACGCTGATCTGGCCGGTGACTCGTGCCCGGCCCGCGCGCAGCAGCGGCATCAGGTGCGCGACCAGGGCGAAGTGGCCGAGGTGGTTGGTGCCGAACTGGAGCTCGAATCCGTCGGCGGTGGTCTGCCGTTCCGGGGGCGTCATCACCCCGGCGTTGTTGATCAGCAGGTGGATCGGCTCGTTCTCCCGCCGCAGTTCCTCGCCGAGCGCGGCCACCGACGCCAGGGACGAGAGGTCGAGGGCGCGCAGGGACAGGTCGGCGGCCGGCGTGCGCCGCTTGATCTCGGCGATCGCCGATTCGCCCTTGGCCGCGTTGCGGACCGGCAGGACGACGGCGGCCCCGGCGGCGGCGAGGCGCGCGGCGATCTCGAGGCCGATGCCGTCGCTGGCTCCGGTGACGACGGCACGCCTGCCGGTGAGGTCGGGGACGGTGATGGTGGGCTGTCTGCGTGGCATGGCACCAGGATGCGGCGGGTCGCGAAAGTTAGCCACGGCCCGCCGATCCCAGGCTGAGCGAGCCTCCCCGCGTTGCGCGGGTCAGGCAGCGCGGGTCAGGCAGCGCGGGTCAGGCCGGTGCGGCGAAGTTCTGGGTCCAGTACTGGGTGCCCGAGGAGGACTTCGCCAGGCCGACGCCGATCTCCTCGTAGCCGCAGTTGAGGATGTTGGCCTTGTGCCCGGGGCTGTTCATCCAGCCGTCCATGACGCTGGCCGCGCTGGGGTAACCGGCGGCCACGTTCTCGCCGACGCTGCGCCACCGGTAGCCCTCGGCGGTGACCCGGTCGCCCATGCTCGCCTCGCCGGGCAGCTGGTGCGACATGCTGTTCTGCTCGGCCTGCAGCTCGGAGTGCTTCTGCGCCGCCGCGTCCAGGCGCGACTCGCTCTCCAGGCCGGAGCAGCCGGCCTTCTGCCGTTCCGCGTTGACCAGCCGGACCACCTCGGCGGTGACCGAGTTCGACGCGCCGGAGTCGTTGCCGCCACCGGACGGCGCCTCGGTGGTGCGGCTCGGTTCCGGCGCGGGCGTCCGGGTGCGCTTCTTGGTCGCGGACGGCTTGGGCCGGGCCTGCGACGTGATGGTGGCCGAGGCGCTCGCCGACGGCGCGGGTCGGCTCGACGCGGCGGTCGACGGGGTGACCGACGCCGACGGCGCGACCGACGGCGACGCGGAGGCCGAGGCCGGGGTGGACGGTGACGCGCCCGCCGAGGTGCCCGGCGCCGCCTCGGGTGCGGCGGCGCCGGCCGTGGCGACGGTGTCCGGTGTGGTCGCGGCCAGACGGATCTCCCGGTCCCCGGAGCTGCTGCCCGCGACGATGGCGGCCGAGCCGGCACCGATCAGCCCGAGGGCCCCCAGGGCCGTCAGGGCGTAGCGAATCCGCGGATTGGGTGGGGTGGGCACGAACTTTCACCTCGTCGACTCGGGTGGCAGCGGCGACGCTGCCGGATCTTCCAGATGCAGGAAGCGGCCGACCTACTGTTCACCGCGAGAACGGCGAAAGATCAAAACTAAGGAATCTCTAAGGTTCGACTAATCGAAATGTAATGCGGCGCTTGGAGGGAGCTGAAGACCGGTCCGGACGGTTAGGCGTCAGCGGGATGCGGACCGCTGCTCGCGGCGCTGGATCTTGGTGGCGTACATGGCGGCGTCGGCCTGCTCGACGGCACCGGCGAAGCCGCCTGCCATGGTGACCGCGGCCCATCCGATCGAGCCTTCGACCCCGGCGGCCTCGAGTTCGGCATGGACGCGGGCGACAACGAGGGGCGCCTGGTCCTCCGGGCAGTGGGTCAGTAGGAGACCGAACTCGTCACCGCCGAGCCGGGCGACGACGTCGCTCTCCCGCAGGGCACGCTGCACGGCGATGGCAGCGGCCACCAGGTAGGCGTCACCGGCGGCGTGCCCCCGGGTGTCGTTGACAGCTTTGAGCCCGTCGAGGTCGAGCATGGCGATCACGGTGGGGTCGGCGAGCCGGGCGTACCGGGTCTCGGCCTGCTGGACGGCTCGCTGCCAGGCGCGCCGGTTCGGCAACCCGGTCAGCGCATCGGTCTCCGCGCTCAGCTGCTCGCGCAGCAACGCGTCCGAGGACCGGTTCTGGGCCCGATCCGCGGCCAGGACCGTGGTGAGCAGTTGACCGAGCAGGGCGAGCAACGGCTCGGCGGTGACCATGCGCGGGTCGCCGGTGTGCGTCTGCGGGTCGAGGCCGCAGATCGCGCCGAACAGGGTGCCGTCGGGTTCGGTGATGACCACCCCGGCGTAGGTGCCGATGTCGATGAGGTCGTTGACACCGGCGTTCGCGTACGCGGGCACGGACCGGGCGTCCCGGGCCACCGCCGGTGCCGTCCCGGCGGCCATGTGAATGCAGTAACTCGCCTCCCACGGGTGGCTGTCGCCCTGTCGCAGGCCGTACCCGTTGTCGGGGTCCAGGTAGAGGTAGGTCTGTCGGCCGTTCTCGACGCGCGTGACGGCCCAGAAGGCCAGCGGCATCTGCTCGTGCAGGTAGTCCAGCACCAGGTGCGCGGCGAATTCGAAGGTCGCCGCGGGAGCCAGGGTCGGTGCCTCGCTCACGGAAGCCGGGACCGGTACTGGTGCTGGTGCCGGGCTCTGGTCCGGCGGGCGGGTGGCGGCCTCGTCGGGCTCCGGCGCCGGCAGGGCGGACGCGTCGGCGGGCAGGGTCACGGTGATGCGGGTGCCCCGCCCGGCCGGGTTGGGGGCGGCGTGGATGGTTCCACCGTGCCGCTGCACCACGCGCTTGCAGATGCCCAGGCCCAGACCGGTGCCGGCGTACCCCTCCGACCGGTGCGCCCGGTGGAAGTCGTCGAAGACGGCCTCGTGCTGGCCGTCCGGGATGCCGACGCCGTTGTCGTCGATCGTGACCGTGACAATCGCGTCGGCGTGGCCGGTACCGACGACGATGTGCGGGACCACGCCGGGCGCGGTGTACTTGATGGCGTTGCCGATCAGGTTCTCGAACAGCTGACGCACCAGCACCGGGTCGGCGTGCACGGGGTGCAGCTCGCCGATGCGGAACGTGGGTACCGGGGTGTCGTTGCTCTGCGCCTGGTCGATCCGGGCCATGGCGATGTCGTTGACCAGCTCACCCAGGTCGACGGGGGCGGGTGACATCGTGGCGTCGCGGGCGGTGGTGTACTCCAGCAAGTCATTGATCATGTTGCGCATGCGGCCGGCGGCCCGGTGGATCCGGCGCACCGGGTCCGCCAGCGGGGCGGTGACCCGCTGGTCGGCGGCCTCCTCGATCATCTCGGCGAGCGCCTCGCTCCAGCCCTCGACGGTGGTGAGCGGGTTCTGCAGGTCGTGGGCGACGACACCGGCGAAGGACGCCAGCTCGTTGCGGTGGCGGCGTTCCGCGGTGACGTCGTGGAAGACGCTGACGGCGTACCGCGTACCGTCGCCTTCGCCGGGCAGGGCGGTGGCGCTGACGCTCAGCAGGCGCCCCTCCGGCACGCCCGGATTGCGGACCAGGATGTCCATGTTCCGGACGTCCCGGCCGGCCAGCGCTCGCCGGTAGGGCATCTCGTCCGGCGCCAGCGGGCGGCCGTCCGGGTGGAACAAGCCGTAGAAGTCGGGCTTGGCGATCCGGTCGGACGCGCTGACGACGCCGCCGACGAGCCGGCGCACCGCGGGGTTGCGCAGCAGGAAGCGGCCCTGTGCGTCGACCACCGTGAGGCCTTCCGCCATCGAGTCGACGATGGTGCTCATCATCCGGGCCTGCCGGGCTGCCGCATGCTCGGCGGCGCGCAGCTGGGCCACCAGCTCCCGGCGCTCGTCGCGGCCGATGGCCAGGGCCAGCCCGACCAGGGCGATCATGCCGACGAACGCCTGCGCCACCATGGCCCGGGCGGCATGCGACTCGATCTGCGCGAACTGCCCGGTGCCGTGCAGGGTGAACAGCACCGCCACGGAGCCGAACACCAGGTCGTGCAGGGCGACGAAGGTGGTGTGCAGCCGCAGCCCCGCCCAGATCGTCAGGACGACGACCATGAAGGCCAGTGGCAACTGATGACCGGCACCGAAGACCACCACGTAGACGACGGCGGAGAGCGTCACCAGGGTCACGTACTCCAGCCGCCGCCGCAGCGGGACGGCCGCCCAATGGGCACGGATGCCGGCCCGGGGCGTCGTCCGGCGGTACGCGTGCAGCATCGCGCCGATCCGGATGCCCGCCGCGCCGATCAGCAGGATGCTCACCGTGTTGCGGGTCAGCCACACCGCTGTCGCCGGCCACGAGTAGACGCCGTTGACCACCCAGACCCCGGTGGGTCCGAGCAGCGCCCCGCACGCGGTGCTGATGAACGCCGCGGCCGTCACCCGCCACAGCTCCGGGAGCCGGGACAACGACCGGGTTCCGCCGCCGCCCCAGACCTGCGGCAGCCACCGGTCCACCAGCCAGGCGAAGACCGCGGCCTGCGTCACGTTGGCCGCGGCGAACCAGACCACCAGCGACGCCGACGCCCCCGTCGCCATGTTGATCACTGCCGTGGCTGCGCACAGCGCCAGCACGTCCAGAATCCGCCAGCGCGACCGGTACTGGACGACTCCCCACACCGCCGAGACTCCCGCGGCCGGCCAGACCAGGCTCAGGTTCGTCTCGTCCATGACCGTCAGGCGCCCGGCGTAGGTGGCGGCCATGTAGGCGACGACGAACGCGAGCGTCCGCAGGACGGACGGCACGAAGCTCATCGGCTGCTCCCCCGCTCACGAACCCGGGCATCACGAGGGCATGGCCGCGCCACAGCCGGCCCCTGTCCGGATCTTCGGCCACGAACGGCGATCCGTGAGAGACTTCTCCGTAAGCGTCCCGTAAGGCCTTGCCCCTGGCGCGCCCCGGCGGCGGGACGGTTGACTGGCCCGATGATCCGCAGATTGCTCACCACACCGGTCACCTGGATCGTCGTCGTGGTCCTCGGGGCCGCCGCGCTGTACTGGTTCCAGCCGTGGCGGCTGTTCACCGACACCACCGTGAGCGAGTCGCTGACCGTCGTGGCGTCCGCGGCACCGCGGGAGTCCGCCTCCGGCTCCCCCGTCCCGGCCGCGTCGAGCTCCCCCAGTCCGGCGGCACCCGGTCCGGTGGTGATCAAGCAGGGCACGTTCGTGACCCATGAGCACGACACCACCGGCACCGCCCGGATCATCCGCGAGCCCGACGGCAGCCACCGGCTCGAACTGGCCGGCCTGAACACCAGCGACGGACCGGATCTGCGGGTCTGGTTGTCCGACCAGCCGGTGCGCACCGGCACCGCGGGGTGGCGAGTCTTCGACGACGGCGAGTACGCCGAGCTGGGCAAGCTCAAGGGCAACCGGGGCGATCAGGTCTACCGGATCGGCGCCGGCGTGGACCCGGCCGGGTTCAGCAGCGTCAGCATCTGGTGCAAGCGGTTCGCCGTGTCGTTCGGGGCGGCGGCGCTCGCCTGACAGCCGTACCCGGTCCGGTGGCGGTCACCGCGAGACGTCCGGCAGGCGTACCTCGAAGCGGCAGCCCCCGGCGACGTTGCCGGCGGCGACCTGCCCGCCGTGTGCTTCCACCAGGCCCCGCACGATGGCCAGGCCGAGCCCGCCACCACCGGCACCGTCCGGGGTACGCGCCCGGCTGCCCCGGAACGCCACGTCGAAGACGCGAGGCAGGTCGTCGTCCGGGATGCCGCCGCAGCTGTCGGAGACGGCCAGCCACACCTGCGGCCCGTCACGGCCGGCGTCGACGCGGACCGACCCGTGCGGCGGCGTGTACCGCACCGCGTTGGCGAGCAGGTTGCCGACGATCCGGTTGAGTTCGGGCGCGCCGGCGGTGACCATCGGCCACCCGGCGCCGCCGGCCTCGACCGTGATGCCCCGGTGGACGGCCAGCGGCGTCACCGCCGCGACAGCGTCCGAGACGACGTCGCCGAGCGGCAGGTGGGCCGGTGTGAGCCGCAGCGCGCCGGCGTGGATGCGGGACAGTTCGAACAGGTCATCGACGAGCGCACTCATCCGGTCGGTCTCGGCACGGATCCGGCCGTGGTACTCGGCGACGGCCGGCGGGTCGGCCACCACACCGTCCTGCAGCGCCTCGGCCATCGCCCGCAGACCCGCGAGGGGGGTACGCAGGTCGTGCGAGACCCAGGCGACCAGTTCCCGGCGGCCGGCCTCCATCCGCCGCTCCCGTTCCCGGGCCTGAGCGGCCCAGACGGCCGCCGTGGCCAGCCGCCGGCCGAAGACGAAGCCCAGGGTGAGGCTGACCGCCGCCGACGCGGCGACGGTGATCAGCACGACCTGCAGGTCGTGCCCGGACAGGAACATCGCCTGCGCCACGGTGACGACCCCGGCGACCACCGCGGCGACCGTGACCAGCAGCAGCACACACACGTGCACGGTGATCGAGCGGCCGGGCAGCAACCGCAGCAGGCCCGCCCCGAGCAGCCCGACCACGGCACCGGCGGTCAGCGCGTAGAGGCCGATCAGCAGGACGTCACGCATCGGCGGCCGGTTCGTAGCGGTAACCGATGCCCCAGACGGTCACCAGCCGGCCGGGGGCGGACGGGTTCACCTCGATCTTCTCGCGCAGGCGCCGGACGTGGACGGTGACGGTCGACTGGTCGCCGAACTGCCAGCCCCAGACCCGATCGAGCAGCTCGGCCCGGGAGAAGGCCCGGGCGGGGTGGCGCATCAGGAACTCCAGCAGGTCGAACTCGCGGACGGTGAGCGACAGCGGCCGGCCGCCGAGGGCGGCGACCCGCCGGCCGGTGTCGGCCACCAGGTCACCGTCACGGAGCAGCTCGGCCGGCGGCCGGGCGGCGGGGGCGGTGCGCCGCAGCACCGAACGCACCCGCAGGACGAGTTCGCGGGGGCTGAACGGCTTGGTGACGTAGTCGTCGGCGCCGACCTCGAGACCCAGCACCCGGTCACTCTCCTCCCCCAGCGCGGTCAGCATGACCACCGGCAGGGCGGGCTCGTCACGCCGCAACCGCCGGCACACCTCGAGGCCGTCGAGGCCACCGAGCATCAGGTCGAGCACCACCAGGTCGGGGCGTTCGGCGTCGACGGCGGCCAGGGCGGTCAGGCCGTCGGCGACCAGCCGCACCCGGTAGCCGTCCTGTTCCAGGTATCGGCGCACGACGTCGCTGACGGTCGGGTCGTCGTCGACGACAAGCACCTGAGGTGTCACGACGGCAGGCTACCGAGATGGGCGCCCGCGGCGCCGCCCGCGCGTCCGGCGGGGCGGTGGTCAGGCCGCGGTGGGGGTCTCCTCGACCCGGATGTAGACCAGCATGTCGCCGGTCTCGACGAGCGCGGCCCGTTCGCCGCCGAGCGGCAGCACCTTGCCGCGCCGGATCAGCGCCACCACCAGCGTCGCCAGCTCGCGGGGGTTGCGGCCGACCTCGGCCCGCTCCGCCGAGCGCATCGCCAGGGCCATGCCCTGACCGGGGGTGAGCAGGTCCTCCACCACGTCGATAAGTGGTGGCGCGGTGGTGGTCAGGCCGAGCAGCCGGCCGGCCGTCGACGAGGAGACGATGACGTGGTGGGCGCCGCCCTGCTTGAGCAGTGTCGCGTTCTCCTGTTCCCGGACCGCGGCGATGATGCGGACCTGGCCGGCGGTCAGCTGGCGGACGGTGAGGCTGATCAGCAGCGACGCCTCGTCGGTGTCGGTGGCGATGATGACGGCCTTGCACTTCTTCACGTCCGCGTCGGTGAGGACCGCCGAGCGGGTGGCGTTGCCCTCCACCACGGCGAGACCGTCCGCGATGGCCTGCCGCAGCGCCGGCTCGAACGTCTCCACGACGACGATGCGGGACTTGTCGTAGCCGTTCTCCAGCAGGGCGCTCACCGCGGCGCGGCCCTTGGTGCCGTATCCACAGACGACGACATGGTCCTTCAACTTCCGTCTCCATCTGTCGATCCGCAGGCTGTTACGGAACTGGTGGGTCAGCACCTCGAGGGTGGTGCCGACCAGGATGATCAGGAACAGCACGCGCGCCGGGGTGATCACCAGAATGTTCACCAGCCGGGCGCCGGGTGAGTCCGGTGTGATGTCGCCGTACCCGGTGGTCGACAGTGACACGACGGCGTAGTAGAAGCAGTCGAGCAGTGTCAGCCCGTCCTCGTTGACGTCCCGGTAACCGTCGCGGCCGGCGAAGACCACCGTGACGACGACGAACACGAGCGCCAGCGCCATGGCGACCCGCACCGCGAGCGCCCGCAGCGGGCCACTCCGGACCAGGGGGAGGTGGATCATCGATGGGCCGCCGGCACGCCACCACGATAGCGCCCCTCCTCGGCGGGCAACGGCGCGAGCCGCCACCCAGGCCAGGTGGCGGCTCGCACGTGGTGGATCCGGACGTCAGCCCAGCTTGACGGTGAAGATCGGGCTGGCGGCCAGTTTCTGGAAGGCGGCCAGGCCGGCCGGGGTGCTGTCGATGCTGATGTCGCGGTCGCCCTCGTTGTCAGCCTTGGTGTCGAAGTGCACGATCGCCTTGATCGCGGGCCGCTTCACCAGTTCGGCGAGCACGCTGTCGTAGACGAACGACTTGTCGGTGGCCTTGCCGATCCGGTGGTAGGCGCCCCACTCCGCGATCATGATGGGCTTACCGGGGTGCTTGGTGGTGGCCCAGTCGTAGAAGCCGAGGCCACCGCCGGTGGGTGCGCGGTCGAGCAGGTCGCCGAAGTCGCCGTAGTGGTAGTAACCCTTCTCGGCCGAGACGTAGGAGTCCAGGCCGATCCAGTCCACCACGTCGTCGCCCGGGTACAGGTCCTTCCACCAGGACTGCGCCAGCCACTTCTCGTTGCCCATGTAGGCGAGCACGTTCACCACGTTCGTCGCGCCCTTCACCCGCAGTCGTTCGATCGTGTGCCGGTACATGGCGGCGTAGTCCTTGGCCTCCCAGCCGGACCCGGCCTTGGCGACCACATCGTTCTCCGGCTCGTGGTGCAGGACCAGGAAGAGCTTCTTGCCGTACGCCTTCGCCCGTGCCGCGAACGCGTCGATGCGCTTGTCCTGTTCGCCCTTCGCGACCTTGGACCACGTCGACCCGTACGCGATCTTCCAGTTGAGCAGCAGCACGCGCGGGTTCGCCGCGTCGCCGGTCATGGCGATCTCCGCCGCGGTCGGGAAGGCCTCGTCGCCCTTGTGGTAGGTGTGGAAGATCGTCGCGGTGCGGCCGCTGCGCTTCTCCCAGTTCCGGTGTTCGACATCGCGCGGCAGGCTGGTGAACCCACCGGCGGCGCCGCCCCACAGCACACCGCAGGAGGGTACGAGCTTGGTGCCGGTGACGCAGTTCCGGTAGTCGCCGGCCGCGACCGGGGCGCTCGGCCGGGACGGGGTCGGAGCGGCGGTGGCCGGGCTGGTGGTGAGGACCATCTCGGGCCCGCCCTTGGCGGTGTTCTCGCCGGACTGGAACCGCACGACACCGTTGGTGAGCGACGACGTCAGCGCGAACGAGTAGGTGCCCGGCCCGTACACCTCGTGGCTCAGGTCGAAGCCGACGCGCGTGTCGGCGGCTTTCGGTGTCACCGAGGCGACCGGCAGCCCGAGTTTCGGGGCGTTGCCGTGGGTCAGCTTGCCCTCGGTCCACGAGTTGTCGACGATCCGGGTCACGGTGAGCTTGCCGGACGGCGTGCTCAGCGGGCGCAGGAACAGCACCGCCTTGCGCACGTCGGTGCCGGCGGGCACGGTGAACTTCACGTAGACGGTCTTGCTGTCACCGCCGAGCGTGCCGACGGCGAGTTTGTCCTCCGACCCGAACGCCGTGCTCGCGCGGCCGCTCGAGGTGTAGGTGTCGTCGGCGGCCGGGATCACCACGTCGGTGGTGGCCGCGGCGGCAGCACCCGGCGTCAGCACGGTGGCGGCGCCGGTGATCACGGCGGTCAGAGCTGTCACGGCTGTCGGCAGCTTGGCGCGTCGCAAAGAATCTCCCCCATGTTGTCCGGCCCGTTCGGCCGGGCAGACCAGGAACAGTCCGGCAGCACGGGTGCGCATCCGGGGCCAGGATCGGTGCCACCGGGTTGCGGTCGCGGGCACCGGCCGGGACTGTCCGGACGGAACACGAAGGCGGGCGGGGGGCCGTATCCTCATCCCGCACCCGCAGCGGCGCGTGCGGGATGAGGGGGATCATGCGGATCACCGTTCTGGGTGCCGGTTCCTGGGGCACCACCGTCGCGTCAGTACTCACCCGCCGCGACCACGAGTCGCTGATCTGGGCGCGCAGCCCGGAAACCGCTGACGAGATCAACACCGGGCACCGCAACGAGCGCTATCTCGCCGGTTTCCCGCTGCCGGACCGGCTCCGGGCGACGTGCGATCTCGCCGAGGCGGCCGCGCACGCGGAGCTGCTGGTCGTCGGGGTGCCGACCGGGGCGTTCCGGGACACCCTGGAGCGGGTCCGGCCGGACCTGCACCCCTGGATCCCGGTGGTCAGCCTCAGCAAGGGGCTGGAACGCGACTCGCTGCTGCGGATGACCGAGGTGATCAAGGACGTGCTGCCGGGGCATCCGGCCGCCGCGCTCACCGGCCCCAACCTGGCCAAAGAGATCATGGCGGGCATGGCCGCGGCCACGGTCATCGCGACGGAGGACCTCACCGTCGCCACCGAGATACAGCGTGTGTTCCGCCGCGGGCTGCTGCGCGTCTACACCAACCACGACGTGATCGGCTGCGAGGTCGGCGGGGCGCTGAAGAACGTCGTGGCGATCGCCACCGGCATCGCACAGGGCCTGGGCGTGGGTGACAACACCCGGGCCGGGGTGATCTCCCGCGGACTGGCCGAGCTGACCACCCTTGGCGTGGCGATGGGCGGCGAGCCCAGCACGCTCGCCGGACTGGCCGGGATGGGTGACCTGGTGGCGACGTGCATCAGCCCGCACAGCCGCAACCGGCACGTCGGCGAGCAGCTGGGCCGCGGGCGCACGCTTGACGACATCCTCGCCGAGATGGGCCAGGTCGCCGAGGGGGTCAAGACGGTGCACGCCGCGGTCCGGCTGGCCGATCGGCACGGGTTGCCGATGCCGATCACCCGCACCATCCACCAGGTCGTCACCGGCGAGATCTCGGCCGCCCGTGCCTACGACGGGTTGCTGCGCACCCTGCCGGCCGGGCACGAGTCCGAACCGGGCTGACGCCGGGCGCGAGTTGCCGCGCCTCAAGCGTGGCGGACCGCCGGCGCCCGGTCCGGGCGGGCCACCAGGAGCAGACCGGCCATGGAGAGGACCGTGCCCGCGATCATCAGCGACGCCATCGGTACGGCCGTGTCCTCGCCGCCGAGCCCGGCGATCGGGGCGACCGTCCCGGCGGCGATCCAGGTGACGAATCCGAGGACGGCGGAGCCGGTGCCGGGGTGCTCGGGGACCTCCGCGGAGGCGAGCGCCCCACCGTTCGGGCCGATCAGGCCCTGCGCGGTCATCAGCACGAAGAAGCAGCCGACCACGAGCGGCAGCGGTGTGCCGAACCACAGCGCGCCGGCCAGCATCGCCATGCCGGCGGCCAGGGCGGCGACCTGCCCGGCGAGGATGACCTTGCGGGTGGCGACGCGGCCGGCCAGCCGGGCGGCGACCAGAGCGGCCACCGTCATCCCGGCGGCGTTGAGAGCGAAATCGATCGAGTACGCGACCGGCGACATCCCGTTCATCGACTGCAGCACGAACGCCGACGTGGCCACGTAGGCGAACAGCGCGGCCATCGCCGAGCCACTGACCAGGAGGTATCCGACGTACCGCCGCCGGGTGAGTACCTGGCGCCCGGCGACCGCGAACGCCCGCAGGCCCCCGCCGTGCCGGCGCTGCGCCGGCAGCGATTCCGGGACGGCGACCAGCACGGCCAGGACCATCGCCACGCCCAGACCGGCGACCGCCCAGAACGACATCCGCCAGTCCGACAGCTGCAGGATCACCGCGCCCAGCAGCGGCCCGACGATCGGGGCGATGCCACCCACCCCGGCGATCACGTTCAGGACCCGGACCAGCCGCGCCCCGGTGGCCAGGTCGACGATCACCGCGCGGCCGATCACCATCGCCCAGCCACCGCTGAAGCCCTGCACGAACCGGGCCGCCATCATGACGCCGATCGACGGCGTGAGCGCGCAGACGACGGAGGCGGCGCTCATCACCACGAGGGCGGCGATCAGCGGCCGGCGGCGGCCACGCTGGTCGGAGACCGGCCCGCCGATCAGCTGACCCAGCGCCATGCCGGCGAAGAACGTGGTCAGGGTGAGCTGCACCTGGGTCGCGGTCGCCGACAGGTCACTAGCGACCTGCGGGAACGCCGGGACGTACATGTCGGTGGCGAGCGGCGCGATCGCGGTCACGAACATCACGGTGGCGACCACGCCGGCGGTGAGACGGGCGCGGCCCCGGCGATCCGGTGCCACGTCGACGACGGAGGCTGTCATGTCTCCACCCCACCTGCCGCACGCGCGCGGAGGAAGTCACCGGCGAGGGGTGTACCGCCGGTACGCCCCTCGCCGGCGACCCGGGATCCTCACGGTCGCCGCCTTCCCTCGAGGCCGGTGTCGTCAACACGGCAGCCTCCACGGGCAGCCCGGGGCCGATCGTGCCGAGCTGCGCGTGCTCGCCCACGCCCTGAGCCGGACAGGTTACCCCGCCGACTCGGAGCGGATCTGGCAGCTGGCGATCACGAAGGCTGTCCGGGAGGGCACCACCCAGGCCGTGTACGCACGTCGCGGCTACGCCTACCACCTGTTCCGCGAGGGGCGTCCCGACGATGCGCGTGCGGCGATGCGGGCCACTGTCGATTCCCTGACCGGCGACGACGACGCGCTGGTGAAGGCCGTCGAGACGTTGAAGTTCTGGGCGATCGACGAGGTCGCCACCGCACCGGACGGCGGCCAGGCTGCCGGGAAGCTCCTCGCCGAGGCCGGGCAGATCACCGGCCGGATCAGATCACCACGCGTCCGCGCCCGGATGCGCGACTTCCTGGAACTCCCGGAATCCCGTCGCCCAACGCCCCCGGAGGGCGCCGAAGCCCCGCAGGACCCGCCGTGACGTGGTCGAACCCGCCGGTGTCCCGACGCCGGGGCCGGCCCGCCACCGGGCGGCCCCGGCGTCGGCACCTCACACGTCCGAGGTCACGTCACTGGCGCAGATGCCGGGCGAAGAACCTGGCCGCGTCCTCCCCGGCGTGCTGCGGGACGCCGGCGTGCCCGCCCATGCTGGCGTACAGCGTCTTGTCCGGGGAGCCGAAGGCGTCGAACAGGTCCAGGGCCGCCTGCCGGTCGTTCCCTTCGTCGTCCCACTGCAGCAGGACGTGCAGCGGAACGGTGACCTGCCGGGCCTCCTCGACCATGCGGCGCGGCACGAAGCTCCCGGCGAACAGCCCGGCAGCCACGACGCGCGGTTCGACAAGCGCCAGCCGGATGCCGACGGAGATCACTCCCCCCGAGTACCCGACCGGGCCGCCGATGTCCGGCAGCGACAACAGGGCGTCCAGGGCGGTCCGCCATTCCGGGACCGCCCGGTCGACGAGGGGTAGGACCAGGGCGTCGATGATCTCGTCGCTGACCTGTTCACCGGCCTCCAGCGTGCGCCGCAGGTCGGCGCCGGCCTGCTCGGCGCCGGCCCACCGGGGCCGGCCCCCGCTGCCGGGAAGCTCGATGGTGGCCGCGGCGATGCCCTCCGCCGCGCACTGCCGGGCCCGTGCCACCAGCCGGGGGTACATCGTGCGCAACCCGAGTGGTGGGTGGCCGAGCAGGATCAGCGGGACCGGTGCCGATGCGGACGCCGGTGTCCACAGGATGCCGGGGATCTCGCCGAGGGTGAACGCGCGTTCGACGACCCCGTCGTCGAGGTGCTGCTCAGTGGTGAATCGCATGGTCGTGCCTTTCGGGAGTGCTCGCGAACGGCGCTCCCGGACGACCTATCGCCCGACCATGACCCCACCGGGGAGCACCCATGTCACAACATTCACGGGTACCACCTCCTCGGTCTCTCGCACGGCACCGAGAAACTAGCAGCGACCACCGTGCTCCGCCAACCGTTTTCCGCGCACCGGCCGCCCGCGGCTCACGGCTCGATCACGAGCCGGCTGATGGCGTCGCCGGCCAGGGCGAACCGGTAGTGCAGGTCGGCCGAGCCACCGGGGAAGTCGCCCTCCAGGTGCTGGACCACGTCGAACTCCGCGGCCGCGGTGCGGGCGGCGCCGGTGAACGCGGTGGTGTAGGTGTATTCGCTGCCGGTCGCGGCCAGCCAGGCCCGGATCTCGTCGTGTCCGCGATAGGTGCGGCCCTCGTCGGTCACCACGGCGTCGGCGGTGAAGGCGGCGAGCGCTGCCGCGATGTCCCGCGCCTCGTGTGCGGGCAGGTAGGTCGTGATCACAGCGGGCAGGTCGTCCCAAGAAACGGCGGTGTTCGTGTCCATGCCACCACCGTGCACCCTCCCCCGGGGAGAGGGTCAACCGAGACGGAAGACCGGCCAGCCGATTTCGGTACGCCACCGCGCGGCCTCCCCGGTGTCGCGCGGCCCGACCAGGTACGCCTCGTGAACCGGCCCGTCGACCCCCAGCGCGTGACCGGCCACCCAGGCGCCCAGGCGCCCGTAGGTAACGTCGAGGTCGTCGTGCGCCCCGGCGTGCACGGTCACGGCCAGGTCGGCTGCCGGCAGCTCGACGACCTGGATCCGCCCGTCGGCACGTGGCGCGCGGACCGGCCGGTACACGGTGAACGCACCGCTGCCGCCGGTGTACAGCGCGTTGGCGTACCGGCCGCCGGGTGGTCCGGTGCGTTCGGCCGGCGGGAAGGCCGCGTCCAGCTCCGCCATCGCCCGGTCGTAGAAGTCGAGCGCGTCCCCGAGCGGCACGTGCCCGCTGACCGCGGCCACCGTGCGCGCGGGCACCTGCCGCAGTTTCACCGCGAGCTGCTCGGGTTCGGGCGCCAGCAGCCGGCGCAGTGACACGACCGCTGCCCGGGTGCGGTCGAGCTCGGCCTCGAGGCGCCGCAGGTGCCCGGCGACGAGGGCGGCACGTTCGGCCGGGTCCTCGGTCGCCAGGACGGACCGCACCTCGGCCAGTGGCATGTCGAGTTCCCGGAGCCGGTGGATGACCTGCGCGGCCGGGATCTGGTCGGCCAGGTAGTACCGGTACTTCGTGTGCGGGTCGACCATCGCGGGTTCCAGCAGGCCGGCCTGGTGGTAACGGCGCAGGGTCCGCACGCTCAGGTGGCTCAGCGTGGCGAACTCGCCGATGGTCAGCCCGTCGCGCCGGCTCACGGCGTCCGGCCGTCGATCTCGGCCGCCGGCCGCGCCGGCGGGAACGACACCTCGACACGCAGCCCGTCGTGGCCGGTGGAGGACGCCGCGATCAGGCCCTCGTGCGCCTGGGTGATGGAGCGGGCGATGGCCAGGCCGAGCCCGGCGCCGCCGCTGTGGTCGATGCGGGTGGCGGCGCGGCGCCGGAACGGCTCGAACAGCGCGGGTACGTCCTCCGGCGGCACGTCGTCCCCGGTGTTGGCCACCACGAGCGCGGGATCGTCGCCGACCCGTACGTCGATGGTCCCGCCCGGCCGGTTGTATTTGATCGCGTTCTGCACCAGGTTGGTGACCAGTCGTTCCAGCAGCACCTGTTCGCCGAGCACGGTCCGCGGATGCAGCGTGCCGGTGATGGTGAGGCCGGCCTCGGCGGCCCGTTTGCGGTGCGCGTCGAGGACCGCGCCGGTGATCCGGTCGAGGCGCAGCGCGGTCCGTGTCGTCAGCCCGCGGTCGCTCTCGCTGAGCACCAGCAGCCCGTCGATGAGACGTTCGTTGCGTTCGTTGGTGGCCAGCAGCTGGTCGGTGAGCAGTTCCAGCTGCTCGGTGGTGAGCTCGTCGGCCATGCTGACCTCGATCAGGGTCCGTTGCACGGCGAGCGGGGTGCGCAGCTCGTGCGAGGCGTCGGCGGCGAACCGGCGCTGGGCCTCGTAGCTGACGGCGATCCGGTCCATCATGTCGTCAAGAGCGCGGGCGAGTACCGCGACCTCGTCGTTGCCCGGGCCGGGACGCAAGCGGTGGCCGAGGTTCTGCGGGCCGACGGCGCCGATGCTCGCCGCGAGGTCGCGGATCGGACTCAGGCACCACCGGATCAGCGGATGACACGCGGCCAGGGCAGCGGCCAGGACCAGCACGAGCAGCACGGTGCCCGGGATGCTCGGCCGGCGGAAGATCTGGGTGCAGACGAACGAGGTGCTCTCGTCCGGCGCGCGGCCCACCGGCAGCCGGCACCAGCCGGGGCCGAACTCGCGCAGCAGGGCCAGCAGCTGGTCGGCGATCAGCGGCGCCGCCTGCGCCGCGACGAGCAGGGCCGCGCAGAGCACCAGCACCCGGCGGGCCGCGGAACGGGTGCCCATCAGCCGATCCGGTAACCGGCCCGGCGGACCGTGTGGATCACCGGTGGGTCACCGAGTTTGCGGCGCAGGGTCATCACCGCCATGCGTACGGTGTTGGTGAACGGGTCGGCGTTCTCGTCCCAGGCCTGTTCCAGCAGTTCCTCGGTGCTGACCACCCGGCCGCCGGCGCGCAGCAGCACGTGCAGGATCGCGAACTCCTTGGACGACAGCGTCAGCAGCTCGCCGTCGCGGGTGACGGTGTGCCGGGTGCTGTCCAGCTCGATGCCGGCTCGTTCCAGCACCGGTGGCAGCGCGGCGCCGGAGCGGCGCGACAACGCCTGCACCCGGGCGGCGAGTTCGGCGAAGGCGAACGGTTTGGTCAGGTAGTCGTCGGCGCCCAGCCCCAGCCCTTCCACCCGGTCCCGGATGCCGGCCGCGGCGGTCAGCATCAGCACCTTGGTGCCCTGCTGCGCGCTCGCCACCTGCCGGCACACCTCGTCACCGCTGCGCCCGGGCATGTCCCGGTCCAGGACCGCGACGTCGTAGCGGTTCACCGCGACGCGCTCGGAGGCGCTGTCACCGTCGTAGACGACGTCGACGGCCATCGACAGCCGGCGCAGCCCCTGGGCGACCGCGTCGGCGAGCAGGCGTTCGTCGTCCGCCACCAGCACCCGCATCCCATGTCCTTCCGTTCACGCCCACCGGTCGCCAGCTTCGCACGCCGAATGTCAGTGGCCGATAAAGACGCCGTTGACGCTGCCCGGACGACCCGGTGCGCATCATCGTCTGCCATGTACGGCTTCATCAGGAACCTGCTCGTCGTCCTCGTCGTCTGCGCCGCGGCCGTGCCCCTCGCGGCTCGGCCGGCCGCCGCTATCGCGCACGGCGAGGACGCACCGCACCGCGCCTACCGCTTCTCGGCGCTGCTCACCATGACCGGCCTGCCCGCCGACGGCGGCGGCACCCGGGACAGCTGGTGCTCCGGCGCCCTGATCGCCCCGCGCTGGGTGATCACTGCCGGACACTGTTTCCGCGACGCCGGCGGCCAACGGGTGGACCGTACCGTCGCGGACCGTACTGTCGCCGTCGTCGGGCGCTCCGAGCCGGACGGCATCGGCGGGCAGGAGGCCGAGGTCGTCGCGGTGCATCAGGCCGAGTACGCCGACGTGGCCCTGGCCGAGCTCGGCACCGCCATCACCGATGTCACGCCGATCCCGATCACCGGCGAGGCGCCGCGGGCCGGCGAGGTGCTGCGGCTGACCGGTTTCGGACTGACCACCGGCGACGGTACGCGGCCGCCGGCCCGCTTGCAGACCGGCACGTTCACCGTCGCCGCGGTCGGTGACACCCTCGTCGAGACGGCCGGGCTGACGCCCCGGGCGGACACCAGCCCGTGCCCGCACGACTCCGGTGGCCCGTACTTCCGGGAGGGGCCCGGCGGCGCGGTCTCCCTCGTCGCCGTGGTCAGTTCCGGACCCAGCTGCCCGCACACCGGCGCCGACCTCAGTGCCCGCGTCGACACCCTGGCCGGCTGGGCCGCCGACACCATGGCGCAGGCGCCGGACGGGCCGGTGCGGCCGTCGACGAAGGGTGTCAGCGTCGTGCTGGTCCTGCTGACGGCCGCGGTCCTGACACCGGTCCTGCTGCTGCGGGCCCGCTGGCGGCGTGGCGCCACCGCCGTACGTCAGGGGGTGTAGACCTCGGCGAGCGCGGTGACCGTGCCGTCGGCGGTCGTCACCCTGGCCAGGCCGCCGTTGCCGAGCCGTTCGGCGAACTCGGTGGCGCCGATCCGGCAGGTGCCGACCGCGACCGGGTCGTCGGCGCAGCGCTCCGGGTCGTCGAACGTGCTGGTCAGCTTCGGGTTCGCCGAGGTCGGCAGGGTGATCGACATCCGGCTGTCCTCGGTCAGCCAGGCCTGCTCGCAGGGCGTGTCCGCCGAGGATTCCAGCCGGAACGCCGCACAGTACTCGTCACCGGTCATGAACAGCACCGGTTCCACGACAACCGATCGTGACTGCGGGTGGTACGCCCGGACCTTCACGATCGACGTGGTGTCGCCGGTGCGCACGTCGGTGAACGGGGGCAGCACCGCGGCGGCCGACGGGGTGACGTCCTGGATCGGCCTGATCTCGGCGTTGGCGACGACCGCGCGGGACTCCACGTCGATCGCGGCCGGGTCGGCGGGGCCGACACCGAAGGCCACCTTGCCAGCCAGCAGGCTCGGATCGGTCAGCGCCGCATCGAGGACGGCCGTGCCGTCCACCAGCACCGACGCGACCTCGCCCCGCACGTCCAGCACCACCCGCCGCCGCTGACCGGGCGCGAACAGGGTGGACTCCACCGCGCCGAGCGTGACCGTCTGCACCGCGCCCTGGTGCCGGATCCGGACGGTCCGCGGGCACAGGTCCAGCCAGTAGGCGTGGTCGCCGGCCGATCGGAAACGGACCTCGGCGCAGGAGTCGGCGCTGCCGACCGTCACGTCGGCGGAGATCGACTGGTCACCGGCGAAGGTCTCGGCGGTGCCCGGGCAGATCAGCGAGAAGTTGGTCGTCGTCATGACCAGGCCGTCCTCAAACGAGCACCGCCCGCCGGCCGCGTCGGTCGTGGCCCGCCACTGCCCGCGCCGGTCGAGGGCGTCCACCACCCACGGCCCGCGTACCGCGCCCGGCACCGGCAGGGCGGCCCGCGCGACGGTGACCCCGGGATCCGTCGCGGTCACGTCACCGGTGTTCCGGCTGTACAGCCCGGCCGCCGCCATGAGCACCGTCGCCGCGGCGGTGACGGCGACGACCGTACGCCTGCGTCGCCGGCGTCGTGGCACCTCCGCGACCGGCAGACCCGGGCGCCGGCTGCCGCCGGAGGCGTGCCGCCCGGAGAGCTGAGCCGCCTCGGCGGCCTGCCGCAGCCGCGGATCGAGCGTCGGCGGGTGGCTGAGCGCGTGCGGGTCGGTGTTCTGGGCGAGCAGCAGGTTGAGCAGCTCGTGCGCGGTGGGCCGCTCCTCCGGGTCCTTGGCCAGGGCGAGCGCCACCAGATCGGCCAGCGGCCCGGTGAGGCCGGTCAGGTCCGGCGGCTGCGTCAGGATCCGGGCGGCGGTGGCGACCGGCGAATCGGCCCGGAACGGGGTACGGCCGGTGCCCGCGTACGCGATCACGGCGCCCCACGCGAACACGTCGGCGGCCGGGGTGATGTCGCGGTGCACGCCGTCGAACCGTTCCGGCGCCATGTACGCCACCGTGCCCACCATCTGGTCGGGATGGGTGTGCTGGCTGGTCACCTCCAGGGCCCGGGCGATCCCGAAGTCGATCACCTTGGGCCCGCCGAGGGCGAACAGCACGTTGCGCGGCTTGAGATCGCGGTGGATCACCCCGGCGCCGTGGATCGCGGTCAGCGCGGTCGCCACCCCGACGGCGACACTGTGCAACCGGCTGTCGGCCAGCGGGCCCTCACCGGTCACCACCTCGTCCAGGCTGGGGCCGTCGACGTACTCCACCACCAGGTACGGCGTACGGTGCTCGGGGTCCGCGTCGAGCACCGCGGCGGTGCAGAACGGCGGCACCTGCCGGGCCCGTTTCACCTCGCTGCGGAACCGCCCCCGGAACTCCTCCTCGTGCGCGTACTCCGGCTTGATGATCTTGACCGCGACCAGCGCCCCGTCCGCGCGCCGGCCCAGGAAGACCGAGCCCATGCCGCCCTCACCGAGCCGAGCCAGCAACTCGTAACCGCCCAGCGAACGCGGATCACCGGGGCGCAGCGGGCTCTTCATCGGTCAACCCATCGACGTCGTCGGAACAGGACCGGCATACAGTACGCAAGCCGATCACTCCCGGCGGCAACGGGCCGTTCACGCCCACGAGCAGACGTCGCCGGTCGCGACCCGGCCCTGGCGTTCCACGACGGCCATCACGCCGAAGGTCATCCCGTGGTGCTCGGCGAGGGCCTTCAGCAGATCGTTGCGGCCGGCGGCCCCGTCCTGCGCCATGTCGATCATCACGCAGCGGGTGAGCGGGCGGACCACCCGGAGCACGACCTCCGCACCGACCCGCACCAGGCGCCCGACCCAGCCGTCCTCCACGAAGCCGCTGCCCGCCACATCGATCAGCAGGTTGGCCCGGAACCGCAGCGGATCGATCCCCGCACCGCCCTGACCGCCCGCTTCGCCCGCGCCGCCCGCACCGCCCGCTTCGCCACCGCTGAGCGCGGTCAGGGCGCGCATCGAAGCAGTCGTCAGCAGGCTGACCGGTCCTTCGTCATGATGCGGAACCGCGGATTCCGGGGCGAGGGTCACCGTGCGACCGAGCACCGCACCGACCGCCCGGTGCCCGGCGGCATCGTCGGCGGCGAAGCGGCGGCCGTCGGGCAACTCCACGACGGGGGCCCGCTCCGCCGCGTACGCCCGGAAGTCGAACAGGCCCGGCATCCGCCGGAAGCGGCGGGTGTTCTTGCCGCTGCCGAACTTGCCGTCCGGGTCGCGCACCGCCCACAACCGGTCGCCGGCCAGGCCACGCGGCCCGACGTCAGCCGCCGGCACCACCTCGCCGAGCATCGACTTCACTGGATAACGACGGATCTCCGCGAGCCTCACCAGCCGACCCTAGGAGACCTCGGCAACCGTGGCTTGAACGCGCCCGCCACAATCAACCCCCGGAAGCGAGATCACGAGAGGCCTGCCAACGATCATGATGCTGCTGGTACCGGCGGACGTGCTGCACCCGCGGCGCATAGACGAGCACTTCGCGGCGGAGGCGGACGCGGCTCGGGCGGCCGGTCACGCCGTCGCCCTGGTCGACCACGACGCACTCGCCGCCGGCGAGGCCGACCGGGCGGTGGCCCGGGTGCGGGGCGACGCGACCACGGCGGTCTATCGCGGCTGGATGCTGACCTCGGCGGCGTACGCGGGGCTCGCCGCCGCCCTCGCCCCGCGCGGCATCACCCTGCGCACCGGCGCGAAGCAGTACCGGCAGGCGCACGAACTGCCCGGCTGGTACGACGCGCTCGCCGCCGTCACGCCCGCGACCACGTGGACGGCCGGCGACGACGAGCAGGCGTTCCACGACGCGTGCCGCCGGCTGGGCGCGGGGGCGGCCGTGATCCGCGACTACACGAAATCGATGAAGCACTACTGGCACGAGGCCGCCTTCATCCCCGACCTCGCGGACCAGGCGCGCGCCTGGCAGGTGGCGAGGCGGCTGCGGGAGTTGCGCGGCGAGGACTTCACCGGCGGGTACGTGCTGCGCCGCTTCGAAAACTTCACCGGCGCCGAGGTCCGCACCTGGTGGGTCGGCGGCGTCTGCCGGCTCCGGACCGCACACCCCGACACCCCGGACGCGGCGCCACCGCACGACGCCGACGTACCCGGTCTCGACGCTGCCGTGGCCGGCCTCGCCCTCCCCTTCGTCACCGTCGACCTGTCCCGGCGCGCCGACGGCACGTGGCGGGTGATCGAACTGGGCGACGGCCAGGTCAGCGACCGCCCGGCCACCACACCGGCCACCACCCTGATCGACGCACTGCTCTCCCCCGCCCATCCCCGCTGAACCCGTGCCGAGCCCGGCGCCGACCTGCCGGTCCCGGCGTGGACCTGCCGGCCCCGGCGCCGACCGCTCACCTGCCGAGCCCGGCGCCGACCCTCCGGCCCTGACGTCGACCGCGCACGCGCCCGCCGTACCGCCGCCGCCCGCCTGCTGGTCCCGGCACCGCCCACCCCCGACAGCCGGACCCGCACGCCACAGCGTGGCTCGCGCGCCCTTGTTGATCTGCTAGCGATGCGAAATCGCGGTGAAGACCCCATGATCACCGCGATTTCGCATCGCTGGCAGATCAACACGTGGAGGCCTGTACGTCAGTGCTGCGGGCGACCGTCGCGGGAGCCGAGCGCAGGGCCGGGCCGCCGTTCCGCGCCAAGGGGGCGCGCACGGACCCGCAGGGACAACACGACCACGAGCGGCCAGAGGGATTCGGCGGCGATGACGATGCGTTCGGCGAGGCCGAACGGTCCGCCGGTCAGCGCGGTGACGCCCATCCCGGCCAGCAGCACGAACAGCTCCACGGCCGCAACGGCCGAGGTGGGCCGCCGCAGCGCCCCGGCAGTCCCGGGGCCGAACGCCGACGGCCGCAGCGCCCCGGCGCTCGCAGGGCCGAACGCCGGCCACGCGGCGAGCGCGACGAAGCAGGCCACCGCGGCGATCGAATGGCCCGCCGGGGTGCCGGCACCGGAGATCGGGAACGCCGCCACCGCCAGCAGCGCCATCCCACCGAGGCCGAGCAGCAGCCGGCCAGGCCGGGCAGCCTCGGTGAGAGCGGCGGCGGTGGTCAGGTAGGCGAGGGCTGCGCCGGCGAAGCCGACCGTCATGATCGCCGGGGTGGCGGCGTCGGTGGCGGCGAGTGCGCTCACCGGGTCGGTGATCGGGTCGAACCCGGGCGGCTGCCGGGACTCGGCGAGCAACCAGCCACCGATCAGCAGCAACGGTGCCGCGGCTGAGGAGAGCAGCAGAAGCGGCGTACGCATGTGATCGATGCTCTCAGAAGTCGCACTGCCCGCCTCGTGGGCAGTTCCCAGCCCGATCATGTCGTACCCGAGCACTATGGTGACGAGACGCTGACGGGGATCCTGGTGCCGGGCCGCGGCTACACGACGCAGGCGCCACTTCTCGACCTGGCCGACGCCGCGCTGACCACCCGGGGGCGACGATGGTCGTGCGCAACGGGCTACTTCGGTCGACGACCGGTAGACCTCCGGCCCCAGCGACGAGGTCCTGGGCCGCCCTAACGTCACCGACGTGAGCCGACATCGTCCGAACCGCGTTCGCCGCGCGGTGCCCGTACTCGCGTTGATCTTCCTTGCTCCGTGGGTGGGTGAGTTCCTGCTCGGCAACCTTTCGGTGCGGACGCTGCCGCTCATCGCGTTCCTGATGCCGCTGTACGGCGGCGGCGCCCTCCTCATCCGCGAGGTGGTCCGCCGGACCGGCCGGAGTTACCCGGCCATGCTGGTGCTGGGTGCCGCCTACGGCATCGCGGAGGCCGGCCTGGTCGATCTGTCCATGTTCAACCCGCCGCTGGCGTCGCAGGGGTTCGACCTGGTCAGCACGGTGTCGTTCGTCGTCGGCCACGCGGTGTGGAGCATCACGGTGCCGATCGCCGTCGCCGAGTTCCTGGCCGGGCCCCGGCGGACCGTGCCGTGGCTGCGCGGCCGGGGCCTGGCGGTCACGGCGTCGGCCTACCTGGCGGGCTGCGCGCTGATCTTCTCCGACGCGTACGCCTCAGCGCCGGTACGCCCCTCCCCCGCACAGGTGACCACCGTGCTGCTGGTGATCGTGCTGGTCGTGGCCTGGGGGCTGCTGGCACCGCCGCGGGTGCACCCGGGTACCGGCCCGGCGCCGCGCCCGCTGTGGCTGGGGTTCGGCACGTTCGTGGCGGCGAGCGCCTTCGTCGCGCGGCCGGAGACGACGTTCGGGCTGGTCCTGGGTGGGTGTGTGCTGATCGCGGCGTGGATCCTGTTGCGGCGGTGGTCGCAGGCCCCGGGCTGGGGTCTCTGGCACGGCTTCGCGCTGGTGGCCGGAGTCCTGCCGGTCTACGCCTGGCTGGGGTTCGTGCTCACCGGGTTGCTGGAGCCGGGCGACGGTGTGCGGTGGGCGGGCAACGTCGCGTTCGCGCTGCTGGCTGCCGGCCTGCTGCTGGTGACGGCGCGCGCCGTACGCCGGCATTACGTTTCCACGTAATTACGATATGCTCGAAGCGTGAGTGACACCGACCGTCTCGCCGCGCTCGAACAACGGGTGGCCGCGCTCGAGCAGGCCCTCCAGACCCCGGAGCGTGCGACGACCCCCGACGCGGACACGTTCTGGGCGCTCGAAGGCCTCACCTCCCGCGTCGACGACCCCGGAGCCGTCATGATCACCGGCCATGTGACCTTGCCGGACGGCCGTGCGGCACGGTGGCAGGAGGGCGCCGGCACCGCGGACCTGCTCGACGGCGACTGGTCGCAGCACGTCGCCGCCCTGGCCGCGCTCGCCCACCCGGCCCGGATCCGCCTGCTGCAGGAGGTGCTGCGCGGCGCGGCCACGGCGAACGACCTGATCCGCCTCGACGGCATGGGCACCAGCGGGCAGGTCTACCACCACCTGCGTCAACTGGTCGCCGCAGGCTGGTTGCACAGCCTCGGCGGCGGCCGCTACGAGGTACCAGCCGCCCGCGTGGTCCCCCTGCTCACCACCCTCCTCGGCGCCCGCCGATGAGCGCCGCCCGCCACACACCCCCCGGATGCCCGCCGTTGAACGGAGTTCGCCGATGAAACGTGCCATCGCCCGCTGGCAGACCTGGTGGCTGCGCCTGTTCGTGTTCCTCGTGATCGCTCTGCTGGTGCTGCCGGTCCCCAAGCCGTGGGATCTGCTGCTCATGGCCGTACCCCTGGCCCTCTACCTTGTCCGCCCACCACGCAGCGACAACCCACCGGTCGACCTGGCCCCGCCCGTCCGGGGCCGCTGGGTGGCGCTCAACAGCCCGGGCACGGCGGTGCCCAGCCACGGCGTCAAGGCATACGGCCAGATGTACGCCGTCGACCTCCTCCAACCCTCCCCGGACGCCCCCGCCACCGTCGGCTGGTCGTTACGCACCCGCAGCCCGGAGAGCTACGCCTGTTTCGGTGCCCCCGTCCTGGCCATGGCCGCCGGCACGGTGGTGCGCGCGACCGACCGGCAACGCGACCACCGCAGCCGCGACACCTGGCCGACGCTGCTGTGGATGATGATCGTCGAAGCGTTCGCCCGGGAACTGGCCGGCACCGACCGCATCCTCGGCAACCACGTCATCGTCCGGCACGACGACGGAACCTTCGCGGCGTACGCCCACGTGCGCCAAGGGTCCGCAACGGTACGCCCCGGCGACCAGGTCACCGCCGGACAACAGCTGGCAGCGGTAGGCAACACCGGAAACACCTCCGAACCGCACCTGCACGTACAACTCATGGACCATGGGATCCCGACCGCAGCCGCCGGCCTCCCGATGCGCTGGCCCACCGTGACCACCGACGGCGAGAGCACCGACCCGCGCTGGTCCACCGGCGAGCCGAAGCCCACCGCACTCGCCGGGTTCCCACCCAACGGCCAGCTCTTCCGCACCACCTCCCTGACCGAACACCGCACCGACTGACTCCGAACTGTCACGGGTCCGTACCGCGACCACCACACCGCCGAGCAACGGTGGGATGTCCTCAACTGACGGGAGGACAGCATGTACTCGGACGTCGCCAAGGAAAGCCGTGCGGAGAAGTTCGCGCAGAGACCCAGCCTGTTCGTAGCCCTGGCCGGACTCTGGCTCCTCGCCGCACCGATGCTGCTCGGCCACCGCGAAGCCGGCGCGCCGCCCGCCGTGGTCAACGACATCGCCGTCGGGCTGCTGCTGCTCGTGCTGGCGACGATCCGCGTCGCCCGGCCCGGCCGCGCTCGCGTGTTGAGCCTGGTGAACGTACTGCTCGGCTTCTGGCTGCTCGTCGCCCCCTTCCGCCTGGGTTACGGAACGGTCCTGCCCGCCACGCTCAACGACCTCGTGGTCGGCCTGATCGTCATCATGCTGGCCGCGCTCTGCTGGTTCACCGACCGGCGTCCACCCCCGTGAGGCAACGGGCGGACTGTCTGCACCTCATGAACGACACGCCGTTCAGGCACAGCCAGGAATGGGGGGTTCTGTCGTGCCCTCCCAGCACCCCTGGTCACCGGCGTTTGATTGAGGCCAGAAGGTGCGGGAACAGCCGCGCTTTCGACATACGCCGGAGGCGCCGCCAGCGCCACAACGCACAGCAAGGAGTTCCGCGCATGCGTGGGGTAGTGATGTACAAGGCCGGTGACGTACGGGTCGAGGAGCGCGAGGACCCGAAGATCATTGCGCCCACCGACGCGGTCGTGCGGCTGACCGCCACCTGTATCTGCGGGTCGGACCTGTGGCCGTATCGCGGTGTCGAGCCCGCTGACCATCAGGTGATGGGTCACGAGTACGTCGGCGTGGTCGAGGAGGTCGGCTCCGCGGTCAGGACCGTCAAGGCCGGTGACTTCGTCGTCGGTACGTTCGTCGTCGCCGACGGCACGTGCGAGATCTGTCGTGCCGGATATCCGTCGCAGTGTGTGAACCGTGAGTTCGTGTCGCAGACAATCGGCACGCAAGCCGACAGAGCGCGGATCCCGTACGCGGACGGCACGCTGGTGGCCACGCCGGGGCATCCGGAGCCGGAGTTGGTCCCCTCACTGCTGGCGGCATCCGACGTGCTGGGCACCGGCTGGTTCGGTGCGCTGGCCGCCGAGGTCGGGCCGGGCAAGACCGTGGCGGTTGTCGGCGATGGAGCGGTCGGGCTGATGGCGGTGCTCGCCGCCAAGCAGCTCGGCGCGCAGCGGATCATCGCGATGTCGCGTCACCCGCAGCGGCAGAAGCTGGCGCTGGAGTACGGCGCGACGCACATCGTCACCGAGCGCGGTGACGATGGGGTGGCCCGGATCAAGGAGCTCACCGGTGGGCTCGGCGCGCATTCGGTCGTCGAGGCCGTGGGTACACAGGAATCGACGATGCAGGCGATCGGCGCCACCCGGCCGGCCGGGCATCTGGGCATCGTCGGTGTCAATTACGAGGTCACCATTCCCGGTACCGCGCTGTTCTTCCCCGGCATCCACGTGCACGGTGGTCCCGCTCCGGTGCGCCGGCTGCTGCCCGAGCTGATCCAGCTCATCTGGGACCGCAAGATCGACCCAGGCAAGGTGTTCGACCTGAGCCTGCCGCTCGAGCAGGCCGCGGAGGGTTACCGGGCGATGGACGATCGCCGCGCCACCAAGGTCCTGCTGACCCTCTGACCATGCATGCCGCCGTGCGGGAAGCTATCGACCCTTCCACCCGCGGGCGCCGGACTGAACGTGGGAGCCATGAGTAGCAAAGACGATGTGCGGGAGTTTCTGATCTCGCGGCGGGCTCACGTGACACCGCAACAGGCGGGCCTGCCCGACTACGGCGGCGAACGGCGGGTGCCGGGCCTGCGCCGCGAGGAGGTCGCCCAGCTCGCCGGCGTGAGCCTCGACTACTACACCCGCCTGGAACGCGGCAACATCCGCGGCGCGTCGGAAAGCGTGCTCAACGCGATCGCCCGGGCACTACAGCTCACCGACGTCGAGCGCGAGTACCTGTTCGGCCTGGCCCGCACCGGCCCGGCAAGGCCGGCGACACCCGCCGTTAAGCCGGCCGCGCGCCCGGTCCGGGCCTCGGTCCAGCGGGTACTGGACAACACAGTGGTGCCGGCTGTCGTCTACAACGCCCAGCAGGACTTCGTAGCCGCGAATCTGATGGGCCGGGCACTGTTCGCACCGCACTTCGAAGCCGAGCAGCCGAACATGGCCCGGTTCATCTTCCTCGACCCGCGAGCGCACGACTTCTACGCCGACTGGGCGCTGGCGCGGAAAATGACCGCTGCGATGCTACGCCTGCAAGCCGGCCGCGACCCCCTCAACAACGCGCTCACCGAACTCGTCGGAGAACTGTCGATGCGCAGCCCGCAGTTCCGCAAGGACTGGGCCGACCGCGACGTGCACGAGCACCGCACCGGAACCAAGATCTACCGGCACCCCGCCGTCGGCGAGGTCGAGGTGACCTTCGACGTATTCGACATGCCGGGCGAACCGGGCCTGTCCATCTGCACCTACACGGTCGAGGAGACCTCCGACTCCGCCGAGAAGTTCGCCCTGCTGGCGAGTTGGGCCGCCACGCAAGAATTCGGCCACACCGCCACTGATCGTCGCGCTGCTCGCGCCACGGATCGCGAATGAGGTTCCCACCACGCAACGCCGCCGAGCGCTCGGACTGATCGGCGCCACCGGCGCCGCGAGCGCCGGCTATGCCCGGCCGAGGAGATCAACGCACGTGCGGCGAGGACGGCGAGGCCGGGGTGGGCTGCCACCGCTCGGCCTCCGTGATGAGGCCGTCGAGAGCGTCCCTGGTTTCGGTGAGTTCGCGGATCTGGGCGTCGATGTGTTCACGGGCCGTCAGCAGGCGGCCCCGGGTGGCGTCGATGTCGAGGGCCCCGTCGGAGCACGGCGGCGGCCGAGGATCTGGGTGCTGCTCAGGCCGGCGGCGACCGTCCCACCCCGTCATGATCTCCCCCATCACCGTGTCGATGAGCCGTCAGCGACCGTTGTCGATGAGGCTAGGCGAGGGGTACGACATTCGCCGTGCACGTGCGTCGCTGCGCGGGCCGCCACCGAGGCGCGTCTAAGGTGGAGCGATGGCGTCGGTCAAAGAGTTTCAGGTCACCTTCGATTGCGCCCAGCCGGGACGCGTCGCCCGTTTCTGGTGTGCGGTGCTGGGTTATGTGCCACCGCCCGTCCCGGAGGGTTACGCCACGTGGGACGAGTACGACAACGCCCAGCCGGAGGAGAAGCGGGACTCCTGGTTCGCCTGTTCCGATCCGAACGGGGTCGGCCCGCGGCTGTACTTCCAGCGCGTACCCGAAGGAAAGGTCGCCAAGAACCGCCTCCACCTGGACGTGCGGATCGGCCGGGGACTGGTCGGTGCGGAGCGGCTGGCCGCCCTCGAAGCCGAATGCGCCCGGCTGGTCGCCCTCGGCGCGACACGCGGGAAGCTGCTGCTCGCCGACGAGGAGAACGAGTCCTGCCTCAACATGCAGGACGTCGAGGGCAACGAGTTCTGCCTGGACTGAGCGGGCACGGAACGGGAGCGACAGTGTCGATCGTCGGGATGGACGCCGCGATCCCGCCGGGCCGGGTCGTTGTCGTCATCGATGTCGTCCGGGCCTTCACCACGGCCGCGGTCGCCTTCGAGCGCGGGGCGGCACGGCTGGACTGCGCGCCGTCGCTCGACGTCGGCCGCGACCTGCGGCGACGGCACCCGGACCGGCTTCTCGTGGGGGAATCCGGTGGGATCAAACCTGCGGATTTCGACTTCGGGAACTCGCCGGCCGACCTGTCGGCGGCCCCGCTCGACGGCCGCGAACTGATCCTGGCGACCTCGAACGGCACGCTCGGGCTCGCCCGATGTCCCGACCCGGTGGCGTTGCTCGCGGTGTCCGCACGCAACGTCGGCGCCACGGCCCGCTGGATCAGCCGTCACCACCCCGGCGTCCCGTGGACCCTGCTCCGCACCGGGCACACCACCGAGGACCTGGCCTGCGCGAAACACCTCGGCGGCCTGCTCGACGGGTCAGCGCCGGACCCGGCCGAACTGGTCGCCGGCATCGCAATCGGGGCCGCCGAGCTGGCTCGCGGCTTCGCGCGACTGCCCCGTCCGAACGCGTCGACCTGTCCCAGGATCTCCCCTTCTGCCGTGACGTCGACGGGTCGGCTTTCGCCATGGTCGGCGAGGTTCGCGGGGACCACGTCGCCCTCACCAAGGTGCCATGCTGATGTTCGCGACATCTTTTCCGGGCCGGTTGTCGATTTTCCGGTTCGCCGTTCGTCCCACTGCGACGGATCACCTGACGCATCAGGGAGTGGCGATGAAGTACATCATGCTCATCTACCAAGGCGCGGCACTCGAACGGCAGGCCCAACTCCCCGCCGACGAGCAGAAACAGATCTACGCCGATTACCAGGCGGTCAATCGGACTCCGGGCGTCACTCCGATGCCACCGATGGGTCTGGCGGAGAACGCGACAACGGTACGCGTCGAGGGCGGCCGGACATTGACGACGGACGGCCCGTTCGCCGGGATGAAGGAAGCTGTCGGCGGTGCCTTCGTCCTCGAGGCCGACGACCTGGACGCGGCCATCGAGGTGGCCGCGCGCGTCCCGGCAGCACGGTACGGCGGTGCCGTCGAGATCCGGCCCTCCGAGGTGTACTGGTAGCGATGCTGGACGAGGTCTTCCGCAACGAGTGGGGCCGCGTCCTGGCGATTCTGATCGGCGCAGGAGGCGTTCGCCGTTGCCGCCGACCATTGGGGGCGACATGGCGTACCGGCACATCCGCGCGCCTGGCTCGTCACGACGGCACGCAACCGCGCCACCGACCGGATCCGCCGCGAACGGGCCCTCGCGGCCAAGACCGCCCTGCTCGCGGCCACCCAGGACGCCGAGGTACCGGCGGGGACCGGGTTCCCCGACGAGCGGCTGGAGCTGATCTTCACCTGCTGCCACCCGGCGCTCGCCGTGGAGTCCCAGGTCGCGCTCACTCTGCGTACTCTCGGTGGGTTGACCACCGACGAGATCGCGCGTGCCTTCCTGGTGCCCGAACCCACCATGGCGCAGCGCCTGGTGCGGGCCAAACGCAAGATCAAAGCGGCCGGGATCCCGTTCCGCGTGCCGCCGGAGCACCTGCTTCCCGACCGTCTCGACGCCGTGCTCACCGTCGTCTACCTGATCTTCAACGAGGGGTACGGTGGCCGCGCCGAACTGGCAGCCGAGGCGATCCGGCTGGGCGGCGCGCTGGCCGAGCTGCTGCCCGGCGAACCCGAGGTCCGCGGCCTGCTGGCTCTGATGCTGTTGCACGACTCCCGCAGCGAGACCCGGTTCCGGAACGGCGAACTGGTCCTGCTCGGTGATCAGGATCGGTCCCGCTGGAACACCGCGCAGATCGCTCGGGGGCGCACCGAACTCGACCGGGCGATCGCTCTCGGGGGTCGCGGGCCCTACGTCCTGCAGGCCGCGATCGCCTCGCTGCACGCCGCGACGCCGTGCGACTGGGCGCAGATCGCGGCCCTGTACGGCGAACTCGCCCGACTGACCGCCTCGCCGGTCGTCGAACTGAACCGCGCCATCGCCGTCGCCGAGACCGACGGACCGGAGGCCGGCCTGCGTATCGTCGACGGGCTCGGCCTGGACGACTTCCGCTACCTGCACGCCACCCGGGCCGAGCTGCTGCGCCGGCTCGGCCGCACCGCAGAGGCCCGCGACGCCTACCACCGCGCGCGGCAACTCACCGACGACGGCCCCGAACGCCGCTTCCTCGACCGCCGCCTGACGGAACTGGCAGCAGGCTCTCCCTGACGCCGGTCAGAAACGTCTCCCGCTCTTCGATCACCGCGCGGATGAGGGACAGCCGGGACGCCGCGGTGTCAGCCGCGCACCAGCGCGTCGTACACCTTCGCGAACTGCTCGCGCCGCGCCGCGTAGTGCTCGACGTACGCGGGCCGCGGCTCGAAGACGGCCCCGACCGCCCGGGGTGCGCGCGGCACGTCCGGTGCCAGCACGTCCAGGGCGAGCAGGGCCGTGCCCCGCTGCGTGGCGCGGCGCCGGGTCACGTGGGTGACGGGCCGCCCGAGGACGTCGGCCAGCACCTGCAACCACTCGGGCTGGTCGTTGCTGACCCGGCCCGCGGCCGCGACCTCCAGGATCTGCGGGGCCGCCGGGTGCAGTTCGTCGGCGACGCGGGCGTAGGTCATCGCCACGCCCTCGATGATGCCGCGGAACAGGGTGTCGGCGTCGGTGGCCGCGGAGACCCCACCGAGTACGGCGCGGGCCCCGCCCACCCAGCCCGGCGCCCGTTCCCCGGTGAGGTACGGCAGCACGAGCGGGGTGCCGTCGCTGGGCGGCGCGGTCAGCGCGGCCGCGAGGGCCGGGCTCAGCCGCAACGTGCTCTGCGCCCAGCTGACGGCACGGCCGACGTCGTTGATCGCCCCGCCGAGCAGGGTTCGCCCGGCGTCGACCCGGTAGTTCCACAGGCCGAACGGCAGCGGATCGGCGGGGCCGTCGAGCAGCACCCGCAGCGCACCACTGGTGGCTGTCGCGGCGGTGAGCACGGTGGCGTCGGCCGCCCCGGAGCCGATGTTGCTGGCGAAGCCGTCGGTGATCACCGGGAACCACACGGCCCGGGTGAGCGCCGGCCGGCGCGCCGGGGTCGCCGCGGGTTCCGGAGCGGTCATGTCCCGTGGCGGGGTGAACTGGTCGGGGCCGACGCCGGCGGCGGCGAGCAGTTCGGTGTCGAGTTCGCCGGTGCGCCGGTCCAGCAGGCCGGTCCAGGCGACCGTGGACGTGCCGGCGAGCGGGCGGCCGATCAGCTTGGCCAGCACGTACTCTCCCAGCGACCACCAGTGGGCCGCCCCCGCGACGACGCGCGGAGCCGTGGCCGCGAGCCAGCGCAGGCGCGGCGCGTGGTAGCTGGTGTGCAGCCGGGTTCCGGTGCGCTGCTGGACCGCGGCCTCGTCGAGTTCGTCGCGCAGGGCCGTGACCACGCCGGAGCTGCGCGAGTCGGCGTACGTCAGGCACGGGGTGAGCGCGCGCCCGGCCGCGTCGACGGCGATCAGCGAGGCGGCGAAGGTGTCCATCGCGACACCGGCGATGCGGGTGCCCAGGCGCGGGTCCGCGGTCACCGCGTCGAGGACCTGCTCGACCTCCGCGGTGACCTGGTCGGGGTCGATGACCGAGGTGCCGTCGGGTGCGACCAGGAACGCGTGCGGCACCTTGTGGGCGAGGCCGCGCACCCGCCGGCCGGAGGCGTCGTGCACGCCGCCGCGGGTGGCGGTGGAGCCGATGTCCAGTGCGAGGACCAGCGGATCCAGCGCCGCGTCCAGGGCGACCTCGTCGTCGTTCCGGGTCATCGCAGTCCTCGTCGTCGGCAGCGTGGCTCTGCCGCGACCTTAACCGAGCCCGGTCCGCGGCGCCCGCCGACACGAGCCGGGCAGTCCGGGCTTGAGCGGTCGATCAAGACGTCGTACGCTGATTTTGAGCGACCGCTCAATTCACGGACGGAAGGCGTTCCCATGGGGTCTCCCCGGCTGGCGAGCGTCGTCGAACGCCGCCTCCTCGTGAACTACCGGACCGATCCGGAGATCACTGCCCGGCTGGTACCGGCGCCGCTGCGCCCGCAAGTCGTCGACGGGTGGGCGGTGTCCGGCATCTGCCTGATCCGCTTGCGCGGCGTCCGTCCCGCCCGGCCGGGAGCCCGCGGCGGCGCTGCTGCCGGCTGGGTCGGGCCGAGCAGCGAGAACGCCGCGCACCGCATCGCGGTCGAATGGGACACCCCGGACGGCGTCGCGACGGGCGTCTACATCCCGCGCCGCGACACCGGCTCCCGGCTCAACGCGTGGGCCGGCGGCCGGCTCTTCCCCGGATGGCACCACCGCAGCGACTTCCGGGTGCGGGACGACGCGGACGGGCTGCGGGTCGCGGTCGGCGACCCGGACGACGGGGTACGCGTCGACGTACACGCCCGCACCGCCACCACCCTGTCCGGCAGTCACCTGTTCCCCGGCATCGACCAAGCGTCGGCGTTCTTCCGGCACGGCGCCACCGGCTTCTCCACCACTCCCGACCCGGCCCGCCTCGACGGCGTGCGGCTGCACACCGGCCACTGGCAGGTCACACCCATGACACTGGTCTCGGTGCGGTCCACCTTCTTCGACGACCCGGTCCGGTTCCCGCCCGGATCCGCCGTCCCCGACTGCGCGCTCCTCATGCGCGACGTCCCCGCCACCTGGATCCCGCTGCCGCCGATGCCGGTGCGACCCGTCCCCGCCACGACTCGATGACGGGTCGTCATCGCCGGCGGTTCCAGCACGCGCCCCGCCCGTCAAGCCGTCGGGCGCGCGGAATGACTCCGGCGGAAGGCCCGCGGCAGGCGATGCTCGAAGAGCACGGCGAATGTCGCTCCCCCGGCGAACAGCGCCGCGAGCGTCAGCAGCGTGGGTCCCGGCGGCAGGAGCCGGTCGCCCCCGCGCAGTTCGCCGGCCATGTTTCCCACTACGAGCAGCACACCGGCGAGGAAGCAACCGAGAAAGACGACGTGGCTGAGCCGGTAACGCTGTTCGCGGCTGTCGAACGTCTCCGCGTACTCCGGTGCCGGTCCGAACTCGGCCGCCGGCGCCGATCCGCTCGCCCGCGCCAGGTCGTGCACGTCGGCCAGGATCCGGGTCACCTCCGGCTCGGGCAGGTGCCGCAGCCGCAGGTGGAAGGCCAGCGACCGGTAGTAACCGCCGAGCTCCTTCTCCGGCGTCGCGGCAACCGGCGCAGGTGACGGGTCGGACGGTGCGGGGACGGCGGCCCTGGTGAAGTCGCGGGGCAGGCGGTGGTCGAGCGCGTACCGGCCGAGCTCCCCCGCCGCCAGCACCGCCACCCACACCCCGAGCACCACCCACCACGGCAGCAGCGTCTGCCCACCGTGCCGGCGCAGCTCGATGTTGAGGATCACGAAGCCACCAGCGGCCAGGCGTACGCCCCAGATCGCCCAGCGGCTCAGCGGCCAGCGCACCCCGCCCCGGCCGAACGTCGCGGCGTAGGACTCGGTGGGACCGAACTCGTCGAGCGGCGCCCGCGCCGACGCGGCCGAGAGGTCCCGGACCTCGCTCAGGATCCGCACGATCCGGGTCTCGGACAGGCCGCGCCCCCGCAGGTGGTAGGCGAGCCGGCGGTAATACCTCATCGCTCTCCTTTCGCGCCGTGCGCGGCCACCCCGGCCACGGCGGTCATGACGACCTCGTGCAGTGCCGACCAGTCCTGGCTCAGGGCGGCCAGATCGCGCCGGCCGGCCTCGGTGATGGAGAAGACCTTGCGCGGTGGACCGCCGCTGTCCGGTTCCCACCGGTGCTCGACGCGCCCGAGCTCCTCCTGCCGGGCCAGCAGGGGGTAGAGGGTGCTGCCCCGCAACGAACCCAGCCCGAGTGCTTGCAGGCTCTGGAGCAGCACGTATCCATGGGCGGGCCCGCGCCGCAGGACGGAGAGGACGACCAGGGGCAGCGCGGCCCGGATCCAGTCACTGGGCCATCGCTCACCGTCCATACCTAGAACGTAACACGAACTAGTACGGGAGACGACCTACCGCGGTGACCGCTTCCAGAACTGGCGGGCGGCGTACCCTTCGCGCCGCAGCCAGTGCTCGGTGTAGACGATCCGGTCCGCCTCGACGACGACCAGGGTGTCGCGGGGTGGTTCGGCGAGCGGCCGGCCCCGTTCGGCGTGCTCGTTCTCCCAGCGGAACGCGGGCCAGTACCGTTCCCGCTCCGGATGCTCCGGCGGCAGCACCCGGGCCTCGCCGAACAGCTGGGCACCCCGGCTGCTGGCCAGCCCGGTCAACGGGGCGAAGACACCCACCGAAACCCGTGGATCGGCGGCGATGTTGCGCATCTTCGGTGACCGCGGCGCGGCCGTGAACATCACCGCGAACCCGAGGGCGTAGTAGCGCACCGGGGTCGCCAGCGGCCCGTCCGGTCCGGCGGTGGCCAGCACGCACATGTTCTGCGTGGACAGCAGGTTGAGGATGCGCTCAGCCAGCCGCTCGCGCGGCAGCCGGTCCTGCGGCATCGGGTCGGCGAGCCAGGGATTCGTCATCGCGACATGGTCGCAAGAGGACGGCGGCGGCTCGTGCCCCGTGTCACTGCGGCCCGCCATGGGTTGCGGTACGGCCAGTACGGGCGCAATCCGCGTACGGAGATGGACGAGCTCGACCTGCTCATCATGCGCGACCACTACCACGAGTTCATCGGCCCGCACCGCACCCACCCCGGCCGCCATCCCCGGCTGACCTTCCCCCGCGAGAGCGCGACGGCGGCGCTCGCCGATCCCGCGTGAGCGCCGCCGCCCCACCGGGCCGCGCGGGTCGTCGGTGTCATCGCCGGTGCGCCGTCGTGGGCACGGCGAGGCCGGTGATCGCCTCGGACCGTGACCACAGTTGCCGGGCGAGACCGAGATCGGTGGCCGGGCCGGAGAGCTTGTCGAAGGTGGGCCGGGCGGGACCGAAGGGCCGGCCCGGCCCGATGTGGCGGCCGGTGGGGGCGGCGGGCTCGGTGGCGGCGTAAAGGATCGGGGTCACGGCTTCGTCGATGGGCCGGCGCAGGGCGAGCCCCAGCAGGGTGCCGACGACACGGTCCAGCGGCGGCGCCTCGCGGTCGAGGTGGGTCTTGGTCATGCCGGGATGAGCGAGCAGACTGCGCACCGGCGATCCGGCGTTGCGCAGCCGGCGGTCGAGTTCCAGGGCGAACAGGATGTTGGCGAGTTTGGACCGTGCGTAGGCGCGGCCGGGTGAGTAGCCGCGTTCGGCGGCGAGATCGTCGGGGTCGAGGCGGCCGATGCGGTAGAGGCCGGACCCGACTGTCACCACGACCGGATTGCGTCCCGCGCTCAGCTGCTCCAGCAGCAGGGCGGTCAGGGCGAAGTGGCCGAGATGATTGGTGGCCAGCTGACTTTCGACGCCTTGCGGGCTGAGCCGGCGCGGCACGTTGCCGATGCCGCCGTTGTTGATCAGCGCGTCGACGGTGACGGCGTCTGCGTGCAGACCCTCGGCGAACGACTGCACGGCGCCGAGGTCGAGCAGGTCCAGGCGACGGACCTGGAGCTCGGCCGCCGGGTGCTCGGCCATCACTTGATCACGAACGAGACCGCCCTTCGCGATGTCGCGAACCGCCATGATCACGCGGCCGCCGTGTGCGGCGAGATGGCGGGTGATCGCCACGCCGAGGCCGCTGCTGGCGCCGGTGACGACGAAGGTGCGCCCGGTCTGATCGTTGAGGTCGGTCAGGGTCCATTCTGCGGCGTGATGCATGAGCTCTCCCAGCACTAAGCGGATTACTTATCCGATTGAAGGGTAGCGAAAGCGGATTGTCAATCCGGTTAGGTAGAGTGACGAGGTGACTCCGCCGCTTCGCGCCGACGCCGCCCGCAACCGTGACCAACTGCTGGCGACGGCTCGCTCGGCGATGGCCGAGGGCGACATGTCTCTGCAGCTCAACGACATCGCCCGCCAGGCGGGGATGGGCGTCGGAACGGTCTATCGCCACTTCCCGACCCGCCGGGCTCTGGTCGAGGCGCTCGCTGACACCACCTTCACCACGCTGATCGAGGAGGCCGGCAACGCGAGCCGGCACAACGACGCCTGGACCGGAGTCGAGGTCTTGCTGCGCGCTCTGCTTCTGGGGCAGCTGACCGATCCCGCGTTCGCCGAAGTGGTCTCCAGCGGTCCGGACCAGGACGCTTCCACCCGGACAACCGGTCATCGGCAGGAATTCGGGGTGGCAGCTCACGCAGTACTGGAGCGTGCGCGGCAGTCCGGTGCCCTGCGTCCCGGCCTCACCGACGACGACCTGCACCACCTGGTGTGCGGCACCGCGTTCGCCCTGCGCATCGGTGACGAGCCGACCAAGCGGATCGATCGATACCTGCGGGTCCTGCTCGACGGCATCCGCGCCGAGCAGAGCTAGCCCTGTCGCGGGATCGCAGAACTCCTGGGGTGCGCCATCTCAGCGCAGGTGGGCGTCGATGTCGGCGATGGCCTGGGCGGTGTCGCCGAACAGGACGGCACGCATGCCGAACGCACGGGCACCGTCGACCAGAGCCGGCACGTTGTCGACGAACACGATCTCGTCAGGTTCGGCGTTCATGCGCCGGCATGTCAGCTGCCACAGCGCCGGGTCGGGCTTGCTGAGACCGGCCTCGTGGGAGTAGATGATGTCGTCGACGAGACCGCTGAAGGCGTACCGCTGCTCCTCCCGCTCCCGGGCCCCGACGAAGCTGTTGCTCAGGATCCCGGTGCGGTGCGCGGGCCGCAGCGTTCGCGCGTACTCCATGAGCCCGGTGTTGGCGACCCCCAAGTATTGCTGCCACATGTCGCTCATCACGGCCTCGACCTGGCCCGCGTCCCATCCCAGCCGTTGACACATCGCCTCGTGCACGGCGGCCTCGGTGACGCCGCCGATCCCCCCGGCCGCCCACACGTCGGCCATCGTCGCCTCGATCGTGCCGGTGGGCAGCCCGAGCCGCTGCTCCCAGCGCCGGTCGAAGTCCATCGGCTCCACCAGCGCCAGCACTCCCCCGACGTCGAACACCACCGCACGCACAGACCTGCCCTCGCTCTGCCGTTCGATCACTCTCCGCCCCTCACTTCTCGTCCCCGCTCTTGAGCCAAAGCACCAGCACCAGCACCAGTGCCGGTGCCGGTGCCGGTGCCGGTGCCGGTGCCGGTGCCGGTGCCGGATGTCATTCTTGGACCTCGGCGCCAGTCGCGGTCAGCGCAGTTTCCCCACCGTCGACCAGAACCCATATCGATGCCGGGCAGTGAAATCCGTCGGACCGATTCCGCTGCCGCCAACGTCGAGCGCCTGGATGGAGAGCCGGCCCGGAGTGGTGCCCCGCCATGGCGGTGAACCGGGCGCGGCCGGCACCCCTGTGCGAGCGAAGGCGGCCCAATAGCCGACCATGCGGCGGGCGAGCTGCTGCTGAGCCGCAGTGAGTGGCTCGGTGTTACGGACGTCGAACAGGTACGGCAGCTCAGCGGCGTGGTAGGCCCCCATCGGGTAGGGCTTGGCGAAGTCGCTGAACCAGGGTGCGTCGTCGTCGGCGAACTCGTAGGTGAAGGTAGGCACCCGGCGGCTGAGCTGGCGCGAGGTCTCCACGGTGGAGGCTGCGTGCTGGGCGTCGGTCAGCAGCGCGGCCAAGGCGTGACTGGCGGAGTCGTGGCGGTGCAGCGGATAGTGCCGCAGGACCCGCGCGGTATCAGCGCCGAACACCTGCCGGACCTCTGCCGGGTACTGCTCGGCCGGGACCGGTCCCCCGTATTTCGCGGTCTCGTAGCCCCAGACCTGCAGGCGCTGCTCGTCGCGGTTTATGCCGTGCAGCACGGGCACCCGGTTGATCCGTCCCGACGCGATGGCCCGGGCGGGCTCCACCGGAAGCAGGTCGCCGCCGACCACCGGGCCGAACGCCGAGCCCGCCGTGGCGGCGGCGGCGAGCAGTTTCGCCGGGGAGACGAGCTCCGGGTCGCGCAGCCGGGCGCCGGTCACGTCACCACCGAGGTCCAGCGCGGCGACGAACTGCTGGCCCTGCTCTTCGGCCCGGTGCCGGGATCGGGGCTCGTTGCCCGAACCGGCGCCCGCCGAGGCGGCGCTGACACACGGCGCACTCTGGATGATCGCCCGGTGGAACAACCCGGCCGAGGCCGGAGTGGCCAGGTGGGCGCAGACGCTTGTCCCGCCTGCGGACTCCCCGGCAAGAGTGACGTTGCCCGGGTCTCCGCCGAACGCCGTCGCGTTGCGCTGCACCCAGCGCAGGGCTGCCTGCTGATCGGCGAGGCCGAAGTTGCCCGACGCCCCACCGCGGTCGGCGTCGTCCAGCAGTGGATGGGCCAGGAAGCCCAGAGCGCCCAGCCGGTAGTTGACGGTCACGACCACCACGTCGCCCTGCGCGGCCAGCCGTCGTGCCGGGTAGAGGTGCCCTCCCCCGTCCTTGAAACTGCCACCGTGCAGCCACACGATCACCGGCCGCGGGCCGTGCGGCGACGCCGTGTGCGGCGTGGTGACGTTCAGGTACAGACAGTCCTCGGCCAGGCTGCTCGTGCCGAGGTGATCGCCCTGCTGAGCGCAGAGCGGGGCGGGCCGGGTGGCATCGAGCGGGCTCGTCCAGGGCGTGGCCGGACGCGGTGGCCGCCATCGCAGGTCACCGATCGGCGGTGCCGCATACGGAATGCCGGTGAAGGTCCGGGTCCCGTCAGTGGCCGCGCCGCTGACCGGCCCGGCGTCGGTTCTTATGAGGATCCTGTCGGGTGCCGCCCGGCCGCTCGCGGCATCGGCGCGAGCGGCGCACGCACCGGCGCCGAGTGCACCGATGAGCCCGAGGGCGACCAGGGCGGGTGGGAGGCGTCGATTCATCAGGCTCTCCTTCGCTGGTGATGAGACACACTGTAAAAGCGCCTTAGGCGTTTGCGCAATAGTCTGCCTTAGGCGATCGCCCAAACTTCGGGTAAGCTGACCGGCGTGGGAAACCGAGAAGCTCTGATGGCGGCGGCCAGACACTGTCTGTATGAGAAGGGCTATGCACGCACCACGCTGCGGGACATCACCAAGGCGGCCGGCGGCGTCAGCATGGCTGCGGTCGGCTATCACTTCGGATCCAAGGAAGCACTGCTCGACCAGGCGCTGGCGGACGCGTCCGCCGAGTGGGGACGAGCCCTCGGTGCGGCGCTCGCGGGTCTTGAGTTACCGCCCGACGCCACACCGCTGGAGCGCTTCGAGGCGGCCTGGAGTCAGATCATCGGATCGTTCGAGGATCACCGGCAGCTGTGGAGCGCGACGTTCGACGTGCTCGGACAGATCGACCATCAGCCGAAGGTGCGCGAATACCTGGCCGTCGGGCTGCAGGAGGCCCGTGACGGCATCGGGCGGCTCCTCGCCGGCCCGGACGAGACCGACCCCGCCGTGATCCGCGACATCGGCACTTTCCACCAGGCACTGCTCACCGGTGTGATGGCCCAGCAACTCATCGACCCGGAGAACGCCCCGACCGCCGCCGAGCTCACCCGGGCACTGTCGCGCGTCACGAGCAAGGGGGGCGCAGCGACGGTCAGCTGATTCCCACCGACGACATGGAATGCCATCCTCCGAGCAACGGCAGCACGGCTCTCAGATCCGATCCACCGGTCGACGCGTGGGCCACCGCGCGAGCCGCCGGTGTCGCGTTGAAGGCAACGGCCAATCCGACCTCGGCGAACAGCGGCAGGTCCGACCGGCTGTCACCGACGGCCGCGCAGCGACTCAGTTCCACACCCAGCCGGGCGGCCACACGCACCGCAAAGTCCCGTTTCCCCAGCTCGTCGAAGTGCTCGGCGACCGCCCCGGTGTACCGGCCGTCGACCACCTCCAGGCGAGGCCCGCATGATCGGTCGAAACCGAAGCGGTCGCACAGGTAGGCGCCCACGGGCTCCCACGCCAACGTGGCCAGCACGGGAACCAGCCCGTGCCCACGACACCAGTGAACGGTCTCGGCGATGCCGGTGACCAACGGCAACGACTCCAGGAGGCCACGCACGTCCGAAGGAGTCCGCGACGCCCATCCGCGAGCGTCGAGGACCGAGACCTCAGCATTGCTCAGCGTGCCCGCGGCATATCCGGCTTCGGCCCGCCGGACGGCCTCACCGTGGCCCAGCAGATCGGCCAGGTGTTGCCCGCTGCTGGTGTGCGGGACCAGCGTCCCGTCGACGTCGAAGAAGACCGCTCCCCGTGGCACGGCAGCAGACTACTGCTGCCGCGCCACGAGAAGCAGACGTCGGCGACCGAGGCACGCGGCCACCGGCCGCGCATGGTCGTCCGGGCTGCGGCCAGCCGCCCGACCCGGCTGGTCGTCCGGGCTGCGGCCAGCCGCCTCGAGCCGGCTGATTGTCCGGGCTGCGGCCAGCCGCCTCGACCCGGTGGTTGACCTGTGGCGGGCCGACTAACGATCGATCAGCGCAAGCAGTTGTTGTACGCCGAGACGTCGGCGCCGAGCCCGATGTTGAGCGCTTGCACGTCGAGGCAGCTGCCGTACGGCCAGGTGTGCGTGATCGAGAAGCCGTGCGCCGCCCCGTACGCCGGGTAGGCGCTGCCGATGTCCGCCCGATGCTGGTTGGCCACGTGGTCGGTGAACGTGCCCTTGCCGAAATTGCTGAACCGCAGAGTGACCGGCGCGGCGGTGTCCGGGTCGATGACCCAGCCGGTGACCGTGGTGGTGCGGCCGTTGGAGGTGACCGACTCGACGCGGCCGATCGGGCCGTGCACCACGTGGCAGCCGAGCGTGACGCCGGGGCCACCGCCGAAGTTCTGGGCCACCGCGCAGACCGTGGAGTTGCCCATCGGGAGTTCGACCGTGGCGCTGTACAGGTTGCCGGTTGGCCGGTACCGGTCGGCGACCGCGGTCGCCACCTTCACCCCGTTGATTTTGATGTCGACCTTGACCGGACCGCCGTTGCCGTCGGTGACCAGACCGGAGACGTTCATGCCGCCGATCTGGTTGGTGGTGAATCCACCGGCGTCCTGCACGAATTCGGCGCTGCCGACCGGGGGGTACTGCTCCACAGGCTCTTCCCGGTCGCAGATCGGCGGCGGCTCGGGGACGTTGCAGACCGGCTCGGCCTGCGCCGCGGTGGCACCGGCCACCAGGCCGGCGGCGGCGACCAGGGTGCTGACGGCGGCGGCCAGCAGACGCTTGTGAATCATGAATACTCCTCAGGTGTTCGGGTGTTCGAGGAGCGACGCTAAGTGCCCGCGCCAGCCGCCGGAGTGATTCAGCCGAGTTGCTGACAGTCACCAAGTCGACATAGGACAGTGAGTGGCAGCAGGAAGGGAATCCGTGGCTATCGATGGCTGTGGGCGCGGATACCGTCCGGTAGCCCGGCCGGAGTCATTGAATCGGGTGACCCCTGCGACCTGGCGACCCGGACCCGGCCGCAGCGGCGGCGCCGGACGACTGACGTAGCGTGCTGGTCATGGATATCGTCCCGCGAAGGACGGACGCCGGTCGCCTCGACCGCGGTTGAACCGTGGCGGGCCGGCTCACGTACACCGAAGCAGAGCACCGGCGCTGAGTGTCATTCTCGGACCTCGGCGCCGGTCGCGGTCGGTCGCCCCCGGACCGCGCGCAGCCCGAGCACCGCGAGCCACGACCACCCGACGACGATGGTGGCACGCTGGAACAATCCACCCGTGCCGGCGGACGCCCCCGACGCCACGAACAGCGCCGGCACCGCGATCCCGGTGACCCGGCAGTAGACGCGCCAGGCCCGCGCCGGTCGCCATCGCGCCGCGGTGAAACAGGCCGCGGACAGACACCCGAACACCACGAACGACACCACATTGTGTACGGCGCCGGTCCACGTCGCCTGCTCGTGCGGCACCGGGTCGGTCACGAAGACACCCGCGCCCACCAGGCTCGCACCGACAAACCCGACGAGGCGGCCGGTCCACCGGTTGACGGCGTTCGACAGCGCGACCGAGGAGAGCGCGACAAGCGTCCCGGAAACGACGAAGTTCGCGATCTGAACCCATCCGCCCCGGCCGATCGCCGCCTCGCTGACGAAGTCACGCACCGGCTCGTAGCCCGGTTTCACCGAGTCGTTGACGAGCAGCACGACGACAAACAGGACCGCGCCGGCCGTCGTGCACCAGAGCATCCGCGGGCTCCGCAGCATCCCGGCACGATAGCGAGACCGCCTGTGCGGCCACTGTGCCGGGAAGCGGTTCAATGGAGTCCAGGGACACCCAATCCGGGGTGGTCACGCCGGTAGGCGGCAAGCCGGGGGAATCGCCGCTCGACCGCAGCCGGGTCACCGAGGTCCACGCGCTCACCCGTCAGATTGTCCGGCCCATCGGGGTCGCCCTCCGGCGGCCAGGCACCGGTCACCAGGATGTACGCCTCCGTCGTGAACTCGCCGAACCACTGCTCCCGGGCGTTGCCCGCATCCGCGGCCAGGTCCACGAGACCGTCCGGATCGGCGGCGATCCGGTCGACCGCCGCGCGACCGTACGAGATGATCCAGTCCTGGATGTGGGCGAGATCCTCCTCCTCGACCGGGCCGAGCAGCAGGCATGCCGCGTCGGCTACCGGCCACCCGTACAGGCGCGTTCGTGCCCGTTCCCAGAGCCGGAGGAATCCGGCGACCTCGGTCGCGTCGAGTACGCGCAGGCGGCGGAAGAGGAGGCGCGCGACAACCTCGGTGTCCGTCCCGCCTGCCTGACGGCACTCCGCGACGAGCTGCCAGAACTTGTCCTCGTCCACGCCCGGACGATAACCGAGGGCGCGGTCAGCGGGCGCGGCGACGACACCTTGCCGGCTCTACGCTGCCGGTGGTCTCACCTTTTCCCGCGAATGGACAACTCGCGGCCTACGGTTTCGGCAGGGCCAGGCGTAGCAGCGCCTCCGTGGCCGGTCCCGGTGGTCTCCCCTCGGGCAGGGCCACCGCCACCCGCCACTCCGGCACCGAACCGGCGACCGCCGCCGCGTGCAGGCCCTTGGCGTGCGGTTTGCGGGTGACCGGCGCCGGGACCAGGGCCACGCCGAGGCCCTGGTGCACGAAGTCCAGCAGCGTGTGCACGTCGTTGACCTCGACCGCGACCCGCCGGTCGGCGCCGGCCCGGGCGAAGGCCAGGTCGTTGACGCCGCGGGCGCCCCAGTCGCCGCTGAAGTCGACGAACTCCTCACCGGCCAGGTCGTCCACCGACACGGATTCGGTGTCGGCGAGGGCGTGCGCCGGGTGGCAGAGCAGCATCATGCGTTCGGCGGCGAGGGGCAGCAGGCGTACGCCTTCCGGGGAGGAACCGGGTAACGCGACGAAGCCGGCGTCGAGGCGGCCGAGACGCACCTGGTCGATCAGGTGACCGGAGCCCGCGTACCCGAGCCTGATCTCGACCCCGGGGTGCGCCCGGCGGAACGAGGCGACAAGCGGTGCCATGTCGATGACGCCGAGGCACTGTTCGGCACCGATGGAGAGGCTGCCCCGCAGCAGACCGCGCACGGCGGCGACCGCGTTGCGGGCGGCCGCGGCGCTGGCCAGGGTACGGTGTGCCTCGGTGAGCAGGGCCTGACCGGCGTCGGTGAGTTCGACCCGGCGGGTGTGCCGCACGAACAGTTCGGCGTCGAGTTCCCGTTCCAGGGACCGGATCGAGGCGGACAACCCGGACTGGGCGACCCGCATCCGCTGCGCGGCGCGGGTGAAGTGCCGTTCCTCGGCGACCGCCACGAAGTACTCGAGATGCCGCAGTTCCACGATTCAGCAGTCTAATCGCTGAATCCGAGCGCTTTCTTCTGTTGGACGGCGCTCGATCGGGCATACCAGGGTGGAGTCGTACACATCTTCAGGAGGAACTCATGCAGAGCCGTCGCATCGGTGACGTGCAGGTCAGTGCGATCGGACTCGGCGGCATGCCGATGTCGATCGAGGGCCGGCCGGACGAGGACCGCTCGATCCGCACCATCCACGCCGCCCTGGACGCCGGCATCACCCTGATCGACACCGCGGACGCGTACCACATCGGGGCGGACGAGGTCGGGCACAACGAGTCGCTGATCGCCAAGGCGCTCGCCAGTTACGGCGGCGACACCTCCGGCGTCCTCGTCGCCACCAAGGGCGGGCACCTGCGCCCCGGTGACGGCAGCTGGACCTTGGACAGCTCACCGGCGTACCTCAAGCAGGCCTGTGAGGCCTCGCTGAAGCGTCTCGGCGTCGACGCCATCGGGCTCTACCAGCACCACCGGCCGGACCCCTCGGTGCCGTACGCGGAGTCGATCGGCGCGATCCGGGACCTGCTGGACGCCGGGAAGATCCGGATGGCCGGCATCTCCAACGCCAACCCGCAGCAGATCCGCGAGGCCCAGGAGATCCTGGGTGGGCGGCTGGTGTCGGTGCAGAACCAGTTCTCGCCGGCGTTCCGCTCCTCCGAGCCGGAGCTGGACCTCTGCACCGAACTGGGCATCGCCTTCCTGCCGTGGTCGCCGCTGGGCGGCATCAGCAAGGCGTCGTCGCTGGGTGGCGCGTTCAGCACCGTCGCCGAGAAGTACGGCGTGAGCCCGCAGCGCGTCTGCCTGGCCTGGCACCTCGCCAAGTCGCCGGTGTCGATCCCGATCCCCGGCGCCAGCCGCCCCGAGACGATCACCGACTCGGCTGCCGCCGACGAGCTGACGCTGACCGACGACGACCTCGCCGCCCTCTCCTGACGGCCTCTTTCGAAGGAAACACATGTCCGCCGGTTACGACATCATGGAATACCGCCGCACCGGGCGGAGCGGGCTCAAGCTGCCCGCCGTCTCGCTCGGCCTGTGGCACAACTTCGGCCACGACAAGCCGCTGGAGACCCAGCGGGCGATCCTGCGCCGCGCCTTCGACCTGGGTATCACCCACTTCGACCTGGCCAACAACTACGGCCCGCCCTACGGTTCCGCCGAGGAGAACTTCGGCCGGGTGCTGGACACGGACTTCCGGGCGCACCGCGACGAACTGGTCATCTCCACCAAGGCGGGCTACGACATGTGGCCCGGCCCGTACGGTGACTGGGGTTCCCGCAAGTATCTGACCGCCTCGCTGGACCAGTCGCTGAAGCGGATGGGTGTCGACTACGTCGACATCTTCTACTCGCACCGCGTCGACCCGGAGACTCCGCTGGAGGAGACGATGGGTGCGCTCGACGCGGCGGTACGGGCGGGCAAGGCACTGTACGCCGGCATCTCCTCCTACTCGCCGGAGAAGACCGCCCAGGCCGCCGCGATCCTGCGTGACTTGGGCACTCCCCTGCTCATCCACCAGCCGTCCTACTCGATGCTGAACCGCTGGATCGAGGACGGCCTGCTGGACACGCTGGAGCAGGTGGGCGCCGGCTGCATCGCGTTCTCGCCGCTGGCGCAGGGCATGCTGACCGACCGTTACCTGGGCGGGGTGCCCGAGGACTCGCGGGCCAAGGCCGACAAGTCGCTCAGCACCGACCTGCTCAGCGCCGAGAACCTGGACAAGATCAAGGCGCTGAACGCGGTCGCCGAGCGGCGCGGCCAAACCCTGGCGCAGATGGCGATCGCCTGGGTGCTGCGCGACAAGCGGATGACCTCCACGGTCCTGGGTGCGAGCAGCGTCGCCCAGCTCGAGGCGAACGTGGCGGCGCTGGACAACACGTCCTTCTCCGACGACGAACTCGCCGAGATCGACAAGTACGCCACCGAGTCCGGCATCAACCTGTGGGCGAACTCCAGCAACCAGTGAGCCCTGCCCCCTTCCGACGGCCCGCCGGCGCACCCCGCGCCGGCGGGCCGCGGCCGTCGCGGCACCTGGGTCCGACCGGCAGTCGGTTGACGGACGGCAGGGCGGTCACCGGCGGGCAGTCTTCTGCGCATGACCGATTTCGATGCCAGCCGCCACACCGTCGTGCCCGCCCGCACCTTCGAGGACCTGCGGATCGGTGAGGTCTTCAACGCGCCCAGCCGCACCGTGACCGACGCGCACGCCGCCGCGTTCCAGACGGTGTCCGCCGACAACCACCCGATCCACTACGACGCCGTCTACGCCCGCGCGCACGGCCACCCGGCGCCGGTGGTGCACGGGCTGCAGGTGCTCGCGTTCACCGCACCCGGCGCGACCCTGTTCCCGCAGTACATCGGCGACGTGTTCGTGGCGTTCGCCGGCCTGACCGCCGAGTTCCACCACGAGGTCAACGCGGGCGACACCCTCTACCCCAGCCTCACCGTCGTGGGACTGGAGCCGGGCGCGGACCAGGGTGTGGTGACCACCCACGCGACCGTTCACAACCAGCGCGGGGACCTGGTGCTCTCCGGTGAGCACCGCTACATCCTGCGGCTCACCCCCACCGCCGGCTGACCGGCCGGGGGTGGGCTCGGCGGTGCGGGCGCCGGGCCGCATGCCATAGTCCCAGCGAGCCGTCCGGTTCGCACCATTCCGCGGAGGAGACCGAGAGCCATGCCGCAGCAGACGATCGTGATCACCGGCGCCAGCGACGGCATCGGCGCCGCCGCCGCCCGGCAGCTGGCCGGCGGCGGCAACGCGCTCGTGCTGATCGGGCGGTCGCCGGGCCGGACCGCCGCGGTCGCCAGTGAGGTCGGCGCCGATCACTTCGTGGCCGATTTCGCCGACCTGGCGCAGGTGCGTGAGCTGGCCCGCGAGCTGCTGACGGTGTACCCCCGCATCGATGTCCTCGCCAACAACGCCGGCGGCATCATGGGTGACCGGCAGGTGACCCGCGACGGGTTCGAGCTGACCTTCCAGGTCAACCACCTGGCGCCGTTCCTGCTGACGCACCTGCTGCTGCCGGCACTGACCGCCGGCAACGCCACGGTGATCCAGAGCGCCAGCATCGCGGCCAAGCGGTTCGCGCGGTTCGACATCGACGACCTCCAGAACGAGAAGGACTATCAGCCCCAGATCGCGTACGGGAACGCCAAGCTCGCCAACATCCTGTTCACCCGGGAGTTGCACCGCCGGTACCACGATCAGGGCATCAACGCCGTGGCGTTCCATCCCGGCGTGGTCCGCAGCAGCTTCGCCAGTGACACCACGCACCTGATGCGGATCGCCTATCACACCCCGCTGAAGTACCTGATCACGATCAGTCCGGAGCGCAGCGCCCGCGAACTGGTCCGGCTGGCCGAGGGCACGCCCGGCACCACGTGGCAGCCCGGCGAGTACTACGAGCGGCGCAAGCCGGCCGCCTCCAGCCCGCAGTCCCGCGATCTCGGCCTGGCCCGGCAGCTCTGGGACCGCAGCGCCGAGATGCTCGCCCTCCCCACCCGCTGATCGGCGGCGGCTCAGCGGCCGGGCCGAGCAGGGCTTACCTGGGCCAACGGCGTGAAATCCGGCGCTGGCGCTAGAGTCGTACCGGCTCGCCGCGAGGGCGGGCGGTGCGGTGAGGAGCAAGACAGTGAGTCAGAGCGTGCTGACGTCGGCGGCCGGGATCGCGGCCGAGGCGGCGCGGCGGCGCACGTTCGCGGTGATCTCGCACCCGGACGCCGGCAAGTCCACCATGACCGAGGCGCTCGCCCTGCACGCCCGCGTGATCGGCCAGGCCGGCGCGGTGCACGGCAAGGGTGATCGCAAGGGCGTGGTGTCCGACTGGATGGAGATGGAACGCCAGCGCGGCATCTCCGTGACCTCGGCGGCACTGCAGTTCTCCTACCGCGACACCGTCGTCAACCTGCTCGACACGCCCGGTCACGCCGACTTCTCCGAGGACACGTACCGGGTGCTCACCGCCGTCGACAGCGCGGTCATGCTGCTGGACGCCGCGAAGGGCCTGGAGCCGCAGACCCTCAAGCTGTTCGAGGTGTGCCGGCAACGCAGCATCCCGGTGATGACCTTCATCAACAAGTGGGACCGGCCGGGCCACGACGCGCTCGCGCTGATGGACGAGATCGAGCAGCGGATCGGTCTGCGGCCGACCCCGCTGACCTGGCCGGTGGGCATCGCCGGGCACTTCCGCGGCGTCATCGACCGCCGCACCGGCGAGTTCATCCAGATGCAGCGCTCACCGGGCGGCGCCGGCCTGGCCATCGAGGAGGTGGTCGGCGAGGCGGAGGCGAAGCAGCGGTACGGTGCCGACTGGGACACCGCCACCGAGGAGCTGGAGCTGCTCGCCATGTCCGAGGCCGACCACGACCAGGAGACGTTCCTGGCGGCGAAGAGCACGCCCGTGCTGTTCGGGGCCGCGGTCGCCAACCTGGGCGTACGACAGCTGCTCGACATCCTGGTCGAGCTCGCGCCGGCGCCCGCCGCCCGGCCCACCGTGGCCGGCACCGATCAGCCCGTCGACGGGGATTTCAGTGGCTTCGTCTTCAAGATCCAGGCGAACATGAACAAGGCGCACCGGGACCAGGTCGCGTTCGTCCGCGTCTGCTCCGGCCGGTTCGAGCGCGGCATGGTCGTCACGCACGCCGACACCGGGCGCCCGTTCACCACGAAGTACGCCCAGCAGATGTTCGGCCAGGGCCGCGACACCGTTGACGAGGCCTTCCCGGGCGACGTGGTCGGCCTGGTCAACGCGACCGCGCTCGGCATCGGCGACACCCTGCGCGCGGGCGGCTCGGTCAAGTACCCGCAGCTGCCGTCGTTCCCGCCGGAGCACTTCGCCGTGGTCCGCGCCACCGACACCTCCACCTTCAAGCGCTTCCGCCGCGGGATCGAGCAGCTCGACGCCGAGGGTGTCGTCCAGGTCCTGCGCTCTGACCTGCGCGGTGACCAGGCGCCCGTCCTGGCCGCCGTCGGGCCGATGCAGTTCGAGGTCGCCACCTACCGGCTGGAGGCGGAGTTCGGGGTCAAGGTCCACGTCGAGCGCCTGCCGTACGAGACAGCGCAGCGCACCGACGCCGCCGGACGTGACATCCTGCGCACCGAGTCCGGCGCCGAAGTGATGACCCGGGTCCGCGACGACGCGCTGCTGGCGCTGTTCCTGGACAAGTGGCGGATGCGCTCCATCGCCGGCCGGCACCCCGAACTGCACCTGGAGCCGTGATCCGGACCGGTCAGGGGATGTAGACCTGCCCGGTCTGCGCCCCCTCCACGGACCGGACGAAGGCCTGGGCGGCGACAGCGAGGTCGACCGGCGGCATCCCCGGGAAGTACGCGCCGTAGTCGTCCAGGCTCTCGGTGAACACGGTCGGGCTGACGGCGTTGATCCGGTACGGGGCGATCTCGACGGCGGCCGCCCGCACGAAGGACTCGACAGCGCCGTTGGCCATCGACGCGGCGGCGCCGGTCACGATCGGTTCCCGGGACAGCACGCCGGCGATCAACGTGAAGGAGCCCCGGTCGGCGATCCGGGACAGTCCCTGCCGTACCAGATCGATCTGGCTCAGCACCTTGCCCCGGAACCCGGCCAGGTAGTCCTCCGGCGTCAGCTCCCGGAACGGTTTGAACGGGACGTCCCCGGCAGCGCTGACCACGGCGTCCACCCGGCCGGCCCGGTCGTAGACCTCGGCCACCTGGGCCGGGTCGGTGACGTCGTAGCGCAGGTCGCCGCCGCTGCGAGCCACTGTCACGAGGTCGTGCCCGCGGGCGCCGAGCGCCTTGTGCACCGCCGCGCCGAGCGTGCCGGTGGCACCCACCAGAAGAATTCTCATACCGAGACGGTAGGTCCGGGGACGTCGAGGAGGGAAAGACCTTCGGTGCGCCACCTATAATCCGCGGTTATGAATCTGGAGCTGCGGCACTTCCGCGCGCTCGCCGCGATCGGCACCACCGGCACCATCACCGGCGCCGCGGACACGCTCCACATCAGCCAGCCCGCACTCTCGCGCACGCTGGAACAGATGGAAAGGCGCCTGGGCGTACGGCTCGTGCACCGCACCACCCGTACGCTCTCGCTGACCGAAGCCGGACAGCGCCTCCATGACCGCGCCCGGCAGATCCTGCACCAGGTCGACGAGGCCGTGGCCGAGGTGTCCACCGGCGCCGGGCCGCTGCGGATCGGTTTCGCGTGGGGCGCGTTCGGCGAGGACACCGTCCCGATGCTGCGCACCTGGCGGGCCGAACACCCCGAAACCCCGATCCAGGTGCACCGGCGCGACGATCTGGAGGCCGCACTGCGCCGGGGCGAGATCGACGCCGCCCTGCTGCGCACCGCACCCGACCCCGACGCCGGCTTCGAGATCCAGGTCGTCAACCGGGAGCGGCGCCTCGCGGCGCTGCCCGCCGACGACCCACTGACGCGCCGGCCGGGCGTGCGGCTCGCCGACCTGGGCGACCGGCCCGTCGTGCTCTGCTCCACAGCGGCCACCACCGCCGGCCTGTGGCCCGGCCACCAGCGCCCCCGCACCTTCGAGGTGGCGAACGTCGACGAATGGCTCACCGTGATCGCCACCGGCGAGGCCGCCGGCGTGACCGCGGAGGCCACCGAGCACATCCACCCGCATCCCGGTGTCCGCTACGTGCCGCTCACCGACGCCCCGCCGGTCACCGTCGTCCTGGCCTGGCCGCGACCCGCCACCCACGCGGCGACAAGCGCTTTCTACGCCCACCTGCGCCGGCTGATCAGTTCCCGCAAGTCGGCGGCGGTTTCCCCTCACCGATGAAAACCGACAGTTCTCCGGAATCCGCCGGCTGAGCGATCACCTCTATCGTCATCGCATGAACGCCATCACCGCGATGACTGTCGGCCTGGCCGCCGCGTCGTCGCTGCTTTCCGCGATCAGCGCACTGGCGGCCTGGCGTTCGATGAGCGCGTTCCGGGACGAACTGAAACACACCATCACCGCGAGCTGCTACGCGCTTTCGAGCAGGATTACGCCGTCCAGTACGACGCGATCTGGCGGGACCTGGGCCCGTGGCCCGACCCCGAATACATTGATCCACAACTCAGGCGTACGGTCCAGAACCTGCTGCAGGTGACCGCCTCGGTCTACGTCGCCCGCCAGTCCGACCTGGTCGACGCCGAGGATGCGGACGCCCTGCTGGCAGTCCATTTCGACTGGCTGTGCACGGCGAAGGCCTCGCACGTGTGGCGGGTCGCGTTCCGCAACCAGTCCGACACGTGGCCTGCCGGCTTCGTGGACTTCGTCGACGAACGACTGACGGAACGCGAAAGAACTCACCACCAAATCTTCCAGCAACGTTCGGGTCACAGCGCTCCGCCGGCCACGCCCGAGACGCCCTCGGCCGGCATGTAGCGCGAGCTTATCTACACAGTTCGACGCTCCCAGGCGAGACGAAAGAGTCCACTCAAGTGGAAACACCAACGGACGATGGCCCGAGCGGAATGATTCGCATAGCCTTTAACTGGCAGTTGAAGCAGCGGTGAACAAGCCGACCGATTGATCCTTCTGTCAGGCGTTTCTCATCTCAACCCACAGCGCATTTTCACGCCCGCCTGTTCGCCGCGATATCCCGCGCGTGGCCACGGCATTGCGGTTACATTCCGCATGCCTTTGACCGCCCGCACTTCCCGATCCTGACCGACAGGCAAACCGCCACGGCGCATTCTCGCTCAGAAGGGCAGACGTCATGACAACGCCCCATATCCGCCTCGCTGACAACCCGAAGCCGGAGCGGGACGACGCTCGCCGACGGTGGCCCGTACTTCTCGCCCTTTTCCTGTCGATCGGTTTTTCGGCGTTCGCTGTGGCGCCCGCAACCGGGGCGGCCGCGGCGAGTTGCCGGACGACCGATCGCTACATCGACTACGACTTCGCCGGAAAGGTCCGCGCGGTCCGGGTACACATCAAGGCCAAATGGTGCTGGGACGGGAGAACCGTGACCGGGACCTTCGCCCCGGAGGTCTACCACACCGTCACCAACCTCGGAAGCTTCTACGTCAACGTGGAGAAGGATCCCATTGTCGAGAGCTGGGAGGACCCCCAGCACAACGGACATTGGACCCGCCGCATTGTCCTGCGCGGAAAGATCGACGTGTCGGTCTTCAAGTACGGCCACATCAAGACTCTTCCCATCAACATGGACTTGCGACTCTTCGGAGATGGCGTCACGTACCTCACGAGGTACTGATCAGATAGTTCGAGATGTCGAACGGCCCCTTGCCCACCGGACGGGCAAGGGGCCGCTGACGACGTGGTTGTAGGCGTAGCACGCTGTCATACGTGCACGGCGGCCAGGATCAAGCGTCGGTGTCGTCATCCCAGTGACCGCAGCGACGGCACCGGTACGGCGGGTCGTCCTCCTTATCATGCTGGTAGCCCCCGGGAAAGTAGGCTTTGCAGTCGAGGCAGACCTGGTAGACGCGGCACGGGTCCTGATCCTGCGGCAAGGCGCGCCCCTGGGAAGTCAGGCGAACGTCCCGCCCGTCGCGAAGACGGTGCCGGTCACGGGTCTCACTCTTCGCGCAGCGGCGACAGTTGACCACGCTGACGCACTTGGCGTCCTTCTTGGACTCCTTGCCCCACTCGTGAGCCTCCGCCGCGTCCAGCAGCCGGTCGCATCTGCCACAGCGGGCCTCCCGCCGGCACGGGCTCACGTCCGCCAGTGGCGGCACTGCCGTGTGCACACCGACCCGGCACAACCATCGCCAGCTCACCGACATCGCCGACTGCGATCCCACGCCCACACCGCCTTCATGGTCGAAAGACGGCGGCATCGCACCGCCACCGTGACCACAGTAGAGCTCTGCGGCTCCCATGGCCGACCCTCGGCCGCCTACGGCAATATTCGGATCCGCCGAGAACAGTGTTCAGAACAGGTCGAGCTGCCCCGGCAGCGGCTCGTCCGGGCGTGCCGCCGCCATCACCGGGAGAGGTGGGGCCGCCTGGACCGCCGGGCGCTCCGCTTCCTCGGCGTCCTCCAGCCAGGCGAGCATCGGCCGCAACCGGTCACCCCACTCGTTGATCGGCCGATAGGTGATGTCCGCGGCCGACTCCTGCAACGACCGCAGGAGCGCGTCGCCGGCCGGCGGCAGCCCGAGAACCTCGCGCAGGCGAACCCGGTCGTTGTCGAGCTCCGGCCGGACCTCGCGGATCTCGTCGTCGGCGCGGGCGAGGAAGGCACGCAGGGCCCGGCCGTCGTCCTCGTCGACGGGGACCGCGGTGGCGTCGTGCAGGCTGGACACGCCGACGATCAGGGCCAGTGCGTCCCGGAGATCCTTGGCGATCAGACCGCCCTCCCCCTCCGAGCCGACGTAGAGCTCGTCGGACCGCGAGACGGCTGACGAGCCACCGGGCCGCGCGGTCGGCCAGCCGGAATCAGGCGTCGGTGTCATCGTCCCAGTGACCGCAGCGGCGGCATCGCCTACGGCGGTGCCCGGACCCGGCGACGATTCCCGCGTCAACGGGCGTCATCTGCCGCCTCCATCCGCTGACCGTGGAGCACCCGAAGCGCGTCGAGTGCGACTGCGGTGAGAACGCCGCGGCCCACACCGGCGCGGCCAAGCAATTCCATCCCCCGGGTGACGGCGACGAAGTAGACCGCCAGCGATTGCACGTTCGCGTCCGCCGGGAGATCCCCGTTCTCCCGCGCATGTTCCAGGCATTGAGCATAGGCGCCCGCGAGTTGTTCGATGCCAGCCTTGCTGACCGTCGAAAGCGAATCCTCCGCGCCGGTCGACTCGACCAGCGCACGTGTGGTGAGTGAGACCCGTCGATCAGTGCTACTGAACTCGATCGCCATTCGGAGCATGTGGCCCCGGATTTGCTCCAGCGGCAAAGCGTCATCGTGGCCGAGCGCTTCCGTGACGGCGCGCGTCGCCTCGTCGCGATCCTCGGAAAGTGCCCGCAAGAACAATTCCCGCTTCCCGCCGAACGCGTTGTACAGGCTCTGTTTCCCTAGACCGGTCGCCCGCACCAGGTCATCCAGTGTCGCGGCGGCAAGGCCGTGCACGGCGAACACCTCACCGGCACTGCTGACGACATCACTCTCGCGGAACTTGCGGGGACGAGGCACGTGAGCAAGCTTACGTTATTGACCATACGGTCAAAAACTTGGTAGCTTGGTGGCAGCACGCAACGGCGAGATCGCATCGCGAGCGTCGCCGGCCGCGGAGATGGCGTCGCCAGTCGACTGCCGCCGAGTGGCAGCAACCTGTTACCCGTAGCGACTCCACGCATCAAGGAGAATGGCAATGGAAAGCAACGAAGAGATCGTCCGTGAGGCATACCGGCTGGCGGAGGGAAACACCCTCGACGGTGAAGGCTTCCGCGCCCTGTTCACCGAAGACGGAACGTTCAACGACCTGCCCAATTCGCTGACTTTCCGCGGAGACCAGATTCCTCAGGCGTTGTCGGGCCTCGCCAGCGTCTTCCCCGACGTTCACCGCGAACTGCTCGAAGTGCACGCACTCGGTGACGTCGTCGCCGTCGAACTCCGAATCCAGGGAACGCACCTCGGCGCCTTCCCGACCCCGATCGGCGAAATCCCGCCGACCGGTAATTCAATCGACGTGCCGACGGCAGATCTTTGGTTTTTCCGTGACGGGAGAATCGAAAGGTTCGACTGCTACAACTCAGCGAACGTGCTGCTCGCCCAGATCGGGGCCGGCCCCGACTACACGTCGGCGATAGAGGCCGCCAGGACAACCGCCACACGGGCATAGCTTCTCGAAGGGGATGTCGCGGTCGCGATCGAGAGAACTTAAGTCCGGGTTCGCCTCGGCGACCGGCTCATCGTCCTCGGGCCATAGCTGCTCCAGCAGGTCAGGTGTCGCCTCGATGCGCTCGGCTGGCATCTTGTACCCCTGCGGGCGGTTACCTTCCAGCCGGCAATGATGACGTCGGCGCGACGATGGCGTAGGCCGAGGTGACGTCGGACTGGTCCCCTTGCAGGTAAACAATGATCTGCTCGGCGGGCAGAGTGCCCAAGCCGTTCACCGTCATCGTTCCGTCGCAGGGGATCTCAGCGGTGGCAATCGGATCAGCAGAAGCGCCGGGCCTGCCGCTGCGTACCTCGACTGACAGCGTCTTACCCGAGGTCGCCGATGTGCAGGCGGCCTGCACCCCGTACTGCTGTCCGGCACGTGCATTGCGGCGCAGGGTGGTCTCGCCGGCAGGGTGACCATCCTTCTGGGTGAGCACTCTTCGAGACAGCTCACCGCCGACGGCGGGAGGCGGGTCCGAGCGCACCAGCGGTGTGGTGCTGGTAGCAGCCGACAGTACCTGGGACGGTCGCTTCTCACTGTGGGGCGACGCGGACGGGTTCGGTCCCGGGGCCGGGCCGTTCGTGCATCCCGCAATAGTGGCAGTTGCTGTTACGGCGGTAAGCAGGGCCGTCGCCCGCGATCTTGGCATGCGCTCATCATTCCAAGCTGACAGCGAACCGGTGACGAGCACACTGATCTGCCGCAGTCCGCGTCTCAGTCCGGGTCGTCACATCTGATGCCGACGGTGGTGATGTCGCCGCTCCGTACCAGTTCCCGGATCGCCGCGGTCATCGCCGCAAGGCCCGGTTCAGGAACAATGAGCTGGTCAGCAGCCCAGAAGTAGCTGCCGTTTGCTACCTCGCCAGTCTCCTTCCATCGCGCCAACAGGCGCGCAACCTCGTCAACGGTGAAGATCGTCAGCGCCCACGTGGCGCCATCGGAAAGATCGACGAACGCGTCAACGTTGGCCGTCGACTCCACGGTGTCCGTATGGGGATCGAGAAGGAACCGGGCCACGAATGTCGATTCGGTGATGGTCGTGTACGGATCGCCGGCGCCGATGGCGTCAATCATGAGCGACAGCATGCAACGCCCGGATCTGCCGCAACCAGCTCAGCCGCGCCCTGTCACAGCCGATCTCATGATCGTGACCGGGGCGTTATGGAGCACTCGCCACTGCTGGCCTGATTGCGCTGCGCGATGTGCGATTGCGCAAGATGGGTGCCATGAGCAACGAGGCCAGAGGTGACGTCGTAGCCGTCTTGACAAGACTGGCGCAAAGCACGGACTACCGCGATAGGGCCGATGCGGGCCGCGCGCTTGCCAGTTTCGCTGACGTTCCGGCTGCACACGAGCCCCTGCAGAGGCTGCTGCTCGACCCCAACGACACCTTTGTCACCCGTGCGACGGCTGAAGCGTTGCTACGGCGGCAGGACACCGCTGGCCTGGTGGCAGTGGCATCAGCACTTACCAAGGCCGACTTCAACCAGATGGCGTGGATCCACACAGCGGTCCGCGACGTGTTCGGCGTGTTCGCCAGCGAGAGAGATACCGCGCTCGGCAACAGCAAGGCGTTGACTCGCGACTATGGCATGGCTCTTCAGTGCGGAGTCGACCAATTGCGGGAGATGCTGATCGATATTAACCCGGTTCTTTACCCTGCCGATGAGCCGGATCCGCGGCGTCAGTAGCTGGTACCGCACCGTCGAAGGACGGGATGGTGTTCCCTGCCCTGCGATGAAGTCACTCTACTGCCCGCCAGGCGCTCGCCGGCGCGCCCACAACCTCGGCGCGGCCTGCTGGTACCGCGACGGCTTCGGTGGTCCTGTCGACCTCGTCCAGGCGCTGCGCTGGTACCTCGCCATGCTCAGTGTCGGCGGCGACGGCACCCATGAGGCACACCAGATCGTCCCGATGATGACGAACGATGAGATTCACGAGGCCGGTCGCCTGGCCGGACGGATTTCGGAAGCCGACGTCTTCGTCGTCCGACGACACGCGGATTGACCGCTGCCCGACGTGCGGCCATCGGCCCACGAACGATCCTCACGACCGACCGAATGCGCGCTCATGGCCGCGATATGGGCGGCCCTGTGCCGAGGTGCTGCCTGTCTGCATAATGCCGGCATGTCGCACGTCGATCTTACCGTTAAGGGGTGGCTGGCCCTCTCCGATGCTGGCGCTGACCGCGTGTCGCCGCTTCCTGAAGAGTGACCCCGTAGGGATCCGGGAAAGTTGACCCCCTTCCTCCTTGATCTTGGAAGGGGTGTTGAAGGTGGAGGACTGGGCTGAGATCCGTCGGCTGCATCGGGCCGAG
>NZ_JAHWGU010000026.1 GCF_020873875.1 Actinoplanes sp. DH11
GCACACCCGCACCATCAGCCAACAACAACGACACCGCATCACCCACCCGGGTCAAACGCACCCGCAACGACCGCGCACCCGTCGCCACCAACCGCACCCCACCCCACACAAACGGCAACAACGGCCCATCCGACCCCAACAACACACCCACCGGATGCAACGCCGCATCCAACAACACCGGATGAATACCAAAACCCTCAACATCAACATCAACATTGACGTCCGCGAACACCTCACCATCGCGACGCCATAGGCCACGCAAGCCCTGGAACACCGGACCGTAGCCCAAACCAGCCGACGCCAATGCGTCATACCAGCCGGCCACCGGCAACTCCTCAGCACCCGCCGGCGGCCACACAGCCAGCGACGTGTCCTCCACCACCGCACCAGCCACGCCCAACACACCCGAGGCATGCCGGGTCCAGGAGCCGTCCGGATCGCCGGCCGGCTGCGAGTGGATGCCCAGCTCGCCCAGCGCGCCGACGACGACCTGGATCCGCAGGTCGCCGTGCCGGGGCAGGATCAGCGGGTTCTCGATGGTGAGTTCGTCGAGGACCGGACGGCCGGTACGCCGGCCCGCGTGCAGTGCCAGGTCCACCAGTGCGGCGCCCGGCAGCACGACGACGTCCCGGACCGTGTGGTCGGTCAGCCAGGGCTGCGCGGCGGCGGAGAGCGTACCGGTGAAGAGCAGTTCGCCGGAGCCGGCGGAATGTACCTCGGCACCGAGAAGCGGATGGCCGGCCGCCTCGAGACCGAGGCCGGCCGGCGGAGTGCCGCCGACCGTGCCGGAGCGCAGCCAGAAATCCTCGTGCTGGAACGGGTAGGTCGGCAGGTCCACGGTACGAGCGCCGGGGTAGAAGCGGGTCCACTCGGCACCCGCGCCGGCGAGCGCGGTCAGCAGCGTCCGGGGCTCGTCCCGATCCTTGCGCAGGGTCGGCAGGCACACCCCGTCGACGTGGGTGGCGAGGGCACCGGACGGGCCTACCTCGACGAGGACGCTGACGTCCGCGTCCCGCATCGCGGCGAGGCCGTCGGCGAACCGCACCGGCTGCCTGAGCTGCCGCACCCAATACTCCGGGTCCGTCACCTCGGCCCCGGCCGGCGCGCCGGTGACGTTCGAGATCCAGGGCAGCGACGGTGTCTCGAACCGCACCGTCGCCAGCACGGCCGCGAAGTCCGCGACCATCGGCTCCATCCGGGCCGAGTGGAACGCATGACTGACCCGCAACCGCCGCGACCTGTCGAACCGGGCCGCGACTGCCAGGACCGCGTCCTCGTCTCCGGAGATCACCACCGCCCGAGGGCCGTTGACCGCCGCGATCGACACCCCATCAGTGAGGTACGGCGTCACGTCGTCCTCGCCGGCCGGTACGGCGACCATCGCACCGCCCGCCGGGAGCGCCTGCATCAACGCCCCCCGAGCCGCGACCACCTTCACCGCATCGGCCAACGACCACAGTCCCGCCACGTGCGCGGCGGCCAGCTCACCGATCGAATGCCCCAGCAACAGATCCGGGCGCACCCCCCACGACTCCAGCAACCGGAACGTGGCCACCTCGACCGCGAAGAGCGCGGCCTGGGTGTACCGGGTCTCGTCCAGGTGCTCGTGCAGTGCGAAGCCGAACTCGCGGGCGATCTCCTCGTAGGCGGCCGCATAGGTGGGATAGGTCCGGTACAGGCCGTCGCCCATGCCGGGGAACTGCGCGCCCTGGCCGGGAAAGAGCAGGCCCAGCCGGCCACTGGTGACGTGTACGACGTCCAGCGGCGCCGACGGGTCGGTCACCACGGCCCGGTACGGCAGCAGCGCCCGCGTCGTGGCCAGCGAGAATCCGACATCCACCGGGTCGGCGTCGAGGGCCGCCAGCCGGGACAGCTGATCGGGGAGCGCCTCCGGTGAGCGTGCTGAGATCAGCCACGGCACCGGGCCCGGGTTCGGTTCCCCGGTCGGCCGCTCCGGCGTCTCCTCGACTGCCTGATCGAGGGTCTCGACCGCCTGCTCCAGGATCACGTGCGCGTTCGTGCCGCTCACGCCGAACGACGACACCGCGGCTCGCCGCGGCCGATCGACCTCGGGCCACGCCGCCGGCGCGGAGAGGAGGGAGACCGCGCCGGTCGTCCAGTCCACCTCGCCGCTGGGTTCATCGACGTGCAGGGTGCGCGGCAGAACGCCGTGCCGCATCGCCTGCACCATCTTGATGATCCCGGCGACGCCGGCCGCCGCCTGGGTGTGCCCGAGGTTCGACTTGATCGAGCCGAGCCGCAGTGGCTGCTCGCGGTTCTGGCCGTAGGTGGCGAGCAACGCCTCGGCCTCGATCGGGTCACCAAGCGTGGTCCCCGTACCGTGTGCCTCCACCGCGTCGACGTCGGCCGGCGTCAGGCCGGCGTTCGTCAGGGCCTGCCGGATCACGCGCTGCTGGGCCGGCCCGTTCGGAGCGGTCAGCCCGTTGGAGGCGCCGTCCTGATTGATCGCGGAGCCGCGGACCACAGCGAGCACACGGTGACCGTTGCGGCGCGCGTCGGACAGCCGCTCCACCACGAGCAGCCCGGCGCCCTCGGACCAGCCGGTGCCGTCGGCGGTCGCACCGAACGATTTGCAGCGGCCGTCCGCCGCGAGGCCACCCTGCTGGCTGAAGTCCACGAAGACCTGCGGGGTGCCCATCACGGTCACCCCGCCGGCCAAGGCCAGCGTGCATTCACCCGAGCGCAGCGCCTGCACCGCCCAGTGCAGCGCCACCAGGGAGGAGGAGCACGCGGTGTCGATGGTGACGGCGGGTCCTTCGAGGCCGAGGGCGTACGCCACCCGGCCGGATACGACGCTGCCCGAGTTGCCGACGCCGACGAACGCCTCGACGCCCTCGGGCACGTCGATGGCTTTGGCGGCGTAGTCGTGGTACATCAGCCCGGCGTAGACGCCGGTCCGCGAACCACGCAGCGTGCCCGGATCGATCCGGGCATGTTCCAGCGACTCCCAAGAGACCTCCAGGAGCAGCCGCTGCTGCGGATCCATGGCGAGGGCTTCCCGGGGGCTGATGCCGAAGAAGGCGGGGTCGAACCCGTTGGCGTCGTGCAGGAATCCACCCTCGGCCGCGTAGGTGGTGCCGGGCCGGCCGCGTTCCGGGTCGTACAGCGCGTCGACGTCCCAGCCACGGTTCACCGGGAACCCGGTGATCGCGTCGGTGCCATCGGCGACCAGCCGCCACAGGTCCTCGGGTCCGGCGACGCCACCGGGGTACCGGCACGCCATGCCGATGATGGCGATCGGCTCCCGGGTCCGGGCGTCCGCATCGCGGAGCGTCTGCTTGGTCCTTTTGAGGTCCGCGGTTGCCCGCCTGAGATATTCCCGGAGTTTTTCTTCGTTATCCATGTGGCCTGTTCCGTCCCGGCGGACCATTTCGACGATCGACCACTGATCCGGGACCTCCAAAACATGAAGGACAACAAGAATCCGTTGCGGCCGGAATTCAGGAATTGAATACGGTACGAGCGGCATCGGCTGCACCACGAAGCTACGGGTGCGCGTTCTCGCCGTTCAACCCCTAAGTAGCCCCTTCACGCCCCCGACCTGTGTTTCTCGTCGGCCGGGCCGCCCCCACCCACGATTAATAGGGGTTGGTCGAGGCGTTACCAGGAGTTCGCACGGACCGCTGTTGCGTATTCTGATGCTCGGATGAGGTGATGCCCAATGGCTCTTGTCGAGCGAGAGGAGCACCTCGGGCTCCTGGATCGGGCATTGGCCGCGTGCCGGGCCCGCACCGGAGGCGTGGTGCTGATGAATGCCCCGGCCGCCTGCGGGCGGAGCGCTCTGCTGCACGAACTGGCTGGCCGGGCCGAGGCGGCGGGCATGGTCACCATCTCCGCCGAGTGCGCCGGTGGCGAGCACGAACTCGTCCTCGGGGCGCTGACACAGCTGGCACAGCATCCGGCCTTGCGAAGGCCTGACCCGGCGGCGACGACCGGCACCGACCTGTTGCGCGTGGTTCACGACGCCTGCGCCGATCTGCTGCGGCTCGCTGCGAGCCGTCCGGTGCTGGTGACCGTGGACGACATCCGGCACGCCGACGAGGCATCACTGGGGTTCCTGCTGCATCTGGCGCGCCGGGCCTTCGCCGCACCACTGCTCGTGGTACTGACCGACGACGACACCGACCCCGAGCCCCGGCACGTCACCTTCCGCGCCGAGCTGTCGCGCATGCCGGGCTTGCGCCGGGTCCGTCTCGGCCCGCTTTCCCCCGCCGGAGTCCGTGCCGTACTGACCGCACGCGGCGACCCGGCCGAGCCACGCGCCGCCGAGTTGTGGCGGGCAAGCGGCGGCAATCCGCTGCTGGTCCGGGCGCTCGCCGACGATCAGGACGCTGGAGCCGGCCGGCACGAGGTGTACCGGCTGGCGTTGCACAGCCTTCTGCACCGCCTGCCCCGGACGGCCACCCGGGTGCTGCACGGCCTGGCAGTGCTGGACGACGCGGACCCGGCTGAGCTGGCCGTGATGACCGGGGCCGGCGAGGACCTGGTGGGTCGATCGTTGCGGGCGCTGAACGCGGCCGGCCTGCTCGACGACGGCCGGCTGCGGCACCCGGGCGCGCGCGACGCGGTGCTGGCCGACGTCGCGCCGGCCGACCGCCGCGACCTGCACCGGGCCGCGGCACATCTGGTGCGTCGGCGCGGCGGCGGCGTCGCGGAGGTGGCCGAGCATTTGCTGCGGGCCGGCGGCGATGACGCGCCGTGGGCCGCCGACGTGCTGATCGACGCGGCTGCCGAGGCGCTGCACGACGGCCGTACCCCGGACGCGCTCGATGCGCTACGCCTCGCCCGGCAGGCCCCCGGCGTCCGCCCCGAGCGGATTCGGATGCTGCTCGCCGAGGCGGAGTGGCAGGCCGATCCGTCGGCCGCTGCCGAGCATCTCGACGCACTGGTGACGGACGCGTCAACCGGGGTTCTGGACACCGGCGAGCAGGCGGTGGTGGTCAACCGTCTGCTGGCGGCGGGGCGCGCCCCCCAGGCGCGGCAGCTGCTGGACCGGATGCGTGCCGCCGACTCGGCAGGGGTACGCGATCTGGACAGCTGGCTGGCCGCGGCCCACCCGAGGCTGGCCCGCCGGCGCCCGGGCGCGCCGGACACCTTCGCCGTCCGGGCCGGCGCCGACCCCTGGCTGCACAAGGCAGCCCGACTGGCCGACGCGCTGCTCACCGGGCCGGGACCAGGGTCCGCGCGGGTGGCCGAGGAGGCTCTTGCCGGCCTGCGGCTCAACGCGCGGCGTCCCTGGGCGGCCGAGGCGGCGGGCCTGGCGCTGCTGATCCTGTCCACCGCGGATCACAGTGACCCGGCCGAGCGCTGGGGGCTGCGCCTACTGGCCGAGGCACAGGCCCGGCAGTCCGCCAGTTGGCAGGCGATGTTCGGGGCCGCGATGGCGCACATCGTGCTGCAACGTGGCGACCTGACCCGGGCCGGTGACTTCGGCCGGACGGCGCTGGCCGGTCTCTCCGCAGCGTCCTGGGGAGCCGCGATCGGCTTTCCGCTGGCAGCCGTCATCCTGGCCGCCACCCGCCGGGGCGATCACGACGAAGCGGCCAAATACCTGGATCAGGCCCTGCCCAGTGGCACGCTGGACAGCCGGTACGGCCTGCACTACCTGCACGCCCGGGGTCATCACTACCTGTCCACCGGGCATCACTATCCGGCCCTGGCGGATTTCATGTCCTGCGGCGAACTCGTCCGTGGCTGGGGGCTGGACGCGGCCGACCTGGTGCCGTGGCGCACCGACGCGGCGCAGGCATGGCTGCGGCTGGGCAACCCCGAGCAAGCCCGGCAGCTGGTCTACGAGCAGGCCGGACGGGCCGACGCGACGGCACGCACCCGGGCACGGCACCTGCGGGCGCTGGCGGCGACGAGCCCGGTGGCACGCCGGCCGGAGATGCTCGGCGAGGCACTGGAGCTGTTCGAGCGCTGCGGCGACCGCTTCGGACAGGCCGAGGTGCTCGCCGATCTGTGCGCCGCTCACCACGAGACCGGCGACAGGCATCGTGCGCGTATGGTCTTCCGCAAGGCGTGGCATCTGGCCGACGTCCTGAACGCCGTGCCGCTGGCCCAGCGGTTGATGTCCTGGGACGGCGCGGTGCCGTTGCCTGCTGCGGAGACGGAGACGGCCGGGCTGCTCACGTCGCTGACGCCGTCGGAGCGGCGGGTTGCGTCGCTGGCCGTGCTGGGCTGCACGAACCGGGAGATCGCCACCCGGCTTGACGTCACCGCGAGCACGGTGGAGCAGCACCTGACGCGGGTCTACCGCAAGCTCGGGGTGCGCCGGCGCCGGGATCTGCCGCTCGCCCTGGACGCGAGCGCCTGAGCGAGCGACAGTACGATCTAGGCCGGCTTGGTCGCGGTGACCACCACATAGTCGAGCATTGCCAGGTCGGACCCGAGCGTTTCCTGGCCCTCCCACACCCTGATCAGGGTCTCGTGCTGGCCGGGCTCCAGCGACGCCACGAAGTCCGGATCGGCGAGTTGCTCCACCATGGCGCGGCGGTACGGCTCGTACACCCGCTCCCGGATCGACCGGATCGCGCCGGCGGTGAAGCCGACGCCTGCCAGTTCGCCGAGGTAGCGACCCGTGCCGTACCAGTTGGCGGGGTCGTAGGTCCGTGAGATCCAGTCGAACTGGATGGAACGCAGGGCGGTCTGCGGGGTTTCCTGGTCGACCGGCAGGATGTCGATCAGTCCGATCGTGCCGCCGGGACGCAACACCCGGAGCGCCTCCGCGAGGAAGGTACGCCGGGTCCGGAAGTGGAAGGCGCACTCCAGGGCGACCACCCGGTCGAACGTGGCGTCCGGGAACGGAAGGTCGGTGGCCGAACCGAGATGGAACTCGAGCCGGTCCGCCACGCCCTCGTCGGCCGCCCGCCGGCGCGCGCTCTCCACGTGGTGCGGGGTGATGTTGACGCCGTGCACCCGCGCCGGCTGCCTCTCCTGGAGCCAGAGGAAATCCTGGTCGCCATGGCCGAAACCGACATCGAGCACGACGTCGCCGGCAGTGATGCCGGCGGCGTCGGCGAGCAGCCGTGCGAGCGCCTCCGAGGCCGCGTCCATGCTGGTGCAACCGTCGTCCCAGTAGCCGTAGTTCATGTACCGGGTAGACCTGCCCGCGAACTCCAGACTCTCCGGGATCAGCTGGTACAGGTGCCGGACCCGCATGACCGGGTCCAGCGGCACCACCGACGACAGAAACTTTCCGAACGTACGCAAGTCCGACACGGCAGTCCTCTCCATGGAGATCAGCGCACTCCGGCCGGTGCGAGCAGTTGAGCACGCAGGTCGGCGATGAGCGCCGGCACATCGTCGGGGCCGTGGGCGGCGCCGAAGAGATAGAAGTCCGGCCGTACCAGGATGGCGACGGCGTCGGCATCGGACAGATAGGGCAGGTAGACACCGTCGAGGTCGATCACCTCGTCCGAACCGAGATCACCGGGTGGGGTGCCTGCGGGCCGGACGCAGACCGGGTGCCCACCGATGTCGTCCAGGAATACTCTGTCGTCCGGGCGCAGCTCCGCCGCCGCGGTGGTGATCAGCGTGAAGCCCGAACCGACGACCTGATCGAACAATCCGGTCGTACCCTCCCGTTGCACCCGTCCCTGCGGGGTCAGATGCCCGGCCGGTGCGACGATCACGCCGTCCGCGTTGCGGCGCAGGAAGCCGTTGCGGATGGTGTCCGACAAACCCTGCTGCGGCGCCTGCACCGGCGTACCCCGGCGGCGGCTGTCCATGATGAACGTGTCTCGCCCCGCCGCCTTGACTGGATCCGTCTCGCAGAGCACCTTGCCCAGCGTGATGGAGGCCTCGATGGCCGGGCGGACGTGGGCACGGCGCTCGATGGTGTACGAATCCAGCACCGTCTCACCGGCCATCCCGGCGAGCACCAGGTCGAGGCGCCAGGCGAGAGCTGCCGCGTCCCGGATGCCCGAGCACATGCCCTGCCCGATGAAGGGCGGCATGACGTGCGCGGCATCGCCGGCCAGCAACATGCGGCCCGAACGCCAGCGGTTCGCGCATGCGGCCTGAGTGGTGTACACGGCGTGCCGGTCCAGCGTGGCCCGGTCCGGAGTGAGGTCGAACAAGGCGAGCATCCGCCAGACGAAGTCCTCGTCGTCCATCTCGTCGCGGGTCTCCCCCGGCACCCGGAGGAATTCCCAACGGCGATGGCCAGGGCCGGCCGACACCGCCGTACGGGGTCGAGCCGGATCGCAGATCTGGAGATTGTTCGGGCTGAACTCCTGCTCCTCGTGCAGCCGCACGTCGCAGATCAGCCAGTCGGTGGAAAAGCGGTAGTCCGCCATCGATGTGCCGACGTGCTCGCGGACGACACTGTTCGCCCCGTCGCAGCCGATCACCCAGGCCGCCGTGAAGTCCTCGGTAGCGGTGGCCGACCTGGCCCTGACGACCACCTGGTCGTCGCGTTCCGCGAGCGTCTCGGCCTGGTAGCCGCGGAGCACCCGCAGCGTGGGCAGCTCCGCGCCGCGGGCGCCGAGCACCGCTTCCAGGCCGGGCTGGTACATCGAGGTCGACTCGGGCCAGCCGTGCCGGCCGTGCGCCGGCGGCTCCATCCGCATCAGGACATCGCCGGCCGCGTTGCGCCACACGTAGTCGCGGGTCAGCTCGGTGACGGGGACGAGCCCGGCCGCCACACCGCACGCCGCCAGGATGCGGGCGCCCTCCCCGTCGTAGGCGACGGCCCGCGGCATCGGATACGGCTCCGGGTACCGCTCCAGCACGGTCACCGAGTGGCCGCGCTGGGCCAGCAGGATGGACAGCACCTGACCGACCGGGCCGTACCCGACGATCACCACGTCAGCGTTCGTCTGCATACCAGTGCTCCCTCACCGTCGCGGGCCGTTCACGACGAACCCAGTTCGCTGTCGATGGCGTCGAAGAGTTCGTCGTCGCTCGCCGACCCGAGGTCGATCTCCTCGTCGCCGGTTGTGCCGGGTCGCCAGCGCTCGGCGAGCCGCCCGAGCCGACCCACCACCTGCTCGCGGATCGCCTCGTCCGGAGCGACAGCCAACAGGCGTTCCAGCCGGTCCAGCTCGGCCAGCACCGGCGGTGTGACCGGCCCCGCCGTGCCTCCGATCTGCTCGTCCAAATGCCCGGCGAGCGCGACGGGGTTGGGATGGTCGAACACCAGGCCGGCCGGTAGTCGTACCTCGGTGGCCCTGGTGAGCCGGTTCCGCAGGTCCACCGCGGTCAGCGAGTCGAAGCCAGCCTCCTGGAACGCCCGCTCCGGCTCCAACAGCTCACCACCGGTGTGTCCGAGTGCGGCCGCCGCCTCGGCCCGGACCAGCCGCAGCAGCGCGGCGGCTCGGTCGGCCGGGGCGAGACCGGCGATCCGCTCCCGCTGCGACCCGCCGGCCGCCGCGTCACGACCACGAACCGCCGCGCGCCGGCGGACCAGTCCGCGCAGCAGCGGCGAGACGCTTCCGGCTGGTTCGGGGGCGAGGCCGGCGAGGTTGAGGCGCGCGGGCACCAGGACAGGCTCGGGGGAACCGAGCGCGGCGCTGAAGATGTCCAGCGCCTCGGCCGAATCGAGCGCCGCCATCCCCCCTCGGCCGGTCTTCGCCGGATCGCCGTGACCCAGATGCCGGGTCATCTCGCTGGCCTGCGCCCAGAGCCCCCATGCCAGCGACAGCGCGGGCAGGCCCGCGGACCGGCGGCGCACGGCCAGGGCGTCGAGGTAGGCATTCGCGGCGGCGTAGCCGCTCTGCCCGGGACTGCCGAGCGTGCCGGCGGCGGAGGAGAAGAGCACGAACAGGGCCAGATCGTCGTCCCGGGTCAGCTCGTCCAGGTGCCGGGCCGCGTCGGCCTTGGGCCGCCACACGGTCGCCAGCCGCTCCGGCGAAAGGCTGTCGAGCACGCCGTCGTCGAGCACTCCGGCGGCGTGCACCACGCCGATCAGCGGATGTGCCGCCGGCACGGCGGCCAGGGCGGCCGCGAGGGCGTCCCGGTCACCGGCGTCACAGGCCCGGACGGCGACCGTCGCACCCAGCTCGGCCAGCTCGGCGCGGAGTCCGTCGGCCGATTCCGCGGCCGGACCGCTCCGGGAGAGCAGGAGCAGGTGCCGGACGCCGTGATCGGTGACCAGCCGACGTGCGGCGAGGCCTCCGATCAGACCGGTGCCGCCGGTGATCAGCACCGTTCCGGCGGGGTCGAGTGCCGCCGGCCGGTCCGCTGCGGTGTGCCGCGCCAGCCGTGGCACGTGGGCGGCGCCGGCCCGGACGGCGAGCTGGGGTTCCGCGTCCACCGGCAGGTCCGCCACCGCGGCGCGGGACGCGGGGTCGTCGTCCAGGTCGACCAGGACGAAGCGGCCCGGCTGCTCGAGTTGGGCGCTCCGGATCAGCCCCCACACGGCGGCCGCGTCCGGGTTTCCCGTGGTGGCGTTCCTGGTGAGCAATACGACCCGGGCATCGTCGGCGCTTTGGGCGGCGTCCAGCGCGCGCCGGAGCAGGTCCGTGCCGGTGGTGAGGTCGACGACGGCGGCCGGCGCCACCGGGGCCGGGTCACCGGGCGGCAGCGGCCGCCACTCGACCCGGAACAACGACGAAGGGCGGGCGGCAGCGGCCATCGGCCGGAACAGCAGCCGCTCGACGGTCACCACGGATGTGCCCTCCGGACCGGCCGCCTCCAGCCGGACGGCGTCCGCACCGGCCGGGACGATCCGCAGGCGCAGCGCGGCGCTGCCGGGCGTGTGCACGGTGACACCGTTCCAGGCGAACGGCAGCAATGTCTTGCCCTCCCGGCGGGTGTCCAGCGCGCCGAAGCTCGCCGCGTGCAGCGCCGCGTCGAGCAGAGCGGGATGCACGACGTGCCGTTCGGCGCCCTGGAAGACCTCATCGGGGAGGACCACCTCGGCGAAGATCTCAACGCCGCGTGTCCAGACCGCGCGCAGGCCCTGGAAGGGCGGCCCGTACTCGTAGCCGTCGGCCGCCATCCGCGCATAGAAGTCGGTGATGTCCACGGGGGCGGCCGCGCGTGGCGGCCACTGCGCCGCGAACGACATCGGCTCCCGCGGGCTGCCGGGGCTCAGCAGGCCGGTCGCGTGCCGGGTCCACTCCGGCTCCTCGGCCCGGCCGGTGTGGATGCGAACCGGGCGCCGGCCAGTGGCGTCGATGGAACCCACCGTCACCCGCAACTGAAGATCGCCGTACTCGGGCATGACCAGCGGCGCCTCGATGATCAGTTCGTCGACGGCGCCGTACCCCAGCTCGACGCCGGCACGCGCGGCGAGGTCGATCAGGCAGGTGCCGGGCACCAGCACGGTGCCGGCCACCACGTGGTCCCGCAGCCAGACGTGACCTCCGCTGCCGAGTCGTCCGGTACACACCAGCCCGTCCTCGTCGGGCACCCGGACGGCGGCGGTCAACAGCGGGTGGTCGAGGGCCTCGATGCCGGCCGCGCCGACGTCGCCGGTGCGCTCGGGGGCGAGCCAGTACCGGCGACCCCGGAACGGGTATGTCGGCAGCTGGACCGGTCGCGCACCGGAACCGGCGAAGAGCGCCGGCCAGTCGACGGCGACACCGCGGACGTGCAGGCCGGCCACCGCGGCGACCACGGCTTCTGGTTCGTCGCGGTCGCGCCGCAGGGTGGGCACCGCCGCGACCGTGTCCGCGTCCTCGCCGAGGCAGTCCTGCACCATCGCGGTCAGCACCCCGCCGGGGCCGAGTTCCAGGTAGGTGCTGACCCGCTCCGCGTGCAACGCCCGGACCGCGTCGGCGAATCGCACGCCTTGCCGGACCTGCTCGGTCCAGTGGTCCGGTGACAGGAGCATCTCCGCGGAAGCCGGCGCGCCGGTGCGGGTGGAGACCAGTGGGATCGCCGGCGGGCGCAGGTCCAGCTCGGCCACCACGCCGCGGTACCGGTCGAGCATGGGCTCCATGTGCGGCGAGTGGAAAGCGTGACTGGCCCGGATGCGCTTGGTCCGGCGGCCGAGCTGGTGGAAGGAACGGACCAGCCGGGACACCACCTCGTCGTCGCCGGAGACAACCACCGCATGCGGGCCGTTGACCGCGGCGATGCTCACCCGGTCGGCCAGCCCGTCGAGGTGCTCGGCCAATTCGGCCTCGGTCGCCTCGACGACGCACATGGCGCCACCACCGGGCAGTTCCTGCATGAGCCGGCCGCGGGCCGCCACCAGACAGCAGGCGTCCGCGAGTGTCAGCACGCCGGCCACGTGAGCGGCGGAGAGTTCGCCGATGGAGTGCCCGGCAACCACGTCGGGCCGTACCCCCCAGCTCTCCAGCAGACGATAGAGAGCCACCTCCACGGCGAACAGGCCGGGCTGGGTGAACTCGGTCCGGTCCAGCAGCCCCTGATCGTCGCCGAACACGATGTCGGCAAGCTGCCGGTCGAGATGCCGGTCCAGTTCCGCCGCTGTCTCGTCGAACGCCTCCGCGAACGCCGGATACGCCTGGTAGAGACCATGGCCCATCCCCGCTCGCTGTGCGCCCTGCCCGGTGAAGAGGAACGCCAAGCGACCCGACACCGGGGTACCGGCGACCACCTGTCCCCGCGGGTTGCCGGCGGCGAGTTCGCGCAGCTGGGCGCGCAGCCGATCGCTGTCCGGCGCCGCGACGACCGCCCGGAACGGCAGCGCGGCCCGGGTGGTCAGCGTGAGCCCGACGTTCGCGGGCGGCATCCCTTCGGTGGCGGCGAGCAGCCGGGTGGCCTGGTCTGTCAGCCCTTCCGGGGTCTTCGCAGCGAGCAGCCAGGGCACCACGGGCAGCGGCGTACGCGGTGTCGTGTCGGCAGGCTCGGCGGGTGCCTGCTCCAGGATCACGTGGGCGTTGGTGCCGCTGATACCGAACGAGGAGACGGCCGCCCGCCGGGGCCGGCCATGGTCGGGCCACGGGCGCTGGCGGTTGAGCAGCCGCACCGCCCCCGATTCCCAGTCCACCCGGGTGGACGGTTCCGCGGCGTGCAGGGTGCGCGGAAGTACGCCGTGCCGCATGGCCTGCACCACCTTGATGACGCCGGCGACCCCGGCAGCCGCCTGGGTGTGCCCGAGGTTGGATTTGAGCGAGCCGAGCCAGGCGGGCCGATCCGGGTCCCGCCCCTGTCCGTAGGTGGCGAGCACGGCGTGTGCCTCGATCGGGTCGCCGAGTTCGGTGCCGGTGCCGTGGCCCTCCACGAGGTCGACGTCGGCCGCGGTGAGCCCGCCGTTCGCCAGCGCCTCCCGGATGACCCGCTGCTGTGACGGCCCGTTGGGTGCGGTCAGCCCGTTGGAGGCGCCGTCGGAGTTGACCGCCGACCCGCGGACCAGTGCGAGGACGGGATGGCCGTTGCGGCGGGCGTCGCTGAGCCGTTCCAGCAGCAGCACGCCGACGCCCTCCGCCCATCCGGTGCCGTCCGCGCCGGCGCCGAACGCCCGGCACCGTCCGTCGGCGGAGAGGCCACGCTGCCGGGAGAACTCCACGAAACCATCGGGCGAGGCCATCACGGTGACTCCGCCGGCCATCGCGAGGTCGCACTCGCCGCTGCGCAGCGCCTGAGCGGCGAGGTGCAGCGCGACCAGTGACGAGGAGCAGGCGGTGTCCACGGTGACGGCGGGACCTTCCAGACCGAAGGTGTAGGCGACCCGCCCGGACATGACACTCAGCGCGTTGCCGGTGACGAAGTAACCCTCGACGCCGTCCCGGGCCGGTCCGGTCCCGTCGCCGTAACCCTGGTGGAAGGCGCCGGCGAAGACCCCGGTACGACTGCCGCGCAGGCTGTGCGGGTCGACGCCGGCGCGTTCCAGCAGCTCCCAGGCAGATTCGAGCAGCAGCCGCTGCTGCGGGTCCATGGCGAGGGCCTCGCGGGGCGAGATGCCGAAGAATTCGGCGTCGAACCGGTCGGCGTCGGTGAGGAAGCCACCCGCCCGCACGTGCGACGTGCCCGGCCGGTCAGGCGTCGGGTCGAAGAGCCGGTCGAGGTCCCAGCCGCGGTCGGTGGGGAACGGGACCGCCGCCTCGCGGGCCGCCACCACGAGATCCCACAGCTCCTCGGGGGTGCGTGCGCCGCCGGGGAACCGGCCGCTCATGGCGACGATGGCGATCGGGTCGTCGTCGTCCGGGCGCGGCGCGGCCGGACCGGCCGGTGCGGTGGATTCCGCACCGGCGAGGTGAGCAGCGAGGGCAGCGGCGCTGGGGTGGTCGAAGACCACGGTGCTGGGCAGCGCCCGGCCGATTGCGTCGACGAGGCGGACCCGAAGCTCCACCGCCGTCATCGAGTCGAATCCCTGCTCCCGGAACGCCCGGCCGGGGTCGATCGCCGACGCGTCACCGTGTCCGAGCACCAGGGCGGCCTCGTGCCGGATCAGGTCCAGGAAGGCAGCGCGGCGAGCGGACGCCGGCAGGGCGTCGAGCGGCGACCGGTCCGGGGCCGCGGCCTCGGTGAGGGGCGGCGCCTGCGGGGCCGCTTCCGGCAGCTCGGACAGGAGCGGGCTGGGGCGCCCGGAGGTGAATGCGGGGGCGAAGCGCCGCCAGTCCACGTCGGCGACCGAGATCGTCGGCACGCCGGTGCCAGCTTCGCGCAGCAGAGCGGCGACCGCCTGATCCGCCGGCATCGGCAGCACGCCGCGCCGGCTCAGCCGCTCCGCGTTCCCGTCCACCGAGGACATGCCGGCACCGGCCCAGGCACCCCAGGCGATGGAAGTGGCGTTGCCACCGGAAGCGCGACGACGGGCGGCGAGGGCGTCGAGGTAGGCGTTCGCCGCACCGTAGGCGGCCTGGCCGCCGGCGCCCCAGACACCGGCGTTGGAGGAGACCAGGACGAACGCGTCGAGCGGTACGCCGGCGAGTGCGGCGTCCAGATGAGCGGCGCCGGCCACCTTGCCGGCCATGATCCGGGTCAGGTCCGCGACGTCGCTCTCGTCGATGGAACGGAACTCACCGACACCGGCGGCGTGCACCACGGCGGTCAGCGGCCGATCCGCCGGCACGCCGGCCAGTAGCCGGTCCACCGTCGCACGTTCGGCGATGTCGCCGGCGGCGAGGGTGACCCGGGCGCCAAGACCGCGCAACTCGGTGACCAACCGCTCGGCCCCCGGCGCGTCGTCGCCACGGCGGCTGACCAGGATCAGATGTTTGGCCCCCTCGGCAGCGAGCCGGCGTGCCACGTGGCCGGCCACTCCTCCGGTGCCGCCGGTGATCAGCACGGTGCCGCGCGGGCGCCACGGCTGCGGCTCGTCGCCGGCGGGCAGCGGGGCACGCACCAGCCGGCGCCCGAAGGCACCGGACCGGCGGATCGCCACCTGGTCCTCCGGGCCGCCGAGCACGGCGGCGAGCCGGTGCCCGGCACGCTCGTCGAGCACTTCCGGCAGATCGATCAGGCCGCCCCAGCGCCGTGGGTGCTCGAGCGCGGCTGCCAGACCGAAGCCCCAGATCAGGGCCTGCTCCGGGCGGGGCGAGCCGCCGCCCGGCGAGTTCGGCACCGCGCACCGGGTCAGGGTCCACATCGGCGCGGCCACGCCCGCATCGCCCAGTGCGGCGATCAGCGCGTGCACGCCAGCCAGGCCGGCGGTGACTCCCGGGTGACCGGGCATCGGCCGCGCGTCGAGGCCGAGCAGGCACAGCACGCCGGCCGGCTCGGCGGTGTCACGCAGCAGCCCGGCCAGGTTCTCCCTGGTGGCCTGCTCGGGCGTGATACTCAGCGCGGCGATGTCGATCCCGGCCGCGGTGAGGGCGTCCCGTACCACTGCGGCCTCGGTGTCACCGTGCGGCACGACCGCCAGCCAGCGGCCCACCGGCGCGCCCCCGATGCCCGGCAGCCGGCGCCAGTCGATCCGGTACCGCCACGAATCCATCAGGTCCCGGTTCTGCCGCCATCGGCGCCAGGCGGCCAGCACCGGCACGGCCGGGCTCACCGCTCGTTCCGCCGCGCCGTCGCCGGTGACCGCCATCGCGTCGGTGACCGACCGGACGTCCTCACGCTCGACCGCTGCCCAGAACGCTCGATCAGCGGGAGGGACGCCATCGGTGTCCGGGTCGGGCGACTCCGCCGCGAGCCAGTACCTGCTGTGCTGGAAGGCATAGGTGGGCAGGTCGGCAACCGGTCCGGGGCCCGGGATCAAGCTGGACCAGTCGACCGGCAGCCCACGGACGTGCGCCTCGGCCAGCGAGGTGAGCATCCGGCGCGGGCCGCCGTCGTCGCGGCGCAGGGTGCCCACCACCGCGGTGCGGGCTCCGGCGCGCTCGGTGTGCTCACGCAGCGCGGGTACGAGCACCGGATGCGCGCTGACCTCGAGGAAGAAGCCGTACCCGGAGGCGAGCAGCGCGTCGGTGGCCTCGGCGAAACGCACCGGCTGTCGCAGGTTGCGGTACCAGTAGTCGCCGGTGAGCTGTGCGCCGTCCACCCACCGGTTGTCGACGGTGGACCAGATCGGCACCGTACCGCCCACCGGCCGGATGCCGCCGAGGGCTTCCTTGAGGTCCTGTTCGATGCTCTCCACCTGCACGGAGTGCGACGCGTAGTCGACCGGCACCCGTTTGGCCCGCACCCCCTCCACGGTGAGCTGGGACAGCAGCTCGTCGAGAGGCTCGACGGCACCCGAAATGATCACGGAGGCCGGTCCGTTCACCGCGGCCACCGACAGGTCGTCGCCCCAGGGCGCCAGGCGTTCCCCGGCCTCGGCCGGGCTCATCGGCACGAACGCCATGCCGCCGCGCCCGGCGAGACGGGCGGCGATCAGGCGGGCCCGGCGAACCACGACACGGGTCGCGTCGGCGAGGTTGAGGGCGCCTGCCACGCAGGCCGCGGCCACCTCGCCCTGTGAGTGCCCGACCACGGTGCCCGGCTGCACACCGGCCGACTGCCACAGAGCGGCCAGCGAGACCATCACGGCGAATGTCACCGGCTGGACCACATCGACGCGGTCCAGGTCCGGCGCACCGGGGACACCGCGGAGCACGTCGTGCAGCGACCAGTCCACCTCGGTGCTCAGTGCCTCGGCGCATTCCTGCAGCCTTGCCGCGAACACCGGTGCGGTCTCCAGGAGCTCGCGCCCCATGCCCGCCCACTGAGCGCCCTGACCGGGGAAGACGAAGGCGACCGAACCCTCGACGTCGGCACGGCCGGTGATCACGGACGGCCCGGTACGGCCGGTTGCCGTCATCCGGGCGGCGGTCACCGCGACGCCCACCTCCTCGGCCAGGATGACCACGCGGTGTTCCAGCGCGGCCCGGCCACCGGCGAGCATCCGGGCGACAGCGTGCCGGTCGAGGCCACCGCCGGCCGCCTCGGCCAGCCGACCCGCCTGGGCTCGCAGTGCCGGTTCGGACGCGGCGGAGATCGGCCAGGGCACCCAGCCGGCGCGCGGCGGCTCGGGCGGCGACGCCGGCTCGGTGGCCCCCTCCAGGATGAGGTGCGCGTTGGTGCCGCTGACCCCGAACGAGGAGACAGCGCACCGGCGGGGCCGCCCGGTGACCGGCCAGTCCCGGGCGTCATGGAGCAGAGCCACCGCGCCGGTCTCCCAGTCGGCTTCCGGTGTCGGCTGGTCCACGTGCAGCGTTCGTGGCAACACACCGTGTCGCATCGCCTGCACCGCTTTGATGACGCCGGCCACTCCGGCCGCCGCCTGGGCGTGTCCGATGTTCGACTTGAGCGAGCCGAGCCATACCGGCTCGTCCTGCGGACGGCCCTGGCCGTACGTGGCGAGCAGCGCCTGTGCCTCGATCGGGTCGCCCAGTGGTGTGCCGGTGCCGTGCGCCTCCACCAGGTCCACGTCCGCGGCGTTCAGGCCGGCCGCGGCGAGCGCTCTCCGGATGACCCGTTCCTGTGCCGGCCCGCTCGGCGCCGTCATCCCGTTCGACGCGCCGTCCTGGTTCACCGCCGAGCCCCGGATGGTGGCCAGCACCCGATGGCCGTTGCGGTGGGCGTCGGAAAGGCGCTCGAGCAGCAGCAGCCCCGCGCCCTCGGACCAGGCGGTGCCGTCCGCGGCAGCGGCGAACGCCTTGCAACGCCCGTCCGGGGCGAGCGCCCGCTGCCGGCTGAACTCGACGAACGCCCGAGGCGATGCCATGATCGCCACGCCGCCGGCGAGTGCCAGCGTGCACTCTCCGCGACGCAGCGCCTGCATCGCCAGATGCGTGGCGACCAGCGAGGAGGAACAGGCCGTGTCGACGGTGACTGCCGGTCCCTGCAGGCCGAGGGTGTACGAGATGCGGCCGGACACCACGCCGCCCGCGGTGCCGATGTCCAGGTAGCCGGCCGACGTCTCCGGCACCCGGCCCACGCCGCTCGCGTAGTCCTGCCGCATCGCGCCGGCGAAGACGGCGATCTCCGCCCCGCGCTGGGTGTCCGGGTCGATCCCGGCCCGTTCGAACAGCTCCCAGGAAAGCTCGAGCAGAACCCGCTGCTGCGGGTCCATGGCCAGGGCCTCCCGCGGGGAGATCCCGAAGAAGCCGGCGTCGAAACCCGCCGCGTCGTACAGGAAGCCGCCGTGGCGGGTGTGCGACCGGCCGGGCCGTGTACCGGTCGGGTCGGGGCCGAAGAGTTCGGCAAAGTCCCAGCCGCGGTCGTCGGGGAACTCGGAGATCGCGTCGACCTCACCGACGACCACATTCCACAGGTCGTCGGGGGACGTGATGCCGCCAGGCAGACGGCAGGCCATCGAGACGATCGCGATCGGCTCGTCGGGGGGCGGCGCCGTGGCGGCGGCCGGGCGGGTCCGTGCGGGTGCCGCGGTGGTGCTGGTGAGCAGCATCAGCAGCCGTTCCGCGACAGCGGCCGGTGTGGGGCGGTCGAAGGCCAGCGTGGCGGGCAGGCGCAGGCCCGTCGCGGCGGCCAGCCGGTCCCGCAGAGCGACGGCGACCACCGACGTGAGCCCGAGCTCGTGGAACGACCGGTCGGCGCCGGGTGGTGCCTCCCCGGCACGACCGAGCGCCTCGTTGGCGGCAGTGCGGACCAGGCCGATCAGGTGGTGGCGACGCTCGGTGGGGGGCATGGCGGCCAGCGTGCGGCACAGTGCGGCGCGGCGGTCACCGTCCGGCGCCGCGTTCTGCCACGGCATCTCGACGAGCCCGAGCAGCGGGGCGGGCACCGCCGCGGGACCGCCGACCCCGTCGACATCCAGGCGCATCGCTGCGAGCAGTGGCCGGTCGCCGGTCACCGCGACGTCCAGCATCGCGAGCCCGTCCGCGGTGGACAGCGCGCCGATCCCCGGGGCTGCCGACGCCGCGCCGGCCGCCTCCCACGCGCCGTACGCCAGGGCGACGGCCGGTTGCCCGGCCGCGTGACGGCACTGCGCCACAGCATTCAGCGCGGCGGCGGCCGCCGCCTCGGCCGCAGTCGCCGCGGTACCGCCGAGCAGGCCGGACACCGACGACAGGATCAGGAACGCCGACAGGCCCAGACTCCGGGTCGCCGCGTCCAGGTTCACCGCCTCCGCCAGATGCTCGGATTCCCGCCCGGCCCCGGAGGCGACGTGCACGACGGCGCCCAGCCGGCGCTTCTGGCCCGCCAGCAGCGCGTCCAACGCGTCGCGGTCGCTCAGGGCGCACCGCTCGACCGTGACACGGGCGCCGAGCCGGGTGAGTTCGGCCTTGAGTGCCTGCACGGGTCCGCCGGCCGGATCGGGTCCGACGGCCAGGATGAGGTGCCGAATGCCATGCCCGGCGACCAGGTGCCGGGCGATCGCGGCACCCGGTTCGCCGTCGGCACCGGTGAGCAGGACGGTACGGCCGATGTCCAGCCGGGTGTTCTCGGTCCGGGCGCCGGCCCGGGCCAGGCGAGGCAGCAGGATCGTGCCGGACCGGACGGCCGCCTGGGCGGCGCCGGCCGCCAACACGGCCGGCACGCAAGCGGGTGACGACTCGTCGTCCGGCAGGTCCACCACGACCAGACGGCCCGGGTGCGTGTTCTGCACACTGCCGGCCCATCCCCACATCGCCGCCTGCGCCGGATCGGGCACGTCCTCGTCCGGAGTCGTAGCGACGGCGTGCCAGGTAAGCAAAACCAGCGGGATTCCCGCCACGGCCGGGTCGGCGAGCCAGCCAGACGCGGCTGCGGCGAGTCTGCCGGCCGCGGCCGGCAGGTCGTCGGTGGGGGCGGCCGGCACTCCAGGTTCCGCGTGGGCGAGGATCACCATCGCGGGCGCCGCGCCGGCACGGTCGCGCAGACCGTCCGCGTCCGCCACCACGTCGGCCGACAGGCCGGCAGCGCGTAACCGGCCCGCCACCGCCATGGCCGACGGGCCGGTGACCACGCAGTGACCGGGTCCGGCCGATGGGGCGGTCACCGAGGAGAGCGGGTTCCATTCCAGCCGGAACAGGGTATCGAAGTGTCCACCGGTCCCGGCCCGGAGCAGAGCCGGCCGGCTGAGCAGGAGATGCCTGGTCACCTTCCCGGATGCGGTCCGGGGGACTTCGGTGATCTCGTACAACTCCTCCGGGACCTTGAAGTGGGTCAGGTGCTCGCGGCAGAAGGCCAGCAGTTCAGCCGGGTCCACCCCGTCCGGGCCGGGCACCACGAACGCGACCGGTACCTCGCCGAGAGTCTCGTGCGGCTTGCCCGCCACGGCCACGTCGGCCACGCCCGGCACCTGCCTGATCACGTCCTCCACCTCGACCGGATGGATGTTCTCGCCGCCCCGGATGATCAGTTCTTTGATCCGCCCGGTCACCGTGAAGTAGCCGGAGTCATCGCGCCGGACCAGGTCACCGGTGCGGTACCAGCCGTCACGCAGAACGGCCTCGGTCGCCTCGGGCTGATTGTGGTAGCCGGCCATCACGCTGGGGCCGCGTACCCAGACTTCGCCCTCGGCGTCGTACGGCACGTCCAGCCCGGTGTCCGGGTCGACGACCCGGACACCCAAGCCCGGCACCGGCAGACCGCAGGAGCCCGCGACCCGGGCGCCGGTCGGCCAGTTGATGGTGATCGATCCACATGTCTCCGTGCTGCCGTAGGCGTCGAGCAGCGGCACGTCGAACAGCTCCTCGAACGAGCGGCGCAGCTCGGCGCTGGTGACGGATCCGCCCACCAGGCCCATCCGCAGCCGCGGCGCCCGGAACCCGTCGCGGCGAGCGGCCCGGACCAAGTGGTGGTACATCGTCGGCACGCCGGCCAAGAACGTGGCCTCGTCACTCTCCAGCGCCTCCATCACCTCGTCGGCGGCCAGCCCGTCGATCAACCGGGCGGACGCGCCGACGGCGGTCACCCCGAGCACGCAGGCGATGTGCGAGAGGCTGTGGAACAGTGGAAGCGGCCAGACCACCCGGTCCTCGGCGCAGAGCCCGGGAACGGGTACGTAACAGGCCGCGACCGACCAGAGACAGTTGCGCTGCGTGGAGAGCACGCCCTTGGGCCGGCCAGTGGTGCCGGAGGTGTACAGCATCCAGGCCAAGTCGTCCAGGCCGAGATCGTCTCGGGGCGCCCGGGTCGGCTCCTCGGTGGCCATCTGCTCCAGGGACCGAACCCCAGCCGGTGCGGGTTCGGTCCCGGCCGCCACCACCGTGAACTGTCCCCGACCGTTGCACACCCGGTCGATCCGGTCCAGGTGCGCGTCGTCGGTGATGACGACCGAGGCGCCGCTGTCGTCCAGCAGATATGCCAGCTCCGGGTCGGTGACTCGCGGGTTCAGGGGCACACCGATGGCGCCGGCCCGGGTCGTCGCGAGGTAGGCCTCCACCGTCTCGACCCGGTTGCCGAGGCAGATCGCGACCCGGTCCCCGGTCTGCAAGCGAAGGTCGGCCAGGGCGCCGGCGATTCGCCCGGTACGGCGTTCGAGCTCCGCCCAGGTCACCTGACGTGTCGCGTCCTGGAACGCGATCTTGTCGCCGAATCGCTCCGCGTTGGCGCGCAGCAGCTCGGGCAGCGGCTTGATCAGCTCGGTACGCAGCATGCCATCCACCCGTTCCGGTCGTGCCGTCACGGCGGACGGCCTGAACAGGGTCAGTCTCGCGGCAGCCCGCCGTCGGCCGAACCCCTGCCGTGCCCCTAAGACGCCACCGGGCCGGCCGCCGCGGCAGCCGTCCGAGCCTCGGTGGGCACGCACCAGCGCAGGATGTCGAAGGCTTCCCGGGCCACCATGTCGGCGCCGGCCGCGCGCAGCTCAGCCTCGTCACCGGGTCCCCAGACGGCGGCCACCGCGCGCACCCCGGCGGCGTGCGCGCTGGCCAGGTCGGTCACCGCGTCACCCACCATGATCGCCTGCTGAGGCCGGATGCCGAGTTCGTCGAGCGCGCGCCGGACCATGTCCGGCGCCGGCTTGGCGCGGGCCACCTCGTCACCGCCGACCACCAGGTCGAACAGGTCCAGGATGCCGAGCTGGCCGAGCAGCGAGCGGGCACGTACGCCGCTCTTGCCGGTCGCCACGGCGAGGCGTATTCCGCCGGCACGCAACGTGTGCAGCAGTTCTTCGACGCCGTCGTACATCGGCACCAGGTGAGCCAGCCGGTAGCTCTCCCGGACGAACGGCTCCTCCATCGCCAGCGGCAGGTCCATCAGGCGCATGATGTCCGGGAAGTAGCGGCCGAGGTGCCGGTTGTACTCGGTGAACGGCGGCTCGCCCGGCCCGACCACCTCGGCGTACGCGGTACTGAACGCCTGCCGCATGACCTCCGTGCTGTCCACGATCACGCCGTCCATGTCGAAGACGACCAGGCGTACCGGAGTCGAAGTGAACGTGTGCTGCATCGGTTCCTCCAGTGCTCTCGTGCTCGGGGTTGTCAGGCCGGGACGCGGTGCGCGGAGTCGTACAGGCGCTCGATGACGGCGACGGTGCCGCGAGCCTCGGTGATGGCGCGTCCGCGTGCTCCCGGGGCGGTCAGCAGCGCGGGCAACTCGGCGACCTGCCGGGCGTACTCGGACCCGATCGGCTCGTCAGGAACGGCCACCGGCGTGGTCTCGCCGTGCCGGATGGTGGTCAGCCGGGACGGTCCTTCCCGGTTGGGGCTGAATCCGAAGGTGCAGCGCAGCGTTGCGGTGGCCGCGCTCCCTTCCACCCGGATCACCGTGACGTCGGTGGCCTCGTGCGACGCCCAGCTGGCGCGCATCGAGACGGAGACGCCACTGCCGGTCACCAAGAAGCCGCGTGCGGTGTCCTCCACGTCGCCGGTGCCGGCCGTCCCGGCACTGTCCTGCCGCCATGCCGCGCCGGCTGCCGGGTCGTGCAGGAAGTCGTCGGAGAACGTGGCAACAGCCTGCTCGAACGTGGTCGCTCCGAGCAGCCCGGTGACCGTGTCCAGCAGATGCCAGCCCAGGTCGATAAGGGCGCCGCCGCCGGCCTGCCCCCGGTGGGTGAACCAGCCCTTGCCGGCCGGTACCCCGCGGGCACGCACCCAGGCCAGGTCCAGATGGCGGATCCGGCCCAGCGTGGGCAGCAGGTCGCGCAGTGCCCGCACGTCGGCGCGGTACCGGCCGGCGCTGCCCGCGATCAGGGTCGCCCCACCGGCGAGTTCGGCGGCCGCGAGCAGGTCGGCCTCCGCGGAGGTGAGGCAGACCGGCTTCTCCAGGAAGACCGGGACGCCGCCGGCCAGCAGCCGCATACCGATGTCGGCGTGCAGGTGGTTGGGTGTCGCGACGATCGCCAGGTCGATGTCGGCGGCGGTCAGCGCGCTCACGTCCGGGTACACCGGCACCGTGAGCCCGGCCCGCTCCACCTCGGCACGGGCGCCGGGCGCCGGGTCGACCACCGCGGCCACCCGGAACCCGGGCTGAGCCAGCAGGCGGGGCAACCAGATCGACCGCGCGGCCCAGCCGAGACCGACCACGGCCACCCGGAACGGGGCGGTCACCGCCTCTCCAGCACGTCGGCGACGACGTCCGCGATGTCGTGCATCTGCTGCTCCGTGCCGAGCAGCGTGCGGTGGTGCAGCCACACGGCGTCGCCGTTGATCGCCTCGGCGGTCGGGCACCGGCGGGCGATCTCGTCGACAGTCTCCTCCGGCCCGTTGACCTCCCAGAATCCGGGGCACCGGTAGATGGCCCGGAAGCCGGCGAACGCCGGCAGGCCGCGGGCGACCAGTTCGTCGACGAAGGCGTTGCGGCGTTCCTCGCCCATGCCGGGCACCCGGAACATCGCCATGTAGTGCGGGTTCCGGTCGGCTCGCGGGTCGATACGCTGCGGCACCACACCCGAGATCCGGGCCAGCAGGCCGGACAGGACCGGCCAGCGTTGCTCCCGGGTGTCGATCTGTTCTTCCAGCCGGCCCAGCTGCGCGCGCAGGACGGCGGCGGAGAACTCGTTCATCCGGAAGTTCGAGCCGGCGACGGCGTGCATGTAGTGCCGGTCGGTCCGGGGCCGCCCGCAACTGTGGCGCAGAAACGCGGCCTCGTGACGTTCCGTGTCCGGGAAGATCACAGCACCGCCCTCGCCGGCGGTCATCAGCTTGCCGTTCTGGAAGCTGAACGTCGCGACGGAACCCAGCTCGCCGACCCGCTTGCCCTCCCAGGTGGCGCCGTGCGCGTGCGCGGCGTCCTGGATCAGCGGTACACCGGTATCGGCGGAGAGCTTCGCCAGAGCTGTCATGTCGGCCATCTGACCGGCCATGTGCACCGGCATGACGGCCGCGGTGCGAGAGGTGACGGCGGCTGCCGCGGCGGCCGGATCGATGTTGTACGTCTCCGGGTCCACGTCGACCGGCACGGCTACCGCACCGAGCCGCTGGGCGGCCTGTGACGACGAGATGAAGGTGAACGCCGGAACGATCACCTCGGTCCCCGGCCCGACACCGAGGACCTGCAGCGCCAGTTCCAGCGCGTGCGTCCCGTTCGTGACGGCGAGCGCGTGCTTGGCGCCGTGGTGAGCGGCGAACTCGTTCTCGAACGAGTCCACGTGGGAGCCGCCCATCCGCCACCAGCCACTCTGCTCGAGGGCATGGAGCAGGTTCGACCGCTCGGAGTCGTCGAACTGCGGCCAGTCGGGAAACCGGAGTCCGACTTCGGTGGGAGCAACCATGGCGGCCTACCTTTGCGATTGTGGGCTCGGTTGCCCCAAGTTAGGCCGGTGCGGCATCGCCGTTCTCCCTTACGGACCCCCTAGGTCCCCCTCAACCGCGCGGCGGCCGGCGTCGAGGAACCGGCCGGCGCGCTAGCGTCCGATCCGTGCATCTTCTTCTTCTGAACGGCCCCAACCTGGGCATACTCGGCCGCCGACAGCCGGAAATCTATGGAACCGACACACTCGCCGACATCGAGGCGGCGGTTGCCCGGGAGGTCGAGCCGCGGGGGTGGACCGTGACCGCGATTCAGCACGACTGCGAGGGCGCGCTGGTCCGTGCCGTGCAGGACAACTACGACTCGGTCGGGGCGATCGTCAATCCGGGAGCGCTGATGATGGCCGGTTGGTCGCTGCGTGACGCGCTGGCCGACTATCCCCGGCCCTGGGTCGAGGTGCACCTGTCCAACCTGTGGGCCCGGGAGCAGTTCCGGCACGAGTCGGTGCTGGCGCCACTGGCTCTCGGGATGATCGCGGGTCTCGGGCCGATCGGTTACCGGCTCGCCGCGCGGGCGCTGCTGGAGCGGGTGTGACGGCGAGCTATCTGGGCATCGACGTCGGCGGGACGAAGGTCGCTGTCCGTACCGAATCCGGTGCCGCCCCACCGCGCACCAGCAGCCTGCGGTGGCGGCCCGGGGTCAGCGTCGCGGACGATCTCGCCGACCTGGCCGCACACCTGCGCGACCTGCCACCGGGGGTGTGTTCGGCGGGTGTCGCCATGCCCGCCACCGTGGACGACGACGGCGCTGTCACCGCGTGGCCGACCCGGCCCGGCTGGATCGGGGTGGACCTGGCCGCCGCCTTCGGCGGTCTGCTGCCCGGCATCCCGGTCCGCTGGGCCGACGACGGCGGCCTCGCCGCCCTGGCCGAGTCCCGGGCGCACGGCGCGGACCTGCTCTACGTCGGCGTCGGCACCGGGATCGGGGGCGGTGTCGTGCACGCCGGGCGGTCGTTGCCCGTGCGCGGCTCCTGCGAACTCGGGCACCTCGTCGTCGACCGCTCAGGGCCACGCTGCGACTGCGGGCGCGCGGGCTGTCTGCAGGCCATCGCCTCGGGACCGGCGACGCTGCGCAACGCGGCCGCGCTGCGCGGCAGGCCGGTCGGTTTCGCCGAGCTGCGCGACGGATGGCTCTGCGGTGCGGCATGGGCGCGCGAAGCGGTGGCCGACTCCTGCGCGGCACTGGCCGCGGCAGTGGTCGGCGTGGGAGAGCTGCTCGGCCCGCCCCTGGCCGTGATAGGCGGCGGTTTCGCCGCCGGCCTGCCCGGCTTCTGCGAGGAGGTCGCCGGACGGACCGCGGCGCTGGCCCGGGCCGGGCACCAGCCACCGGAAGTACGGCCGTCAGCGTACGGCGCGCTGGCATCTCTGCACGGCGCGGTGCTGCTGGCCCGCTCGACGGTCTAGCGGCCGTGTCCAGCCGATCTTCGCGACAGCGACTGGACACGGCTCAATAGGCGACGGTGAAGCGCCGTCCGATGTGTCGCGGGGTCTCGATCTCGTCGATCAGGGCCACGGCGTAGTCCTCCGTGCTGATCCGGCTCTGCCGGGTGGCGTCACTGACCAGCCGGTCGCCGCCGGTGCGGTACCGACCGGTCCGGACACCGGGATCGATCATCGCAGCCGGGCTCAGGGAGGTCCACCGCACGTCGCTGACGGTCCGCAAGTAATCCAGGCCGACGCCGTGCGCGTGCATAACGGTCAACGCCTCGGGCGGCAGACCCGGCATGTCCCACAGCCTCATGCCCGGCATGACCTCCAGGCTGCCGGCGCCGCCCACCGCGATCAGCCGGGGCGCGGCACCGCCGAGGCCGCGAAGGGCGGTCACCAGCGAGCGCAGCGCCGGCTCGATCAACCGGACGTGCCCGGCGCCGTCGCCACCGCCGACCGCGCTGACTACGACGTCACGGTGCTCGGCGACGCGCGCGACGTCCGCGGGATCCAGCACGTCCCCGGTCTCGACCCGCAGGTCGTCATGCGTCCGGCCCAGCTTCGCGGTGTCCCGCACGACCGCGGTGACCTGATGGCCCCGGGCGAGCGCCTCGTCGGTGATGACGCGGCCAATCGAGCCGTTCGCACCGATGATCGAGATACGGGCCATGTCGTCTCCTGAACGATTGTCGATGAACCAGGCCGGCGATGAACCAGGCCGGCGAGAGCCCGCCCCGCCGGTGAGCCGGCCACGGCGCGGTCAGGACGACGCCGGCACCGGCCGCAGCGTCTCCTTGATCACTTGCAGGACGGCCGGGACGTGCCGGGTGAGATAGAAGTGCCCGCCCGGGAAGGTCAGCAGCTCGAAGGAGCCGGTGGTGTTTCGCTGCCAGGCTCGTGCCTCGTCGACGCTGGTCTTCGGATCGTCGTCGCCGGTCAGCACGACCAGCGGGGAGCTCACCGTGGCGTCCGGCTCGCACCGGTACCGCTCGACGGCACGGTAGTCGGCCCGCATCGCCGGCATGATCATCCGAACGAGTTCCTCGTCGCCGAAGACCCGCGCGTCGGTGCCGCTCATCTTGCGCAACTCGGCCAAGATCCCGTCGTCACCCTGCTCGTGCACCCGCTCGTCGCGGTGCGTACCGGGTCCACGCCGACCGGAGAGGAACAGCGCCCTGGCCACCTTGCCGTCGTGTTCCAGACGTCGGGCCACCTCGAAGGCCAGCACCGCGCCCATGCTGTGCCCGAAGAACGCGATCTGGCCACCGAGGGCGGGTGCGAGCGCCGCGTACACCCGCTCGGCGTACTCGTCCATGTCGTCGATGCTCGGTTCGTGCCGGCGATCCTGCCGGGCCGGGTACTGCACCGCCAGCACCTCGATCGCCGGGGACAGCGCCGCCGAGACCGGGAAGTAGAAGCTGGCCGAGCCGCCCGCGTGCGGCAGGCAGACCAGTTGGACCGCGCCGTCCGGCGCGGGATGGAACCTGCGGACCCAGCGATCGGTCTCGCCTGTCGTCATGACGCCTCCAGCCGATGTAGATCTCGACGCTAACGGCGGCCGGCAGGCGAGCCATCCCCTAAACCCGCCCGGCCAGGGGGTGCCGCCCCTAGCCTGCTTCCGACGGGCAGGACCGAGGCGAAGTCCAGGTCTTCCGAGGTGTGCGGTGCGGACCCCCGGCGTGGTGGTAACCCCTATCCGGTCGCGCTGGTGTTGCAGCGGGGCTCACCCGCCGAACAGCATGGGGTATGGACAACAGCGGCAAGAGCGCAGGAACCGTCCTTTTCGTCTGCGCCAAGAGCAAGGGTCCGTTCAATCCCCTGCGGACCCTCGCCAGCGAACTAAGCGACCGCGGGGTATGCGGACTGAGCTTCGTCACGCACGACGAACGCCGCGCCGATGTGGCGACCATCCCGAACGTCGGGTTCGTGTCGATGGGTTCCGGCGCGGCCACCCCGGCCCCGGAGGACTGGGACGAGGCGACGATGCGGACCATGACGTCCGGCTCGGCGGCGGCGAACGTCGCCGCCTTCGTCGACCGCCTCAACGACGCCGACACCGTGATGGACATGTACCGCCGGTGCCTGGACGCGATCGATCGCACGGCGCCGGTCCTCGCCGTCGTGGATTCCCTTGCCACCTGGGGCATCGACGCGCTGACCGTACGCGGGGTGCCGTTCATCATCAGCATCAGCGTGCCACCGAGCGGCTTCCTGCAGGACCTGCTGCCCGCCGACTACCCGGCGCCGATGTCCGGCCTGCCGCTGCGGATGACCCCCGCACAACGTGCCGAGAACGAACGATTCAAGCTCGCCCTGCGGCAGGCGTTCACCGAGCCGGATCGGATCCGGCGCGGCATGCTCGTGGCTGCCGCACGACGGGCCGCCGGCGTGCCGAACGCGTTCGGCCAGCCGTCGCAGTACGCCCGGGCCGCCAGGGCCCTCTTCGCGTATACCGTCTTCGGCTTCGAATACCCGTTCCCGCAGGCTCCGGAGAATCTGCACATGCTCGGGTCGGTGGTGCCCCGGCACGGCGTCACGGGCCAGGGCACCGAGCTCAGCGACTGGCTGGACAGCCGCGAGTCGGTCGTCTACATCGGGTTCGGCACGATCATGCGGCCGTCCCGGAAGCAGGCCGAGGCCCTCGTCGAGGTGGCCACGCGACTCGGGCCACGCCACCACGTTCTGTGCAAGCTTCCCGGGTTCGGCGATTGGCCCATCGGCGAACAGCCCGCCAACCTGCGGGTCGAGGACTGGCTACCGTCTCAGCACCACGTACTCGCCCACCCGCACGTCCGCGTCTTCTTCAACCACGGCGCCGCCAATGCCATCCACGAGGGCCTGTACTACGACAAGCCCCAGCTGGCGATGCCGTTCTGGCTGGACTGCCACGACGGCGCGGCCCGGCTGGTGGACAGTGGCGCGGGCCTGAGCCTCGAACCCCGGGATCCACTGGACATCGACGAATGCGTGTCTAAATTGCACCGGCTCCTCTCCGAACCGTCGTTCCGGGACCGGGCCGCGCACTGGGGCTGCCGGATGCGCACGGCCGGCGGCGTGGCTGCCGCCGCCGACCTCGTGCTGGCCCATCGCGACGCCGTCGGCGCGGCTCCGTAACGTCGTCGCCCCCGGGTTGACAACGACATCACCCACCTGTCACGGTAACCACATCCAGTTGTCAACCTGGGGGTGACAGAGTGTCGATCATTGAAGTGAGCAACTTGCGCAAGACGTACGGCTCGACCGTCGCCGTGGCCGACGTGACCTTCACCGTCGACGAGGGCGAGATCTTCGGGATCCTGGGGCCCAACGGCGCCGGGAAGTCGACCACCGTCGAGTGCATCACCGGGTGTGAGCCGCCTGATTCCGGCCAGATCCGCATCATGGGCCGCGACCCCCGCGAGTACGGCCGCCATCTCTACGAGCTGATCGGTTACCAGTTGCAGACGTCGGCGCTGCCACCGACGCTCCGGGTACAGGAAGCGGTGACCATGTTCGCCGCGCTGTATCCCGCTCCGCGCGACATCAACGAGCTGATCGACGCGGTGGGTCTGACCGACCAGCGGCGCAAGCCGTTCGGCAAGCTGTCCGGCGGCCAGAAGCAGCGTCTGTCCATCGCCCTGGCTCTGATCGGCAATCCCCGCATTGCGGTGCTGGACGAGCTCACCACCGGCCTCGACCCGGAAGGCCGCCGCGACACCTGGGGCCTGATCCGCGAGATCCGCGACTCCGGCGTGACGATCGTGCTCGTCACCCACTTCCTCGACGAGGCGCATCGGCTCTGCGACCGGATCTCGGTGATCGATCACGGCCGCACCGCGATCACCACCACGCCCGACGCCCTCATCAGGGCAGCCGGCGGAGTCACCCTTGAGGACGCCTACCTGCACGCCCTGGACATTCACCGCGGCAGCGGAAAGGAACAGCCGGCATGACTGCCCTCGCCACACTGACCCGCACCGAGGCCACCCTCTTCACCCGCAACCCCACGAACGTCTTCATGGCGTTGCTGTTCCCGACCGTGCTGCTCCTACTCCAGGGCTTCGTCATCCCCGGCACCGACGCGCCGGTCGAGGGCGGCGGCCCGGAGTTCGCCGGGCTGCGGGTCATCGACCTCTTCATCCCGATCGCCCTGACGGTCGCGATGGCCACGGTCAGTCTGACCAACTTCCCCTCCGCGATCGGCGGCTACCGCGAGAACGGCGTGCTGCGCCGTCTCGGAGCCACCCCCGTCGGCGCCCACCGGATCCTGCTGGCGCAGCTGGCCATCAGCGCCGCCACCCTGACCGCCGGCGCTGCCGTCGCCGTCACCACTGCGATCGTCGCGCTCGACGCCTCAGTGCCCCGCAACCTCGGCCTGGTCGCTCTCGTCTTCGTGCTCGGCGCCGCCACCCTGCTCAGCCTCGGCGCGGTCGTCGCGGCGCGGGCCCGCTCCGCCCAGACCGCCAACGGACTGGGCACGCTGCTGTTGATCGGCTCGATGTTCACCGCCGGGGTGTGGACCCCCGGACCCCTGATGCCCGAACTCTTCCGCAACATCTCCGCGTTCACCCCGCTCGGGGCCACCTCACAGGTCCTGACCGCAGCCTGGTACGACCGCCCTACACCGTGGATCCAGCTCGCCGTCATGGTCGCGTACACCGTCGTCTTCGCGACCGTCGCCGCACGCACCTTCCGCTGGAAGTAAGCCGACCACCCGAACCCCGAAGTAGGGACTCGCATGTTCATCGCCATCGTCGTGCTGTCCGTCCTGCTCGCCCTCGTCTTCGCCGCGGTAGGCATCGCTAAGATCACCGGGAACGAGCGGCAACTCAAGGAGGGCGGCCGGCTCGGATTCTCGGCCCGGTCGTACCGGATCATCGGCGGGCTGGACCTGGCCGGCGCGGCCGGCGTCCTGATCGGCCTGTTCTGGGCGCCGCTGGGTCTCGCCGCCGCGGCCGGGCTGCTCCTGATGATGGCCGGCGCCGTCGTGTTCCAGGCCCGCGGGAAGCAGACCACCCAGGAGATGAGCCCGGCGATCATGGTCGGCGCCATGGCCGCCGGGCTACTCGTCCTGCACATCCTTCGGCTGTAGGTGACGCCCTCGTGGCGCCCGGTCAGTCCTCGACCCAGCCGTGCCTACGAGCCATCGCCACGAGCGCCCGCCGGGCTTCGAGGATCTGTGCCCCGGTCATCGTCGGCACGCTGCCCAGCAGCACCTCGGTGACCGCGGCCTCGAACTGGCCGGCCGCCAGGACATCGCACTCACCGTCGTCGTCCGCCCCGGACTCGGAGCGGACCGGCACGGAACGTGGCACCCCGTTCTCCGGCACCGGCGACGACTCCAGCTGCACGCTCGCCACCTTGAGCCCCCGGTCGGACTGCACGACCTCGTAGCTCACCTTCATCCCGGTGGTGATCAGATGCCGCTGGTCACCGAAGTCGTTCGCGTGCACGAAGACGTCGTCACCTCCACGCAGCGGAGCGATGAACCCGTAACCCCGGACGTCGTCGAACCGCACGATCGTACCTTTTTCCACCACAACCACCCCAACCACAGAAACCGTCAGCGATCCCAGGGAGCGTGTCACACCCCGCCCCAGCGTAGCCACCCCTAAACCCGCGTCAGCGCGGCACCGCGATCGCGGTGAGCGCGATCCCGTCCCGGGTCAGCCACCGCCCGGTGAAGCCCCGCAGTCGCGCGCCGGCCACCACCGGACAGGGCACCAGCAGACGTGCGCCGAACGTGCCATCCGCCGCGAACTCGACCTCGGCCTCCTCGAACTCGAGGAATCGCCGGGTCAGCGGGAACCACGCCTTGTAGACCGACTCCTTGGCGCTGAACAGCAGCCGATCCCAGTGCACCCGCGGCGACCGGGCGGCGAGCACCGCCAGGTGGGCCCGTTCCCGCGGCGACGACACTGCCGCCAGGATCCCGTCCGGCAGGGGGGCGTGCTCCTCAGCGTCGATGCCGACCGTGACCATGTGCTCGGCCATCGCCACCGCGGCGGCTCGGTACCCGTCACAGTGGGTCATGCTGCCGACCACACCGGACGGCCAGCCCGGCGCACCGCGCTCACCAGGAATCAGTGGCGAAGGACCACACCCCAACCCGGCCAGGGCGGTACGGGCACACGCCCGCACCGTGATGAACTCACGCCGCCGCTTCGGTACCGCACGTGCGACGGCCGCCTCCTCCTCGGGGTACAGCGACACGTCAAGCAGATCGGCAGTGGTCTCGGCCGCGCACACCAGCGGCGGCAGGATCTCGTTGAGCACAGGTGGTTCTCCTCGGCGTCGCCCGCGAGGCGAATCCTGCCCGGGCGGGCGCTCCCCCGGGTACCCGTATCCCTCCCCTACCGAGCGGCCTGACGGGCCCGCCGATGTCTACAGTGCGCACTATGAACACCGCCGCACCCACATTCGCCGGACGGCCAAGGTGACCGCTCGGCAGGCGGCCGGCCGCCTGGTCGCGATAAGCGACCTGCACGTCATCTATCAGGAGAACCGCGACATCGTCGAGCGGCTGCGCCCGGAACGGGAGGCGGACTGGCTGATCGTCGCGGGCGACGTCGGCGAACTGATCGCCGACGTCGAGTGGGCGCTGCGCCTGCTGGCCGGCCGGTTCGCCCGAGTGATCTGGGCACCGGGCAACCACGAACTCTGGACGCCGCGCGAGGATCCGGTTCAGCTGCGCGGCCAGGCCCGGTACGAGGCCCTCGTCGAGCTGTGCCGGGGCCTCGGCGTGCTGACGCCCGAGGACCCGTACCCGGTGTGGGACCTGGACGGCGAGCCGGTGCTCGTCGCGCCGCTGCACGTGCTCTACGACTACAGCTTCCGGCCGCCCGGCACCTGGACCCGGGAGCAGGCCCTGGCCCGGGCGTACGAAACGGGCGTGGTGTGCACGGACGAGATGCTGCTGCACCCGGACCCCTATCCGACCCGGGACGCCTGGTGCCGGGCCCGGGTCGCGCACACCGAGCAGCGATTGGCGGCGGAACGTGCCGGGCGGCGTACCGTGCTGGTGAATCACTTCCCGTTGGTCCGCGAACCGACCCGGGTCCTGCGCTACCCGGAGTTCGCCCAGTGGTGCGGCACCGAGGCGACCGCCGACTGGCACGTCCGGTTCGAGGCCGCCGCGGTCGTCTACGGCCACCTCCACATTCCCCGGACCACCTGGTATGACGGCGTCCGGTTCGAGGAGGTGTCGGTCGGTTACCCCCGCGAGTGGCGCCGCCGGTCCACCGTGCCCGGCCGCCCGCGCCAGATCCTGCCGCCCCCACCCAGCAGAGGATCGACCAGCCAGTGATCACCCCGACCGGCCCCGACGGTCACGCGGCGCGGAACAGCTGCGGCGTCGTACCCCGGACCCGTTTGAACGCGACAGTCAGCGCGAACGCGTTCGCATAACCGACCTGCCGCGCGATCGACCCGACGGTCGCCTCGGTGTTGCGCAGGGCCTCGGCGGCCAGGTCGAGGCGCCAGTGGGTCAGGTAGGTCATCGGGGGCTGCCCGACGAGCTCGGTGAACCGCCGGGCGAAGGCGGCGCGGGACGCACCGGTCGCGGCGGCCAGGCCGGCGACCGTCCACTGCCGTGCCGGATCCTCGTGCATGAGCCGCAGGGCGGGACCGACGAGCGGGTCGCCGTGCGCGCGGTACCAGCCGGGCGGGTCGGCGGCGGGCCGGGCGAACCAGGCACGCAGCGTGGCGATCAGGGCGAGGTCGAGCAGCCGGTCGAGGACCACCTGCTGACCGGGGGCGTCCCGGTCGACCTCGCTGTGCAGCAGATCCATGATCGGGGACTGGACCTGCTCGTGGGAGACCCGCACGACGGTGGGCAGGGTGGCCAGCAGCCGGCCGCTGACGAAGCTCGAGACGTCGTAGGTGCCGCTCGCCAGCACGGTGGGACCGTCGGCGCCGGTAAAGCGCGGAGCCGGCCCGGTGGAGCCGCCGGCGCGCAGCGCCGGGATACCGGCGGAGCCCAGGCCCAGGGCGCTGGTGCTCGCCCCGAACCGCGTCTCGGCCGTGATGTCGACGCCGTCCGCCGTGATCAACCGGTTCCCGGGATGAACGAAGACGGTCGGCGGGACGCCGGGCGCCGAGGCGACGGTGTACGGCTCGGGGCCCTGCACGATCGCCACGTCACCGGTCCCGACGAGGGTGGGTTCGTCGTCGTCGGGCACCACCCAGGCGTGTCCGCGCGACGGCGAGGCCAGGCCGATCGCGGCCTTGTCGCAGATCCGCAGCGCCCACGGCGGGTCGAACGCGGCCCGGCAGAACGCGGCGGTCCGCGCGCGCACCCCGTCCAGCAGGTCTCCGAGCGGGTCCATGCCGGCAGCGTAGACGCTCAGACATGCGATCGAGGCGTACGAACATGGATCGTCTCACCGGTTGCCATTTCACTGGAGTCACCACTTCCGGCGGACACCAGAGCCGGGCGGATCAATCCAGGAGGCACCAGATGTACGCGATCACCGGAGTCACCGGCCACGTCGGCGGAGCTGCCGCCCGTGCCCTGCGCGCGGCGGGCCGGCCCGTCCGTACCGTCGCCCGCGACGCCGCGAAGGGTGACGTCGTCGCCGACCTTACCGACACCGCCGCCCTGTCGAAGGCGTTCGCCGGCTGCGACGGCGCGTTCGTCCTGCTGCCGACCGTCCCGCCGTTCACCGACGCCGCACACCGGGAACTGGCCGACTCGATCGCGGCAGCGGTCCGGGACAGCGGCGTCCCGCATGTCGTGATGCTGTCGTCCTACGGCGCCGACCTGCCGGACGGCACCGGGCCGATCCGCTGGCTGCACCACTTGGAGAACGGCCTGCGCGCGACCGGCGCCGCGGTGACCGCGATCCGGTCGCCGCACTTCCAGGAGAAGGTGGAGACGGTCCTGGACGCGGCCACCGGCGCCGGCGTCTTCCCGGTCTTCGCCGACTCGGCCGACGAGCCGATCCCGATGGTCGCCACCCGGGACATCGGCGCCGCCGTCGCGGACGCACTCAGCAGCCCCGCCGGCACCAGCGAGATCATCCATCTGGAGGCCCCGGAGTACACCGAGCGGCAGGTCGCCGAGGTCCTCGGTGAGCTGCTCGGCACGCCGCTGCGGGTGGTCACGGTGCCGCGCGCCGGCTGGCTCGCCGCGTTCACCGACGCCGGCCTGCCGCCCCTGCTGGCGGCCGAGCTCGTCGCGCTGCACGAGGCGGACGCGGACGGCCTGCTGCTGCCGCGCGGCGACCGGGCATACAGCTGCGGCACCGGCATCGAGGAGACGCTGCGCCAGATGGTACGGCCATGAGTTGCCGGAGCGGCTGACCGGCTGACCGGCGTCCGGTACGTCATCCCCTCGTCACGCGGAGGTCGGGAGCCGGTCAGCTCGGTCCCCTAGAACGTCACCCATGCAGATGAACTTGGATCGCCGCCGGTTGCTCGCCGGGGCGGGCATGGTCGCCGGGGCGGCCGCGCTCGGCCAGGTCCCGGCCGACACCGTGGCGGCGGCACCGGCGCTGCCCGGCCGCAAGTACCCGTTCACCCTCGGGGTGGCCTCCGGTGACCCCACACCGAGCGGGGTGGTGCTCTGGACACGGCTGGCGCCGGAGCCGTTCGAACCGGACGGCGGCCTGCCGGCGACGGCCCTGCCGGTGCGCTGGCAGGTGGCCCGGGACGAGCGGTTCACCCGGGTGGTCCGGGAGGGTGTGGCGTGGGCGCTGCCGCAGCTGGGGCACAGCGTGCACGTCGAGGTGGAGGGGCTCGCGCCGGACGGCGAGTGGTTCTACCGGTTCGCGTACCGTGATCAGCGCTCACCGATCGGCCGCACCCGGACCGCGCCCGCCCGGCGCTCCGCCGGCGGCGCCCTCGACCTCGCGGTCGTGTCCTGCCAGGCCTGGGACAACGGTTACTACCCCTCGTACGCGCACATCGCCCGCGACGACGTGGACCTGGTGCTGCACCTGGGCGACTACGTCTACGAGACCGGCATCTCGGCGACCGGCGGCTACCGCAAGGTGGCGGTGCCGGAGACGGCCCGGCCGGCGCCGCAGACCCTCGACCAGTGGCGGATCCGGTACGCGCTCTACAAGTCCGACCCGGACCTGCAGGCCGCGCACGCCCGGGTGCCGTTCGCGGTGACCTGGGACGACCACGAGGTGGTCAACGACTACGCGGGCACGTCCAGTCAGTACCACGAGGGTGACATCGCGGCCCTGCGCGCCGCCGCCTACCAGGCCTGGTACGAGCACCAGCCGGTCCGCCGGCCGGCCCGCGCCGCGCGGATCTACCGCCGGCTGCACTGGGGGCGCCTGGTGCAGCTCGACATCGTGGACGGCCGGCAGTACCGCACGGTCCCGGCCTGCTCGTGGGGTGAGGGCGACGCCTGCGCCGGCCAGTACGCGCCGGAGGCGACGATGCTCGGTGCCGACCAGGAACAGTGGCTCTACCGGGGGCTGGCCGCGTCGGACGCCCGCTGGAACCTGCTCGGCAGCAACGTGATGGTGGCCCGCCTGGACCACGACGGCGACGCCGGTGAGCGGTTGTGGCACGACGCCTGGGACGGGTACCCGGCGGCCCGGAACCGGCTGACCCGGGCGTGGACCCGCAACCGGGTGTCGAACCCGGTGGTGCTGACCGGCGACTGGCACTCCACGTTCGTCAACGACATCCACGCCGACTTCGACCGGCCGGGGTCGCCGGTGGTGGCGACCGAGTTCGTCGGCACCTCGATCTCGTCGAACGGGGACGGCACACCGTACGGCCCCTACTACGGCCCCATGATCAAGTACAACCCGCACATCCGGTTCTTCGACGGCGACCGGCGGGGGCACCAGCGGTTCCGGATCGACCGGGACACGCTGCGGATGGAGGCCCGGATGGTCACCACCGTGTCGCGCCGGGACGCACCGCAATACACCCACGCCGCGTTCACGGTGGAGAGCGGACGCCCGGGAGCTCAGTCCGCGTAACTGTCCGAGGCCGCGACGAACAGCAGGAACGCCACCTGCGCGACCAGCCCGAGCACGCCGAGGACCAGGCCGGTGACGGCCATGGTCCGGCCCGGCATGCCGCGGCCGGCACCGCGCAGACCGAGGATGCCGGTCACGATCGCCGCGATCGCGGCCGGCGCCCCGAGTGGGACGCAGAACGACGCGGCGAGCGAGGTGATGCCGAGGATCAGGGAGACGGTCGGCAGCGGGCCGCCGGCCGCCTCCCGGCGCGGGATCACCATCGGTGCGGCGACCCGCGGCAGGTCGTGCACCACCCGGGACAGCTCGCCCCAGGTGCGGGCCTCGTAGGCCGCGCGCGTGCGCTCCCCGAACTCGTCGATGGTCAGACGGCCCTCGGCGGTGGCGTGGTTGAGCCGGGCCACGACGGCCTCACGGTCGGCGTCCGAAACCCGGACGTGCGGCGACGGATACATGACCGGAGACTAACCGGGCCGGTCAAGCAGGTGAAGGGTCCGCTCGTCGGGTCCCTCGTAGAACTGCTCGATCACCCGATCGAAGACGGCCGGGTCGTCGGCCGCGCGGGCGAACAGCGTCATCGACGACCGTAACTTCAGGTCGTCGGGGTACCCGAGGATCTGCCCGGCGCTGCGGTCGCGGTGGGCGAGCAGCGCGGTGCAGCACTCCACCAGCCGCGGGCCCAGCACCGGGTGGGCCAGGTAGGCACGGGCCTCGGCGAGGTCCCGCACGGCGAACCGCACAGCGGTGGGGCTGGAGCCGAGGCCGGCGATCTGCGGGAAGACGAACCACATCCAGTGGCTCTGCTTGTCCCCCGCGACGATCTCGGCGAGGGCCCGCTCGTAGACGCCGTCCTGTGCCCGCACGAACCGGTCCAGATCACTCACGCGGCCCAACGTAACAGCTCAGGCGAACCGGGCGACCCGGATGCCGGCGGTGCCCGGACCGGGGCGGCGGGCCGCGCCGAAGCCGCTGACCCCCTCCACGGCCACCTCGACGATGTCCGCGTCGGACAGCACCAGGGTCTCGCCGCCGGCCGGCATCCGCAGGATCACCTCACCGTCGGCGCGGACCTCTCCCCCGGTCGCCGACAGGCCGGCGGCGCCGCTGGTCAGTCCGCATTTACTTCTTCAGCAGCTGCGCGACACCCGTCGCCGGACGGCCGGTCAGCTCGGCGACGTGCGTGGTCACCCGGGACATCTCACCGGCCGCGATCGCCAGGTAGGTGGAGACCCACGCGTCGAGCTGCCAGCGCGGCGCGTCGTAGACCGCCCGGGACGCGTACGCCTCCTCGATCGTCTCGTCGTGGTAGCGCACCCCGAGGATGCCGGCGATCTCGGCGAAGCAGAGCGCCTCCGGCCCGGTCAGCTCGTAGGCCTGCCCCGCGTGCGCCGCCGGGTCGCGCAGCACCGCCACCGCGGCGTCGGCGATGTCGTCCTGGGCGACCGCGGCCACCCGCCCGTCGCCGGCCGGGCCGCGGATCACCCCGTCCGCCCCGGCGAGGTGCGGCAGGAAGTCGGCGTAGAGGTTGTCCCGCAAGAAGACGGCGTCCAGGCCGCGCGCCAGGATGTGCTGCTCGGTGGCCCAGTGGTCGCGAGCCAGCGTGAACGTGGCGTCCGGCGCGGCACCGGCGAACGAGATGTAGACCAGGTGCGCCACACCGGCGGCGGCCGCGGCGTCGACGAACGTGCGGTGCTGCTCCACCCGGTCCGGTGTCTCCGACGCCGACACCATCAGCACGGTCCGCACGCCGTCCAGGGCGTCGCGCACGGCGGGCCCGTCACCGAAGGGCGCGGCCACCGCGGTGGCACCGGCCAGGTGCGGCGCCCGCGACACGTCGCGCACGAGCAGTCTCAGGGGTACGCCCGACGCGGACAACCGGCGGGCCACACGCCCGCCGAGCTGTCCGGTCGCGCCGGTCACGGCGATGGGTTCGGTGCTCATGGGCCCATCCTGCCGGGGCGGAAGGGTGGTCCGCCCCGGCAGGTGGGGAAATCACTACCGCGCGTACGCCTGGAACTCGGCGATCCGCACGTTGAGCGCCTGCGGGCTGGCCGTCGCGCAGTCGGTCGCGGCCCGCGGGTCGGCGTCCTGCTCGCCGGCGTACTCCGGGGTGCCGGTGCACTGGTTGGTCACGGCCTCGATCCGCAGGTGGGTCGCGGTCGTGTCCGGGATGTCGAACTCCCGGACGGTCAACTGGGGCCCCCGCGGCCGCGGGTTGCCGGCCGGGAACGCGTCGCGCTTGCTGACGTAGACGGTCCGGAAGTCCGTCGCGTCCGCACAGTCGGCGGTGGCCGACGCGGTGCAGGCGAGGACCTTGAACTGCTTCAGCGCCGAGAACCGGCTCTGGCCACCGGCGTCCGCGTTGCCCTCGATCGCCGGACGCAGCATCGCGCTGACCTGCACCCGCTTGACGCGCTGCCGGTCGCCGGCCAGGTCGACGGTGACGCCCTTGCCGGCGATCGGGGCGTTCAGCGACGCCCAGTTCGTCGACTCGTCGTCGTCGATGATCGCGGTCAGGTTGACGCCGTCACCGGTCGCCGTGGCCCCGCTGGTGCCGGACGCCAGGTTGCGCGGCATCTTGACGTACAGCGTCCGGTCGCGCCCGGCCCGCAGGTCGGTCGCCGAGACACGGGCCTCGCCGTGACCGGGCGCCTGGGCGATGAACGTGTACCGCCCGCCGACCAGGTCTACCTCGTCGGTCAGCGGCGTCGCCGGGTCGGTGTCGGCGACCGGGACCGCCCGGGCCTGGAAGTCACCGACGAACAGCTTCGCCCCGGCCACGACCTTGCCGTTCTCGTCGATCGGCCGGAACTTGACGGTCGCTTCGCCGGCGTACGGCGAGGTGAAGCCGGGCCGCGGGTTGACGTCACCGGCGCCGTTGCTCAGCGCCGCCTCACCGAGGCCACGCTTGGCGAACGCGCCCCAGATCAGGTCCTGGTTGGCCCCGCCGAAGCGGATCTGGTCGGCGGCGATCAGCGCGTCCCGGGCGTCGACCTGGCTGTTGGCCGAGTTCGCCAGCAGCAGGAACGAGTCGAACACCAACTGGATCCAGCGGCGGTTGCCGGGGCACTTGGTGACCGCGACCTTGCCGTTGGCGCAGGCCTTCTGCAGGGCCGCGCTGCCGGTGCCGTACCGCTTCATGAGGGCCGACCGGACGTCGAAGTTGGCCGCGCTCCACACCTCGCCGGAGGCGTGCACCTGCAGGCCGACGAAGTCGTAGTCGACGTGGCTGTAGTTGAGCGGGCTGCGGCTCATGTTGAAGTTACGGATGCCCGCGCCGTCGTCCCCGGTCACGTACTCACCGATGGTGTAGGCGCCGGTGCCCTTCGGCATGTAGCCGTGCTCGTACAGGTACTCGATGGAGAGCAGGTCGGACCAGCTCTCACTCATGCCCTGCGGCGAGCTGAGACCGGCGTTCGGACCGGCGATCATGCGGTTCGTGATGGCGTGCGTGTACTCGTGGGCGATCACCGACATGTCGTAGTCGCCGTCCACGCAGGGTCCGTAGAAGGTGCCGGCGATCGGCTGCCACAGGTACATGTTGGTGATCGGCGCCTGGCCGTCCGGCGGGGTGATCTGGTTGGCGTTGTTGCGCGCCGCGAAGTCCGGCGGCCCGCCGCTGATCCCACCGGCCTGCGCGTTGCCCTGCTCGTAGTCGTTGCCCAGCCCGGCGCCGGTGAAGTTCTCGGCCTGCATGTTCCAGGTCTCCTCGGTGAAGCCGAGGTGGTACGACCAGTCGTGCATCCGGTTGTGCATGGCGAACAGGTTGGCCCGGGCCGCGTCGATGTCGTTGCGGGCCGGCGTCTCGAAGACCGTCGGCGCGCACCGCTCCTCGTACCACTGGTTGGTCCAGGGGTACCGGTAGTCGCGGTTCGGCCGCGGGGTGGCGGTCTCGGTGCCGACCGAGAACGCGTCGTTGGAGTTCCAGTTCTGCACCGCGATCGCGTTGTTGCCGCGGGTGGTGAACGTGGGCAGGTCGGTGGCCGGGTCGACGTCCCAGGCCAGCGGCGACGCCGGGTTGCCGACGACCTCGTCGCAACGGCGCGCGGGCTGCTGGCACCAGGTGCGGCGGGTGTCCGCCGAGGAGTAGTTGGTGCGCGGCGAGTTCGGGAAGACGTCCCACTCCGGGTTGTCGTCGCTGTGCTCGTCGACGATGCTCTCGCTGACCAGGACCCCGCCGTCGCGGGCGTCCACCCAGGTGGTGAACGCGGCCGGTTCGGCACCGGTCAGATTCTCACCGAGAGTGACCTGGTAGGCGGCCCGGGCGCCCTGCTCGGGCGTGGGCACCGCGACCAGCTGGGTGCCGAGCACGGTGGGGCTGTCCAGGCCGGCGTCGGTCGCGGCGATCCGCTCGGCGTCCGCCTTGGTCAGCGTGGCCGGTGCGGGCGCGGCGGCGTCGCGGGACAGCGAGGAGCTGACGTGCCACACCTTGCCGTCGCGCAGGCCGACCGAGAGCAGGCCGTCACGGCCGGCGATCAGGTCGCCGAAGCGCTGGCGGAGCACCACGACGGCGCCCTCGCCGAGCGGTGCCGTGGTGAGCACCTCCAGCGCGTCCGCGCCGCGCTCGGTCAGGCCGAGGACGTCGAGGTTCGCCGCCACGTACGCCCGGGCGGCGGCGACCGGCTCGGCCGGCAGCCCGGCCGCGAGCGGCTGCGCGGTGGCGGTCAGGGCGGCCGGGGTGCCGAGCGAGTTCCAGCGGGCCAGCGCGTCCACGTCGGCCGCGCCCTGGCGCTGCTGCGCCGTCGGCGCGAGCCGGCCGCGGCGGTTGTCCCTCGTCTGTTCATGGTCATGATCGTGGACCTGCTCGGACCGGGCTGGCCCGGCTGGCGCCGCGCTGCTGGCGGACCCTGGAGCGAGAATCAGCACAGCCGCGACGAGCGCTGTGGTGGATGCCGCCGACGCACGGGATGGTGTGCGCACGGTACCTCCTCTGTGGACGGCCTTTTTACCGACCACTGCATCCGACAGCAGGGCACGATAGATGTCAATCGATCGCGGGGTCAGCAGGCGAGATCGAGACGTGTCCGTTGCTCCGCGGTCAGCCGGACGCCCCGGGCGCCCAGCGCCTCGGTGATCTGCGCGGCCGTGGTGACCCCGACGATCGGCGCGACGGCCGCCTTGCCGCCGGCGATCCAGGAGAGGACGACCTGGTTGCGGGTCGCGCCGGTCTCCGCCGCCACCGCGTCGAGCGCGGCGAGCCGGCGTACGGTGCCGGGGTGGTCGTACGCGTCCGGCAGCGGCCGGTCCGCACGGGTGTAACCGCCGTCGAGCAGCGTGTTGTACGCCCAGAGCCACATGCCGTCCGTCGACGCCAGGTAGTCGAAGGTCTCCGGCGTGGCGTGCACGTGCGCGCTCTGCGGCAGCGGGAACCCCGGCAGCGGCTGCAGGTAGGACCAGCGCAACTGGATCGCGCTGTACCCCGCCAGGCCACGGCTGCGGGCGATCTCCCGGGCCCGGTCCACGCGCCACGTCGGATGGTTCGAAACGCCGAGCCGCACCACCCTGCCGTCCGCGACGAAACCGCCGAGCGTCTCGACCGTCTCCGCCAGCGGCACCGACCGGTCCTCGATGTGCGCCCAGTAGAGCTCGACCCGCTCCGTCCGCAGCCGATCCAGGCTGCCGCCCAGGGCTTTCGTGAGCGCCGGTCCGGACAGCCCGTCGGCGTTGTCCGGGAAACCCTCGGCGCCGCCCTTGGTGCTGATCCGCACCCGCTCGCGGGCGCCCGGACGCTGATCCAGCCATCGACCGATCACGGTCTCGCTCTGCCCGCCCCGGCCGCTCGGGTCCATCCAGAACGCGTAGTTGTCCGCCGTGTCGATCCACTCCCCGCCCAGGTCGAGGTAGTGGTCCAGCAGGTCGAAGGATTGCGCGTGGTCGATGCGGGTGCCGAACGCGAGCGCGCCGAGAACAATGGTGATATCGGTTGCCATGCCCGTTACCCTGTCGGCTGGAGCGCGCTCCAGGTCAATACATGGGGGTAACGAAAGTGCCGTACACGCCGGGCGAGGCAGCCGGTCGGATCGGGGTCAGCATCGACACGATCCGCTACTACGAGAAGATCGGCCTGATGGACGGGGTCCAGCGCGACTCCGTCGGCCGCCGGGTCTTCTCCGACCACGACCTGTCCCGGCTCGGGCTGCTGCGCTGCCTGCGCGACTCCGGCATGCCGATCGCGCGGCTGCGGCGCTTCGCCGAGCTGCTCCAAGGTGGCGACGACACGGCGGGGCAGCGCACCGCGCTGCTCGAGGAGCACGACCGCGAAATCGACGAGAAGGTCGCGCAACTGCGACTCGAGCAGCAGAGGGTACGGGAGAAAATCGCGTGGTACCGGTCGGTAGCGGAACACTGACGTACGTCAAGAGCATCACGTTCGACTGCGTGGACGCCCTGGTCGTGGCCCGGTTCTGGGCAGCCGTGCTCGGCGGCGAACTGGACCAGGAGGCGACAAGCGACAAGGCGTACGTGCGGGCGCCCGGCTGGGGTGGACCTGACCTGTGGTTCCAGAAGGTGCCGGAACCACAGGTGGCCAAGAACCGGATGCACTTCGACCTGCGCGCCCCGGGCGGCGACGTGCCCGCCGAGGTGGCCCGGCTCAGCGCACTCGGCGCCACCGTGGTGACACCGGGCGAGCTGACCGTGATGGCCGACCCCGAGGGCAACGTCTTCTGCGTCGAGTCCTGACCCACGGGGCGGCCGGGGCCCGGATAAGGTCCGATCATGGACGTTGTGGTGGTGGGCGCCGGAGTGGCCGGGCTGTCGTGTGCGCGGGCACTTGCCGGCGGCGGGGCGCGGGTCCGGGTCCTGGAACGCGGCCGGGTGGCCGGTGGGCGGCTGGCCAGCAAACGGTACGGCGGGCGGTACGCCGACATCGGTGCCGCCTACTTCGTCGCCGACGACCCCGCCTTCGCCGCACAGGCCGAGTCGTGGCGCTCGCGCGGACTGGCCCGGCCGTGGACCGACACCCTGCGGGTCTACCCCGGCGGCGACCCGTCGACGGGACCGGTCCGGTGGGCGGCACCCGGCGGCCTGCGCTCGCTCGCCACCGACCTCGCCGACGGCCTCGACGTCCGGCTGTCCACCCGGGTCGACGCGATACCCGGTGACACGGACGCCGTCGTACTCGCCATGCCCGGCCCGCAGGCCCTGCGCCTCGACCCGCCCGGCGCGGTCGCCGAGGTCGCGCGGGCACAGACCTGGCAGCCGGTGATCGCGGCAGTCCTGACCTACCCGGCCCGGGAATGGGACACCCTGCCCGGCGCGTTCGTCAACGACCACCCCCTGCTCGCCACGGTGTGCGACGACGGTGACCGCCGCGGCGACGGCGCCCCCGTACTCGTCGCGCACTCGACAGCCGCGCTGGCCGCCCAGCACCTCGAGGACCCCGCCGCCGCGGGACCCGTCCTGGCGGGCGCGGTCGGCGAGCTGCTGGGCCTGGCGGCGCGGCCCGAGGTGCAGGTGCACCGGTGGACATACGCCCAGCCGTCGCCTCCGGCCGGATCCGCGCCCTACGCCGTCGACGGCCGGGTGTGGCTGTGCGGCGACGCTTTCGGCCGTCCCCGGGTGCAGACGGCCTGGCTCTCCGGCCGGGCCGTCGCCCAGTCCCTGCTCAGCTGAGACCCCCACGCCACCCGGCCCCGCCGCCGTGGACCCGATCAGAACTGGATGATCTGGCCCTCCTGCGGGGGCGTACGCCCGTGGTAGACGTCAAGCCACGCCTGCCGCAGGTCCTCCGGGCCGTTGCCGGCCCGCACCGTGAGCCACTCCCCCACCACGGCGGCGAAGCGCTGCCAGGCGACGGCGAAGCGCTGGTCCAGGCCGTCGCGGCCCCAGTCCCGGCTGCGTTTGCGCATCTGCACCGGTGCGAAGAACACCTCGCCCGCCGCGTCGGCGTTGGGGACCTGGTTGGTGAGTCCGACGGCGATGTCGCGGACGAGGAGGTCGCCGAGCCGTTGCCGCAGGGCGGCGCGGGTGGCCGGCGCGCCGGAGAGGTCGAGGTACGCGGTGGGCACGGCGTCCAGGTTGTCGATGTCGTCGTAGGAGAGCACGTCGTCGTAGCAGCCCAGGGACCGGGTGAAGGACACGTTGCCGGGTGAGGTGAGGCCGACCACGCGGGGACCCCGGCCGTGGAGTTCGAAGGCGGCGGCGTACGCCGTCTTGCTGGAGGCCGACGACAGGACGAGCTGCCGCGCACCGTAGAAGTCGTTGTCGGCGACCTGGTCGGCGAGCATGAACGAGGTGAAGAACAGCGGCCGGTAGAGGATCAGCAGGTCCTCCTGGTCGGCGCGGTAGGCGGCGTCGGACCCGGTCGAGCGGTAGGCGTTGTACGGTGACGGCAGCTCGGCCCGGTGCGCACTGCCGTCCCGGAAACCGGCGGCGTCGACGCGTTCCGGCCGCACCACCAGGTGGCCGGCGGGCGGCAGGTACCCGTACACCCGCAGTCCCGGTTCGATGCCCGGCACCTGTGACTCGATGACGTCGGCGAAGCCCCACAGCGGCGGCAGGCCCCACTCGGGCCCGAGGCCGCGCGGGCCGCCGGGGAAGAACTGCCAGTACCGCATCGACTCGCCGAGCACCGCGTAGGTGACGTTGTTGGCGGTCAGCCCGACGCGATCGACCCGGAGCAACACCTCACCGGCGCCTGGTTCCGGTGTCGCGCCGTCAACGAGCGCGGTCCGGCCGAGGTCCTCGCGGGCAACGGCAAACGTCCATGTATCCGACATGGAAGGACGCTAAACGCCCAGCGTGGAGCACACAAGTGCACTGGGAGTGCAAAATCCCACGCCGGGGCCCCCGACACGCAGGACATCCGTCACATCGAACGGTGTTTTCCAGAACACATTTATTGGGCAGTCTGTGGCCCATGAAAATCTGGCCTGGCAACCCGTATCCGCTGGGTGCGACATATGACGGCGGTGGCACCAACTTCGCCATCTTCTCCGAGGCGGCCACCCGCGTGGAGCTGTGCCTTTTCGACGAGGAGGGCCGGGAGACCCGGGTCGACCTGCCGGAACGTGAGGCGCTGGTCTGGCACGGCTTCCTGCCGCGCGTGGTGCCGGGGCAGCGGTACGGCTATCGCGTCCACGGACCTCACGACCCGTCCCGCGGACTGCGGTGCAACCCGAGCAAGCTGTTGCTGGACCCGTACGCCAAGGCGATCGACGGCGACTTCCGGTGGGATCAGGCGCTGTTCTCGTATGACTTCGGTGACCCGATGTCGTACAACGACGCCGACTCGGCGCCCTTCACCGCGAAGTCCGTGGTGGTGAACCCGTTCTTCGACTGGGGCAACGACCGCCCGCTGAAGATCCCGATGTACGAGACGGTGATCTACGAGGCGCACGTCAAGGGCATGACGATCCAGCACCCGGAGATCCCGGACGACGTCCGTGGCACGTACTCCGGGCTGGCCCACCCCCGGATGATCGAGTATTTCAAGCGGCTCGGGATCACGGCCGTCGAGCTGATGCCGGTGCACCAGTTCGTGCACGACAGCGGGCTGGTGGAACGCGGGCTCACCAACTACTGGGGCTACAACACGATCGGCTTCTTCGCGCCGCACAACGGGTACTCGTCGTTCGGCGGGCGCGGCGGGCAGGTCCAGGAGTTCAAGTCGATGGTGAAGGCCCTGCACGCGGCCGGCATCGAGGTCATCCTGGACGTGGTCTACAACCACACGGCCGAGGGCAACCACCTGGGCCCGACGCTGTCGTTCCGGGGCATCGACAACCCGGCCTACTACCGGCTGGTCGACCAGGACAAGTCCTACTACTACGACACCACGGGTACGGGTAACAGCCTCAACGTCCGGCACCACGAGTCCCTGCGCCTGATCATGGACTCGCTGCGCTACTGGGTGACCGAGATGCACGTGGACGGCTTCCGCTTCGACCTGGCCGCCGCGCTGGCCCGCGAGTTCCACGAGGTGGACCGGCTGGCCGCCTTCTTCGACCTGGTCAACCAGGACCCGGTGGTCTCGCAGGTGAAGCTGATCGCCGAGCCGTGGGACGTCGGCGACGGCGGTTACCAGGTCGGTGGCTTCCCGCCGAACTGGACCGAGTGGAACGGCAAGTACCGCGACTCGGTGCGCGACTTCTGGCGCGGCGACCAGTGGAGCCTGGGCGAGTTCGCGTCCCGCTTCACCGGCAGCTCCGACCTCTACCAGGACGACGGCCGCCGCCCGATCGCGTCGATCAACTTCGTGACGGCGCACGACGGCTTCACCCTCAGCGACCTGGTCTCCTACAACGACAAGCACAACGAGGCCAACGGCGAAGGCAACCGGGACGGCGAGAGCCACAACCGGTCCTGGAACTGCGGGGTCGAGGGGCCGACCGAGGACGCCGACATCGTCATGCTACGGGAGCGGCAGAAGCGCAACTTCCTGGCGACGCTGCTGCTCAGCCAGGGCGTGCCGATGATCGCGCACGGCGACGAGCTGGGACGCACCCAGCGCGGCAACAACAACGTCTACTGCCAGGACAACGACATCTCCTGGGTGGACTGGGACGACGCCCGCAACTTCGACGTGCTCACCGGCTTCGTGACCCGGCTGCTCCAGCTGCGCGCCGAGCATCCGATCTTCCGGCGCCGGCGGTTCTTCACCGGCGAACCGGCGGGCGACTCGAAGCTGCCGGACATCGCCTGGTTGCGCCGCGACGGCGAGGTGATGACCGAGTCCGACTGGAGCACCCGCAGCGGCATGACCATGACGGTGTTCCTCAACGGGCGCGGTATCCCGGAGCGGGACGCGCTCGGCGAGGAGATCAAGGACGACTCGTTCCTGGTGCTGTTCAACCCGCTGGGCGAGGACGTGGCGTTCACCCTGCCGGGCCGCGACTACGGCCGGACCTGGGAGGTCGTCGCGAACACCGCCGACCCGCTGCTGGCCGGCCGGCGGCGGACGGCGAAGGCGGGCAGCCAGGTCAACGTGATGCGGCACAGCCTGACGATCCTGCGCTGCAGGTACTGAGCCACAGGCGCACATCCGGCCACCGCGCGGGCTTCGGTTCGTGCGGTGGCCGGCTGCTTTTCCGGCCCGCACCGGTTGCGCGCCCCCATCGACCTCTCTAGGCTGGACCGGTTGCAACATGCAACTGGATTTAGGATGCCAGGATGCGGAGGGCCGGAGATGGCCAAGCTGATCGCCATGAACATCGTGTCGCTCGACGGATTCGTGAACGACGAGGGCGGCAAGTTCGACTGGGGCGAACCCACCGAGGAGGTGCACCGCTTCTGCAACGACCTGGACCGGGGCATCGGAACCCACCTGTACGGCCGCCGGATGTACGACGTGATGTCCTTCTGGGAGACCGCCCACCAGGAGCCCGGCCTCCCCGGCCACATCCTCGACTACAGCGAGATCTGGCGAGCCGCCGACAAGATCGTGTATTCGTCGACGCTGACGGAGCCGCGCAGTGCCCGTACCCGTATCGAGCGCACCTTCGACCCGGAGGCGGTCCGCGCGCTCAAGGAGTCGGCCGGCCGGGATCTCGCGATCGGCGGGCCCACCCTGGCCGGCGAGGCGTACCGCGCGGGCCTGATCGACGAGGTCTGCCTGATCATCTGCCCGGTGATCGTCGGCGGCGGCACGCGAGCCCTCCCCGACGGCGTTCGCCGCGACCTCACCCTGCTCGACCAGCGCACTTTCGCGAAGGGTACGGTTTTCGCCCGCTACCGGGTGAACAGCTGAGCGTGGCCGGGGCGCCCGAGCTTCTTCAGGAGCGGCCCGATGACTGCTGCGCCGCGGCCAGGGCCTGCTCGCGCGTCTCGCCGAAGTGCAGGGGCAGGAAATGGCCCTTGCCGTCCCGGCCGCACCGCACCAGGATGCCCGCCACCAGGCCGCCGCGCGGCGGGTCCCACGTCACCAGCGGGGAGAACCTGGCTTCCGCACCCGAGGCCGCCACCGAGTCGGCGATCTTCTCCGCCGCGACGGCCTCGGGCGACGTCTGGTCCGACATCCAGCCGAACACCCGGCCGACGCGCACGTCGTCGCCGTCCTGGGCGGCGCACCACAGCGGGTACGCCTGCGCGATGACACTCACCCCGTCATTCTGCGCCAGATCGGCGGGCCGGACCGGCAGTTCGGCGGGCCGGACCGGCAGCGAGGCAGGCCGCACCGGCAGGGCGGCAGGCCTGCGTGGGCTCGCTCACCGATTTCCTGCCCGTCCTTCCCGGCGTCACGGGCCGGAACAGCGGACAATTGACCGGTGAGCGACCTCCTGGACATCCGGCGCATCTATCTCGAACCGGCGGCGGCCGACCTGCCGCGCGGGCGGGAGGTGCTGGACCGTTTCCCGGACGCCACGATCGTGGAGGTGGAGAGCCACCAGCGGATCCCCGAGGTCTACGGCGACGAGACGAACGTCCGGCGCTGGGTGCGGATCAAGCGGGAAGCACTCGTCCTGGGGGTTAAGAAGACGCTCGCGGCGCGGCCGAACGGGCGGTCCGCGGATTTCATCGCGCCCTCCACGGCGAACGGCTGCGCGATGGCCTGCGCCTACTGTTACGTTCCCCGGCACAAGGGTTACAGCAATCCGATCACGGTGTTCGCCAACATCGAGAAGATCCTGGGATACACGAAACGGCACGCCGGGCGGCAGGGCGAGAAACCGGAGCCGAACGAGTGCGATCCGGTGAGCTGGGTCTACGACATCGGCGAGAACTCCGATTGTTCCCTCGACGCGCGGATCAGCGACAACGTACGGGATTTCGTCACGCTGTTCCGTGATCTGCCGACCGCGAAGGCCAGTTTCGCCACCAAGCACGTCAATCGCGATCTGCTCGACTGGGATCCGCGGGGCCGCACCCGGATCCGTTTCTCGCTGATGCCGCCGGCCGACGCGAAACTGCTGGACATCCGGACCAGCCCGATCCCGGACCGGATCGCGGCGATCGACGACTTCGTCGAGGCAGGGTACGAGGTGCACGTCAACTTCAGCCCGGTCGTGGTCCGCGACGGCTGGCTCGCCGACTGGCGTGACCTGCTCGACCACCTGGACGCCGGGATCGGGCCGGCCGCGAAGAAGCAGCTCGCCTGCGAAATCATCTTCCTGACGCACAACCGCGGCCTGCACGAGGTGAACCTGGGCTGGCACCCGAAGGCGGAGGAACTGTTGTGGCGGCCCGACCTGCAACAGGTCAAGCGGTCTCAGAACGGCGACCTCAACGTCCGTTACCGCACCGGCGACAAGGGCGCCTACGTCCGCCAGCTGACCGACCTGATCGCCGAGCGGACGCCGTACCTGCGCGTGCGCTACGCGTTCTGAGCACCTCGCCGGGCCCTGGAGAGGCATCCGATTCCTGCGGCCTTTTAAGGTGCTCGAATGCCGGATCCCGCCATTCATATGCATCGCGCCCGGCCCCAGGCCTGGCACCGGCTCGTCCGCTGGGTCGCGGTGGTCCTCGTGGCACTCACGGTCGCTGCCGGGATGGGCTCGGCCGGCGCCTGGCTGGGCTGGCGGGGCGCCGATCCGCTGCCGAGCGATCAGCGCGCCCGTGAGATCGTCGCCGAGGTTCTGCCGGGCACCGCGGTGGGCCCCAGCGAGCGGTGGGACGCGATATTCGGCGACCCGGCGCCGGACTGGATGACCCGCCTGATCAGCGATGACGAGTACGACGGCGGGTCGGTGCTGGTGCCGGTTCCGGTCGGCGACCTCGCCGTGGTCCGTGGGACGCTGGAGCGGGCCGGGTGGCGGGTCCCACCGGCCGTCAGGAGCGAGCGGCTCTCCGACGCCGACACCGTGGAGTCGGTGACCGCGCGCCGCGCCGGTGTGGAGCTGGCGGTCTTCCGCAGCAGTGGCGACGGCGGTGCGGGCGTTGTCTTCCAGCGTCCCGAGCCGGCACTGGTCCGGCCGACGGCCCTGGCCGGCGGGCTCGTCGGGCTCCTGCTCGGCGGGTGGGCGGCGTCGAGGTTCACGGCCCGGCATGTCGGGCGCCGGCCGTGGAACGCGCCGGCCTGGGGTGGGGGCGCGTTGCTGGCGTTGCCGTCGATCGCGGCCGGGTCGGAGCTGGTCTCTCCCACCGGGGCGGTCCCGCCGGACGTGCCGGGGGCGCCTTGGGAGGGCTACGTGATCTTCAAGTTGCTGACCGTTCTCGGTCTGATCGGCTGGGGATACGCCGTGGTGTTGCGGCTCCGTGCGAGGGCGGCCGGGTAGCCGCCTCCCCGCACGGCCGGTCGTCCGGGAGCGGCCGCGGCGACCACGACCGCGATCCGGCCCGTCAGACGCGGAAGCGGGAGACCAGGGTGTTCAGGTCGGTCGACATCCGGGCCAGTTCGGCGATCGCCTGTTGCGTCTCGGCGACGCCCTGGCTGGTGCTCTGCGCGGCCTCGGCCACGCCGACGATGCTGCGCGAGATGTCGTTCGTGCCGGTGGCGGCCTCGGAGACGCTGCGGTTCATCTCGGCGGTGGTCGCGGTCTGCTCCTCGACAGCGGAGGCGATGGTGGTCTGGAAGTCGCTGATCCGGGCGATCACGTCGGAGATGCGCCCGATCGCGTCGACCGCGCCCTCGGTGTCGGCCTGGATGGCTTCGACCCGCCGGGAGATGTCCTCGGTGGCCCGGGCCGTCTCCTGAGCCAGGTCCTTGACCTCGGAGGCGACCACCGCGAAGCCTTTGCCGGCGTCACCGGCGCGGGCCGCCTCGATGGTGGCGTTGAGGGCCAGCAGGTTGGTCTGCTCGGCGATCGCGGTGATCGTCTTGATGACGTTGCCGATCTCCGCCGAGGATTCGCCGAGTTTGTTCATGGTGCTCGACGTGACCGCGGCGAGGCCGACCGCCTCGGCGGCGACCTGGGCGGCCTCGCTGGCGTTGTGGGAGATCTCGCGGATGGACGCGCCCATCTCCTCGCCACCGGCGGAGACGGTGTCGACGCTGCGGGAGATCTCCTCGGCGGCGCTGGAGACGGCCGCGGACTGGTCGGACGCCTGCTCCGCGGACCGGGCGATCTGCGCGGCGGTGCTGGTCATCTCCTCGCTGGCGCCGGCCAGCGAGGCGGCGGAGCCTTCGATCGTATGGACCGCGTCGCGCAGCGAGACGGTCGCCGCGTCCAGCGAACGGCCCATCCGGCCGGTCTCGTCGTTGCTGTGCAGGCCGGTGCGCTGGGTGAGGTCACCGGCTTCGAGGGCCTCGCAGACCCGTTGCACGGCGGAGAGCGATCGGACGATCCGGGACGCGACGTAGTACCCCATGCCCAGCGCCAGCGTCAGGCCCACTACCAGGGTGGCGATCTGCACGATGCGGCTGGACTCGAAACTGGACCGTGCCGCTGCGGCGTTCTTGGAGGCGTCGGCGGTCTCGGTGGCGTCCAGTTCGTCGATGTCGGCGTAGATCTTGGTGAGCACCGGGATGGTCTCGGTGTCCCGCACCTTCGCCCACGTGGTCAGCTGGTTGGCGGCGCCGGCCGGCAGCAGTTTCTCCCGCACCAGGGTGACGTAGGTGTCCCAGTGAGTAGCCAGGCGATCGATGGTTTCCGGGTTACCGGACGGCATGCTGTTGCGGTAGCTGGTCATCGCCGCTTCGAAGGCGTCCACATCCTTGTTCACCGCATTGGTGAACTTGGTGGTCGACGCCTCGTCCGGCGAGAGCGCCTGGTTGGCGACGTCCGACCGGGTCTGCATAGCTATGGCCTTGACCTGACCGACCGCCCGGATGCTCGCCACGTTGCTCGTGTAGATGAGGTTGGCCTTGTCGCTGCTCTCGCTCAGCGCGAACAGCCCGCCGATGCCGACCAGGACCGCCACCACGGCGGCCATCAGGACGGCGCCCATGATCTTGACCTTCACGCTGATGTCGTCCGGGGACCACCGGGGCGTGCGGGTTGCTTCCGAGCTCACGACGTCACCGTAAGACGCCGCCCGGGCCGGTAGGGGCACATCGGCGGACATGCGGCGGGCCGTTTCGACACCACCTGTCACAGCATTGTCATCGGACCTCACCCTGCGCAGATGGATTGCCGGACAACGTGCGGGAGCCCGGCGGGATCGCCGCCGGGCTCCACGGGAAACAGGGTGCCGATCAGGCGAACCGGCCGGCGATCCAATCCGCCACATACTCGGCGGAGTCGATGACCGCCTGGTCGTGGTTGGCGCCGGCGATGCCGAGGAAGTCCACCGCGACGCCGTAGGCCTGGATCTGCGGAACCAGGTAATCCGCGGAGAGGAAGTACGGCACGGCCTCGTCCGCGGTGCCGTGCACGATCAGTACCGGTGCGCTCGGGGCGGTCTGCGCCGGGTTCTGCAGAGCCGCCATCCTGGCGACCACCGCGGGTGGCACGGTGCCCCCGGTGACCAGCTGCTTGTCGGTGAAGGTGCGGTAGGTGTTCAGGATCTCGTAGAGGCAGCCGGTCTGCAGCACCCCGGTCTTGGCCTCCGCGGGAGCGGCAAGCACCGAGTACGGGTTGAAGCCCGTATCCACCGCGGCGAGCCCGTACAGGGCCATCACCAGGTATCCCTGGCCTTCGGTGCCCGCGATGTACGGGGTGATCTGCTCGGTGTTGGAGACCGGCGCGATGCTCGCCGTTCCTTTGAGGACAAGATTCCCGTCATAGGACGGTGCCAGCTGGCTGGCGAACAGCGCGCCCTGACCACCCTGGGAATGGCCGTCGACGACATAGCCGGTGCCGAGGGACGCGTCCAGATTGCGCGCCGCCCGGACACTGTCGATCAAGGAGCGGCCGGCGCTGGCACCGATCAGGTACGGGTGCGCCTGCACCGTACCCAAACCGGGGTAATCCGGCGCCGTAACCGTCCATCCGCGACTGAGCAGTTCGGCGACCGCGATTCGCGCCTCCTCCCAGAACACCCCCTGATTGGACGACGGCGCGCACTGGTCGGCGAGCCCGGTCGTTCCATGCCCCCAGGCAACTATCTTGTTGTTCTTTCCGCTTTTCGGAGTGAGGACCAGCCCGGTCGCCGTGATGACGCCGCCGGTCACTCCGGTGGTGACGTATTGGATGCGGCGACCCGTGGCCAGCGGTGCGAGTTCGGCCGGTAGCGCGGTGGCCGCATTCGTCAGCACCAGGCCGGGCAATGTTGCCGCGGTGGCTGGGGAGGCCGCCGTGGTGACCGTGCCGCAGACGGTGAGCAGCACCACCAGCAGCACGCGTGACACTGTTCTCATGTGCACCCCGTTCCCAGGAGTTCCGAGTTGTGGTCGGTGAGGGCACAGCGTAAAACCGATCAGTGCCGGCGGGATCCGTATTCAGGGACACATATGCGTGGCCACCTATCCGATGTGGACTCATCGGTTGCGGCAAAGCGAAGATCCATTTAAGCGGGATTTGATTTCAGACCCCGGACGGGAATGTCTCCGGCTCCCTGGTGTCGACCCGCAGGGTGTGCAACGGCCGCAGCGCATGGGTCTCGTCGAACCACAGGAACGCGTCGTAGCGATCACCGAGAACCGTCGGCACGTAGTTCGCCCACCGCTCCTTGCGCGGCTGGTAGACCACCCCGATCGCCCGGTGCGCCAGCTCGGTGGTGAGCAGGTCCGGGCGGTCCTGCCCGGCCGGGAAGACGAAGAGGCCGCAGGGCGGCGCGGACTCGTGCAGCACGTCCTCCAGCGAACCGGGCCGCGCCTCCGGCACCCCCATCACCTCCGCCTGCCCACCCCAGGCGGGCCCGGCGACGACACTTCCCCGGTACGTCCCGAACCCCACCAGCACGACCTCGTCGTCCCCGAAACGCTCCCGGGCCAGCTGTCCCAGGGTGACCTCGCCGTACATCGACTGGTCGGTCGCCCGGGCGTCGCCCACGTGGGTGTTGTGCGCCCAGACGACGGCCTTGGCGGTGGGCCCGTACCGGGTGAGCAGGCGGTCCAGCGTCTGGTCCATGTGCCGGTCGCGGATGTTCCAGGCGTCCGGCCCACCTCGCACCATGCTCCGGTAGTAGCCCTCCGCCCCGGCCACCACCTCGGCGTTCTGCCACACCCCGAAGTCGCGGTCGCGGACCTCGGTGAGCATCCGGACCACTTTCTGTTCGCAGCTCGCCGGCACGAACTGGGTGGCCCAGCCGTAGGCGTTCGGGTCCTCGGCGAACGGCTCGAAGCACCGGTAGGCGTCCAGCGCCGCCGGCACCAGGTCGGGGTCGTGCTCGCGCAGCCAGACCAGGATCTCGCGCATCGACTCCCACAGCGAGTAGACGTCGAGCCCGTGGAAGCCGGCCCGGTCGTCCGGCGGCCGGCGCGCGTTGTGGTCGCGCAGCCAGCGGACGAAGTCGACGGTCTCCTCGTTCGCCCACATCCAGGTCGGCCACCGGTCGTAGCGGACCAGGGCGGCCCGCGGGTCGGCCGGGGCGCCCGGCGCGCACCGCACCGCGGCGTCCACCCGGGCGCAGTCCGGCCAGTCCCCCTCGACCGCGACGAACGAGAAACCGCGCTCCTCGATCAGCCGCCGGGTCAGCGCAGCGCGCCAGGCGTAGAACTCGTGCGTGCCGTGGGTGGCCTCGCCGATCTGGACGACCCGCGCACCGGCCGCCCGGTCCAGCAGGATCTCCAGGTCGCCCGGGTCGCGCAACGGCCGGGCCATCGACGCCACTTCGTCCCCGTACCGGATCATGCCGATCCGGTACCCGGCCCAGCCCGCCCCATACGTCCGATTTATCCGGCAGCGCAGGGCGCGGCGGAGACCGGGCAGGGCAGGGGCCGGGCCGCCAGGATGCACGTGTCGTCGTCCGGGTTGGCGCGGTGCAGCCGGCCCAGCAACTCGCCGAGCGGCCGCCGCGGCGCCGCCCGGACCACGTCGTCGATCGTGGCGATCACCGCGTCCAGGCCCGCGTCGAGACTGCGGCTGCGGTGCTCGACCAGGCCGTCGGTGTAGAGCAGCAGCACGTCGTCGGGGAGGAAGTCGGTGACCGCGTCGGAGTAGGTGGCGCCGTCCACCACGCCGAGCATCGGACCCGGCGGGCGGGCCAGCGGGCGGGTCCGGCCGGCTCGGGTGAGCAGCGGCGGCGGATGACCGGCCTGCGCCCACACCAGCTCCCGCCGGGCCGGGTCGAACCGGGCGATCACCGCCGTGGCGGCCAGCTCCGGGTTCTGCGACTCGAGTTCGCAGGTGAGCTGGTTGAGATGGCCCAGCAGGGCGCCGGGATCACCGGTGATCACCGACAGGGCCCGCAGGGCGTTGCGCAGCTGGGCCATCGTGGTGGCCGCGCAGGTGCCGTGCCCGGCCACGTCGCCGACGGCGAGCAGCACCGAGCCGTCGCGCAACGCCGCCGCGTGGTACCAGTCGCCGCCGACCGTGGTCTCCTCGGTCGCCGGCAGGTAACGCACGGCCGCGCGCAGGCCGGGCAGCTCGATCGGCTGGTCCGGGATCGGCAGGATGATCCGCTGCAGGCGTGCGGCGAGATCGTGCTCGGCGGCGAGGGTCCGGCTCTGCCGGTCGAGCTGGAGCTCCACCTCGGCGAGCCGCTCCGCCCCGGCCTGCTGGTCGGTGACGTCCTGCACGACGCCGTGGATGCGCAGCGGCCGGCCTTCGGCGTCGCGCACCGCGTCGGCGACCGTGCGCACGTGCTTGACCCGGTTGCCGACCCGGATCCGGGTGATCAGGTCGACCCGTTCCGAGCGGCGGAACGCGTCGAGCGCGGCGTCCCGCAGCGGCCGGTCGTCGGCGACCGCGATGCGGTCGGCCTCCTCCTGGCTGAGCGGGCCCAGGGCCGGGTCCCGCTCGTAGATCCGATAGATCTGCGGCGACCAGTAGATCTCGCCGCTGACCAGGTCCCATTCACCCCAGCCGAGTTTGCCGAGCTGCTCCATGCCGTCCAGCCGGTCGCGTTCCCGGCCCGGGTCGGCGCGGCGCTCCCAGCTGAGCAGCAGACCGGGCCCGAGCAGCCGGGCACGGACCGTGAACTCACCCTCGCCGATCCGCAGCGGGCCCAGGTCGGCGGGTTCACCGGTGTCCAGCACCCGCTGATAGGTCTGCCAGCGCTCGCCGCCGATCACCTCGGGACTGTGCCTGCTCACCGGGAGTCCGAGCAGTTGCGTGCCACGCCGGCCGTCCGGAGTGATCGCCTCCGGGCTGGCCGCGACCCAGACCAGGTCGATGAGGCGGCCGGCCTCGTCACGGTCGGCCGTGAAGTACCCGGACATGCCGGGCAGCGCGTCCAGCACGCCCTGAACGGTGGCCGGCCACGGCGTGACCCGGCGGCTCACCGTCTCGGCGCGGCTCAGCACCGTGACCACCTCGGCCAGGTCGGTGTGCTCCTGCGTGGTGTCCAGCAGCCGGATCACCCGGCCGGCCACTTCGGACACGTCGCAGCGTTGCTCGGCGGCCATCCGCAGCATCTGCCGGTGCGCGTCGGCAAGCCGGCACCGGGCCCGCCCGGCGAGCAGGCCGACGGCACGGTCGACCCCGATCTGCGCCGTGCCCGCGGACTCGTCACCAGTTCCGGGACGCAGCGCACCCGGCGCCCGCGCATACGCCTGACCACCCACAGCGACCTCCCGCCCGCTCTGGGTTCCTGCTTACGCCAGGCCGCGCCCGCCTCGCATCCCCCGATCATCCGGGCAGGCCTCCTGCCTGCGACATCACCGCGCTGAGGTCACCCGGTCGGGCGTCGGGCATTCGGGCGCGTCGAACGCCGGACGTCGCTCAGAGCTCGAAAAGGGACCGCATCGCCTCGGTCAGGCGGGCCATGCTGGCGCCGGTCACCATGCCGATCCGCTCGGCGCCGGTGGAGGCGGGCAGCCGGCGCATCCGATTGATCACCACGACACCGGTTATCGGGTCCTGTTCGGTCAGCGCCACCGCGTACGGCGGGAGCTCGGTCACGCCCCGCTGCCGCACGATCGGGGCACAGAAGGGCGCCGCGTTGTTCCGCTCGTTGTAGGTGTCGCCGGAGAGCACCAGCACCCGGTATCGCAGGTCGGACCGGTCGCCGATGGTCCAGATCTCGCCGCGACGCATCTCAGCACCCTCCGGAGGGCAGGAAGGTCCGGCGCGGCATGGCTGGAAGCGTACCGCCGCCCCGATCGCACCGGCCGCCACCCCGCCGGGGGCCGGGAAAACAACACGGCCGGCCGGCGGAACCGCATCACGCGGCGCGACCGGCCGCCTTCTCCCGGTACATCGCCTGGTCGGCGCGGCGGATCAGTTCGTCGGCGTCGAGGGTGCCGTCGGAGCGGATCGCGCCGACGCTGGCACCGACCCGGACCTGCTCCCCCGCGATCAGGATCGGCGCGGCGACCGCCGCGCGCACGTGCCCGGTCAGCCGGTCCACGGCGTCGGGGTGGGCGGAGAGCAGCACGAACTCGTCGCCGCCGTACCGCGCCACGGTCTCGTCCGGCAGCAGCCCGCCGCGCAGCCGGGCCGCCACCTCGGTCAGCAGCCGGTCACCGGCCAGGTGACCGAGCCGGTCGTTGACCGCCTTGAAGCCGTCGAGGTCGCAGAAGAGCAGCACCACCCCGGTCCGGCCGGCGGCGCGTTCCCGGGCCAGGGCGGCGTCGAGGCGGCTCCACACCTCGGCCCGGTTCGGCAGGCCGGTGAGCAGGTCGTGGGTGGCCTGATGACGCATCCGCCGTTCGGCGATCTCGCGCTGCTCGGCGATCCGCGCCACCCGGATCGCGATCAGCACGACGATCAGCAGGTTGCCGACGGTGAGCAGCGCGGTGTCGCCGCGGATGCCGAGCAGGTCCCGGACCGCCGACACCAGCGGGACGACCGCGGCGGCGCCGGTCAGGAACAGCACCCGGACCCGGAACGGACGCTCGGGCGGAACCGGACCGGGCTCACCCAGCCGGGTCGCGCCCGGCAGCAGCATCGCCGATCCCACCAGGATGTAGGCGATCATGAACAGCATCTGCCCGCCCGCCGAGGAACCGGTGATCGAGCCGGTGTCCAACGCCGCCACGGCGACACCTGCCACATCGAACACGATCGACACGGTGAGCACCACCAGGGCCGCCGGCGGACGGTGCGCCACCGTGACCAGCCGGACCGCTCCACCGAGCAGACCGGCGAGCAGCAGCACGTTGGCGAGCAGCGTGCTCTGCCGGCCGACCGCCACCTGCGCGGCGCTCAGGCCGGGTTGCAGCAGCACGGTCCAGACCAGGGCCGCCACCACGATCGCCACCACGCACGCGTCGATCAGGCCGCCCACGTCGTTGCGGCCACGGCGCAGCACCATGCTCCCGGCTGCGGCCAGCAGGTGCACGTTACTGACCACCACGAGCAGGTCACCGTGTCCGTTGTGCCAGGTCACCACGTTGCTCAGGACCAGCCAGCACAAACCCAGGGCGAACAGGGTGTACGGGCGCCGATCGACAGCCGCCACACGCGGCAGCACCGCGATCACCGGCACCGCGGCGACCACCGAGACGAACAGCATGAGCAGGGGACGTCCGGACGGGGCAGCCACCGGCATGGCAGCCGTCAGTGCGCCCGCCACCGACAGGTAGACGGGCACGCCCAGAAAACGTGTCACGAGAGTAGCCATCGGTCGTGACAGCGCGGATCTGAGTGGCTCAACACGTGGACGTGATCGAACCCCCGGGCCGCGGATCCCGTAAGAATGACCGCGGGGCCCGTAACACCGCGGGTGACGAGGAAGGACGCAAGGATGTCGCAGAAGGCGCAGATCGGAGTCACCGGCCTGGCGGTGATGGGCCGCAACCTGGCCCGCAACTTCGCCCGGCACGGTCACACCGTGGCAGTCCACAACCGGTCCTACGGCCGCACCAAGGAACTGGTCGAGGAGTTCGGTGACGAGGGCACGTTCCTGCCGGCCGAGACCGCCGAGCAGTTCGTCGCGAGCCTGGAGCGCCCCCGCCGCGTCGTGATCATGGTGAAGGCCGGCCCCGCCACCGACGCCGTGATCGACGAGTTCGCCCCGCTCCTGGAGGAGGGGGACATGCTCATCGACGCGGGCAACGCGCACTATGCGGACACCCGCCGCCGGGAAGCGGCCCTCAAGGAGCGCGGCCTGCACTTCGTCGGCACCGGCGTGTCCGGCGGCGAGGAGGGCGCCCTGCACGGCCCGAGCATCATGCCGGGCGGCTCGGTCGAGTCGTACCAGGCGCTCGGTCCGCTGCTGGAGGACATCTCGGCGAAGGTCGACGGCGAGCCGTGCTGCGTGCACGTCGGCCCGGACGGCGCCGGCCACTTCGTCAAGATGGTGCACAACGGCATCGAGTACGCCGACATGCAGCTCATCGCCGAGGCGTACGACCTGTTGCGTCAGGTCGGCGGGCTCTCGCCGCAGGAGATCGCCGGGGTGTTCGGCGACTGGAACGAAGGCCGGCTGGGCTCGTACCTCATCGAGATCACCGCCGAGGTGCTGAAGCAGACCGACGCGGCGACCGGTAAGCCGTTCGTCGACATCGTGCTGGACCAGGCGGAGCAGAAGGGCACCGGCCGCTGGACCGTGCAGGCCGCCCTCGACCTGGGTGTCCCGGTCTCCGGCATCGCCGAGTCGGTCTTCGCGCGGGCGCTCTCCGGCGGCAAGAACGTGCGCCAGGCGGCGGCTGACGCGGCCCTGCCGGGTCCGGCGGCGAACGCCGGCGCGCACACCGGCGACCTCAAGGCGGACGTCGAGCAGGCGCTCTTCGCCTCCAAGATCGTGGCGTACGCCCAGGGCTTCCAGCAGATCCAGGCGGCCTCCGCGGAGTACGGCTGGGACATCGACCCCGGCGCGATGGCGAAGATCTGGCGGGCCGGCTGCATCATCCGCGCCAAGTTCCTGGACTTCATCAAGCAGGCGTACGACAAGAAGCCGGACCTGGCCACGCTGCTCGTCGACGAGTACTTCCTGGACGCGGTCGCCGGGGCGCAGGACGCCTGGCGCCGGGTCGTGGTGACCGCCGCGCAGCAGGGCATCCCGGCACCGGGCTTCGCCTCCGCCCTCGCCTACTACGACGGGCTGCGCGCCGAGCGCCTGCCGGCCGCGCTGATCCAGGGCCAGCGGGACTTCTTCGGCGCGCACACCTACCACCGGGTGGACAAGGACGGTTCGTTCCACACCCTGTGGGCCACCGACGACCGCCGCGAGGTCGACGCCTGACACGGGTGTCACCCCGGCTCACGCCACCGCGGGCTCGCTCTCCGCGGTGGCGCGGGCCGTCCGCTCGTCGAGCCGGCGGTACGGCCGGCTCGCCAGCGCCAGCGTCGTCGCGATCACGCCGATGATGCCGGTCAGCACGAAGACCAGGGCCATCCCCCGGTCGGCGCCGGTGCCGAACCACGGCCCGAGTTCGCGCGCGCCCCACCCGTCGACCATGAACGGGATGAAGAAGAACTGGGTGACCGGCGCGATCAGGAACGCGGTAAGCGGCGAGGCGGCCTGTTCCGCGCTCTGCGCCAGGCCGAAGACCCGGCCCTGCCGCTCGTAGGGCACCACCTTCTGCAGGATGGTCTGCTCGGCCGCCTCCGCGTACGGCACCAGGATCATGTAGAGGTACATGCCGGCGGCGAACCACCAGATCGAGGCGCGCAGCGGGAACACGATGATGATCGCCCAGAGCACCACGTTGATCAGCAGGAGCAGCCGGACCGGGCGGCGGCCCAGCCCGGTGCGCGACACGGCCAGCCCGCCGACGATGAAACCGGTGCTCAGCACGCCCCAGAGCAGACCCCAGGACTGCACCGAGACCAGCGACAGGCCGTACGCGTCGGCGAGTGCCATGAACACCCCGCCCAGGAAGTTGTTGAACGTGGTGAACAGGATCAGCGCGATCAGCCCGGGGACGCCCGCGATGATCCGCAGCGTGCCCCGCAGGTCGATGCCGGACTTGCCGCCGTCGCCGGTGTGCGCCACCCCCCGTTCCGGCACGGTCACGAAGAACAGGTGCACCAGCGCCAGACCCAGCGTCGTCATCGCCAGCAGCAGCACCGAGAACATCCCGTCGAACGCCACCAGCACGCCGCTGATCACCGAGGTGACCAGGAACGTGGCGCCGGTGACCGTGCCGACCAGGCCGTTCGCCCGGTCCCGGAACTCCTCCTCGATCAGCAGCGTGACCAGGGTGGGCAGGGCGATGGCCCGGATGTTGCCGGCGATCACGCCGAACATCAGCAGCAGGACCAGCGCCCACAGTGACACGCTCGCCGGGTCGCGGAAGTCGTCCGCCGGGGTGACCAGATAGACCGCCAGCGCGGCCGCGTAGAGCAGCAGCGACGCGGCCGCCGACCCCTGCATCGCCGTCTTCTTGCGCCGCCCGTCGACGATGCTGCCGAACCAGATGCCGGTCGCCGCGGTCAGCACCAGGAAGATGCCGGCGATCAGGCCGGTGGCGAAGACCGACCGGGTCTGCAGATAGACCCAAAAAGTGACAGCGAACCACACGGTGTAGTTCATGACCGACACAAGCAAGGTGTTGCCGAGGATGTGATAGAAGGTCTTCGTGTGGCCCTGTATGGCGGTCATGCGAGTCAAGGTACGACCTGAAGGGGGCTCGAGGTCTACCCCTTTTTACGCGGCGCGCACCGGATCCGCTGCCATCAGCGCACCGCAGTCGGCGGCGGACAGCGGCTTGGCCATGAAGAAGCCCTGGCCGTACCGGTAACCGAGCGCCCGCAGCCGATCCACCTGCGCCTGACTCTCGATGCCTTCCGCGACCGTCTTGAGCTGCAGGTGCTCGGCGAGCTGCGCGACCGCGCCGGCGACCGCGAGCCGGCCCCGGTCCTCGCCGTCGGCGATCCCGTCGACGAACGACTTGTCCAGCTTGAGCACGTCGACCGGGAACTCCCGCAGCAGGCTCAGTGACGACTGGCCGGTGCCGAAGTCGTCCAGGGCCAGGCTGACACCCATCTCGTGCAGCGCCTCCAGGGTCTCCCGGACCTGCCAGCCGTCCACCACCGAGGACTCGGTGACCTCCAGGATCAGGTTGTGCGGGGTCAGGCCGCTGTCACTGAGCACGGCCGCCACCTCGTCGACGAAACCGGCCTCGCGCAGCTGCCGGACCGCGACGTTGACGTTTATCGCCTCGATCGCACCGGTGCCGTGCTCGGCACGCCAGCGGGTCAGCTGCTCGCACGCCTCCCGCAGCACCCACGCGCCCAGCGGCACGATCAGCCCGGACCGCTCGGCCACCGGGATGAACTCGCCCGGCGAGACGAACCCGCGCTGCGGGTGGTTCCACCGCACCAGCGCCTCGGCGCCGGCGAGCCGGCCGGTGACCAGGTCGAAGACGGGCTGGTAGAGCAGGCGCAGCTCGCCGTGCAGGATGGCGTTGCGCAGCTCGCTCGCCACCCGGGCGTGGCTCACCATGTCCTGCCGCATCTGCGGCTCGAACCGGGCCCAGGACGCCTTGCCGGACTCCTTGGCCGCGTACATCGCGATGTCCGCGTTGCGCAGCACCTCGTCGGCGGTGTCCCCGGCGCAGGCGATCGCGATGCCGGCGCTGGCGTGCAGCAGCAGATGCTGGTCACCCAGGTGGAACGGTTCGCCGAGCGCGCGCAGCAGCCGATCCGCGGCGCTCTCGGCCGCGGCGGGCGCACCCACCGGCAGCAGCACGGCGAACTCGTCACCGCCCAGCCGGGCCACCGTCTCGCCCGCCGCGCACTGCTCGCGGAGCCGCCCCGCCACCTGGGAGAGCAGTTGGTCACCGGCGGTCGGGCCGACCGTGTCGTTGATCATTTTGAAGTCGTCGACGTCGATCAGCAGCGCGGTGGCCGGCAGCTCCGCCTCCAGCCGCTCGGCCAGCGACACCCCGAACCGGGTCCGGTTCGGCAGCCCGGTCAGCGAGTCGGTGAGCGCCAGCCGCTCCAGCTCCGCCTGCTGCCGCTGGATCCCGCGCAGCGCGACCGTGTTCTCGTGCAGGCTGAGCAGCTGGCGGGCGACCACGAAGCCGGTGATCAGTACGGCGCCGATGATGATGGTCCGCTGCCGGGTGGTCATGTCCTGGGCGCTCACCATGACGACCAGGCCGGCCGTGGCGACGACCGCCAGGAAGGGCAGCAGATTGAACAGCGACCGGTGCGTGGGTGCCGGCCGGGGCTCGCCGTTCAGCACCCGGCCCTGGATCCGGGCGGCCAGGCAGACGGCCGCGCCGACCAGCGGCATGGCGAGCACCGACAGTGCGAGGCGACTCCAGTCGTCGCCCGCGATCAGCAGGATGTTGCCGACGATCGCGGCCAGCGGCGCCACCGTCATCACCCGCAGCGCGACCGGGTCGACGAGGGTCTCCGGCCGGGCGGCGGCCTTACCGACCATCACGAGCAGCAGGACGCCGCCGACCCCGATGACCGCCGCGGCGGTGCGGGTGACGAGCGACGTTCCGGCCGGGGCGAGGTCGAGGACCACGTACCAGAAGATCAGCGCACTGGCCACGGCCACCGTCGCGGCGTCCAGCAGCGCCCGCAGCCAGCCGAGGGCCGTACGCCGCGGGCCGGGCAGGCCGAGCAGCGCCAACATGATCATCGCGACGCCGAACAGCATCGGCACCGCGGTCTGCAGGGACAGGCCGGTGTTGTTGTTGGCCCGGGCCAGCGAGACGCAGGAGGCGATCAGCAGCCACCCGGACGCGAACTGCAGGCGGCGCCAGAACGTGCGCACCGGCCGGGGCGGACCCGCCCGGCGGGCCACCTGCCGGCTCGCGACGACCGCGGCGGCCATGGCGAGCGGACCACCGGCGTAGCCGAGGAAGACGTCGGACTCGTGCCGGGCCAGCAGCCACACCAGCACGGCGGCGATGGCCGCGACAGCCACCACCACCGGAGCGAGCCCGCCGGCCCGCTGCCTCTCAGGTGCATCCACGGTGTCGTATTGCTCCTCGCCGACTGGTAGCCCTGCCCTGCGGCATACCAGTCGGCGGGAAAGCACCGAAACTGAGATCTAACCGTTGAGGGCCGCGGAAACGACGTTGCGGGCCTCTTCCTGGATGCGGGCCAGGTGCTCGGGGCCCTCGAACGACTCCGCGTAGATCTTGTAGACGTCCTCGGTGCCCGAGGGGCGGGCCGCGAACCAGCCGGACCCGGTCACCACTTTCAGGCCGCCGATCGCCGCGCCGTTGCCGGGCGCGCTGGTCAGCACCGAGGTGATGGGCTCACCGGCCAGTTCGGTCGCGGTCACCTGCTCCGGCGACAGCTTGCCCAGGACCGCCTTCTGCTCCCGGGTCGCCGGCGCGTCGATGCGGGCGTACGCCGGCTCGCCGAACCGCTCGGTCAGTGCCCGGTAGTGCTCACTCGGCGTCTTCTCCGTCGTCGCGATGATCTCGGAGGCCAGCAGGTCCAGCAGGATGCCGTCCTTGTCGGTGCTCCACACGCTGCCGTCGCGGCGCAGGAAGGACGCGCCCGCGCTCTCCTCGCCGCCGAAGCCGATCGACGCGTCCAGCAGGCCCGGCACGAACCACTTGAAGCCGACCGGCACCTCGTCGAGGCGGCGGCCCAGGTCGGCCGCGACGCGGTCGATCATCGACGACGAGACAAGCGTCTTGCCGATGCCGGCGGTGGCCGGCCAGTCGGTGCGCGCCCGGAACAGGTAGCCGATCGCCACCGCGAGGTAGTGGTTCGGGTTCATCAGGCCGCCGTCGGGCGTGACGATGCCGTGGCGGTCGGCGTCGGCGTCGTTGCCGGTGGCGATCTGGAACCGGTCCTTCTGCTCGATCAGGGACGCCATCGCGTACGGCGACGAGCAGTCCATCCGGATCTTGCCGTCCCAGTCCAGGGTCATGAACCCGAACCGCGGGTCGACCTGCGGGTTGACCACGGTCAGGTCCAGGCCGTGCCGGTCGGCGATCTCGCCCCAGTAGTGCACGCTGGCCCCGCCGAGCGGGTCGGCGCCGATCCGGACGCCGGCCCGCCGGATCGCCTCGATGTCGATCACGCTGGGCAGGTCGTCCACGTACGTGGCGAGGTAGTCGTACCCGGAGACGGTGGCCGACTCGCGGGCCCGCACCGCGCTGATCCGCCGCACGTCCTTGAGGCCGCCGGCGATCAGTTCGTTGGCCCGGTCCTGGATCCACTTGGTGGCGTCGGTGTCGGCCGGCCCGCCGTTCGGCGGGTTGTACTTGAACCCGCCGTCGTCCGGCGGGTTGTGCGACGGCGTGACCACGACGCCGTCGGCGAGCCCGTCGGACCGGCTCCGGGTCCGGTTGTAGGTCAGAATCGCGTGCGACAGCGCCGGCGTCGGCGTGTAGCCGTCGCGGCTGTCGATGAGCGTCGTCACGTCGTTGGCCGCGAACACCTCGAGCGCCGTGATCATGGCGGGTTCGCTGAGCGCGTGCGTGTCCCGGCCCAGGAAGAGCGGGCCGTCGGTGCCCTGTGCCCGGCGGTACTCCACGATGGCCTGGCTGGTCGCCGCGATGTGGTCCTCGTTGAACGCGGTGCGCAGGCTGGACCCCCGGTGCCCGGACGTGCCGAACGCGACCCGCTGCCCGGCCTCGGCCGGATCCGGGTGCTCGGTGTAGTAGCGCGAGATGACTTTCGGCACGTCGATCAGATCGGCCGGTCCGGCGGGCTTGCCGGCGCGGGCATGGGTGGACATCGCGGCCTCCTCAGGGAGCGTGGACCTGTGCGGAATCGTATCGAGCCGCCAGGTTGAACCTTTCCCCCGCACCATCCGAACTACCTCATGTGATCCGGCTCCTTCCGCGTGTGCTGTTGTTCCTGCTCGTGCTCGCCGGCGCGCTCGCCGTGATCCCCCGGCCGGCTCTCGCGCACGCCGCCACGGTCGGTTCGACGCCGGCGCCCGGCAGCGTCGTCGGCAGCTCACCCACCGAGGTCCTGGTCCGGTTCAGTGAACCCGTCAGCCCGGTCACCGGCCAGATCCAGGTGATCGCCCCGGACGGCGAGCGGATCAACGCGACACCCGTCGTCGAGGGGACCGTGCTGCGCATCCCGGTCCGCAAGGCGAACCGCCCCCTCGGCACCTACCTGATCAGCTTCCGGGTCATCTCCGCGGACAGCCACCCGGTCGGCGGCGCCGTCACGTTCTCGGTCGGCGCGCCGTCGGCGACACCCGAGGCCGCGACCACCACCGGCTCCCATCCGTCGGTCACCCTGGCGGTTCCCCTCCTGCGCCTGCTCGGGTACGGGGGAATCACGCTGATCGCCGGACCGGCGCTCTTCCTCGCGTTCCTGTGGCCCCGCAGGCGCTCCCGCACCGGCCCGCTGCGTCTGATCCGGATCGGCCTGGCGCTCACGGCGATCGCCACCGTGGGTGCGCTCGGCACCCAGGCGCAGCAGGGCAGCGGAAGCGCACTCTGGCAGGTCTCCTGGGCGGAGCTGAGCACCGTGCTGTCCAGCTCGTTCGGGCTGCTCCTGGTGGGCCGGCTTGTCGTTCTCGCCCTCCTCGCGGTGCTGCTGCCACCGCTGCTGCGGGGCCGCCCGCCCCGGTCATCCCCCGCGCCGGCACCGCAGCCGGCCCTGGTGGCGGCCGGTGCCGGGTCGCCCCCCGCGCCGCAGGCGGGCGCCGCGGTGCCCGCCGCCACGGTCACCCGGGAACCCTCCGCCGACCGGCGGGTGCGCGCCGGCGCCGTACTCGTGCTCGGTCTCGGTGGTCTGGCGACCTGGCCGCTGACCGGTCACGCGATCGCCGCGCCCATCCCCGCGGTGACCGTCGCGGTGGGCGTCGTGCACCTGGCGGCCATGGGGGTGTGGATCGGCGGTCTCGTCACGCTGCTCGGGTTCCTGCTGCACGGCACCGACCGCCGCGTGCTCGGCGTGCTGCTCCCTGCCTGGTCCCGCTGGGCCGTCGTCGCGGTCGTCTGGCTCACCGTCGCCGGTCTGGTCCAGTCGGTGGTCCAGCTGGGCGGTCTGCCCGCGCTCTGGCAGACCGGGTACGGCCGGCTGCTGCTCGCCAAGGTCGCCCTGCTCGCCGGTGTCCTGGCCCTGGCCGCGCTCGCCCGCCGGCTCGTCACCCGGGTGTCCACGGCCGGGGCGTCCCGGCTGCGTCGCACGGTCGGCGTCGAGGTGGTGGCGACCGTGGTGATCCTCGCGATGAGCGCCGTGCTCGTGCAGGTCGACCCCGGCCGCACCGCCGCCGCCCGCAGCGGGGCGATCACCGGCAAGGGACTGTCGGAGACGCTGAGCAGCCCGCTCTACACGCTGCAGTTCAACGTCTACCCGGTGGAGCTGGGCGAGTACAACACGGTGCACGCGTTCCTCTACACCCCCGCCGGCGCGGCGCTCTCCCCGGCGGAATGGCAGCTCAGCACGCGGCTCGTCAGCGAGAACCTGCAGGCCGTGCCGGAGCCGTTCGCCGGGCTGCCGGTCGGCAACCAGGCACTCGGCTCGGTCACCTTCCCGATCCCGGGCACCTACGAGCTCGCCTTCACGATCCGGGTCGACGATCTGAACCGCGCCACCGTGAAGACGACCGTGACGGTTCCCCCGCCCGGTTCCTGAGCCTCCTCCCGGGGTGTCGCGGAAGGTGACGGCGCGTCGGTTCCGGGGCAATAGGGGTCCGGAGGTGAGGCGTGGTGCAGGTGTCGCTGGTGGAAACGTCCGGCGCCGTCGTCGTGGCGGTGCGTGGCAACCTCGACCTCGACAGTGCCCCGGAGCTGGCCGACCGGCTGGCGCAGGCGCTGTCGCGGCCCGAACCGCGGGTGGTGGTCGACCTGTCCGGCGTCGACTTCTGCGACTCGATCGGGCTGAGCACGTTCGTGACCGGCTACAACCGGGCCCGCGCGGCGGGTGGCTGGCTGCGTCTCGCCTCGCCCGGCGAGTTCCTGGAACGGCTGCTCGACACGGTCGGCCTGCTCCGGCGCATCGGCGTCTACCCGAGCGTCGACGACGCCCTGGCCGGTCGCCGCGACGACTGAGCCGGGCGTCACCCGGTGCCGGGTTGCGCCGGGGAGGTGCCGCCAGGACGGTTAGTCTCGCGGCGTGCTGATCCTGTTGCCGCCGTCCGAGGGCAAGACCACCGCCACCACCGGCGACCCGGTCGACCTGGGCGAACACTGGCTGCCCGAGCTGGCCCCGGCCCGCGCCCGGGTCCTGAAGAGCCTCGTCGCGCTCTGCAAACGGACAAGTGAGCGCTCCGTGAAGGACTCGCTGAACGTGCTCGGTCTCAGCGCCGGGCAGCGCGACGAGATCGTCCGGAACGCGGGACTGTACGCGGCGCCGGCCGCGCCGGCGTCGGAGATCTACACGGGCGTGCTCTACGAGGCGCTCGACCCGGCCGGGCTGGCACCGGAGTCGCAGCGATGGTTGCACGAGACCGCGGTGGTGTTCTCCGGCCTCTGGGGTGTGGTGCGGCTCGGCGATCGGATCCCGGCGTACCGCTGCTCGATCGGCGTCAGCCTGCCGGCGCCGGTGGGTGGGCTCACCCCGTACTGGAAGAAGGCTCTGAAGCCGGCCCTGGACCGCCTCGCCGGACCCGTGCTGGATCTCCGGTCCGGCGCCTACGTGGCGATGTGGGCGCCGGGGGCGCAGAGCGCGCAGGTGCGGGTGCTGCACGAACGCACCGTGGACGGGGTGCCGAAACGGTCCGTGGTGAGCCACTTCAACAAGGCGGCGAAGGGCCGGCTGGTGCGGGCGCTGGCCGCCGACCGGGCGGCGCCGGAGTCGGTGGACGAGCTGGTCACGGCGTTGCGGGACCTGAAGTTCACGGTCGAGGAGCGGCCGGTCGGCGAGGACCGGCCGCGTCAGCTCGACATCGTCGTCAGTGAGATCTGACGACCGGCGGCCCGGGAGCCGGTGACTGCTTCGCGGCGGGGACGGCTGCTTCGTGGTGAGGACGGCTACTTCGCGGCGAGGATGTCGACGACGAAGCGCAGGTCACCGCGCTGCGGCCCGTACGCCAGGTCCGCCGGCACGTCCAGCTGGATCCGGCTGCCCACCTTCTGACCGGGGATGGCCTCGTCCCAGCCCTTGATCAGCTCGCCGACACCGATCCGGGTGGAGAACGGCGCGCCGCCGGTCCAGGAGGAGTCGATCAGCTCGCCGGTGGCGTACGAGACCAGCTTGTAGTTGACCGAGATGGTCTGCCCGGCCTCGACGGCGGGGCCGGTGCCCGGGATCAGCTCCTCGACGACAAGCTTGTCGAGGGTGCCGGTGCCTTTGCTGACCTGCGGCTCCACGGTGAGCGGGTCGACCGGCGCCGACGACGACCGCGCGGCCGGCACCGGGTCGGTGTCGTCACCGGAACCGACCAGGAGGACGACGGCGGCCAGCATCGCGAAGACCACCACCGCGGTGGCGAGTCCGGCGACGGCCCGGCCGCGGCGGGGTTTGTCCGTGGCGGTCTGCTCGATCATCGCAGTCCTCAGCTCAGGTCGGTACGCCGGTGGCGTGCGGAAACTTCGGACACCGTACTCGTCATCCGGATCAAAGCCGCGCCGATCTCCGCCGAATCGCCGAGGCGAAAGATCGTCCGTACGTCCGGTGGCCGGTCCCACTCTTCTCCTGAGCACCACAAGATGAGATCGTTTACGCCTCCTGACCACTGGCCGGGAGACACCCCCTTACACAGACCCGCCTGATCCGGAGGCCCCTTGTCCGATCAGACGCCACCGGACGGCAGGCACCAGCAACCGCCGCCCGGTCAGAGCCTCGTGGTCCGGCCCAAGCCGGGCGTGCCCGCGATGCTGTTCGAGGAGAAGCGGTCCTGGCGCGAGTACGCGGCTCCCGGTCTCGTGATCTTCCTGGGCGTCCTCGTCGTGGTCGCGTTCGGCCTGGTCGTCGTGGTGCACGCCCGGGACCGGCCGAAGCCCGCCGAGACCACGCCGACCACCGGTGGGCCGACCGCCGAGCAGTTGCCGATCCCGCTGCCCAGCGCGTCGGTGGCGCCCAGCATCACCCCGGTCGACGCGATCGCGGTGGAACGGTCAACGGTCCCGGACCGGGTCGACCTCTCCGCCGAGGGCACGATCGACTGGGTGCACTGGGCCGAGCTGGGGCGCTACTCGCTGGAACGCAACGCCGGTGGTGGCTTCGCGATCCTCGAGGGCACCCCGAACCCGTCGCGGCGGCGGCACACCGTGAGCCCGGAGGCGTTCAGCTGGTCCGGGGGCAGTCCGCTCGCCAAGGGGAAGAGCGTGACGAGCGGGGTACGGGCCTGCGAGGCGGGCGGCGGTTTCACCCTCTCCGCGCCGGCCGGCACCCAGGACGCCACGCTGCGGCTCTACGTCGGGATGCTGGACGGCCGCGGCTCGCTGGAGGTCAAACTCTCCACCGGCGGCAAGGTCGTGACCGACACCTGGGAGCAGCGCGGAGGCTCGATGGCGACGGCCGCCTACACGGTGAGCTACACCGCCTCGGGAACTGGCAAGATCTCCATCAAGTGGATCACCGACGAGTCCTTCGACGCGGACTGCGGAGGCGTCGCCCTGCAGGCAGCAACCCTTAGCTGACCTGCACCATTCGTACCCTCGGAAAGGGGAGCTTGTGTTCGCGGGCTGGGGATCTCGGGTCGCCGTCCTGAGGTGGCCGGTGCTGATCGTCGCGCTCGTCGCGGTGCTCGGCTCGGGCATCTGGGGATTCGGCGTTTTCGATCGGCTCACCGAGGGCGGCTACACCGATCCGAGCAGTGAGTCCGCGCGCAGCGCCGACGTCGTGGCCACGGCGCTGGGCGGGCAGAGCGGCGACGTGATCGCCATCTGGACGCCGGACCGGGGCACGATCGACGACGCCGCGCTGACCAAGCGGATCAAGGAGCGGCTGGCGGCGCTGCCCGCGACGGCGGTGATCGGCAAGAACTCGTACTGGGACAAGAAGGCGCCGCGGTTCGCCGCCGAGGACAAGTCCAGTGCGGCCGCCGTGCTGACCCTGGCCGGCGACGACGACGCCGCGAAAATGGACGCCTACGGCGAGATCGAGGACGATCTGGGCGTACCCGGGGCGCACCTCCAGCTCGCCGGCGGCGTACCCCTCTCGCACGCCTCCAGCGCCCGCTCCTCCGAAGACCTGGTCTTCGCCGAGATGATCTCGCTGCCGATCGTCCTGGTCCTGCTGCTGTTCATCTTCGGCTCCCTCGTCGCCGCGTCGCTGCCGGTGCTGGTCGGCGGGGCCGCGGTGCTCGGCTCCCTCGGCGTGCTGAACACGGTCGCGCTGACCCACGAGGTCAACTCGTTCGCGGTCAACGTGGCGAGCCTGCTCGGCCTCGGCATGGCGATCGACTACGGCCTGTTCATGGTCGGCCGCTTCCGCGAGGAACAGGCGGCACACCCCACCGCCGAGGCGGTCCGGCGCACCGTCGCCACCGCCGGGCGGACCGTCCTGTTCTCCGCGACCCTGCTGATGACCGCGCTGGCTGGTCTGCTGCTCTTCCCGCAGGGCTTCCTGAAGAGCCTGGCGTACGGTGGACTCGCCGCCGTCTTCCTCGCCATGCTCCTGTCGCTGACCCTGCTGCCGGCGATCCTGGCGATCCTGGGCCCGCGCGTCGACAAGCTGCCCGTCCGTCTCCCCGGCCGCTCCGGCACCGGCCACGGCTGGGCCCGGCTGGCCGGCACGGTGCTGCGCCGGCCGCTGCTGTTCGCGGTGCCCATCCTGGCCGGGCTGGTGGTGCTGGCCCTGCCGATCGCCGGTGTCCGCTTCGGCGAGAACGACGAACGGGTGCTGCCCGCCGGTGACCCGTCGCGGGTCGCGATCGAAACCCTCAAGTCCGACTACCCGCAGTTCAGCACGGGTGGCGTCCAGATCGTGGTCCGCGGCTCCACGGACGTGAAAGAGTTCGGCGAGGCGGCCGGCAAGGTTCCCGGCGTCGCCGGCGTCACCACCACCGGCGCCACCGACGACCTGGTGGTCCTGAACGCCGCGCTGACCGCCGCCGACCCGTTCGGCAGCGACGCCCGGCAGGTCGTCGAAGACCTGCGCGCGCTGCCCGCCCCCGCCGGTGCCGAGGTCCTGGTCGGCGGCGCCACCGCCCGCAACGTGGACAGCATCGCCGCGATCGGCGACCGCCTGCCGCTGATGATCGGGCTGCTGGCCGGCGCCACGCTGATCCTGATGTTCCTGGCGTTCGGGTCGATCCTGCTGCCGATCAAGGCCGTCGTGATGAGCGGCCTCAGTCTCACTGCCACGTTCGGCATCCTGGTCTGGATCTTCCAGGAGGGTCACGGCGCGGGCCTGCTCGACGTCACCCCGGCGCCACTGGAGGCCGGCATCGTGGTGCTGATGGGCGCCGTGGTGTTCGGCCTCTCCACCGACTACGAGGTCTTCCTGCTGTCCCGGATGGTCGAGGCCCGCGTGAAGGGCGCCTCCTCCACCGAGGCCGTGACGATCGGGCTCACCCGCACCGGCCGGGTGATCAGCGCGGCCGCCCTGCTGCTCATCATGGTGACCGGCGCCTTCGCCCTCTCCTCGGTCACCACGATGCGCTTCGTCGGCGTCGGCATGATCATCGCCCTGGTCCTGGACGCGACAGTGGTACGCATGCTGCTCGTCCCGGCGGTCCTCGCCCTCTTCGGCGACGCCGCCTGGTGGGCGCCCGGCCCCCTGCGCCGCCTCCAGGAACGGGCCGGCCTGGCCGAACACGCCGGCGAGGCAGACCTGGACGGCAAGCACGCGGCCCGCCCCGGCGAACCCTCCTTCGCCGAGGCCGCCGGCCTGGACACGGTGGTCCTGCACCGCCGCCCCGCGCACGCCCTGCAGGGCGCGAACCGCCCCGCTCTGACCGGTCCGGCCCACGAGAACAACACGGTGGTCCTGGACTACGCCGACGTCCTCGACTACTTGGCCGAGAAGGAACGCGTATCCGCGACCACCTCCGCCGGCACCCCGATGGCCGCCCTGCCCGCCGCCCCCACTGACGACACCACGGTCCTCCCGGTCATCAACGTGGACGGCGCAAGCCACACCCCGCCCCCCGGCGCGGAGGCCACGAGCCCCGACCCTCGCGCCCACGCAGATGGCGCGAGCCCCAACCCTCGCGCCCACGCTGAACCCGCCCCCAGCCCCACCGGCACCGGCACCGGCACCGGCACCGGCACCGATCAGGCTTCCTCCCTCGCGCCCCGCGCCTCTGCCGGTTCCCCCGCCGACATTCCCAGCCCGCCGCCGATCGCACCCACTCCGCCCGCCGACATTCCCGACTTGTCGCCCATCACCTCCGCGTCGCCCGCGTTCGCTGACCCCGTCGCAGGCGCCAGGTCATCCGACGACCCCGCAACCAGCGCGGCCGAGGAACCGCCCATCTTCGCCGAGGCACGCACCGCCACCGAACCCCCACCCGTGGACAGCGAAGCCATCTGGGCCGAGGTCGAAGCCACCCTGGCCGCCGGCGCCGAGGTCTCCCAAGTCATCAAGCTGCCGACCCCGCCCGGCCACGAGGACCACCCCACCCAGCTCCTCAGAACCATCTCCGCCACCAACCACGCCGACTCCCCCGCGCCCAACGAGCCGGCCACGCGCGACGTGCGCGCCCCGCACGACGAGCGGACCGCAGATGGCGGGCCGGCGACGCGCGATGCGCGCGCCCCGCACGACGAGCAGGCCGCGCATGGTGAGCCGGCGACAGACAACGAATCAGCGGCGCAGGACGAGCCGGTCGGCACAGACCTCGGCGCCCCGACCTCCGCCTTCGCTTCATCGGGTGATCACTCCGCGGGTGAGCTGGGCACGACGGTCACCGACAGTGACAGCCGCCCGGAAATTCGCGAACTGTCTCGGCCCGTTTCCGGTTTACCGGTAAACCTGGGGACCGAAGAGGACGCTCACGCTGAGGGCGGAGACGCTGCTGCACGGGAGTCGGCGACCAAGGATTCCTCGACCGAGGAGTCCACTCCCGCAACAGCCTCCGCTGCGCAATCTGTTGCTCCCACCGACCTCGCCGGCTTCCCCGAGCGCGACCACACGGACCGGGCCGCATCGGATCGGATCCCTGCCGCCGGGAGCGCCACGCCCGGGCCGGTGGAGGAGGCCGTACGGCCGGAACAGGTCGCGCCCGCAGCGGAACACGTCTCAGCCGAACACGTCTCAGCGGTGGAAGAGGCCGCACCCACGTTGGAGCGGGCCGTGCCCGCCCCGGAAGTCACCTCGCCGGACCAGGAGCGCGGCGCCCATGAAGCCGACGGGGAACGTGCGGTGGCGGAGGCACCGGCGCCTGCTGCCGGGAACGCCGTCTCAGCGTCCGATTCGGCGTTCATCCCTCAGCCGGAAGACGCTGCGGCGCAGGACACCGCGCCGGAACAGCACCCCGTTCCGTCCGCGGCCTCGATCGACCCGGCCTCCCCGGCTGCCGAACAGCCCACGGCGGAAAGCATCGCCACCAGCGCCGTCACCACGGCCACTCCGGACGAGGCAGCAGCGGACGAGGACGCGGAAGGCCGGGTTGTGACAGGCCAGACCACCTCGGTCCAGTCCCCGTCAGACGAAACCGAGCCGGATCAGGCCGCACCGAGTCAAGGCGAGCCGAGCCAAGACGCGCCGGATCAGGACGTGCCGAACCAAGACGCACTCGGCCAAGACGCACCCGACCGAGACACGCCGGGCCGAGACGCACCGGACCGAGACGCACCGGGTCGAGACGCGCTGAGCCAGGATTCGCTGAGCCAGGGGGCGCAGGGTCAGAGCACGCCCGATCGAGTTGGATCGGGCCGGGAGGCGTCGGATCTGGGCGCCCACCGTGAAGGACGGCCGGATTCCACGGTTCGCGTCGCCGAAACGGAGCTGCCCCCTGCCGCCGAAACGGAGCACGCGTCGCTTCCGGACGGCAGCGCACAGCCGGACGAGCCGTCGGACGCCGGGGATGCCGCCCGGCCGGCTCACACCGCGGCCGACGAACGGGAAGCCGGGGACAACACCGGCTCGGACGAGGTGCCCGGTGCGGAAAAGCCCGGCGAGGGACGGCCCGCCGAAGGACGGCCCGCCGAAGGACGGCCCGGCGAAGGACGGCCCGGCGAAGGACGGCCCGGCGAAGGAGCCTCCGGCGAGCCCCGAGGCGCCGCTGGTGGAGAGGCCGGCGGGAACGAGGCGCCGGTTGCGGACCCGTTCGCCTGGCGGAACGATCCGCGGCTGGCCATCCTCACCGCGCCCGGCGCCGACTCGTTCGGGTGGCTGTCCCGTGGTGGCGAGAAGCCTGACACACCGGCCGAACCGGAGCGTGCCGACTCGGCTGGGGCCGGCGAACAGGTGAGCGCGCCCGCGCCGGAGCGGACCGGGGAGGAACGCACGCCGGGCGACGGGACGCCGGGGACGCGACGGCCGCGTACGCTTGGCGATCTGCTGGGTGGTGGCACACCCGTACCCGTACCCGTGCCTTCTCCCCCCGCGCCAAGCCGGCGCCCGCAGACGCTCGATGAGTGGCTCAGCACCTCGCGCCCGAAGTCCGGCGGCAACGGAACGACGCGGCCGGCGAAGGCGGATGCCATGGCATCCGCGGACGAGGCCGCCAACCCGGCGGACGAGGCTGCCAACCCGGCGCACGCGGCCCGGCCCCGCACGCTCGACGACTGGCTCAGCGGCCCCAAGCCGCCGGCCGGCCGGCCCACCAGCCTCGCCGATCAGCAGCACATCACCGCGCCGAAGCCCGCCGGCGCCGACCAGGAGAAGAAGCAGTAGGCGCACGAAGCGACGCACGGCCGGCACCGGAACCGGCCGGGCGCGCGGAAGGACGTGACGGGAACGAGCCGGGAAGCGTGACCCGGACCCCTTGCCCCGGCACACCGGCGGCCGATAGGACGGCCGGGTAAGTACAGTGCCTGCGGTGAGAACAGAGGGGGACGCGGTAATGACCGGCAGTGTCGACAACGCTACGGGCGTGGATCCGGATCGCCTGGCGGTCTGCCTGGCCGTCCTGGCCGAGGTGGAGTCGTTGCCGGTGGAGCATCCCGACGCGGTGCGGGTGCGGCGGGCGACCGCCGCCCTGTTCAAGACGGCGAAGTTGCAGCGGCGCCGGGACCGGCGGGATGCGGTGCTGGAGAACGACCGGGCGGTGACCGCGGCGACGGCTACCGGGGCGCCGGGCCGGATCGACGACGAGACCGCCGGCATCCCGTTGCGCAGCAGCGTGCGTGGTGCGTCGGCGGGGGTGCTGAAGCAGGCGCGCGGATGTTACGTGTGCAAGCAGCGGTACACGGTGGTGGACGCGTTCTACCACCAGCTCTGCCCGTCGTGCGCCGAGCTGAACCACGCCCGGCGCGACGCCCGCACCGATCTGACCGGCCGCCGAGCCCTGCTGACCGGCGGGCGTGCCAAGATCGGCATGTACATCGCGCTGCGTCTGCTGCGCGACGGCGCGGATCTGACGATCACGACGCGGTTCCCGCACGACGCGGTCCGCCGCTTCGCCGCGATGCCGGACAGCGCCGACTGGTTGCACCGGCTGCGGGTGGTGGGCATCGATCTGCGTGACCCGGCGCAGGTGGTGGCTCTGGCCGAGTCGGTGGCGGCGCGCGGACCACTGGACATTCTGATCAACAACGCGGCACAGACGGTACGGCGTACGGCAGGCGCCTACGCGGAGCTCGTAGCGGCCGAGTCGGCTCCGCTGCCGGACGGCCCCCTACCGGAACTGGAGTTCTTCGGCGGCGCGACAACGCTCGGGGCGGCGTCCCCTGCGGCGGCCCTCACGGCCGGTGGCACCCTCACGCCGCAGGAGATCACCAGCCTGGCGCTGACCGCCCGGTCCACGGCGATCGACGCGGGTGGCCTGGTACCGGACGTGACGCCGACGAACAGCTGGAGCGACCGGGTCCACGAGGTCGAGCCCCTGGAACTGCTCGAGGTGCAGCTGTGCAACGTGACGGCGCCGTTCATCCTGGTCAGCCGGCTGCGCAAGGCGATGGCGGCATCCGAGTTCCCGCGGCGTTACGTGGTGAACGTGTCCGCGATGGAGGGCATCTTCGCCCGCGGTTACAAGGGTGCCGGGCACCCGCACACGAACATGGCGAAGGCCTCGCTGAACATGCTGACCCGCACGAGCGCGGTCGACATGTTCGCCGACGGCATCCTGATGACCAGCGTGGACACCGGCTGGATCACCGACGAACGACCGCACCCGACGAAGATGCGCCTGCACGAAGAAGGGTTCCACGCACCGCTGGACCTGGTCGACGGCGCGGCCCGGGTGTACGACCCGATCGTGCGCGGCGAACTGGGCGAGGACGTGTACGGCTGCTTCCTGAAGGACTACGTGCCGGTCGCCTGGTGACACGGTGAGGGCCGCACCCGATCGGGTGCGGCCCACAGTTTCGGCAACTACACGTCAGTTGCGCGGACCCCGGTCACCGTCGCCACGCGGGCCCCGGTCACGGTCGCCGCCCCGGTCACCGTCACGGTCGCCACCCCGGTCGCCGCCTCGGTCGCCGTCACGGTCGCCACCCCGGTCGCCGTCACGGTCGCCACCCCGGTCGCCGTCACGGTCGCCGTCCCCCCACGGCCCGCGGTCGCGGTCCCGGTCCCTGTCCCGGTCCCGGTCGCCACCGTCGACCCGGAACGGCTGGACGATGATGTCCGGGCGGTCCGGCCAGCGGTCCGGCCAGTTGCCGCGCCATTCGCGCCAACTCCAGTCGTCCTGCTCGACCTCGAGGAGCCAGGACCAGCCACGCCAGCCGCGCCAGTTGTTGCGCACCGGGATGCAATCGAAGTCGTCCCACGCGCCGAACCGGATGCCGGTCCGACCGGCCCGCACGCAGGAGCGCTCCCCGCGGTACTTGCCGACGATGTAGTCCCGATCGGCCGGCCTGTTCTCCGCGGCACCGGCGACACCGGAGCGCTCCGCGGCCGAGCCGGCCGGAGCCGCCTGAACCGGTCCGACCCCGATCATCGCGCCGGCCGCGAGTCCCATGCCCGCCAGCGCCAACATTCGCGTTGCTTTTCTCATGTCACACCTTTTCCGACATAACGTTATGACGTGGGTCAGCTCATCACGGACCGCAAAGCCGCTCCGCCGTTTCCCGGAAAGTTGACCGTTTGGATGACCCTTTCAGTGTCCGTACCGCCATGAATACAGATAGTCGGCGCCACAATGTTTCAAGAGCGAAAGAGCTTCCTATCAGGCATTTCTTTTGTGTACGGGGTAAGCGACCGTCCCGTCCCGGCACCCCCGCACCCGGGCCCACCTGAGAGAACGCTGGAAATGTCGCCGAAATCGGGACGCCATTCCCGGCCGTCGCTATGAGAATGCGCGGACTCAGCGGGTCGTGCTCCGGCCGTACCCCCGTGCTTTGCGCCCGGCCGGCTTGGCACCCACCCTGGGTGGGGTGACCCGCCGTCCCGGAGCTGGTGGCGGCGTGACCGGCTTGCCGCCCGCGTCCGGCACCGGCGGCAGCGGGTAACGGCGCAGGATCCAGGCTTGCTGACCGAGAGCGAACAGGTTCTGCGTCACCCAGTAGAGGACGACGCCGATGGGGAAGAGCACGCCGGACACCAGCAGGGACACCGGGATACCGTAGAGCATGAGGCGCTGGACGGTACGGGCCGGCTCGTCCTGCGCCCACCCCGACCTACTGATCATCTGGCGGGTGCTGAGGTAGGTCGTCACCGTCATGAGCAGGATCAGAACCGCCGCCACGAGTTTGACGACCGTGCCGCCGGTGGTGAACCCGGCAACGATCGGGGCCCCGAAGAGCTTCGCCTGCACCGCACCGTCGAACTGGGTGAGCGTCCAGCCGTACAGCGTGCGCGACGCCTCGCTGGTGATCTCCGGACGCAGGTGGCGCAGCACGTGCAGAAGACCGAGAACGATCGGGAGCTGGACAAGCATCGGCAGGAACTGTGCGAACGGGCTGGCGTTCTCCCGCCGCATCAGCTCCGCCAACTCCTTCCGCAGGGTGACCTGATCACCCCGATGCTTCTCCTGCAACGCCTTGACCTGCGGTTGCACCCGCTGGGTCGCACGCTGCGCCCGCACCTGCCGGACGATCACGGGGAACAGCGCGACACGGACGGTGAGCACCAGGAACACGATGCCCAGCACCCACGACCACGAGGTGGCGAGCCCGGCTGCGTCGCCGAGCACCCGCTCCCAGGCGGCGTGCCAGAACAGCAGAACGGCGGAGATGGCGGTATAGACGAATTCCATCATCGGGAAGGCTCCAAAGGACGCACTGGACTGGTGGACAGTCAGCAGTGGCCGAGCCGAGCATCATCGCTCCGGCTGTCCGCACGCGAGGTCGGCGAATGCCGATGTCAGCGCCGCGGATCGGGCGCCGCGGTCACTACCGCACGCGCGGCGCTCGATCCCGGGCACGGACCCCGCGGTCGGCAGCAACACCGGCGCATCCGGCACCCACTGATCGGGGCCAGTGACGACGGCGCGGAGTCCGACTCGAGCTGGATTGCGGGAATCGACCGTGCCGGTGCGCGAGGGGCCCTCGGGCGCTGCGCGCCAAGACCTCGGCTGCCGCGCGTCAGGACCCCGGCGCGTGCGCGTCAGGACCTTGGCCGGTGCGCCTCGGCGGCTGCGCGTCGGGAGACGCGGCCGGGCGCGGGAACGCGGCGTGGCGGACGAAGATGCTCAGGCGGCCACGGGCGTCACGGTGGGACCGCGCGGCCGGGTCCGCCCGGGTGCGTCGGGGTCGCGGTGGCGTGGCACACCGGTACGCCGGGCGCGCTCCCGCATCTCCGAACGGCTGACCGGGGAGGTCACGACCGTCCGGAAGTTGAGCAGGGCACCGGCGGTGAGCGCGGCCAGCAGCAGGACACCGGCGACGGCGCCCGCTCCGACAAGGATCGCGGCAGGGCCGGCATCGGTCAGCAGACCGACCAGGCGCCAAAGGGCTTCCCACCACATCACGCGTTCACCCTAGCCTCCCCTCGCAACCCCCGGCAGCCCGCAACCGACCCCGGATCATCAGACCCGCCGCCCACAACCAAGCCCGGAACATCACGCGCGAGCGCCACAGGCGAACGTCACCGGCGAGGTAGGCGCGCAACCGAAGCGTCGCGACGGGAGTCTCCTATCGTCCGGTCAAGCAGCGAGTACGAGCTCTTCTGCCGGTTTGTGCTGGTTAGCAGGGTTCGGGTGCGAAGCATGGCGCGCGGGACGCCAACACGGCGGCGGCCAAGGCAGACGAGTGCGGCGTGGTGCTGCCTGCCCTCGCCTCCGTCGCGGTCCCTCCGAACAAGTCGCTGAGGTCGGCTGCGTGGCGTCCGCGCGGAGATGTTGATCTGCTAGCGCTACGAAATCGCGGTCTTAAACCCTTGATCACAGCGATTTCGCACCGCTAGCAGATCAACATCTCCGACTGGGACGGCGCGTCCGGCACGACCGGGGCCGGGGCCGGGGGACGCGGGTTGGTGCGCGGGAGGTGTCGGCTGGACGGCGTTCGGCTTGCTCCGCCTGTACGTGCGGACGTGAGCGAGCGTCACGGCGCGGGCGTCAGGGTGTGTCGTCGTCCGGCAGGGCGGCATAGGCCTGTCGCAACACCTCCACGATCGGCTTTCCGTGGTGGCTGAGTGGCGGTGCGTCGAGTTGGTCGAGGAGGGCGTCCGGCCGTATCCCGGAAGGTGCCGCCGCGGCCGCCGGCGGATCCGTGCCCCAGAAGGCCGCCGGGTCCGCCGGGTCGATGAGGGGCCGGGGCGGGGGTGCCGGTGCGGGTGACGCCGCCGCGACCAGGCCGTCGATGGCGGCGGACTCGCGGAGCAGGCGCAGGCGCATCAGGAGTTCGTCGCGGGAGCGGCCGCGCCAGGTGAAAACCTCGAACGGGTCGCTCTCGAACGTGCGCGCCAAGGCGTAGCAGGTGGCGGCGAGATGTTCGCAGGGCATCGGCCAGCGTTCGCACGTGCAGTCGAGCGCGACCTCGTCGAGGGAGAGCGGCAGCAGGCCGAGCCCGGCTTCGGCGAAGACGGCTTCGATGCCGTCCGGCATCCGGCCGTCGAGCAGCGAGGCGACGTAGCGGGCCTCGGTTACCAGGGCTTTCTCGACGCGCGCCCATTCGGTGGCGCCGAAGGAGCGGACGGCGATGCGTGCGCGGAAAGCGGCCGGGTCGTCGGGGCCGCGGACCTGGGCGACGACGAGGCTGGACGAGATGGTGAGGCTGCGGACGTGGCCGGCGCGTTCGTCGCGGCGGCCGCGGGCGAACGTCGGGCCCATCCGCAGGGCCTCGAACATGCCGAGGAAGGCGAGGGGCAGGTCAGTCAACGATCGCCTCCGGTGCCAGGGCGACCAGGTCGCGCAGTTCGCTGGTGGAGAGCGCGCTCAGCCAGCCCTCCCCCGTGCCGACCACCCGCTCGGCGAGCACGCCCTTGTCGGCGAGCACCTTGTCGATGTTCTCCTCGAGGGTGCCGAGGCAGACCAGGTTGTGCACGTGCACGTCGCGGCGCTGCCCGATCCGGTAGGCCCGGTCGGAGGCCTGCGACTCGGTCGCCGGGTTCCACCAGCGGTCGACGTGGATCACGTGGTTGGCCGCGGTCAGGTTGAGGCCGGTACCGCCGGCTTTCAGCGACAGCACGAAGATCCCGGGCTGCGCGGCCCGTTGGAACTCCGCGACCATGGCGTCGCGCGCGGCGCGCGGCGTGCCTCCGTGCAGGAACGTGACGGGTACGCCGAAGCGGGCCGTCAGATGCGGCGTCAGCATCTGGCCGAACCGGGCGAACTGGGTGAACACCAGCGCGCTCTCCCCCGCACCGAGCGCCCGGTCGAGGATCTCCTCCAGCCGGTCCACCTTGCCGGAGCGCCCGGGCAGCGGCGAGTTGTCCTTCAGGGCGAGCGCCGGGTGCACGCACACCTGTTTCAGCTTGGTCATCGCGGCCAGCACGAGACCTTTGCGCCAGTTGTCGCCGGGTTCGTCGAGCCGGCCGGTGAGGTCGTCGAGCACCGCCTGGTAGAGGCTGACCTGCTCGGTAGTCATCCCGCACAGGTGCCGCACGTGCCGTTTGGCCGGCAGTTCGGCGGCGATCATCGGGTCGCTCTTGGTGCGGCGCAGCAGGAACGGCCGGGTGGCCTGCCGCAGCCGGGCCGCCGCGTCCTCGTCGCCGTAGCGCTCGACGGGCACCGCGAACCGGGCCCGGAACGTGTGCGCCGACGCGAGCACGCCCGGGTTGAGGAAGTCGAGGATCGACCAGAGCTCGGCGAGCCGGTTCTCCACGGGGGTGCCGGTCAGCGCGATCCGGTTGCGGGCCGGGAACCGCCGGACCGCTTTCGCGGCGCCGCTGCCGGCGTTCTTGATGTGCTGCGCCTCGTCGAGCACCACCCGGTCCCACTCGACCCCGGCGAGCGCGTCCGCGTCGCGGACCGCCGTCGTATACGTGGTGAGCACCAGGTCCGCGCCCTCGGCCAGGGTCGCCGGGTCCGCCCGGTCGGCGCCGTGCAGCACCCGCACCCGCAGCGACGGCGCGAACCGCTCGGCCTCGCGCTGCCAGTTGCCGAGCACCGAGAGCGGGCAGATCAGCAGCGCCGGCCCCGCGCGGTGGTGCAGCAGCAGCGCCAGCAGCTGCACCGTCTTGCCGAGCCCCATGTCGTCGGCGAGGCACGCGCCGAGCCCGATCCGGTCGAGGAAGGCGAGCCAGGAGAAACCCCGCATCTGGTACGGCCGGAGCACCCCCGCCAGCCCTTCCGGCGGATCGAGCACTTCCAGCCGCTCGTCGAGGCGCCCGGTGAGCAGGTCGGCCAGCCAGCCCTCGCCGCGGGCGTCGGTCACCGGCAGAGGCAGTTCCTCCGGCGGCAGCAGGCGCATCGTCGCCAGCGCGTCCCCGGCGGTCATCGTGCCGCCGCCCCGGCGCAGGAAGGCCAGCCCGGCCGCGAGCCGCTGCGGGTCGAGGTGGACCCACCGCCCGCGCAGCCGGACCAGCGGTACCTTGGCCCGGGCCAGGTCTGTGAGCTCGTGCTCGGTGAGGGTGCGCCCGCCCAGGGCCAGGCCCCAGCGGTACTCCACCAGCTCCTTCTTGCCCACGGCCCGGTCGCGCAGCACGGCCGAGACCGGCTCACGGCTGCGCACGTTCAGCGACAGGCCGAGCCCGGGCCGGCGCTGCCACCAGGCAGGCAGCAGCACACCGTAACCGGCCTCCTCGAGCAGCGCGGCATGGCTGAGGAACCCGTGCGCGCCCTCGGTGTCGAGCAGCATCTCGGCGGGCCGGGCGTCCCGCAAGGCCTCGCCGAGCGCCGGGTAGAGCCGGGCGGCCCGCCCCAGGCCGGCGAGCAGCCGCTCCTGCGGGTGGCTGGTCCATCGGCTCAGCGGGGCGAACCGGTCATGCCACACCTCGGCCGCCGGCACCAGGACACTCGGCTCGTCGGCCGCTTGGAGCAGGAACTCCAGACGCCAGGCGTCCTCCGGCAGCGGCACCTCGTCGGGCAGGACCGGCTCGTGCTCGCGGGGGTCGCCGAGCCGGAAACAGACCCGCACCTCGGCACCCCGGGCCGCTTGGTCGAACCACGCGTCGAGGCGCCCGACCAGCTCGTCGACGAGCGCCGGAGCGGCCTCGAACCCCGGCTTACCACCGAGCGCGGCCAGCCAGCCGTAGTCGGCCAGGGACACACCGGCCACGGCGAGCCGGGTCCGCACGAGCCCGTCGACCAGCCGTTCCAGGGCCACCTCCACCAGGTCCGCAGCGGCAATCGCGGAGCCGGCGGGGGACGCGGAACCAGCGGGGGACGCGGAACCAGCGGGCGACGCGGAACCGGCGCGAGTCGCGGAGCCCGCGCCGGCTGCGGAGCCCGCGTCGGCTGCGGAGCCCGCGCCGGCTGCGGAGCCCGCGTCGGCTGCGGAACCGGCAGGCGTCACGGAATCTGCGCCGTTCACGGAATCTGCGACGATCATGGGATTTGCGGCGATCACGGAGCCCTTGTGGGCTGCGGAGCCGGCGCGAGCCGCGGAACCGGCGGCGCCTACGGAGTCGGCGCGGATCGCGGAGCCGGCGCGAGTCGTGTAGCTGGTGGCGGCCTCGGCGCGGCAGGCCGGTGGCATCCGTTCGATCAGGGCGGCCCGCCGGACCGCGTCGGCGCCGATCACGACCGGGCGCCAGAAGGCCACCGGCCGGGGGCCGTCGACGCGCACCGACGGCAGCACCCGCCCGCGCCGGACCAGGCCGGCGGCGAACCCGCAGAGCTCGACCAGCCAGGCCGCGGACGGCGCGATCCGCCCGTCGAACTCGGCGACCACGTCGGGGTCGACGAACGGCACGCGGACCGCCGGCACCCGCCAGGAGCGGGCCTTGGTGATGCCCCGCCGGGGCGCGAGACCGAGCTGCGGCGACCCGAGCGGCCCGGACGACGTGGACGGCAGCACCAGCGTCGCCGGCGCCCGGGTCTCGCCGGCCGGTAGTCGCTCGACCGGCGCCGCGAACGGATGCCACGGCACGCCGCCCCGCTCCGCCGGCCGCCGGGCGGCCGGTGTGGCGGAGCTGTCCTCGGCCCACAGGCTGAGCCCGCCGTCCGGCCCGGCGAACCCGTGCAGCACCCGCACCCCCGCCGGCACCGGAGGCCCCGCGGCCCCAGCCGGGTCCCCGACGTTCATCCCCGCCGTTGCCCGATCGCCCGCGCTCATGCCAGCCCCCGCCCGGTCGTCATCGTCCACGCCGCCCACGACCGGATCGGCCGCGCTCATGCCAGCCCCCGCCCGGTCGTCATCGTCCACGCCGCCCACGACCGGATCGGCCGCGCTCATGCCAGCCCCGGCCCTGCCACCGTCGTCCACGGCCGGTCCGCCGGCGCTCATGCCAGCTCCCAGGTCAGGTCGGGTGGGGCCACCCGGGCACACCGCGGCCCGCCCTCGGCGTCGGTCAGGCCGAGGCGGGCGACCAGGACGCCCGCGCCGGCGGCGGCCGCGCTCAGCAGGTCGCCGGGGATGTCGCCGAACAGCAGCTTGGCGCGGCGGAACATCGCGAACGCGTCGCCGTCGACGGCGCCCCAGCTGAGGTAGAGGAACCGCCGGCCGGGGCGGCCGTGCACCCACGGGCCGCCGACGTCGAGCAGGCCGTCGACGTGCCGCACGTCGACGTCGAACTCCCAGACCGCCCGCTCGGCGTGGACCGGGACCCGCTGCACCACCTCGGCCTTGCGCTGCACGCCGACGTGCACCCCGCCGAGCCGCAACGCCTCCGCCTGGGGAGCGCCCGCCCGGCCGGGAAGGTCGTGGCCCTCGATCCGAATCCGCACGCCGACGACTCTAGGCCGTGCCTCCGACAATTTTCCGGCGCCGGGCGAGCGGGGCGGCCCGGCAGTAGGGTGCGTTCATGGAGGCTTGGGACGGTGCCACGGTGCGGTTCCGCTATCCCGATCCGGAGAAGCGTCTCGCGGGCGTGCGGCTGCTCGCCTCCGTCCGGCACACCGACCTGGAGTTCGCCGGTGCCGCCTGGGAGCTTCGCCTGGAGGCCCCGCCGGTGCGGCGCATCGAGTACCGGTTCGAGCTAACCCATCCGGACGGCACCCGGGAGACCGTGACCGATCCGGGCAATCCGTCGCTGGCGCCGGGCGGTTTCGGTGATTCCTCGGTGGTGCACGCCCCGGATTACCGGGAGCCCGACTGGCTGCACCGATCCGACCCGAAAAGCACAAACGGCCCGGAAGACACAAACGGCCCGGACGGCACGAACAGCCCGGACGGCACGAACAGCCCGGACGGCACCTGGCGGACGGTGCTGGTGCCGCTCCGGGGCCTGCGCGCGACCTGTGAGATCCGGATCTGGTCGCCGGACGGTCCGGCCTCTCCGCGCGGGCGGCTGCTGATCGCCCACGACGGCGGCGATTACGAGCGGTTCGCCGGACTGGTGCGATATACGTCGGTGATGATCCGGGCGGGGCGCGTCCCGGCGTACCATCTGGCGCTCCTGCCGCCCGGTGACCGCGACGAGTGGTACTCGGCCTCCCCCGCCTATGCCCTGGCCCTGGCCGGCGAGATCGTGCCGCGCCTGCGCACGGAATTTCAGAGCCCGGCCGTCGTCGGGGTCGGCGCCAGCCTCGGCGCGCTCGCCATGCTGCATGCGCAGCGCCGGCACCCAGCCGGGTTCGCCGGGCTGTTCTTGCAGTCCGGCAGCTATTTCCAGCCGCGCCATGACAGCCAGGAGGCGGGTTTCGCGCAGTGGGGGCGGATCGTGCGTTTCACCGAGAAGGTCCTGCGGGCCGGCCGTGGCCCCGCGGTGCCGGCCACGCTGACGTGCGGCGTGGCCGAGGAGAACCTGGCGAACAACCGGGACATGGCGGATGCGCTGCGCGATCAGGGGTATCCGATTGTCCTCACCGAGAACCCGGACGCGCACACCTGGGCAGGCTGGCGCGACACGCTGGACCCGCACCTCACCTCCCTGCTGTGCCGGGTATGGCCCGATTGAGTTGAAGGAGGCGGCCGTGGCCGACGTCGAGCACACCATCGGACTGTTGCTGGGCACCGAGGACGACTGGCCACGCGCCTACGAGGCGCTGCTGCGCCGCGTCAGCCTCGTCACCGGGCCGGACGGCCGGACGCACCGGGCCAGTCCGGTGCGTGTCACCATCGAGCCGTTCAACCTGCGGTACCAGCCCCGGCACGACCTGGTCATCGACCGGCTCGCGTACTGGTACTACCACCCGCGCGAGTGGCTCAAGAAAATCGCGCTGATGGACGACGTGTATTTGCTGAACAGCCCGTTCACGTTCCAGTCGATGGAGAAGCACGCGGCGTACTGCGCGATGATGCGGCTCGGCCTGAAGATCCCGGAGACGGTGCTCGTGCCGTTCAAGAACCCCCTGGAGAACTCACGCTGGGCGTACACGGCGGCGCGGTACAACCGGCCGTTCGACCTGGAGGCGACGGCGGCGGGGGTCGGTTACCCGCTCTGGATGAAGCCGTACGACGGTGGCGCCTGGGTCGGGGTCTCGCGGATCCGCAACGAGACGGAGTTGCACGCCGCCTACGACGCGTCCGGTGCGCGGCTGATGCATCTGCAGGCGTCGGTGGAGGATTACGACGTGTTCGCCCGGAGCCTGAGCATCGGCCCGGAGACGATGGTGATGAAGTTCCGGCCGGACCAGCCGATGCACGCCCGCTACGAGGTGGACCACAACTTCCTGTCGGACTCCGCCGGCGACGAGGTGGTGACGATCTCGCGGCTGGTGAACGCGTTCTTCCGGTGGGAGTTCAACAGCTGCGAGTCCCTGGTCCGCGGCGACGACGTGCACCCGATCGATTACGCCAACGCCTGCCCGGACGTCTCGCTCACCTCGCTGCACTACTACTTCCCGTGGGCGATGACCGCCCTGGTCAGGTGGACCGTGTTCTGCGTGGTGACCGGGCGTAAGCCGCGACTGGACACCGACATGTCGCAGTACTTCGCGATCGCCGACGACCCGGGGCTCTCCTATGCGGAGAAGCTCGCCGGTTACCGCCGGCTCGCCGACGACTACTTCGAGATCGATCATTACCGGGAGTTCTGCGACAAGCATCTGAGCAACGTCGACGAGATCGTTTACGACTGGGTGGTCTCCGAGGAGTTCCGGTCGCTGCTGCGTGAGACGGTCCGGGCGATGTATCCGGTGCACGAGCACGAGAAGTTCCTTGCCCACTTCGGGGGCCTGATCGATGCGTGGATCCGCGACCAGGGCCGTTGACGTGGAAACAAGTACGTAATAAACATAGGTCCATGTCTCGATGGGAGCGCTCCCGCATCATCGGCCTCACGGCCGTCCTACTGACGGTCGGCATCGCCTCGCCGGCCCACGCCGACGAGGTCGAGCAGATCGTCAACGGCGGTTTCGACGGCACCGCAGACCCGTTCTGGTCCACCGCCGGCATGCCGATCGCCCTGGACGACGGCCGGGCCTGCGTCGACGTGCCGGGCGGCACCACCAACCGCTGGGACGCCGCGATCGGCCAGAACGACATCGACCTGGTCGCCGGCGAGACCTACCGTCTCTCCTTCGACGCGAGTGGCGACGCTGGCCACGTGGTCCGGGCGGTGGCCGGTCTCGCGGTCGCGCCGTACGACACCTATTTCGAACAGTCGCCGATCCTGGGCGACCTCACGCATTACGAGTACACGTTCACCGCCAGCACCTCCACCGCGCAGGGGCAGGTCGCCTTCCAGGTCGGGGGCAGCCCGGAGCCGTGGCGCTTCTGCGTCGACAACGTCAGCCTCGTCGGCGGCGTCCCGCCCGAGGTCTACGAGCCCGACACCGGCCCCCGGGTCCGGGTCAACCAGGTGGGCTATCTGACCGACGGCCCGAAGAACGCCACAGTGGTCACCGCGGCGACGACCCCGCTCGGCTGGGAACTCAAGGACGCGTCCGGCCGTACCCTCGCCAAGGGCCGGACCACGCCGCACGGCATCGACGAGTCGTCCGGGCAGAACGTGCACACCATCGACTTCAGCCGCTACCGGCGCACCACCGCGGGACTCACCCTGAGCGCGGACGGCGAGACCTCGCGGCCCTTCGACATCGGGACCCGGGCGTACGCGCAACTGCGCACCGACGCCCTCAAGCTCTACTACACCCAGCGCAGCGGCATCGAGATCCGTGACGACCTGCGACCCGGTTACGGCCGCCCGGCCGGGCACGTCGACGTCGTACCCAACCAGGGTGACGGCGCCGTGCCGTGCCAGCCCGGGGTCTGCGACTACACCCTCGACGTGCGCGGCGGCTGGTACGACGCCGGTGACCACGGCAAGTACGTCGTCAACGGCGGTATCTCGGTGTGGGGCCTGCTCAGCGAGTACGAGCACCTCAAGGGTTCCCGGAAGGTCAACCTGGCCATCCCGGAGAGCGGCAACCGGACCCCGGACCTGCTCGACGAGGCGCGCTGGGAACTCGAGTTCCTCCTGTCCATGCAGGTGCCGACGGGTCACCCGTACGCCGGGATGGTCCACCACAAGATCCACGACGCGGCCTGGACCGGTCTCCCGCTGCTGCCCCACCTCGATCCGCAGCCGCGTGAGCTGCACCCGGTCTCCACCGCCGCGACGCTCAACGTCGCCGCGACAGCGGCGCAGGCCGCGCGGATCTACCGGCCCTTCGACGTGGCCTTCGCGAAGCGCGCGCTCGCCGCGGCGCGCGTCGCCTACGACGCCGCCAAGACCAACCCGGTCCGGTACGCACCGGTCGAGGACGGCATCGGCGGCGGCGCCTACAACGACGACAAGGTGACCGACGAGTTCTACTGGGCGGCGGCCGAGCTCTACCTGTCCACCGGCGAGAAGAAGTACCGCGACGACGTGCTCGCCTCCCCGGAGCACACCGCCGACGTGTTCGGGCCGGTCGCCTTCGACTGGGCCGCCACCGCCGCGGCCGCCCGCATCGACCTAGCGCTCGTGCCGAACCGGCTGCCCGGCCTCGCCGCGGTGAAGGCGTCGGTGGTGCGCGGCGCCGACAAGTACCTCGCGATCCAGCGCGGCCACGGGTACGGGGTCGCCTACGCACCGGCGAACAACGTCTGGGACTGGGGTTCCAGCAGCATCATCGCGAACAACCTCGTGGTGGTCGCCGCCGCGCACAAGCTCACCGGCCGGGACCGCTACCGCGACGGCGTGCTCATCGGGCTGGACTACCTGTTCGGCCGCAACGCCCTGAACATCTCCTACGTGACCGGGTACGGCGAGGTCAGCTCCCAGAACCAGCACAGCCGCTGGTACGCCCGCCAGCTCGACCCGTCCCTGCCGAACCCGCCCCCCGGCACCCTCGCCGGTGGGCCGAACTCGTCGATCCAGGACCCGGTGGCGCAGGCCAAGCTGGCCGGTTGTGTGGGCCAGTTCTGCTACATCGACGACATCCAGTCCTGGGCGACGAACGAACTCACGATCAACTGGAACGCGGCACTGGCCTGGGTCAGCGCTTACGTAGCCGAGAACGACTGACGGCGCATACCCTCCTTGCGAGGGGGGTATGCCCATGCAAGCTCTTCGATTCGCCGCCGCGCTGTACCGGCAACGGTTCGGCGTCGTCTACCACGGTTACGTGCGGCGCGACCCGATGTCCCGGCTGCACCTGAAGCCGGGGCGCGACAATCCGTACGACATCTACGAACGCATCCGGGCGGGTGGTGACCTCGTCACCACCCGCCTCGGCAACTACGTCACCGCGTCCTACCGGACCTGCGACACGGTGCTGCGGGACCGCCGCTTCGGCGTCCGGTCCGCCGACATCAACGGCCCGGGTGCGCCCGGCGACGCCGTCGACATGTCGTTCCTCGACCGGAACCCGCCGGACCACACCCGGTTGCGCCGCGTCGCGCAGCCGGCGTTCAGCCCGCGCCAGATCGCCGGGTACCGGCCGCTCATCGAACGCACCGTCGACGACCTGCTCGACCGGGCCCTCGCCCGGGAGACCTTCGACCTGGTGCCGGCGTTCGCCGCGCCCCTGCCGATCGCGGTCATCTCGGACCTGCTGGGCGTGCCGGACGCCGACGCCGGCCGGTTCGCCGCGCACGGCGCCGTCATCGGTGGCGCCCTCGACGGCATTCGCGGGCTGCGCCACGCCGCCCGGCTCAAGCAGGCGAGCGACGCCCTCGACGCGGTGCTCGCGTCGTTGCTGGCGCTGCGCCGGCAGACACCCGCCGACGACGCCGTCTCCAAGATCCTGGCCGCCGAGGGTGATCAGATCCAGTCGTCGGAGATCCTGCCGATGTGCCGCCTGCTGCTCGTCGCCGGCTACGAGACCACCGTCAACCTGATCGGCAACGCGGTGAACGCGCTGCTCGACCACCCCGAGCAGTGGGCCGACCTCTGCGACGACCCGGCCGGCCTGGCGGAGAAGGCGGTGGAGGAGACGCTGCGCTGGGACCCACCGGTGCAGCGCACCGCCCGGTGCGCCTTCGAGGAGATCGAGCTTGCCGGCCGCGTGGTCCGCCCGGACCAGTTCGTGATCACGCTGATCGGGGCGGCCAACCGCGACCCGGCGATCTTCTCCCGGGCCGACAGGTTCGACATCCACCGCACCCCGGAGGCCGACCACCTGGCCTTCTCCAGCGGCATCCACTATTGCGTGGGCGCGCCCCTGGCCCGGCTGGAGGCGGTGATCGCCCTGCAGCGGCTGGCCGAGCGCCTGCCGGGCCTGCGGCGGGCGGGCGCCGTCCGCCGCCGCAACGCCACCATCATCCGCGGCCCGATCGAGTTCCCGGTCCGCGCCGACCAGCGGATACTCACCCCACACCGACCGTAGGCGGCGCTCAGCCGTTGAGCATGCTGTACACGGTCGCGTTCGCCTTCCTCGGCTCCGTCGGCGCGGCCGGCGCCTCGGTGCTGCCGTAACCGCTGTAGGCCAGGGTGCAGGTGCCGCCCTTGACCTTGCCGCCGGACGGCATCGTCACCGTGACCTTCGCCAGCTTGCCGGTCGCGGTGTCCACGGTCGCCGAGAACGGCACCTTCTTCGCCTTCGCCCCGAGCGAGGCGATCTCCTCCTCGTCGAGCACCGGGTGCGACGCGGCGATATCGCTCAGGTCGGCGGTGCCGGTGAAGGCGCCGTCGCCGGTCCGCTCGATGTCGGTGGAGGTTCCGAGCAGCTGGCGGGCGCCGAGCGGGTCGGTCTCGCCGTCGTAGGAGTACGGGCTGTCGCCGAGGTCATCGATCTTCGCGGGGTCGACAGTGAGCCAGCCCGCCGGCACGCCCAGCCGCTTGCCGACCGAGGCCGGCTTGAAGCCGATCTTCGCGTAGTGCTTCTCGGCCTCGATGACGAGGAAGGTCATCGAGAGCGAGCCGATCTCCGGGATCTTGTCGCTCACCGTGCTGCTCATCGACTTGTGGGGTGCGTCGATGACGCCGCTCATGGCGAAGCAGGCGCCGCTGCTGGTGTAGGCGGGCGTGCGCCGAGAAGCGGGACAGGCATCCGTCAGGCGCCGAGCTCGGCGACCAGGCGGGTCACCAGGGCCGCCCGCGTCGCCTGCTCCCGCTCGCCGGTCGCCGGGTGCCAGGGCAGCGCCACGTCGAAGGCCACCACCCGCCCGGTCGCCGCGAGGCGGGCGCACGCCGCCAGCACCGCGTCGGCGGACGGGCCGCCCGGCACCGGGAACAGCAGGCCCGGGATCTCGGCGCCGTCCACCACGTCGACGTCGACGTGCACGACAAGTGGCCCCTCCGGCACCGTGCCGGGACCGGCCTCGCCGACCGGGATCTGCCGGACCGCGCCGCCGGCCAGATAGGCCGCCTCGGCCGGGTCCAGGTCGCGCCCGTCGACGAGGACGGCCCGGGCCGGGTCGACCGGGCGCAGGCCGATCCGGTCGGCGTACCGCTCCGGGTGCGCGCCCAGCGCCAGCCGCAACGACAGGCCGCCCAGGTAGCCGGACGTGCTGGTCTCCAGCGTGTGCAGGTCGCCGTGCGCGTCGAACCAGACGAGCGCCGGGTCGACGCCGGTGCGCTGCACGCCGGCGACGACCGCGCCGGCGATCAGGCAGTCACCGGAGAGCACGAGCGGGCGAGGACCGGCGGCGGCCACGGCGGCTGCTGTCGCCTCCCACACCGCGGCCATCCGGTCCCAGTGGCCGGGAGCGTCCAGGACCGGCGAGACGGCGGTGCCGGCGGCCGGCAGGTCGACGGGCGTGTCTTGGTGGAACGGCACCAGGATCGTCACGCTCACAGCCTATAACCGCCGGTGTTCACCGCCGGCACTCCGAAGAGGTCGGTCAGGCCGGTGATCCGCAGCTGGCGGTGGACGAACTCGCTGAGGTTCCGCAACTGCACCCGGGCGCCGATGTCCCGCGCCGCTCCGTGCGCGGCGACCAGCGCGCGCATGCCCGACGAGTCCATGAAGGTCACGAACATCATGTCGACGACCAGGAGCCGGGGCCGGTCGCGCTGCAGGACGCCGAGCAACTGGGACCGGACCGGGTCGACGGTGGCGGCGTCCAGGATGCCCCGGATCTCGACGACGATCGCGCCGTCGGCCTGTCGCCGTGTCGTGATCACGGCCTCACCCATTCTCGCCTCCGAGCCGGGGCACGTGCCCGTCAGCCTCACCGTACCGCCCGGATCGGGCCTCTCGCAGGCTGCCGCGTCGTTCGGCGATCACGGCGCACACGGCGTACGCCGCAAGCGGTTTTCCGCCCACCGGCAGGGACGCGGGGCGGTTTTCCGCCCGCCGTCACGGCCGTGCGCAACTCGAGCGAGCCGATTGGGCGTATCGCGCCGATCATCTTGCGACATCGCGTCCCGGCGGGACACGGTGACAGGCACGGCGGCGGGGGCTGCCGAAGGGAGGCGCCATGAAGCCGGGAATCTTCGCGGTCCGCGACGTCAAATCGCTGATCACCGATACGTCGGGGGATGCGCAGCTGAAGCGGGCGGTCGGCTCCACGCAGCTGACCGCAATGGGGGTCGGCGCGATCATCGGCACCGGCATCTTCGTCGTCATCGGCGAGGGAGCCGACCTGGCCGGCCCGGCGGTGATCCTGTCGTTCGTGCTGGCCGCCGTGGCGTGCGCGTTCTCGGCGCTGTCCTACGCCGAGCTGGCATCGTCGATTCCGGTCTCCGGCAGCGCCTACACCTACACCTACGCGACGCTCGGCGAGCTGGTCGCCTGGATCATCGGCTGGGACCTGATCCTGGAGTACGGGGTGTCGGTCGCCGCGATCGCGGTCGGCTGGGGCGGCAACCTCAACGCGTTCCTGGACGCGGCGTTCGGGGTGGCCCTGCCGGATGCGATAGCCAAGTCCCCCGAGGACGGCGGCATTTTCAACCTGCCGGCCGTCTTCATCGTCCTGGCCATCACGTTCCTGCTGGTCCGCGGGGTGACCGAGAGCGCCCGCGCCAACCTGGTCATGGTCGTGATCAAGCTGGCCGTGCTGATCTTCTTCATCGTCGTGGCGGCCGCGAACTTCAGCACCGGCAACTTCAAGCCGTTCGCGCCGGAGGGGGTGGACGGTGTGACGGCGGCCGCGGCGATCATCTTCTTCGCCTACATCGGGTTCGACGCGGTCTCCACCGGCAGCGAGGAAGCGCGGAACCCGGCCAAGGACCTGCCCCTCGCGATCATCGGCTCGCTGCTCATCTGCACGGTCTTCTACGTGCTCACGGTCGGCGGCGCGATCGGTATCGCCACGCCGGAGCAGATGTCGGGCAGCGAGGCGCCGCTGGCCACCGCACTCGACGAGGGCGCCGGGATCACCTGGGCCGCCGCGGTGCTCTCCCTCGGCGCGGTCGTCGCCATCACCAGCGTGGTCCTGGTGATCTTCTACGGCCAGACCCGGATCTTCTTCGCCATGTGCCGCGACGGCTTGCTGCCGCAGCGCCTGGCGAAGGTCAACCAGCGGTACGGCACTCCGGCGCGCCTCACCATCGGCCTGGGCATCCTGATCGCCGTCCTGGCCGCGCTGGTCCCGCTGGGCGAGATCGTGAAGCTCGTCAACATCGGCACACTGTTCGCGTTCGTCCTGGTCAACATCGGCGTGATCGTGCTGCGGCGGACCCGGCCGGACATGCCCCGCCCGTACCGGGTGCCGTGGTCGCCGCTGCTGCCGCTGATCGGCATCGCGTTCGCCGTCTACCTGATGTCCGACCTGCCGCTGGACACCTGGCTCCGGTTCATCGCCTGGCTCGTCGCCGGCCTGCTGATCTACGCGTTCTACGGGTACCGCCACTCCCGGCTGCGCCGGCCCGCCGCAGCGGTGGACAGCCCGGCGGAGCGGCCCGAGACGCGCAGCGACGAGGAACAGCCGTGACCGCCGGTGCGGCCGGCGACGCGCAGCGACGCGGAACAGCCGTGACCGCCGGTCCGGTCGTGGTCGGCGCCGACCCGGGCGCGGCTGCCAAGGACGCCCTCGCGCTCGGCCACTGGGCGGCGACCACCCTGGACGTCCCGCTGGTCGTGGCGGTGGTCCACCCGGCGCCGTCGGCGCTCGGCTCGGGCCGGGTGGACGCGGAGTGGATCGCCGACCGGCACGCCGCGGCCGAGCGGGTGCTCGCCGCGGCGCGGGAGACGCTCGGCGACCCGCCCGGCGTGGAGTACCAGGTGGTCGCGTCCAGCTCGGCCGCGCACGGCCTGCACGACCTGGCCGAGCACCGGCAGGCGGCGCTGCTCGTGGTGGGCTCGGGGGCGGCGGCGCCGACGAGCCGGCTGTTCCCGGGCAGCACCGCCGAGCGCCTGCTGGCCGGCAGCGTCTGCCCGGTCGCGGTGGCGCCGGCCGGGCTGCCCGACCCGCCGGGCACGATCGGGCGGATCGGCGTCGCCTACGTGGACACCCCGGACGGCCGGGCCGCGCTGGAGGCGGCCGCTCGGCTGGCCCGGCGCACCGGTGTCCCGCTGCTGCTGGTCACGGTGGTGGCGCGCGGCGACGCGGCGATGCCTTTCATGCTGGGCAAGGACGCCGAGCGGGCCTTCCTGGACACCGCGCGAGAGACGTACGAGCAGGCGCTGCACCGGGCCGCCGAGTCCGTACCGGACGTGGCCGTGCGGTGGGAGCTGCGCTCCGGCGACGTGGTGGAGTCGCTGGCCGAGCTGACCGAGGTGGACGTGCTGTTCTGTGGTTCCCGCGGTTACGGCCCGGCGCGCCGGGTGCTGCTCGGCGGGGTGTCGGCCCGGCTGCTGCGCCGCGCCCACCGTCCCGTGGTGGTGGTCCCGCGCGCCGGGTGAGACCGGTGCGGGCTCAGTCCTTGCGGTGGCGGCCGACGCGGTCGCCGTCGCCACCCGCCCACACGGGCTCCGGCACGTCCGGCGCGGCGGTGGTCGGCGCCCCGGCGGCCTGTTCGTCCCACGGCGACACCGCCGCCGGCCGGTGCGGTTCCAGGCCGAACTCGGCCATCGGCACGTAGACCCGCGCGTCCACCGCCTCGGCCAGCAGCAGTGCGGCGACGAGCGAGGTCGGCCGTTCCGCCGGGTCGCGGGAGAGGCAGCGTGAACAGAGGTCGATCACCTCGGGCGCCAGTCCCTCGATCGGCGGCAGCGGCAGCGCGTCCTCGTACCGCTGCGCCATCACCAGCTCGGTGTTGGTGCGCGCGCGCCAGGGCAACCGGCCGCTCAGGCAGTGGTAGAGCAGCGTGCCCAGGGCGAACATGTCACTCGCCGGGGTCGCCGGCATCCCCTCGAAGCGTTCCGGGGCGATGTAGGCGGGGGTACCCATGACCGGGCCGTCCGGGTCCGGGTCGGGCGAGCCGACGGCGGCGGCGATGCCGAAGTCGAGCACCTTCGCGCCGGCCGGGGTCAGCATGATGTTGGCCGGTTTGATGTCGCGGTGCACCACGTTCTCGGCGTGCGCGGCGGCGAGCGCGGCGGCGACCTCGGCACAGATCCGGACGCTGATCTGCCAGTCCATCGGGCCGGCGGCGAGGTGTGCGCTGAGCGTCTGCCCTTCGACCAGCTCCATCACGATGTACGGCAGGTCGCGGTCACCGGCGGGCGACGTGCCGAAGTCGTGCACCCCGGCGACGTTGGGGTGCGCCAGCCGGGCGGCCGAGCGGGCCTCGGTGCGGACCAGGTCGACGCCGATCTGACCGAGAGTGCCCTCCACCGCCGGAGTCATGATCTTGACGGCCACCGGGCGGTCGAGCACCGCGTCGTGGCCGCGCCAGACCTCCGACATCCCGCCGAGGCCGATGCGGTTCACGAGCTGGTAACGCCCGCCCAACGTGCGCATCAATGCCCCCTTCAGCCCTCCGGGACCCCACCCGGACCGACGGGGACTTACCCGGGCTTCCCAGGCACAAACCGCCACCCCGGGCCGCAGGCACTCGCACGGGTGGCCGAGGGACGGAAATGGCGGAGCCGCCGCCTTGTGGGCGCGGCTCCGCCATCGGACAGTGCGGCCGTTTTCCGGTGCACCTGGCGTCCTGGAGAACGGTAGGGCACGGACGGCACCAACGATGATCCAACCCCACCCAGAGTGACCGGACTCTCAGCTGTCGAGCTCCGGGCCAGGGAATGGCCAGCTCAGCGAATTTCGCACGCTCCGGGTGGGTCACTCAGAGCGACAATCAAGCCACTTCGGTACGCAGGTCGTGCGCCCCGTCCGCCCGGGTCGCCTCGTAGTAGAGCCGCTGCCGGCCGTCCGGCAGGCCGACCAGGCTCAGGTAGCGCAGGCCGAACGGCGGGTACGGGCTGCCCACCGGGTCCCGGTCGTCGGCGGTGAGGTCGCCGAACGTACCGTCGGCAAGCCGCACGCCCCGGGCCACCCCGGTGCGCTCCTCCCAGTTCTCCCCGGCCGTGGCACGCCCGTCGTAGGACGCGATGATCTCGTCGCCGGTGACCAGCACCGAGGTCACCCGCACACCGCGGGCGTCCCACGTGCCGGGCCGGCCGGACAGGGCGGTGCGCTGCCACGTCCACCGCACGCCGTCCGGGCTCGTCGCGTACCGCGTGGTCATCCGGTCGGCGTCGTCCCACGACTCCAGCGGGTGCACCGACGCCCAGAGGTGCCACCCGTGCTCGTCGTGGTGCAGCACCGGGTCCTTGACGCCCTGTTCCCGGTCACCGGCGAGCACGGTCCGCGGCACCGCGTCGGCCAGCCCCTCGGGCGTCGCCGCCTCCAGCAGGTCGACCCGCCAGTGCTTGGTGCCCGGGGTGGCGGCGCTGACGTAGAGCCGCCAGCGCCCCTCGGGCGTACGGACCAGCGCCGGGCGCTCCAGCGACTCGGCGCCGAAGCCGTCCTTGCCGATCTCGGCCACCACCGTGAAGCGCAGGCCGTCGGCGGAGCGGGCCACCACGTTGGCGATGCCGCGGCCGGCGCCGATCGGCAGGCGCAGGCGGTAGGCGAGGTAGATCTGGCCGTCGGCCACGACCGTGCTGGGCGCGCCGGACCAGGCGCCGGGCTCGGTGCCGGGCGGCTCCACCACGACGGTGGAGTCCTCCCAGCGCGGCAGTGGCAGGGCGGTCGTTCCGGTGGTCAATGGGGCTCCCCTGGGTCACGGCGACGGAACCCGTCGAGTCTTGCATCATCTATCGGTCAAGTGGGTTTTCAGGCGGCGCGGGCGTGTCGATCAAGGCTGAGCCAGTCGTCGTACCGCTCCCCCGTCACGTCCTGGAGCAGCGCGATGTCGTCGGCGAAGTGCGGCAGCAGCGCGGCGCGTTCGGCCGGCGTGGTCACCGGCCGGTTGCCGGCGCGGCGGTGCAGCAGGGTGAGCAGCGGACCCCGGGCGGCCAGGCGCAGCGGCACCGGGAAGCGGTGCCCGACGGTCCCGCCGGTGCGCAGCAGGCCGCGCAGCACCCGGTTCACCGCGTTGTCCTCGACGAAGTGCCGGTTCACGTTCTCCTTGGGGATCGACGACAGCACCCCGGTCCGCACGCCGAGGAACGAGCAGACCCGGTCCAGCGTGCGTGCCGGGTCGTCCTTGAGGTCGCGGTACCGCAGCAGCAGCACCTGGTCACGTGCGAAGTGCCGATAGAGGTGCTGCAACTGCCGGCCGTACAGCCCCAGGCCGACGTAGTGCCAGAAGTCCGCCCAGCCGGCCGCCTTGCGCTGCTCCTCGGCCCGGCACGCCTCGAGGAAGTCGGCCTTCTCCTCCAGGCCGGCCACCCACAGGTGCGTCCAGTTGGAGTGCGCGCGGTCCACCGGGTCGCGCAACAGCAGGATCAGTTTGACGTCCGGGACGAGTTTCCTGATCCGCCCGTGGGCCGCCAGGTCGTACAGGTAGAAGGGCGTGGCCTCACCGCGCAGCGCGCCCGCCGGCGCACGGTCGAACAGCGCCTCGTAGTCCGGCTGCCGCCAGACATGCTCCTGATAGGTCTGCACGTCCCCCGGACCGCCCACGGCCGGCGGCGGCCCGTCGGAGAGGAAGAACTTCGGCTCCTTGACTGGCGACAGGAAGAGGTCGGGATGCCCGGTGAGCGCGGCGTGCAGGGCCGTGGTCCCGGCCTTGGGGACGCCGGCGATCAGGAAGTCGGGCAGTGGCATCGGGTACCCCCAGGTGGCGACTCGCACTCCGTTCGACGGAACTTAGCCTACAGATCAACTAGGACTTCGCATCCCGGGTCCACGTGCTGGACGGGGTCGCCGGCACCGCCCGCGCCGGCATCGCCCGCGCCCCGCTGTCCCGTCAGCGGCCGAACAGCAGGCGGCGCCACCAGCCGCCAGCCCGGCGGAACCGGGGACAGCCGCATTGCGCACAGTCGGTGCCCGCCCGGTGATGGTCGTGTGCGCGGCGCTCGTGCCCGCAGACACAGGCCGCGTCATCGGTTGCCATCACACCACGTTAGCGATCCGGAAAAGCCCCGGCTGACGCTGGCCTTTACTCGCTACAGCGAGTAATCTCCACTCACCTCCAACACGCTCAGCTGCACAGACGTCGTCACTGATTGCTAACTAAGAGTGACAAGTGAACCTTTATTCGTCAGCGGACGTATCGGAGAACGACACCGAAGACCGCTCTACCCCGGGAGCGCGCACCATGTTCCGACTCATCCAGTTGCACACCGAGCACGGTGTGCCCCGCATCGGCGTCGACCCCGACGGCTACGTCAGTGCCCGTGCCGCGCTGGCCCAATACCGCACCACCCCGGCGACCTGGTTCGCCGTCGGGCGCTTCGACCACGAGGGCACCCTCACCGAGGTGATCCTCGACCCGATCTGCGGACTGGACGGCGCCTGCCAGCGCCCCGCCTCCGTGGTGCACGCCAAGACCTACGAACGGCTCTGCGACAGCTGCTCCGCCGGGCTCGACGTGCTGACCGTCCCGCAGCTGGCCCGCCGGCTCGGCATCGCCTGCCGGCTCGCCCCGTCCGTGGCCCGGTTCCGGCAGTCCTCGATCGGCGGCCTGCGGGCGCCCTCCGGCAACCGGATCGCGCGCGAGTTCGCCGACCACGTGCACGACGTGGCGTGGCGGATGCAGCTCTGCTCCGAGCTCGCGGAGAGCCGCACCGCGCTCAACGGCCTGCTGATCGGCACCGGGGCGCTCAGTCACCGGCAGGTGCTCGACCTCTACCCGGTGCTGTGCGCGCTCGGCGACGAGCTGCCGTCCCCGATCCGCGCCGACCTGTGCCGGGCCACCGCGCGGCCGCTCTCCCCCGCGGGCGTCGCCGGCCTGCGGCTCGGGCTCAGCGTCCACCACGCCTGATCGCCGGACTCAGAGCCCGATCCGCACCACCGAGCCGGTCCCCGCACAGACACTGCAATTACTGACGTACGCGTACCGGCCGCGCACCGCCAGCCCACCCGGCGCCGTCAGCCCGGCCGACGCCACCACCCGCTGCCCGCCGTCGCGATCCACCCGGATCAGCGCGCCGGTCCGGTCGCCGGAGAGCAGTCCCCGATGGGCGATCTCCAGCACGTAGAGCCGGCCGTCCGGCGCCCAGGCCAGGTCGATGACGTTGGTGAAGCCGGTCGCCCACACCCGGGGCGCCTGCCCCGGCGCGATCCGCCAGATCCGGGCCTGACCGGGCGGGAACGGGAATCCGGTGAGCTCGCCGACATAGAGGGCGCCGTCCGGGCCGCGCGCCACCGACGTCGGCACCGACTCCATCCGCACCGGCGTGCCGTCCGGCCCGGGCACGGTGCGAGCGCCGAACACGGCCACCGTGGCGACCCGCCCCCGCGCGGCGACCCGGAGCAGCGAGTTGCCGCCGGCGTCCACCACCAGCTGGCCCCGCTTCGCGGTGAGCACCGCGGTCGGGTTCGTGTCCGGCGGTGTCACACCGTCCGGGTTGGCGCTGCGCTCGTGCTCGCCCAGGTCGGCCAGCACGACCGGGGTGCGGCCGGCCCGGTAGAGCTTCGCCGTGCCGGCCAGCTGCGGCACCCGCGTGCGCAGGTCCGGGCTGCCACCCAGGCCGACCGTGTAGTGCAGCCGCCCGTCGGCGCCGACCGACACGTCCGACGGACCGGACGCCTCGGTGCCCGCCGGCGAGGCCAGCGACGGCAGCCCCGTCGCCACCCGCCACTGCCGGCCGGCCGCCAGCACGGTGATCGCGCCGGACCTGCCGAAACAGACCTGCCCGCCCTCCGGACCGGCCTGGCACGGACCCGGGCCGCCCCGGCCCGACTCGGCGACATAGAGCTCACCGCGCGGCCCGAAGGCGATCCCCCGCGGATTGTCCAGTCCGCTCGCGACCGTCCGCAGCGCCGGAGCGGCGGTGACGGGCGGGCTCGCGGCGATCAGCGCGGCAGCCCCCACGACGGCCGCGACGATTCCTTTTGCGATCATTTGTTCCCCCGTGTTCGAAATTCTCCGTCGCCAGACTCCGCCCGCCACCGGAACCCGCATATGGGCCGAACGGACCGGCAGCCCGGAGAGTCCTCGATCCGACCACGGCCGGCGTACGGGTACGGTCACCCGCATGACGCTCACCTTCCCCGGCCTCGTCGCCCGGGCCCGCGGCCTGGTCACCGGCGGCCGGCGGGCGGTCCTCGGGGTGGCCGGGCCACCCGGTGCCGGCAAGAGCACCCTCGCCGAACGCCTGGTCGAGGCGCTCGCGGCCGACCCGCCGGAGGGCGCCGCGGCGGACTGGGTGGCGTACGTGCCGATGGACGGCTTCCACCTCGCCGACGCCGAACTCGACCGCCTCGGGAGGCGGGAGCGCAAGGGTGCGCCGGACACCTTCGACGCCTACGGGTACGCGGCCCTGCTGCGCCGCCTGCACGACGACCACGACCCGGTGATCTACGCGCCGGGCTTCGAGCGGGTCCTCGAACAGCCGATCGCCGGTGCCGTGCCGGTGCCGCGGGCCGCCCGGCTGATCGTCACCGAGGGGAACTACCTGCTGCTCGACGAACCCGGCTGGCGCGCGGTGCGGGAGCTGCTGACCGAGGTCTGGTACACCGACCTCGACCGGGGCGAACGGCTGCGGCGGCTGATCGAGCGGCACGTGCGGTACGGCAAGCCGCAGGACCGGGCGGTGGCCTGGGCCACCGGCAGCGACGAACGCAACGCAGCAGTGATCGCGGCCACCCGGGATCGGGCGGACCTCCTCGTCCCGGACGGTCTTCTGCGATGCCTTTCGCCACGGTGAGCTGGGGAGACATGCGGTAGCGGCGCAGCCGGGCGCGGGGTAGGCCGCGGTTGGGGGCGGCCGGTGACCGTACTCCTTGGGGTTTGTCGGACCCCGGTGGCATGCTTGCGCTCATGTCGGTGGGTGAGGCGGTCGAGAGCGAGCCGAAGCGGCGTTCGCCGCGGCGCGCGATCTTCGGATTTGTGGTGCTCGCGGTGGTCGCGCTGCTGTTCGGCGTGCCGCTGATGACGTTGTTCTTCTCGGGCAATGCGTGGCCGCTCGAGGTGCGGCTCGCCGGGACCGCGGTGTTCGTGCTCGTCGCGCTCGCCTTCCCGGTGCTGATGTTCCGCGGGCACGGCGGGCACAGCGACACCGCGTCGGTCATCGCCGACACGCTGCTCGGCGTCGTCTGGGTGCTGTTCACGTGGTCGGTGATCGGGCAGGTGCTCGACCTGGTGCTGCGGCTCGCGGGCGTCGACGACCCGGTGCGTTCCCGCGTCGTCACGGCAGTGGTCCTGCTGATCTCCGTGGTGCTGCTGGTCTGGGGTCACACGGAGGCCATGCGCGTGTCCCGGGTGCGCCGCGTCGACGTGACAGTGCCACGCCTCGGTCCCGGGCTCGACGGGCTGAAGGTCGTCCAGATCACCGACACCCACTACGGCCCGATCGACCGTTCCCGCTGGTCCCAGGGCGTCACCAGGGTGATCAACTCGCTGGAGCCGGACGTCGTCGCACACACCGGCGACATCGCCGACGGCCAGGTCGCCCAGCGCACCTCACAGGCCGCGCCCCTCGGTGACGTGCGGGCCACGTTCGCGCGGGTCTATGTGACGGGCAACCACGAGTACTACAGCGGCGCCCTCGGCTGGGTCGACCACATGACGTCCCTCGGCTGGGACGCCCTGCACAACCGTCACATCGTCATCACCCGCGGCGGCGACTCCCTGATCATCGCCGGCGTCGACGACCGCACCGCAGCCGGCTCCGGCCTCCCCGGCCACCACGCCGACCACGAGGCCGCCTTGGCCGGCACCGACCCGTCCCTGCCGGTCCTGCTCCTCGCCCACCAGCCCCACCAGATCGACGCCGCCGTCCAGCACGGCGTCGACCTCCAGCTCTCCGGCCACACCCACGGCGGCCAGATGTGGCCCTTCCACTACCTGGTCCGCCTCGACCAGCCCGTCCTGCAGGGCCTGTCCCGGCACTCCGAACGAACCCAGCTCTACACCAGCCGAGGCACCGGCTTCTGGGGCCCACCGTTCCGCATCTTCGCCCCCAGCGAGATCACCCTCCTCACCCTGCGGGCCGCGCCCACCCCGCACTAGCCCCGCACGCCCCCGGCCGGCCCGGCTTCTGCCCCCCGGCCGGCCCGGGGGTTCCTATGGCCTTGTCAAGCAGCCGGCGCCAACTCTCTCTGCCCGGTTTGCGCTGGTGGAAGGTCCTGCGGGCCGGCGAGGACCTGCTCGACGCCGCCGCCCGCGAGCTCGCCGAGGAGACCAGGCTGCGCGGCATCACCCCCCGGACCTGCGGCAGGTCGCCACCTACGCGGCGCCCGCGCTGGGCGCCGGTCGGCCCCGGCCCGGGCGGGCTCGCCTTCGACCACGACCCGGTGCTGCGCGGGCATTTGCGCCTGGTAGACGGTGGGCCCGCCGCTGGACTGCGCGGATCTCGAAGGTGGCGTGCGCCCGGCTCGCCCCGACGCAACCAGATCAACGTGGAACCCACCGGAGACCTGCGCAGCCTTCCCACCGGTCGGCCAGCGGCACTGTTCCGGCGCGGGCCGGCCGAGGCGTTGTACCCACCCCTGCAACGGCCCCGCCGGTCGTAGCGCTGAATCTGGCGGGGCGGTGTTGACCTGCCAGCGGTGCGAAATCGCGGTTCTGACCCCTTGATCACAGCGATGTCGTAGCGCCGGCAGATCAACATCTCGCCATGGGCGGCGCGGTCGGAGCCACCCTGCCCGGTGACAACGGACCACGCGCACGACCGGGGCGGTAAGTCATGCCGGGTCAGGCGACCGAGCAGTCCCGCACCGAAGATCAGGCTGCCGCAGCACGCGACCCCTTGCGGCCGCGGCGCCCGGACAACTCACCACCCGCGCCGGCTCAGCCGGCACCAGTCGACTCCGGCCGTGTCGCTGCCACGCGCCCGGTTTGCGTTTTCCCCGCACCCCTCTCCAGCAGTGGTGGACGTCCGTCGGTGGCGAGCGGCCACCACCGAAGGCCGACGGCAGACGACATACCGAGGCGTTCGTGGAGTCTTAGAGACGGCTACGGAGGCGTTCGTGGAGTTTGAGAGACGCCATAGGCCCGCCGAGACTCCACACACTGCTCCCGAGCGCCCCTGAACTCACCTTTGTTCGTCCTGAATGAACACGTATTCCAGGACGCCGCACCGATGCAGCCGAAACTCACGGCGGCACGGCATTGACAGGGCTGGTGATGGCGTACAGGGACCCAGTCGACTGGGCGCCACGGCGGGGGAAGCAGTCTTGACCCGCCAGGACGGCGGTCCGCGGCCGGCCGGGGGGCGGCGGACGCGGCCGGCCGGGGGCGGCGGACGCGGCCGGCCGGGGGCGGCGGACGCGGCCGGCCGGGGGCGGCGGACGCGGCCGGCCGGGGGCGGCGGCCAGCACGACGAACGCCGGCGGCATGGCGCACGCGGCTGGCGAGTCGGGTGAGCGGCGACGGGCGGGGTGGCGTGTTTGTGAGGCCTGAGGCTTTGGGGAGGATCTACATAAGGCAGTGATCTTACCGATAGTCATATTCGGACTTCACTGTGTACCGTTTTCCCGTGGGAGCGTGCTCGATCAACGCTTCCAAGGACCACGGGGGGACACATCTTGCGGAACATCCTGATAGTCGGGGCCGGACAGGCCGGCCTGCAGCTCGCGCTCAGCCTGAAAGCCGAAGGCCATCAGGTCACCCTCATGGCAGCGCGGACGCCTCGGGAGCTCACTGACGGGTGGCCGATGTCGACGCAGGTGATGTTCGATCCGGCGCTGGCGGCCGAGCGGGCCTATGGGCTGAGCCACTACGACCGGGTGGCGCCGGCGATCCAGGGTTTGCACATGTCGCTGGCGGCGCCGCCGGGGAACCGGGTGCTGCAGTTCACCGCGCCGCTGGACAGGCCGGCCTTCGCGGTCGACCAGCGGATCAAGATGGCGCGCTGGCTGACCGATGCGGAGCAGGCCGGCGTCGAGGTGGTCTACCAGCCGGTCAGTCTTGACTACTTGAATGTGCTGGCGTCGACGGGACGGTACGACCTGACGGTCGTCGCGGCCGGTCGCGGCGATCTGATGGAGGCGTTCGAGCGCGATCCGGAACGGTCACCGTATGAGGCGCCGCAGCGGGGACTCGCGGTCGCGTACGTCCAGGGGCTGGTGCCGGACCCGGCCCGCCCGGAGCCGCACGTCGAGTTTCACGCGGTCCCGGGGCACGGCGAGCTGTTCGTGATCCCGGCTCTCACCGCCGCCGGGCCGTGCCACATCCTGTTCTGGGAGGTGGTGCCGGGTGGCCCGCTGGACGTCTGGGAGGGTACGGCTCCGGAGCAGCACCTCGAGACGACGCTGACCCTGATCAAGGAGAATGTGCCGTGGTTCTACGAGCGGTGCGCGAACGTCCGGCTCGCCGGTGACCGGGCCACCCTGACCGGCCGGTTCACGCCGACCATGCGCAGACCTGTCGCGCACCTGGCCGGCGGTGGCCGGGCGCTCGGCATCGGTGACGTGGTGATCTGCAACGATCCGGTCACCGGGCAGGGCGCGAACACCGCGGCGAAGGCGGCCGCGCACTACTTGCGCGCCATCCTGGGACGGGGTGACGAGCCGTTCGACGAGGCGTGGATGACGGCGACGTTCGAGTCGTTCTGGGAGCGGCACGGGCGGGCCGCGACGCTCTGGACGAACGCGATGGTGCGGCCGCTGCCGCCGCACGTGCAGCAGCTCCTGGGTGCGGCGGCGACGAATCCGGTGGTGGCGCGACGGTTCGCGTACGGGTTCACCGACCCCAACGACCTGCTCGGCTGGTTCGCCGACCCGCAGTCCGCGGAGGCATTCCTGCGGAATGTCGCTCAGCAGGCGGCTTGAGCTGAAAGCCGGCAATAAACCGGTTGAGCCGCCTACCGGCCGCCGAGCAGGATGAGGGCACCGCCCGTTCCAACTGCTCGAGGACTCCTCCATGCGTCTGCTCCGCGACCTGTGGGCCACAAGCCGAAGTCGCACCGCGCTCGTCGCGTTCCTGATCGTCCTCGGCGCGGCGGGCGGTGCGATCGCCCTCGCCGTCGCCGGCCCGGTGCTGGTGGACCGCTCGTGGCCGCTGTTCACCGTGCTGGTCGGGGCGCTCGTCGCGGGCGTGCTGAGCGACGTCGTGGTCGGCCTGGTGGTCGCCCGTCTCACCGCGGACTGGGCAGCCCGGGTGCGGCGCAACCTCAACCGGGTCGCGTTCGGCCAGGACGTGCCCACCCTGGAGAACACGCCGGTCGGTGAGCTGCTCGACCGGATCGACTCGGACGTCTACCAGGTCGGTGCGGAGCTGCGCGGCAGCGGTGTCCGGCTGGCGCAGTCCCTCGCGGTGGCGACCCTCTCGATCGTCACCGCGTTCTTCGTCTGGGTGCCCGCGGCGCTCGCGATGATCGTCGTGTCGGTGCTGCTCTTCGTCGTGATGAACAAGCCGGTGCAGCGGATCTCGCCGCTGCGCATCGCCGAGGAGGAGGCCTGGTCCGACCTCGCGGCGGTGATGGAGGAGGCGGTGCACGGCCAGGACGACGTACGCACCAGCTTGGCGGCGCCCTACGTGCTGCGGCTGTACGCGGCGCGCGCGGCCGAGGTGCTGCGCCGTGGCCGGCTGGTGTGGCGATCGTCGTCGAAGATCACGATGGGCGCCGGCGCGATCACCCGTACGCTCATCGCGGTCCTGGTCGTCGCCGGGGCCTGGGCCCTCGTGGCCGGGCAGATCGACGGCGCGCGCCTGACCGGGGTGTGGCTCCTGGCCCTCGGGTTCGGCGGCACGCTGGAACACGTCACCCGCATGGTCCCGGAGTTGCAGAACGCGCTCGGCGCCTGGAGCCGGGTGCAGCTGCTCAGCCAGGTCGCGCAGGAGCCGACCGAGGGCGTCGACCCGGTGGCCGGCGATCTCGAGGTGCGGAACCTGACCTTCCGGTACGGCGAGAGCGACAGCGACCGGCCGCCGGCGTTGCGGGATGTCAGCGTGACGTTTCGCAGGGGGCGTTCCTACGCGCTCATCGGCCGCACCGGTTCCGGCAAGTCGACCCTGGCCAAGGTCCTGACCAGGGCGGTCGACGTGCCGCGCGGCACGGTGTTCCTCGGCGGCACCGACGTGAACGACATCGGCGTGGAAGCCCTGCGCCGGTGGACCGCGATCGTCCCGCAGCGCACCGAGATCCTGGCCGGCACCCTCGCCGAGAACATCGCGCTCTTCGACCCGGAGCTGCTCCCCGCCGCCGGTGACGCGCTGGCGGAACTGGGCCTGACCGCCTGGGCCGCCGGCCTGCCGGACGGTCTCGGCACCCGGCTGGGCGAGAACGGCTACAAGCTCTCCGCCGGTCAGGAACAGCTGGTGGCGTTCGCCCGGATCCTGGTCCGCAACCCGCAGGTGGTGATCCTCGACGAGGCCACCGCCCGGATGGACCCGGTGACCGAGGCCTGGGTGCAGCGCGCGACCGACCGCCTGCTCGACGGCCGGATCGGGGTCATCGTGGCGCACCGGCTCTCCTCGGTGCAGCGCTGCGACGAGGTGGTCGTGCTCGCCGACGGCCGCGTCCTCGAACAGGGCCCGCTGCACGAGTCACGCCGGTTCGCCGAGTTGCTGGCGAGCAGCAACCTCGCGGTACCGGCGGCGCAGCCCACCACCACCGGCGGCGTGCTCGTCGCGGAGAAGGAGGACCCGGACTGGGACACCGCCCTGCAGGTGGAGCTCGGCCCGGACGCGCTCACCGGCCCGCTGCCCAGCGTGGAGCCGCCACCGCTGCCCGAGGTGCCGCCGACCCGCACCATGCGCGAGATCGTGCGGCTCGCGACGAACGACAAGCGGTTCGGCCTCGGCGCGGTGGGCCTGTTCGTGCTGCTGGTCCTGTTCGGGCTGGACGGCGCGATCCTGCCGCTGCTCTGGGCCGACGTGGTCGACGGGCAGGGCAGCCCGCTGCCGCCGGCGATCGGCATCGCGGCGGCACTGCTGGCGCTGATCCCGACGCTCTACTTCACCGGCGCCTGGTTCCCGGAGTGGTGGGTCCGGCAGATGCTGCGGATCAGTCTGCGGCTCGTGCACGGCCAGATCGGCCCGCGCCGGGTCAGCAAGCACACCCCGGCCGAGGTGGTCGCGCAGGGCGGCGACACCGAGCGGGTGGTCATGCTCGCCGACAACCTGATCGACAACGGGGTTGCGGTGATCACCGTCGTGGTCATGACGCTTACCGCACAGTCACCGGTGCCGGCGGCACTGTTCGTCGGCACGATGGTGCTGTCCGGGCTGGCGGCGACCCTGTTCGGGCCGCGGCTGGAGAAGGCGGCCAGGCGCACGGTGGCGGCCCGGGCCGCGTTCGCCACCTCGCTGGTGTCGTCGCTGTCGGCGGCGCGCACGGTGAAACTGGCCGGTGCGACCGAGCCGGTGCTGCGCCATCTGGCCCGCCTCGACGGCGAGCGCAGTGAGCTGCAGCGACGCGAGATCGCGATCCAGGTGTGGGCGCGCTCCACCCCGTCCGTCGCCAGCGGGCTGCTGCCCATCGCGGCGTGGTACCTCTACCTGACCGGCCAGCTCAGCCCGGCCGCCACCCTCATCGCGGTGGCGACGCTGGGGTCGGCGCGGTGGTTCGCGTGGACGATCGCGTCCCTGGTGTCGCACTTCCCGTCGGCGCGGGTGTGGACGAAGCGCACGGTGGCGATGTCCGGCGTCTCGGCGTACTCCTCGGCGGTGCCCGGGGTCGACATCTCCACCGGCACGGCGCCCGCGCCGCCGTCGGCACCCCGCAACCCGCTGCGCGCCCTGCAACTGCGTCACTTCAGCGCGGTGCACGAGAACGGAGCGGTGGGCGTACGGGACATCGACCTCACCGTCGAACGTGGCGAACTCGTGCTCGTCGTCGGCCCGGTCGGCTCCGGCAAGTCGTCGCTGCTGCGTGCCCTCGCCGGCATCGTGCACCACACCGGCGAACTGCGGTGGAACGGCGACCCGGTGCGCGAACCGGAGATGTTCCTGCGGCCCAACCAGGTGGGGTACGTCGCCCAGCTGCCCCGGGTCCTCTCCGGGACGGTGGCCGACAACATCCAGCTCGGTCATGAGGTGGACGCGGCCGACGCGGTGCAGGTGGCCCAGCTGGAACACGACCTGTCCACGGCGGGCGGCGGGTTGCAGCTGCTCATCGGGCACAAGGGCACCCGGCTCTCCGGTGGTCAGCTGCAACGGCTGGCGCTGGCCCGGGCGCTCGCGCCGCGTACCGAGCTGCTGATCGCCGACGACGTCTCGTCCGCGCTGGACGTGACGACGGAGCTGGAACTGTGGCGGGCGCTGCGCGCGCACGGGGTGACAGTGGTCGGCTCGACGTCGAAACGGGCCGCGCTGGCACAGGCCGACCGGGTGCTGGTGCTGATCGGCGGCCGGGCGGAGGCGCAGGGGTCGTGGCAGGAGCTGGAGGGCCGCTGGGGTCACCTGGCGGGTTGAGCGTCCCGGCTGGCGCCGGTCCTCGATCCGGCGCCGAGCCGGGGCCTGGCCTGAGCTCGGGCCGGCTCGTCAGCTGATCTGCGCCTTCAGCTGGGACACCACCGACGTGACCATGTCCGCGGGGATGGCGAAACCGAGACCCACACTCCCGGTGCTGTCCCCGGCGGTCGCGATCGCCACGTTGATGCCGACGACGCGGCCGGACAGATCGACCAGGGCGCCGCCGGAGTTGCCCTGGTTGATCGGGGCGTCGGTCTGCAGCAGGCCGCCGAGCTGCTCGCCCTCGGTGTCCAGGCTGCGATCCAGGGCCGAGACGATGCCGGAGGTGACGGTTCCTTCCAGGCCCAGCGGCGCCCCGAACGCGAGCACGGTGTCGCCCACGGCAATGCTGTCGTCGGTGGCGAACGTGACAGGCGCCAGCCCGGACAGGCCGGTCGCCTGCACCAGGGCCAGGTCGTGCGTGGCGTCGGCGGCGACGACCCGCGCCGGAACCGTCCGGCCGGTCGACAACCGCACACTCACCGTGCCGTCCGACTCGATCACGTGGTTGTTGGTCAGGATCAGGCCGTCGGCGCCGATCACCACACCCGAACCGAGCGACGACGACCGCGCGCCGTCCACCAGCACGGTCACGACGCTCGGCTGCACTTTCGCCACGATCGGCGCCAGGTCGCTGCCCTCGGTGACGGTCTCGCTGACAGCCGCGGCCTGGCCGGCCGGCACCGCCGCTGCCCGGCTCGCCAGGTGCTCCTCCATCAGGTAGGCACCGGCGCTGCCACCCCCGCCGATCAGCACCAGCACCGCGGCGCCACCGGCGATCCGCTTCGCCCAGCGCGGATCCCGCGGTGGCCCGGCCATGACCGGCGGAAGGGGCGGCGCCGGCGGGGTGGGCGGCTGCTCGTCGAGGTTCGCGGGGCGGATCAGCAGATCGGTCATGCCTCGACGATGCGCCGCCACGTTGTCGCGAAGCGGTGAGCTGTCTGTGACTTCCCTGTGCGCGCGTCAGCTTCGATCCCCGCGCACCCCACCGCCGGGTCCGCGCCGCCCACCGCCGGGTCCGCGCGGCCCACGCCGTCGCTTGCGCCCGTCGCCGACAGCGCGCACTGTCCCTCGTCGGAGTGAGCGCGGTCGCCCGTCCGGGTGGCTCAGCCTGGACATCCGGGCGCGTCCGGCGCGCCGCCGGGCACCGGGGCCGGCGGCCTTTAAGGTTCCCCGCGTGTCCCCCACGAACACCACACGAACGGTTGTCGAACGTCGTCCCTTCGGCCCGACGATCACCGAACCGGCGGCCGCTCTGCGTGGCGCGCTGCCGACGCTGCTCCCCCGCTTCGCCACCGAGCGCGACACCGACGCGGTGGCTGCTCCGGACGCGGAACCGGAGCAGCGGTGAGGCGAGCCGGCCTCGTCCTGCTGGCCGCCGCGGCGGTCCCGGCGGTCACCGGATGCGGGGCGCCGCAGCCCGTACCGCAGTGGAAGGAAGCAGCCCCGGCCGTCACCTCCCCCGCGCCGTCACCCTCCGCATCGTTGACCGTCCGCCTCGTACCGTCACCCGCCGTGTCGGCGTCCCTCGGTTCGGCGGCGTCGCCCTCGGCACCCGGCGCACCGGCCGTGCTCGAGCCGGTCTGGCCGGCGCCGGCGCCGTCGGCCGGGTTCGTCGCCGCGGTACGCACCGAGATCCCCGCAGTAGCGCTCGACCTGCGACCGGAAGAGATCAGCGAGCTGGGAGATCAGGCCTGCCAGGGACTCGCCGCCGGCAAGCGGCGGGTCGTGGTGGCCAAGAGCCTCGGCGAGTACGGCCTGAGCACTCCCGACGCCCGCGAACTCGTGAGACTGGCCCGGTCCCACCTCTGCCACACCTGAGTTCGGCCGTGGGTGCCGCGATGCCGTTGCATGCGGGAGTTCCGGTGCCCTCCGCCCGGGGTGGGACGCGTAGCTCGTACTCGATCAGTGGCCGAATCTGATCGCCTAGCCCGACGCCCTCGGGTGGCAGGGGGCCTCGGCCGAAAGTGGCAGAGGCCCACCGGAACCGCAGCCTTCCGTCAGATGTCGTGCACAGGGTGTCCCGCGAAGCTGGATGTACCAGCTCGCACCGGGAGGCAACGATGTCCGCACGAGGAATGCTCAGCGTGGTCGGCACCGCCGTCGGCGGCCTGATCGGCTGGACGGATCACACCCCGCCCGCCGATCCGGTGACGCTGCGTGCCCTCTTCGCGGACCTGGGTGTCACGATCGGGCCCGACGCGGCGGAACTGGCCGAGGCGGTGCGTTACTTCCAGGCCCGGACCGGTCTGGACGCGGACGGCGAGGCCGGGCCGGAGACCGTTCACCTGCTGGTTCGGTACGCCGCCGGCGCCCGCGACCGCCACCTGCTCCACGCGGCCTGACCCCCAGCGGGTGATTCCGGGCCGCGCCCCGCCACCGATATCGTGGGATGGCGATGGGCAGCGAGATTCTCACCTTCTACGACGACGCCACCGGGGAACGCACCGGCCTCACCGCGCCCGAGCTCGGCGCCTGGGTTGCCGCCACCGCGGACCTGCTGACCAGCGAGTGCGGTCTGCGGCCCGGCCACCGGGCCGGCGTCCTGCTGCCGCCGCACTGGCAGACCGCCGTCGTGCTGCTCGGTGTCTGGGCGGCGGGGATCGAGGTGTCGTTCCGGGGCTGGGCGTCGGCCGGGCTCTCCCCCGACCGGGGTCCGGCGCTGGATGTCACGTTCGTGGAGCGCCGGCGGGTCGGCAGCTGGCTCGAGGAGATCCCGGCGGCGCCGCATCGGTTCGTGCTCGGGCTCGCGCCCGCCGGCGCGCCCACCCCGGACGTGCCGATGGGGTACCGCGACTATCCGCCGGCCGCGCTGGCTCACTGGGGTGCGCAGCCGCCGTCGGGCAGCGGTGGCGAACGCGAGGTCGCGACCGTCGACGGGACCACGTTCGGGGAGTACGGCGCGGTGGCCGCCGAAGTGGCCCGGTCGCGCGGGATCGTCGCCGGTGACCGGGTGCTGATCGAGACGTCGACCGTCGAGGAGCCGATGATCTGGTTGATGGCCCCGTTGACCGCGGGGGCGTCGATCGTGTTGTGCGCGAACCTGGACCGGGGCCGGCTGGACGGGCGGATCGCCACCGAACGCATCACCCGTCTCCTCTGAACGGACGTTCCACTGTAGATCGTTTCCCCGTACCGTCCCGCGCATGGAGGTTTTCGATCAGCTCGCCGAGAAATACCAGGGCGAGCACAGCCACAATCCGTTCCAGGCCGCGCTCACCGAGCGCATCAGTGACCTGCTTCCCGCCGGTTCGTCGGTGCTCGACCTGGGGTGCGGCACGGGCGTACCCACGGCGAAGACCTTGACCGATTCCGGCCACCGCGTCGTCGGGGTCGACATCTCCGCGGGCATGCTGACCGCGGCCCGTTCCCAGGTGCCGGCGGCCGAGTTCGTGCAGGGCGACTTCGCCGAACTGCCCGCCGACTTCGGGTCGTTCCAGGCGGTGACCGCGTTCTTCTCCCTGCTCATGCTGAGCAAGGCCAGGATCGAGACGACGCTGCGGAAGGTCGCCGGCTGGCTCACGCCCGGCGGGTACGTCGCCATCGGCATGGTCAACTTCGACGCCGACAGTGTGCCGGTCGAGTTCCTCGGCATGCCGGTGCGGGTGTCCGGATATCCGCAGCCCGACCTGACGGCGTTGCTGGAGCGCACCGGTTTCACCGTGCTCAGCATCGAGACCGTCGACTTCACCCCCGCCGGCGGTCCGCCGGAGAGCCAGATCTTCGCCTTGGCCCAGCTGCCGGGATGACATGCGGTGCGGGGTGGGCACCGGCGGTCGTGCCGGGCGCTCACCCCGCCGGCCGGCGGGCCCGCGTTCACCCCCACGCACGCGTGCGTGGGTCCCGGCCGTTGGCTCTCGCCGGACGTGCCTCACTGGTCGAAGTCGACCACCACTTTCGGCGACACCGCCCGTGCCTGGCAGGTGAGCACGAACCCGGCGGCCACCTCGGCGGGTTCCAGCGCGAAGTTGCGCCGCATCGTCACCTCGCCGTCGACCACGCGGGCCCGGCAGGTGCCGCACACCCCGCCCTTGCACGCGAACGGCAGGTCGGGCCGGGATCGCTGGAGTCCGTCGAGCAGGGCCGTGCCGTCCTCGACGTCGACCGTCGTGGACCGCCCGTCGAGCACCACCGTCACCTCGCTGCTCGGGCCCTGCGGCCCGGGTTCGTCGCGGACCGGCTCGGGTGGCGCCTCGTCGACCCAGAACAGCTCACGGTGGATCCGCTGCGGCTCGACCCCGGCTTCACCGAGGGTCTCGGTCGCCGCCGTGACCATGCCGAACGGCCCGCACAGCCACCAGTGGTCGACCGCCGGCACGTCGACCAGCAGCGGCAGCAGTGCCCGGAGCCGGTCGGCGTCGAGCCGCCCGCTGAACAGGTCGACCTCCTGGGGCTCCCGGGACAGCACGTGGACGATCTGGAGCCGGTCCGGGTACGCGTCCTTGAGGTCGGCCAGCTCCTCGGCGAACATCACCGTCCCGGAGCGCCGGTTCCCGTAGAGCAGCACCACCTCGGCCGCCGCATCCCGCAGCAGCGAACCGGCGATCGACAGCACCGGCGTGATGCCCGAGCCCGCCGCGATCAGCACGTGCCGGCCGCCGGTGCTCAGGTCGGGGGTGAAGCTGCCGGACGGCGGCGCCACCTCCATCAGGTCGCCGGGCCGCAGGTCGCGCACGATCCAGCTGGAGATCAGCCCGCCGGGCACCTCACGGACCCCGATCCTCGGTGGCGCACCGGCCGGGGCACAGATCGAGTACGTCCGGCGTTCGTCGACGCCCCCGCCGCGCCGCACGGTGAGCGACTGGCCCGGCCGGAAGTCGAACCGGCCGGCCAGCTCGGGCGGCACGGCGAACGTCACGGCGACCGCGTCGGAGCAGAGCCGGTCGACCGCCGCGACCCGCAGCGCATGGAACTCCCGGGCCGCCACGTCAGATCTCCTTCATGTGCTCGAACGGCTCCCGGCATCGCGGGCATCGCCGCAGCTCCCGGCAGGCGGTGGCGCCGAACGCGGTGACCAGCTCGGTCCGCGCGGAGCCACACCGCGGGCAGGCCACTGCGACCGGCCGGGCGACGAGGGTCAGCGGGACCGGACCGGACGCGCGCCGGGGTGCCGGGCCGGGCGGTGCAATGCCGGCCTCGGCCAGCTTGCGGCGGCCGGACTCGCTGATCCAGTCGGTGGTCCAGGCGGGGGCCAGCACGGTACGCACGTCGACCGCGGTGAACCCGGCCCGCCGCAACGAGGACCGGATGTCGGCGCGGATGCTGTCCATCGCGGGGCAGCCCGAATAGGTCGGCGTCACGGTCACCACCACGGTGTCGCCGTCCTGCCGCACGGACCGCACCACACCCAGCTCGGCCAGGGTCACCATCGGCAGCTCCGGGTCGACGACGGAGCCGACCACCAGCTCGGCCGTGCTCACCACACACCTCCGGGGACGGCCCGGGCCACGCTCTGCATCTCGACGAGGACGCCGGTCAGCCCCGCGGTGTGCAGGCCGTCGCGCCCGCCGGAACCGCGGTGCCGCCCGGGCGGGTAGGTCGCGGTGCCCGCCGCGAACGGCACCGGCCACAGCCGCGCGGCCGTGAGCACCTCGGACAGCACCGCGTTGAACTCGTGGCGCAGCGACGCCGGATCGACGGCGACCCCGGTGGCCGCCAGCCGCTCCTCCACCGGATGCGTCTCGAAGAGCTCGGCCGTCGCCGGCATCACCGCGGAGATCGCCGTCGCCATCCGGTCGTGGGAGAGCGCGGTGCCGTCACCGAGGCGAACCACCCACTGGGCGGCGTAGTCCCGGTGGTAGGTCAGCTCTTTGACACCCTTGGCAGCGATCGCCGCCAGCATCGCATCGCGCGAGCCGGTCAGCCGGTCGAAGGCCGCGAGCCGCCAGGAGACCAGCACGAACAGCCGGGCGATCAGCGCCGCGAAGTCGCCGTCGGCGCGCTCGGCCAGGCACACGTTGCGGAAGTCCGTGGTGTCGCGCCGGAAGGCGAGGTCGTCCTCGGAGCACTCCAGCACCTGCCCGGCCCTGGTCAGCAGCAGCCGCGCCTGCCCGAGCAGGTCGAGCGCGATGTTGGCCAGAGCCAGCTCGTCCTCCAGCTCGGGCGCCCGCGTCACCCACTCCTGCAGCCGGTGCGACAGGATCAGCGCGTCGTCACCGAGCATCAGGCAGTAGGACGCCAGGTCCGCGGCGTCCACCTCGGGCGGCACCTCGGACGGCACGCCGGCCAGCGGATCGGTGAAGCCCGTCCCGTACGCCCAGCGGGCGTCGTCGTCATGATCGGTCAAGGCCTGATATGCGTCGTCGAAAGACATGGGAACCACCTCAGATGTGCGGCACCGACTCGGGGATCGTGTAGTGGGTGGGATGCCGGTAGACCTTGTCCCCACTGGGCTCGAAGAAGGACTCCTTCTCACCCGGGTCCGTGGTGGCGACCTGGTCGGAGCGCACCACCCAGATGCTGACCCCCTCGTTGCGCCGCGTGTAGAGATCACGCGCGTGGTGCAGCGCCATCTCGTGATCGGCGGCCCGCAGCGAACCCACGTGCACGTGGTTGAGACCCCGCTTGGCCCGGACGAAGACCTCGAAGAGCGGCCACTCGTGTCTCATCGCGCCACCTCCGCCAGTTTCGCCGCGTGCGCCGCGGCCGCCTCCCGCACCCAGGCGCCGTCCTCGTCGGCCTGCCGGCGCCGGGCGATCCGCTGCTCGTTCATCGGCCCGCCGCCGGAGATCACCCGCCGCAGCTCCTCGAAGTCGGGCTGCCCGAAGTGGTAGTGGCCGCGCTCGGCGTCGAACCGCAGCTCCGGGTCGGGCAGCGTGACGCCGAGCGCCTCGGCCTGCGGCACCGTCATGTCGACGAAGCGCTGCCGGAGCTCGTCGTTGGTGTGCCGCTTGATCTTCCAGGCCATCGACTGCGCCGTGTTCGGCGAGTCGGCGTCGGGCGGGCCGAACATCATCAGCGACGGCCACCACCAGCGGTCCACCGACTCCTGCACCATGGCTCGCTGCGCGTCGGTGCCCCGCATCATGGTCAGCAGCAGCTCGTAGCCCTGCCGCTGGTGGAACGACTCCTCCTTGCAGATCCGGATCATGGCCCGGGCGTAGGGACCGTAGGAGCTGCGGCAGAGCGGCACCTGGTTGCAGATCGCGGCGCCGTCGACCAGCCAGCCGATCACGCCGACGTCGGCGAACGACAGGGTCGGGTAGTTGAAGATCGACGAGTATTTCTGCCGGCCCTCGATCAGCCGCCGGGTCAGGTCACCCCGGTCGGCGCCGAGCGTCTCGGCCGCCGAGTAGAGGTAGAGCCCGTGGCCGGCCTCGTCCTGCACCTTGGCCAGCAGGATCGCCTTGCGGCGCAGCGTCGGCGCCCGGGTGATCCACTCCCCCTCCGGCTGCATGCCGATGATCTCCGAATGGGCGTGCTGGGCGATCTGCCGGATCATCGTCTTCCGGTAGCCCTCCGGCATGTCGTCGGCCGGCTCGACCCGCTGGTCACGGGCGATCGCCTCGTCGAAGGCGCTCATGAGTGCCGCCGCGACTGGAGGGTGAAGAACCGGCCGCTGACGAACCAGTCGTCGGTCAGCGCCGCGGTGGCCGCCGGGTTGGCCCCGCTGCCGTGCAGGTCGCTGAAGGCGGCCGTCTGGTTCACGAAGACACCGCCCGTCAGGTTCTCCGACAGGTGGATGCCGGCGTCGAGGGCCGCCTCCCGGGCCGCGTCGAGCACCTCGGGCGACGTGGAGTGCACGAGGGCGGAGAGCGCGCCGTGCGCCCGCACGGTCTCCGTGAAGATCCGCAGGCTGTGCTCGGTCGAATCGGTCGTGATCACGAAGGAGACCGGGCCGAACCACTCCCGCGTGTAGACCTTCTCGTCGGCCGCGTCGAGCCGGGACACCAGCGGGGTCCGGACCACGGCCGAGGGGAACTGCGGGTCGGCGACGGTGGCCGACGCGTGCACCACACCGGGGGCGCCGGACGCCTCGGTCAGCCGGGCGAGCACGCCGTCGTTGACGATCGCGCCGAGCGTGCCGGCGGCTCGGGCCGGGTCGCCGAGCAGCTTGTCGAGCGCGGCGGCCAGGTCGTCGCCGAACTGCTCGGGGGTGCGGTGCCCGGCGTCGGTCGTGATCCCGCCGCGCGGGACCAGGATGTTCTGCGGGGTGGTGCACATCTGGCCGCTGTAGAGCGACAGCGAGAAGGCCAGGTTGCGCAGCAGCCCCCGGTAGTCGCCGGTGGAGTCGACGATCACCGTGTTGAGACCGGCCTTCTCGGTGTAGACGACGGCCTGCCGCGCGTTGACCTCCAGCCAGTCGCCGAACTCGCTCGAGCCGGTGAAGTCGACGATCCGCACGTCGGGGTGGGTCGCCAGGGTGGCGGCGATGCCGTCGCCGGGCTCCTCGGCGGCGAGGGTGACGACATCGGGGTTGAGGCCGGCCTCGGCGAGCACCTCGCGGCAGATCCGCACGGTGATGGCGAGCGGCAGGACCGCGCCGGGGTGCGGTTTCACGATCACCGGGTTGCCGGTGACCAGGCTGGCGAAGATACCGGGGTAACTGTTCCAGGTGGGGAACGTGGTGCAGCCGATCACCACGGAGACGCCCCGGCCGACCACGGTGGCGGTCTTCTCCAGGCTCAGCGGGTCGGCGCCGCGCTGCGGCTTGGCCCAGGACGACCGGGACGGCAGCCGGGTGGTGGCGGCCAGCGCGAAGGCCACCGCCTCGAGGCCGCGGTCCTGCGCGTGGGCGCCGCCGGCCTGGAACGCCATGACGAAGGCCTGACCGGTGGTGTGCTGCACGGCGTGGGCCATCTCGAAGCTCGCGGCGTTGATCCGGCGCAGGATCTCGGCGGCGACGCCGGCGCGGCCCTCGGGGCCGACGGCCCGCCAGGCCGGGGTGGCGGCACGGGCGGCCGCGATCAGGGCGTGCGGGTCGGCCCGGGGGTAGCTGACGGCCAACTCCAGCCCGTAGGGCGAGCGCTCGGTGCTGACCGTGCCGGTGGCGCCGGGCACCTCCACCGGGAACGGCTTGCCGAGCAGCGCGGTGAAGGCGCGCTCACCGGCCGGTGCGGCCTCGGCGCCGTAGACGGATTTGCTGGGGGACTCCGGGAAGGCCGACCAGTAGTCCCGCGCGACGGTCGCCTCGACCGCGCGCGTCAGGAGCTCACGATGGGCCTCGAACAGCTCTGCGGGATTCACCCCACCATTAACCAACCACTCGGTCGGTAAATCAACCCCTTGACGGCGCTCTGGCACATCGCCAGTAGATTCCGACCATGACACCGCGCCGCCGCGGACGCCCGGGCCACGACCAGGACGCCGTGCTCAACGCCGCGGTGCGCCTGTTCAACACCCGCGGCTACGACGCCACCAGCATGTTCGACGTGGCCATGTCGCTGGGCATCACCAAGTCCACGCTCTACCACCACGTCATCAGCAAGGAACAACTCCTGACGATGGCGGTCGACCGGGCGCTGGACGGTCTCTTCGAGGCCGCCGCCGAGACCGCCGCCCAGGCCACCACGGCGACCGCCCGGCTGGAGCAACTGGTCCGCCGGAGTGTGCTGGTGCTGGCCGAGCGCCTCGAGTTCGTCACCCTGCTGCTGCGGGTGCGCGGCAACACCGAGGCCGAGCAGCACGCGCTGTCCCGGCGCCGCGAGTTCGACCGGCTCGTCGCCGACCTGGTCGCGCAGGCCCAGGCCGAGGGTGGCGTCCGCGCCGACGTGGACCCGGCGACCGCCGCCCGGCTGCTCTTCGGCATGGTGAACTCCCTCATCGAGTGGTACCGGCCGGACCGCGGCGACCCCGCGGTCCTCGCCGGGACGGTGGCCGCGCTCGCGTTCGAGGGACTGCGCAGCGATCGGACACACCCGAACGGCTGAATGGACGCCATCTGCGAACACAACCACTCCGATGTGTCATCCACGCGTCTCACTGAGTGGCGCACGCTGCCTATGGTGGCCCGGGTAGAGCTACCGAACGTGAGCCCCAGGGCCACGCCTCTCGCGCGGCCGTCTCGCCATATGTCGCGAAGGGAACCATCATGGCGCGTCTCGCACACGGACGACCCCTGACCGAAGTAGACCTCAACACCGCACGGGACGACATCGTCGCCTTCAGCGCCCGGTCCACCGCCGCCTTCGCTCTGGTGGGGGCGCCGCCGCCGGGCCCGTTCGACCTGCTCTTCCCGAGCCTGCAGGACAACCCGGCCAACCTCGTCGAGCAGACCCCGGAGACCACCAGGAACCTGGCCGCGCTCGGCACGGCGATGGCCGACCCGGACGTGCGGGGTCAGGACAGCCCGATTCCGGCGGCCTACACCTACTTCGGGCAGTTCGTCGACCACGACATCACCCTGGAGATCCAGAACCCCGGCTCCGGCGCCGCCGCCGACCTGGTCGACGAGAACATGGTGCCGATGCCGCTGGCCGACGTGCGCACCGCGCTGCGCAACGGCCGCACCGCCACGCTCGACCTGGACAGCGTCTACGAGCCGCCCGCGCCCCGCGACCCGGCCAACCAGGACAAGATGCAGATCGGCTCGAACACCGACGTGGTGTCCGGCAGCACCCCGTTCCAGCAGGTCCCGGGCAAGGACAACCAGAACGACCTGCCGCGTCTCGGCCCGAGCCCGCGGCCCGAGCTGGACCGTGCGGCCCTGATCGGCGACGGCCGCAACGACGAGAACACCATCATCTCGCAGCTGCACCTGGCGTTCCTCAAGGCACACAATGTCCTGGTCAAGCAGGGCCTGCCGTTCGAGACCGCCCGGCGCACGCTGCGCCAGCACTACCAGCACATCGTCGTGCACGACTTCCTGCGGCGGGTCTGCGACCCGGCGGTCGTCGACGACCTGGTCAAGAACGGTAACCGCTGGTTCGACCCGTACGGCGCCAGCTTCTACATGCCGCTCGAGTTCTCGGTGGCCGCCTACCGGTTCGGCCACTCGATGGTCCGGGCCGGCTACAACTTCAACGTCAACTTCAGGTTCGGCGCCGCGAACAGCGGACCGGCGACCCTGGAGGACCTCTTCACGTTCACCGCGTTCAGCGGGGAACTGCGCAACCTGCCGACGCTGCCCAACAACTGGATCATCGAGTGGGAGAACATCGTCGGGGACGACGCCCAGAAGGCTCGAAAGATCGACACCACGCTGGCGAAGGTCGGCGACTCCGCGCTGTTCAACCTGCAGACCCTGGAGGGCGAGCGGGAGAAGCCCGACCTCGCGGCCCGGCTGGCGGTGCGCAACCTGCTCCGCGGGTACCGGTTGCGTCTGCCCACCGGCCAGGCGGTCGCCCAGCTGCTCGGCGAGCCGGTGCTGACCCCTCAGCAGCTCCTCGCCGCGACCGGTGACGAGAACGGCGACCAGGCCCGGGCCCTGCGCCAGGGCAGCCTGCTGACCCGGACCCCGCTCTGGTACTACATCCTCGCCGAGGCACAGGTCGCCCATCAGGGCGCCCGGCTCGGCCGGGTCGGCAGCACGATGGTGGCCGAGGTGCTGATCGGCCTGATCCGGCGCAGCGCCGACTCGATCCTCAAGGTGCCGGGCTGGCGGCCCAGCCTGCCGGCGGCGAAACCGGGCACCTACGAGCTCGCCGACCTGCTGCGGCTGGCCGGCGTCCTGGGCGGGCCGGCGGCGCCGCCGAAACCGCGCACCTACACGGTCCGGTCCGGCGACACCCTCACCGGCATCGCCGAGCGCGAACTGGGCGACGAGCGCCGGTGGACGCAGATCTACGTGCTGAACCGCAAGGACATCCGCGATCCCAACCGGATCTTCGTGGGCCAGGTCTTCGTCCTGCCGGAGCAGGAACCGGTCGGGCCGATCCCGCGCCTGCATGTCGTCAAGCGCGGCGACACCCTGAGCGCCATCGCGCAGGCACACCTGGGCGATGCCAACCGCTGGCCGGAGATCTTCCGGCTCAACCGGGACGTGCTCGACAACCCCGACCGGATCATCCCCGGCCAGGTGCTGATCCTGCCCAGCTGAGCGGTTCTGCCCGGCGGGCTTCGGCACGCCGGGCAGCAGACCCCGCATCGGGTACGGGGACGGAGCCGGCGCCCACTCAACCAGAGCGCCGCTTCTCCCGGGCCGACGTGAGCGGCAACCGCGGGTCGACCGCCTGCCCCGCCCAGCCGGCCCGCACCCACCCGTGTGCCGGGTCGTCGCTGACCTGCCAGCGCCGCTCCCCCGGCCCCGCCATCACGTTCAGGTAGTACAGGTCGTAACCCGGCGCGGCCATCGACGGCCCGTGCCAGCCGTACGGGATGAGCACGACATCCCCGGTACGCACCTCGGTGCAGACGTCGATCGGCCGGTCGGGGTGCCCGTACACCCGCTGGAAGCCGGAGCCGGGCCCGCCGCCCGGCGCACCGGTGACCTCGTAGTAGTAGATCTCCTCGAGGCTGGACTCGCCGGGTCCCTCCTCGTCGTGCTTGTGCGGCGGGTAGGACGACCAGTTGCCGCCCGGGGTGAGCACCTCGCAGGCGATCAGGCGATCGGCCTCGAAGCTCTCCGGCGTGCAGAAGTTGTTGACCTGGCGGCTGGCCTGCCCGGCACCGCGCAGCTCGACCGGCACGTCCTCGGCCGGGCCGTACCGGAACGGCAGCTTGCGGCCGGTCCGGGCGGCGGGCAGCGCGAAGCGGCCACCGTTCGGCGCGCGCACGGTGACCACGGAATCGCGGGGCAGATAGGCGAAGTCGGTCACCCGGGAGAAGACCGAGCGCCGGCCGGTGAGGGTGAGCCGCTCGTCGTCGCAGGCCACGTCGCAACTGCCGGACAGCGGCAGGACCAGCATCTCGTCGTTGCCGGTCAGGAACCGGACGCGGCCACCGACCGGCAGGTGCACCACCCGTAGTCCGCTGTGGTCCCAGCCGGCGTTCTCGGGGGTGACCATCACCTCGTAGGGGCGCTCGGCGGAACTCCCCTGCCGCACCAGCGGGTTGACCCGCGGAGTGGTCGTCGCCGGCCGGGCACGCGCCGGCCGGCCGGTCTGCACGTCGTCAGCGGGCATCCGCGGGTCCCTTCGGCCGGCCAGGGGCGTCGCTCACCCGCTGTGGCCGGATGGCGACAGCGGGTCGGACCTGGTTCCGATGTAATTACCTGACCGCTCCCGCGTCAATAGCTCCCGGGCGGGTCGACGCGAAAGCCGGGGCACGGGCGCTACCGCCCGTACCCCGGCTCGACGTCACGCCGGTCGTCAGGACCCGGCGCGCCACATCCGGTAGAACGCCGTACCGTCCGGCAGGTAGATCTGGAACGGGTCCATCGGCTGGTAGCCGTGGCGGCGGTAGAGACGGACGTTGTTCTCGTTCGTGGCCTCCAGGTAGGCCGGGACGCCGTCCGCGTCGAGCTCCGCGTGCACGTGCTCCATCAGGGCGCCACCCAGGCCGCGGCCCTGCTCGGACGGGCGGACCGCGAGGAACGCCAGGTGCCAGTGCGGGTCCTGCGGGTGGTTCTTCTCGAACAGCTCGCCCAGGGCACCGAACCGCTCCAGGTGCTCACCCGCGATCGCGCCGAGGCGGTCCATGTAGGCCTCCGCCTCGGGCAGGTCGGTGACCCGGTCGAACCAGACCGCGGCGGCCGCGTAGCCACCGTCCGGGTGGTCGACGACGTCGATCCGGCCCTGCTTGAAGGCGGTCTCCGACTCCAGGGCGAAGAAGCCGGCCATCACCTTCTCGCGCTCGGCCGGAACCGGCACCAGGTAGTGGTTGGCGGCCAGGTCGTCGAAGGCGTTGGAAACCATCGCGCCGACGGCCGGGATCTCGTCCTGCCGGGCCTGGCGGATCACGAGGTCGCTCATCGGTTGTACTCCGTGTTCTCGTTGAGGGCGGCCGAGAAGCCGCCGCCGCCGGTGGTGGCGCTGCGGGCGCCGAGGCCGATGCCGCTGTAGGTCTGCGGCCGCGCGGAGCGCAGGTAGAGCGCCCAGATCACGCCGGCGACGAACAGCACGGCGAACGCGCTGGGCACCACGATCGCCGGGGTACTGCCCGGCTCCACGCCGAGCAGCTTGGCGATGTTGTCCACAGCCAGGTACGACATGACCAGCAGGATCACCGAGCTGACGACCGGCGCGATCACCCGGTGCAGCACGTCCTCGCCCACCTTGTTGCGGGCGAAGTAGCCGATCACCGCGAACGAGGTGAGCGTGACCAGCAGCAGCACGCCGAGGCCACCGCCGCTGCCGCCCCAGAAGAAGAGCTCGACCAGCGGGTCCCAGCCCATCACCGCGAAGAGCACGATCACGACGAGGCCGACCGCGGACTGCGCGAGCGAGCCGTTCTTCGGCGCGCCGGTGCCCGGGACGGTCCGGCCGAACGCGCGCGGCAGCACGCCTTCGCGGCCGAGCGAGAACATGTAGCGGGCGATGATGTTGTGGAACGAGATCGACGCGGCGATCAGCGAGGTGAGGAACAGGATGTGGCCCATGTGCAGGGCCGTGTCACCGAGCTGGACGGCGGCCAGGTTGAAGAAGAGCTCCGGGCCCTCCTCGCCGGCACGCTGCACGACGTTGTCGCCGGCCGCGGAGATCATCGCCCAGGAGGCGAACGCGTAGGTCACGGCGATCAGCGCGATCGCGACGTAGGTGGCGCGCGGGACCGTGCGGCGCGGGTCGCGCGACTCCTCGGAGAAGACCACCGACTGCTCGAAGCCGACGAAGCCGGTGACCGCCATGACCAGCAGGGCGCCGGAGCCGGCGCCGACCAGCGTGCCCGGGTCGAGCGCGTCGGCGGAGGGGGTGAACCCGTCCATGGTCATGTTCGCGATCGCGAAGATCACGGTCAGCGCGATCTCGGCGACCAGCAGGGTGGCCAGCACCTTGCCGTTGACGGCCACGTCACGGACACCCAGGACGGCGACGAGCGCCCAGGCGGCCAGGGCGAGGATCCACCACTGGACGTCCACACCGAACCAGTCCAGGAACAGCGGCTGCGCGATCGCGCCGAAACCGCCGTACGAGGCGACCTGGAACATGTTGTACGACAGCAGCGCGACCCAGGAGGCGCCGACGCCGACCGGCTTGCCGAGACCCTGCGAGATGTACGCGTAGAAGGCGCCGGCGTTCGCGATGTGCCGGGCCATCGCGACGTAGCCGACCGAGAAGATCGCCAGGACCAGGGCGACCGCGAGGAAGGCGATCGCGATACCGGTCAGCCCGGTGACGGCCAGACCGGTCGGCACCACGCCGGCGACCACGGTCAGCGGGGCGGCCGCCGACATCATGAAGAAGACGATCGCGGGGACGCCGAGCCGGTCGCGGGCCAAGGCGTCGGACAGCTGACTTCCGGGGGGTTGGGTTGCGGTCGAGGACACGCGGGACTCCAGATTTTCTTTGTTTTCGGGGGTGGGTTGAGGCGTATCAGGCGCGCCGGGCCATGACCGCGTCGCCCACGGCCGCCTCGGCCTGGGCGACGAGCTGCTGCAACATGGCCGGGAAGTGCCGGCGGAACTGTTCGAACAGCCGGGCCCGGTCGCGGGCGTTGAGAGTCGCAAGCACGTGCTGGTCCAGGCCGGTGGCGAGGATCAGCCCGGCGAGAAGCAGGTCGGCCACGTCAAGCGGCTCGTCGCGGGAGACCTTGGTGCGGATCCGGGTGGCGGGCCAGCCCGCCGTCATCGAGTCCGCCGGGACGAAGGAGACCTTCGTCCCGCCGAACAACCCACGCTTCTCCACCCGCTTGATCAGCCCGATCCGGGCGAGGCGGCGCTCGACCAGGTCGGTGGCGATGCCGGTGGAGAGATAGGCGAGCCAGTTGCGCACGCCGTGCTGGCCCGCTTCCCGGCGCAGCTGTTCCAGCACGGCGGTGGTCGCGGCGTCGCCGGTCGGCCGTTCGTCGATGACCACGAGTTCGGTCTCGACGAGGTCGACGCGCCGCCACAACATCAGTTCGCCGAGCAGTGCCGCGCCGAGACCGAGGCCGAGTGTGGCCGGTGACAGCAGGGAACTGCCACGAATGGTGTCGTGAGCAGTTAGATAGAGGTCATCCGCGGGCGGTAGCTGCGGCGGCGACGCCACTGCTGGTTCTCCTCTCGACGCCTGGGAAATGCCCGCGCAGTTCACCTTGAGTAATGTGGTGACGCATCACGAAGCAATTACTGTGCGCTCCCCCCGGCGCGACCGGAGGTAGCCTGCCAGCTCTCGCCGCTCGGCGCAACGTCCAGATGAGACAAATGTCGGGTCCATAGTAGGCGTTGTTGATCACACTCTTGGACTGGGACTTTGAGCGTCGATCAATATAGGCCCCGACCTGCGCGCCGTTCGTAAATATTTAATGACCTCGAAATGGGGGTCACTGCGGGCCGCGGCGACCCGGCCCCCTGCGGAGCGTGATCAACTTCCTGGGGAAACTACAGAAAGTAATTACTCAAGCGGATAGTTGACGGTGCAATAATTTCCCGCTACGGTTGCTGAAAAGGTTGAAGTTTCAAGGAGGCCACCGTGCGGATGCCCGCGCTTTTCCTGAGCCACGGCGCCCCGCCGCTGGTCGACGACCCCACCTGGGTCGCCCAGTTGCAGGAGCTCGCCGCCGGCCTGCCCCGCCCCACCGCGATCCTGATGGCCTCGGCACACTGGGAGTCGGCCCCGCTGATGCTCGGCGCCACCACACCGGCCCCGCTCGTCTACGACTTCGGCGGTTTCGCCCAGAAGTACTACGAGGTGCGCTACCCCGCACCGGGTGCGCCGGAGCTTGCCGACCGGGTGGCCGCCCTGATGCCGGACACCGAGACCGTCGCGCGCACCGGCCGCGGCCTCGACCACGGCGCCTACGTGCCGCTGACCGTGATGTACCCGGACGCCGACATCCCGGTGCTCCAGATGTCGCTGCCCACCCTGGAACCGGACCGGCTGCTGGACCTGGGCGCCCGGCTCGCCCCGCTGCGCGACGAGGGGGTCCTGATCGTGGGTTCCGGCTTCACCACCCACGGGCTGCCGTTCCTGCGCGACTGGCGCCCCGAGGCGGCCGCTCCCGGCTGGTCCCGCGAGTTCGACGCCTGGACCGCCGAAACCCTGGCCCGCGGCGCGGTCGACGAGCTGGCCGAGTTCCGGGTGCGCGCCCCCGGCATGCCCTACGCGCATCCGACCATCGAGCACTTCGCCCCGATGTTCCTCACCCTCGGCGCGTCGGGCGACCCCGAGGCCGCACCGGACCAGTCGGTCTCCGGGTTCTGGATGGGCCTGTCCAAGCGTTCGTTCCAGACGGCGTAACCGACCCGCTCCGGGCTCCGGGCTCCGGGCTCCGGGCTCCGGGCTCCGGGCTCCGGGCTCCGGGCTCCGGGCTCCGGGCCAGCATGACGAAAGGGCCCCGGCATCAGCCGGGGCCCGAGACTTACTTGTCGGCGTGCTGCTGGTCGGACTTGCCGCGCAGGCTGCCCGGATGGGCCTTGAGGGACGGATCCTTGCGGGACTTCATCAGGCTCAGCACCGTGGTCAGCACCAGGATGCCGAGGATCACGCCGAGCGACACCGGCGTGCTGACCTCCGGCACGCTCTCGTTGATGTCCTTGTGCGCCCAGTGCAGGACCAGCTTGACGCCGATGAACGCCAGGATGATCGACAGGCCGGTGGAGAGGTAGACCAGGCGGTCCAACAGGCCCTTCACCAGGAAGAACAAGGCACGCAGGCCGAGCAGGGCGAAAGCGTTGGCGACGAAGACGATGTACGCCTCCTCGGTCACGCCGAAGACGGCCGGGATCGAGTCGAGGGCGAACAGCAGGTCGGTGCCGCCGATCGCGAGCAGCACCAGGAACAGCGGCGTCACCATCCGCTTGCCGTCGACCCGCGTGATCATCTTGCCCTCGACGTAGTCGTCGGTGACGGGCAGGAAGCGGCGACCGGCCTTGACCAGCATGTTGTCCCCGACGTCGGGATCCTCGTCGCGGTGCCGGAAGAGCTGGACCGCGGTGTAGAGAAGGATCAATCCGAAGATCAGGAACATGAACGAGAACGCGTTCAGCAGGGCGGCACCGACGGCGATGAAGATGACCCGCAGCACCAGCGCGATGATGATGCCGAAGGTGAGCACCTCCTGCTGATACTTCTGCGGCACCGCGAACGTGGTCATGATGATCACGAAGACGAAGAGGTTGTCGACCGACAGGCTCTTCTCGACGATGTATCCGGCGAAGTACTCGGTGCCGTAATCCCACCCGACGATGCTCGCGAAGACCACGCCGAAGGCGATCGCCACGGCGATGTAGAAGATTGACCAGCCGGCGGCTTCGCGGAAGCCGACAACATGTGGACGGAGCACCCCGAGAGTCAAATCGAGGGCGAGCAGGGCGACGATGACACCGATGGTGACGGTCCACCCGAGCGCGGAGACCTCAAGCATGTCTCACAGGATCCCCAAAGATTCTGCGAGCTCGCTGAAAAATGGGTGGGGAAGCTTGATCTTCGCTGATATTCGACCGAGAGAACCGGAAAAGCGAATCGCCCCCGGTGCACTTCGCGCACCAGGGGCGATTCCGGGTCAGCGTGCTTGATCCGGGGACGGTCCGGACCGCACAGCAGCAAACCCCCCGGGCCGGCCTCGTCGGCCCGGATGCACAGTGTGGATCAGCTGTGGTGTCCAGCGATACCTGCCGGGTGCACGGCTTCGTGGTAACGGCGCTCGGCGTCCTGCCGGTTGAGGATCGCGTGGATCTCGCGGGTCTCCTCGGCGCTGTGCCGGCCCAGCATCAGGTCGAGCTCGGTGCGCTCGGCCGCGGTGCGGAAGGCGGCCAGTTCCTCGGCCAGCTGCCGGTGGGCGCGGCGCTCGGCACGGTTGTTGGTGAAGGCGGTACGGGCGTTGCGCAAGAACTGCATGTCGAAACTCCTCGACGGATAGTGACGGAGAAAGCCTCGTCGCTTCCGGTTCCAACAATCCCGCAGCTCGGCTTCATCCCCAAATCCACCAGGTAAAACTCCGGAGACGAAAGTGACCCGGACCACCGGAATTCGGTAACCCAGGTCACTCTGCGTGGCGAAATCGCTGGTCAATCCGTGCGCGTGACGTCGGACACCGGCGCGCGCTTCGTGACCGCGGTCGCGGTGACGGAGCCGTCGTCGGGTATAGGCCTGGCTCCTCGAGTCCTCTGCGACTGCCGCGTCGTGAGGCACACGGCGGTGGGCCGGCGGTCGTGACCGCCGGCCCACCGTTCGGTGTCAGCTCAGCGGGCAGCTGCTCCGGTAGTCCGAGATGGAGAGGTTGCTCGGCCCCGGGCAGATGAACTGGTCGTAACGGGTGTCGTTGTCGACGAAACGCTTCAGCCAGGACGTCATCTGCACCGCGGTCCAGGTGTCGGTGGACTGCGGGAAGAAGTGGCTGGCGTTGTTGAGTTCCAGGTACGCCTTCTCCGCCGACGCCGGGATGCTGTTGTAGAACGGGATCGAGTGCGACGAGACCGACGCGATGGAGTCGTTCTCACCGCCGATGATCAGCGTCGGGACGCGCAGCTCCGACCAGGACTTGTCGGTGTTCCACGGCGCGAGCGGGACGGCCGCCTGCAGTGAGGGCCGGTCGCTTGCCGCCTCCAGGCTGCCGCCGCCGCCCATCGAGTGCCCGGCCACCGCGAGCCGGCTGGCGTCGATGCGGCTGCGCACCGAGCTGGATCGGGTCAGGTAGTCGAGCGCCGCGAGCAGCTGCGTGCCCCGGGAGGACGGCTGGTCCGCCGTGCTGTTGGTCTCGATGCCGATCACCACGAAGCCGTGCGAGGCCAGGCGCGGGCCGAGCCAGGAGATGCTCGACCAGTAAGCGGTGAAGCCCGGCGAGATGGCGATCGCGCCGAACGTGCCGGAGCTGGTCGACGTCGGGTAGTAGATCTCGCCGCCGCCGAACCCGGAGACCGCGAACCGGGAGACCGAGGTCTGCGAGACGGCGAACGGGCCGCGGGAGGCCTGGAGCGCGGACAGGGTCGGCGCCGGGCCACGCTCGTAGGGGTTGTCGGCGGCGTGCGCGGCGGTGGCACCGGCGCCGGCGGTCAGGGCGAGGACGGCGGCCGCGGTGACGAACAGGCGGCGGGCCCGGGCGGGGACGAATGACTTCACGTCGACACTCCTTAACGGGGGATTGGATCGACGAGCGTCAGTCTGTGCGGCTTCCGGCCGGTCCGGCATCGGCGAAATCACCGGCGTTGTCATCAACCGGCAACATCCCGGAAATTTCATCAACCGAAAGGGCCCTTTCGCTGGGGCCGTCGGCACGGAAAACTCGCCGCATGTTTGATGCACCGTTAGTGCAGAAACTTCCGCCGGTCGTCGCCGGCCTGCTCGCCGGGGCCGAGAACGGCAACGCCCCCGGCCGGGTGCTCGTCGCGCGCGGCCCGCACGGCGCGGGCCGGACCACCCTGGCCCGCACGGTGGCCGCCGCCGCGGCCGGCCGGACGCTGCCCGACGGCGCCGGGTGGACGGTCCTGGAGGTGGCGGGCCATCGGGACGAGTCGGATCTCCCGTACGCCGCGCTGCTCCGCCTGATCGCCCCCGTGCGCGACCTGATCGCCGACCTCGAGCCCGCCTGGCGCACCGCGCTGAAGCGCGTCCTGAGCGGCGCGTCACCGCAGGTGGAGCGCCTGGCGCTGTCTCTCGCGCTGACCGGCCTGATGGGTACGATCACCGCCCGCCGCCCGCTCCTCTGCGTGCTCGACGACGCCCAGTCGCTGGACGGCCCGTCTCGGGACGCGGTGCTGTTCGCCGCCCGCCGCGTCCCCCGGCTGGTCGTGCTCGCGACCATGCCGGCCGGCGCCGACCCGGGCGGCCTGCCGGTCCACGAGATCGCGCCGCTCACCCACGACCAGTGCCGCGAGCTGCTCGCCCAGCACGCCCCGGACCTGGCCCGCGAGGTCGCCGCGGCGGTGATCGCCCTGGCCGGCGGCAACCCGGCCGCCCTGATCGACCTGGCCGGCGCACTCACCCCGGAGCAGCGCCGCGGCTACGAGCCGCTGCCGGCCACGCTGCCGGCGACCAGCCCGTTGCGCCGCCGGTACCGCACCGAACTGAACTCGCTCCCCGAACGGACCCGGACGCTTCTCCTGCTGGCCGCCGCCCAGCCGCCGGCTACCCTGCCCGCCCTGCTCACCGCCGCCACCCTCCTGCCCGCCGCCCTCCTGCCCGCCACCACCGCCTCCCCACCCTCCTCGCCGTCCATCGCCGCCTCCGCACCCTCCACCGCGTCCCCTCCGTCCTCCCCCGCGCCCACATCCACATCCACAGCGACTTACGACAAGCCGGCCGGGCCTCAGCCGGTCGACGCGGCCGACGAGCTGGCCGGGTTCGCGGCCGCCGAGCGACTCGGGCTGATCCACATCGACGGCACCGATGTCCGCTTCACGTCGCCGGTCGTGCGCGGCTGCACGTACGCCGAAAGTCCCCGCAGCCACCGGCATGCCGCCCACCTGGCGCTCGCCGAGGCCCTGGAAGCCCGTGGCGAGCGGCTTGCCGCACTGCTGCACCGGGCCGCCGCCGCGACCGGACCGGACGCCGCGCTCGCCCGTGACCTGGCCTGGGCCGCCCGCACCGCCGAACCGGGTGCCGCCGCGGAGGCCCGCCGCTTCGCCGCGGACCTGTCCCCGGACCCGGCCGCCCGCGGGGCCGCCCTGCTCGACGCGGCCCGGTCCGCCTGGCTCGCGGGCCGGCCGCACGACGCTGGGCTGCTGATCCGGCGGATACCGCAGGCGGCCGGGCACGCCCGGGTCCGCGCTCGTGGGCTGACCGCCGAGATGCGCCTGCCGGAGGGCCGTCCCGGCGCCCGCGAACTGCTCCTGGACGTGGCCGCCGAACTCGCCGACTCCGACACCGTCACCGCCCTGGAGGCGCTGGCGCTGGCCGGCGAGGCCGCCGGCCGCCCCGGGGAGCAGGGCCGGTACGCCGGGATCGCACGCCGCGTCACGGGCCGTCAGCGCGGTGACGAACCGCCGGCGGTGACCTTGACGTTCCACCACGTCGCGGGACTGGCGGCGATGGCCGACGGTGACGAGCCGGCGGCGTTCGCCCGGTTCCGCCGGGCACTCGACGTGGCCGACCGGGTGATCGAACCGGGACCGCTGCTGCGTGCCGCGACCGCCGGGATCCTGGTCGGCGACGGCCGCCGCGCCGCCGCGCTGGCCGGGCGTGCCGCGGTGCTGGCCCGCGAGTCGGGCGCCACGGTGCTGGTGCCGCAGGCGCTGGAGACCGCGGCGATCGCCGGGCTGGCCTCCGGTGAGTACGCCTGCGCCAGCACCGCCGCCCTCGACGGCGCCGCCCTGGCCCGAGCCACCGGACAGCCGATCCTGGCCGCCGTGCACACGGCCGTGCTCGCGGTGCTGGCCGCCCTGGTCGGTGACCGCGCCACCACGCTGACCCGGATCGAGTCGGCCGCCGGTGGCCCGTCCCGATCACTCTGCGAGTGGGCCTTGGCGCTGCTGGACCTGGTCGACGGGCGCGCGCCGGCCGCCGCGCTGCGCCTGGCCGGGGTGGTGACCGCGCCACCGGGACACGGGTCGGCGCTGCTGCAGGTCGCGGTCGTACCGCATCTGCTGGAAGCCGCCGGGCAGGCCGGTACGAACTCGTTCGGCCTGGACGCGGTGGCCACCGGTTTCGACCGCTGGGCCGGTCGCACCGGGCAACCGGCGTGGCTGGCGCTGCGGGACCGTTGCCGCGCGCTGCGGGCCACCGACAGCGAGGCCGCCGAAGCCCATTTCGCCCAGGCGTTACGGCATGTCGGTGAGGCCGGTTTCCCGCGGGCGCACACCGAGCTGCTCTACGGGAAGTTCCTGCGGCGGCGACGGCGGCACGTCGAGGCGCGCACCCATCTGCGGCGGGCGGCGGAAACCTTCCGGCTGCTCGACGCCGAGCCCTGGGCCGAGCAGAGCGTCCGCGAGCTGCGGGCCGCCGGGGAGCGCGTCGACCTGCCCGGGACGGCGCTGGACGGTCTGGAGCTGACCGCGCAGCAGGAACGGATCGCGGTGCTGGTCGCCGGTGGTGCCACGAACCGTGAGGTGGCGCAGGAACTGCACCTGAGCCCGCGCACCGTGGACCATCACCTGCGCAACGTCTTCGCCCGGCTTGGCGTACGGTCGCGCACCGAGATGGCCCGGATGCTCAACTCACCGTAGGCGGCCCGGATGCCCGACTCGCCGCAGGCGGACCCGATGCCCGGCTCGCCGCGAGCGGACCGGACGCCCAGCTCAGGCCGGGGCGGCGGGGTGGTCTCACAGGCCCGCCCCGACCCCCGCCCAGCGCCCCGCGAGCTGTCGTCGCCGCACCGCGACCAGGTGGCCGGCGAGGATCGCCGGGTGGCCGCCGCGCACGCAGACATCAGCACCCGCGGTCAGCACCCCGGCGACCAGCTCGACGGCCGCCCAGTCGTCGATCAGCGCAACCAGCCGGGTCTCGCGCGGCAGCACCGCCCGGGCCACCCGCACGTCGTGCACCGTGGCACCGCTGAGCAGCACCAACTCCTCGGGGCGGACGTCGTCGACCCCGCTCACCAGCCGCATCGACCAGCCGGACGGCAGATGCTGCGGCAGGCTCGCCACCCGGCTGCGCTGCCCGATCACGGCGACGACCGGGTCGGGCGCCGGAGCGGGCGCGGTGTTCCCTGGGCTGAGCGCGGTGTTGCCTGGGCTGAGTCGCGTGAGCATGGTGGTGATCCTCTTCGTCGGGTCCCTCGTGTGACTCCACGATTCGCCTCGCGCCTGTGCGCCACCATGTGCCGTACCTGTGTGTTCTATGTCAGGCCCGGCGCCGCCCGCACCTGCCTCACGAGTTCCAGTGGGCGATCACCGGGTCGACGGCGTGCTCGAAACCGAGCACCGAGAGCGTCGCGGTGTCGAGTTTCAGCAGACCACCCGCGCTCGGCGGCAGCCCCACCCAGCGTGCGCCGGTCACGCGCAGACAGTGCCCGTGCGCGACGAGCGCGACGTCACCCTGCGCCAGGAACTCGCGGGCCTTGGCCAGGACCCGGTCCAGCCGCGCCCCGATCTGCTCCGGGGACTCGCCGCCGGGGCATCCGTCGGTCCAGAGCGACCAGTCCGGCCGGGTTTCGCGGATCTTCTTGGTGGTGATCCCCTCATACTCGCCGTAGTTCCACTCGGCCAGGTCCTCGGTCACCTCGGTCACCGCGAGCCCGGCCAGTTCGGCGGTGCGCAGCGCCCGCTTGCGCGGACTCGAGAGGACCGCGGCGAACGAGCGGCCGGCCAGGCGATCGGCGACGACACGCGCCTGCCGCTCACCCTCGGCGGTCAGTTCCAGATCGGTGTACGAGGTGTGCCGCCCGTTGGCACTCCACTCCGTCTGGCCGTGCCGTACCAGCACGATCTCCCCCATTGAGCCCTCCTCGGTGTCGCCCCCTGAGTTTCTACCCCGGCAGCCGCCACCGATGATCGTTTTCTCGGGGTTATCGCCGTCACCCTGACATCGACGCGGTGGTCAGGACCAGGCGCCCGGCCGGTCGTCCCAGCGCAGGCTGAGCGGGTGGCGTTCCTCGTCCCGGGCCGCCAGGTTCTCCAAGGCCCGCAGGTACTGCCGCTGCGTGATCTCCCCGCTGATCAGCTGCGCGGTGAGGATGCCCTCCAGAGTGGCCGGTTCCGCGTGCCCGGCCCGATGCCGGCCGGTGATCGGATCGGGCTGCCGGGCCGCCGTCTCCGGTTGCACCCACCCGGGCCGGGTCCCGTCGGCGCGGCTGGATCTCGGCCAGACAGCCAGCACCGCGGCGAGCATCAGCCCCAGGACTGCCACGAAGAGAACCGTCATGACAACCACCCCCTCCAGTGACATCTTCACCCAGCCGGGGCCGTCCCGCGACCTCCGACCGGACAGCCATCGATGCGAACGGGACCTTCGGCCCGGTCCGGCAAGGTCTCCCGGCACCGGCGCACTCCGAACGACAAGCGGAAAGTCATAGGTGACAACAACGTCTCAGGGAGGACCAGATGTCCACCATCGGCCGCGAATCCGTCAACCACCTCGAGACTGCGGAGGCACCGGGTTCCATGCTCACCCACACGGCCGCCCGTTCGCTGGCCGTCCTCCGGATCGCCACCGGCTTCGTCTTCCTCTGGGCGTTCCTGGACAAGACCTTCGGATTCGGGTACGCCACCCCGGCCGCCCGAGCCTGGATCAACGGCGGCTCGCCGACGAAGGGTTTCCTCGGTTCCCTCGAGACGGGCCCGTTCCTGAACGCCTTCCACAGCATGGCCGGCAACCCCGTCGTCGACTGGCTGTTCATGCTGGGCCTGCTCGGCATCGGCGTCGCGATGATCCTCGGCATCGGCCTGCGGGTCGCCGCCGTCGCCGGCGCCTTGATGATGGCCTTCATGTGGGTCGCGGAGTGGCCCCTGGCGTCCGGTTCGAGCAACCCGATCGTCGACTACCACGTCATCTACGGCCTGGCGGGTGCCGTCCTGGCACTGACCTACGCCGGCCACACCTGGGGCCTGGGTCGCCGGTGGGCGAAGCTGCCCCTGGTCCAGCGCCTCCGCTGGCTGATCTGAACCGTCCCGCCCCACCAGCCCGGCCGGAACCCTCCGGCCGGGCTGCCTCCGCCGCGCCGCCCTGCCAGCCCGGCCGCGCTGCCTCCGCTGTGCCGTCCTGCCAGCCCGGCCGGGCGGCTTCTGCGTGCCGGCCGGCGGCTGTGCGCGCCGGCTGTGCCGGGTGCGCCGTGCTCGCCTTCGCCGGCCCCCGCGAAATTCGGGTGACCCCGCACGCCGAGCCGTCTACGGTTCTGGCCATGCCAACGACGCACGCTCTCCTCACCGCGGCGCTGACGCCCGCGCGAGGACCGCTGCACGCGATCCGTCTGCGCGCCGGGCGTCCCGCCCTGGCCTGACGCCGCCTCGATCCGCCGCTGCTCGCCAGGGCCCGAGTCCATTCCCCTTCCGGACGGGCCACGATGACGCCTGTCCGCAGTCGCCGCCACCGCGCGGCAGACAGGACTTGACCATGGCGCCGCGATCTTCCGCACGCAATCCTTCGAACCCGGCCCGGCCGTCGTCGCCGCGGCGGGAACATGCCCGGGCCCGCCGGGCCCACGGTCAGAACTTCCTCGCCGACGCGGCGATCGCCCGTCGAATCGCCGATCTTGCCGTGCTCGACCCGGAGACTCCGGTCCTCGAGGTCGGTGCCGGTCGGGGCCGGATCACCACGGAACTGTTGCGCCGGTGCCGGCGCGTCGTCGCGTACGAGATCGATCCGTCCCTGGCCGGCGCCCTGCCGGCGGATCACCGGCTGACCGTGCGCACCGACGACTTCCTCGCGGCGACGCCGCCACGCGAGCCGTTCACGGTGGCCGGCAACATCCCGTACGGCCTGACCTCCCCCGTGATCACCTGGTGTCTCCGGTCGCCGGGACTGCGCAGGGCCACCCTGCTGGCCCAGTGGGAGTACGCCCGCAAGCGCACCGGCGACTACGGCCGCTGGAGCAGACTGACCGTGCTCACCTGGCCCGAGTTCACCTGGGCCCTGGCCGGCCGGGTGCCGTCGTCGGCGTTCCGCCCGGTACCCCGCGTCGACGGCGGCATCCTGCTCCTCGACCGCCGCCCGGTCCCGCTGATCCCGCCGGACCGCCGGCCCAGGTACCGCCGCATGGTCGAGCGCGGCTTCACCGGTGCCGGCGGTTCCCTGTACGAGAGCCTGGCCCGCGACCACGGCCGGCAACGGGTCCACGCCGCCTTCCGCGCCTGCCGCCTGAGCCCGGACCTGCCGGTGGGCGAGGTCTGGCCCGAACAGTGGCTGACCCTCTTCCGCCT
>NZ_JAHWGU010000027.1 GCF_020873875.1 Actinoplanes sp. DH11
CCCTCCATCCGCACGCCGCCGCGCATGTCGCCCCAACCCGCACGCCCCACCCGCACGCCGCCGGCCCCGGTGACGCCGAGCACCCCGACCAGTCGAGATGTTGATCTGCTGGCGTAGCGAAATTGCTGTGATCATGGGGCTATAACCGCGATTTCGCTACGCCAGCAGATCAACAACGCCGCGCGGACCCAGCGCAGCGGGCCACTGGCCGTAGGCAGCCGCGGGCAAGGCACCTCGCCGCCACGCACCCGCATGTCTTATCGGCACAAACGGGAGGAAGCCCCCACAAGCTGCTTGGCGTAGCAACAGAACACCACGCACGCACGCCGCGACGCGCTCTCACACGCACCCCTCGCTCGGCCGCCCGCGCCGCCACCGCTCGGACGCGCGCCGCCACCGCTCAGGCCGCAAGCCGCCGCCCAGGCCGCACACCACTGCCACCGCTCAGGCCGCAAGCCGCCGCCACTCAGTCCGCACACCACTGCCACCGCTCAGGCCGCAAGCCGCCGCCACTCAGTCCGCACGCCACCGCCACCGCTGCGGCCGCGCACCACCACGACCCGGCCGCACACCAGCACCACCCGGCCGCACACCACCACCCGGCCGCGCACCACCACCATTGCCCGGCCGCACACCACCACCGCCGCCCCGACCACCACCGCCCGCATCGACGGCAACAAACCTGCAACTAATTCGGCACTGTTGTTTCTTGCGGGTTAATCGACGCGTCTCTATCGTCGCAGGAAAGCGCTTTCCTGCATCTAATCCCCATCATCACAAGCATCCCGCGCGCCCTAGCGCATAGATGCTTGTCGATCTAGGACGAGCGAGGAACGAATGAGACGAGCAATCGCCGTAAGCACCGGGGCGGGCCTGGCGGCCGCCATCGCCTTGGCGCTCCCCCTGCACCAGGCGAACGCGGCCGTCGGCAGCGCCACCGGGTTCGCGGCCGCCAACGGCGGCACCACCGGCGGCGCGGGCGGCACGACGGTCCGGGCCACCACCGGCACCGCGATCCACACCGCCCTCTGCACCCGGGCGAGCAGCAGCACCCCGATCACCATCCAGGTGGAGGGGACGATCAACCATGGGAACACCGCGAAGGTGTCCGGGAACAGCTGCAACACCGCGGCCGGCGTGATCGAGCTCAAGCAGATCAGCAACGTCACGATCATCGGTGTGGGCAGCGGGGCGGTCTTCGACCAGCTCGGCATCCACATCCGGGACTCCAGCAACATCATCATCCAGAACGTGACGGTGCGGAACGTCAAGAAGTCGGGCTCGCCGACCTCCAACGGCGGCGATGCCATCGGCATGGAGAGCACTGTGCGCAACGTCTGGGTTGACCACGTCACCCTGGAGGCCTCGGGTGGCGAGTCCGAAGGTTACGACGGGCTGTTCGACATGAAGAACGACGTCGAGTACGTGACCCTGTCCTACAGCATCCTGCGCAACTCGGGGCGTGGCGGCCTGATCGGCTCCAGCGAGACCGACACCGGCAGCGGCAACATCACGTTCCACCACAACAAGTACCAGAACATCGATTCCCGTACGCCGTTGCTGCGCGGCGGGGTCGCCCACATCTACAACAACCACTACCTGAACCTGGTGGAGTCGGGTATCAACTCGCGCGCCGGCGCCCGGGCGAAGGTGGACAACAACTACTTCGAGGACTCCAAGGACGTCCTCGGCACGTTCTACACCGATCAGGCCGGCACCTGGCAGGTCAGCGGCAACATCTTCGACAACGTGACCTGGTCGGCGCCGGGCGAGGACAACAACCCGGCCGGGCCGAACGTCACGTCCAACACGAGCGTGTCGGTGCCGTACTCGTACAGCCTGGACAACGCCTCCTGCGTCCCGTCGATCGTGGCACAGACCGCCGGCGCGAACACCGGCATCCGCACGTCGAACGGCAGCTGCTCGACAAGCAACCCGCCGTCCTCACCGCCGCCCTCCTCGCCGGCACCCTCGTCACCGGCACCCTCATCGCCCGCGCCCTCGTCACCGGCGCCCAGCCAGCCCAGTGGCACGAACCTGAGCATCGGCGCCGGAGCTGACGGCTCCAGCAAGGCGAGCGGCACCAGTTACGGCAATGTCCGCGACGGCAACCTCACCACCTACTGGTCGCCGAACGGCACCACCGGCGACATCTCGATCAAGTGGGGCTCGGCCACCACGGTCTCCCGGATCAACATCCGCCCGGCGACCGGTGGCGGCACGATCGGCGCCTATCAGGTGCTGAACGGCAGCAACGGCGCGGTCCTGGCCAGCGGCAGCGGAACCGGCGTGATCAGCTTCCCGGCCACGTCCACCACCAAGATCACCTTTAAGATCACCAGCGCCTCGGGTACGCCTCGCGTGGCCGAGTTCGAAACCTACGCCTCCTGACCCGAGGTCCGTCCCCGCTCGCCGCAGCCACCCGGCTGCGGCGAGCAGGCCGGCTGTCGACCACAGCACTCATGACGAAATTTCCGAAATTCCGGTAATGCGGCTGCAACATGGGTACCCGTCGGAGGCTCACAACCCTTCGCACGGACAAGGAGCTCGCAGTCGTGCACGTCTGGAAAACCCTCGCCGCCTCCTGCCTGGCGGTGGCACTCACCCCGGCCGCCGCGGCCGTCGCGCGGACACCGGCCGACGTACCGGATTTCGCCGCCCTGCATCTCAACGGCACCGCCAAGGTCGCGACGGTTCACCCGTCCGGCAACCGCGTCCTGCGCCTGACCGGCGGTGGTTTCCGGCAGGCCGGATCCGCGTGGGCAGCCGATCCGATCGATGTCACGCGGTCCTTCCACACGACGTTCGAGGCACACCTGCATCACGGCGCCTCCGGGGCCGACGGCATCGCGTTCGTCCTGCAGACAGCCGGCCCGCGGGCGCTGGGCGGCTGGGGCGGCGGCCTGGGGTACCGGGGCCTGCACGGCAGCCTCGCGGTCGAGTTCGACGATCACCGCAACGAGCGCGACCCGGACGCCGATCACGTGGCGCTGGTCCTGAACGGCAACCCGGACTACCACGCCGCGCAGGCGCCGGCGGGCACGCCGTTGTTCGGCCGGCCGTTCGAGGCGCACGTGGCCTACGACGCCGCCGCCGGCCGGTTGACGGTCCACCTCGGCCATCGGCAGCTGCTCGACCAGCGGGTGAACCTGGCGGAGCACCTGGGCAGCGACACCGCCTGGGCGGGTTTCACCGGCGCCACCGGCGAACGGATCTCGAAGCAGGACATCCGCTACTGGACCCTGACTTCGCAGGACACGACAGCCGCTCCCGAAGGCTGACCCGCGGACCGGACGGATCCCGCCCCGGCACCGCGCCGGGGCGGGCCACCGCCAGCTCACCGGCTGAAAAACAGGGCGACAACCGGCGGCGTCACCGGCCGAACAGCAGGGTGACGGCCAGCATCACCGGCAGGCAGCCCACCGTGGACAGGAAGATCGCGTCCCGGACCAGGACCTGGGCCGCCCCGGCGCGCTGCGCGTAGAGGTACAGGTTCTGCGCCGCCGGCAGCGCGGCCAGGATCGTGACGGTGTACGCGGCCTCACGGGACAACCCGAACGCCAGGGCCAGCAGGAACGCGACGACCGGCATGACGAGCAGCTTGCACGTCACGGCGGCGATCGTGGGCAGCCGCTCCGGGCCGGGCGCGAGCACGCGGCGGCCGGACAGTGACATGCCGAACGCGATCAGGACGACCGGCACGGCGGCCTGGGCGACGGTGCTGATCGGGTCCATCAGCGCGGCGGGTGGCCGTACGCCGCTGAGGTTGACAAACGCACCAAGCGTGACCGCCACGACCAGCGGGTTCGCCGCCGGGCCGAGCAGGACCGACCGCAGGGTGGGGCGCCCGGCCGTGGTCTCCAGCAGGACCAGCGCGAGCGGGGTGATCACCAGGAGCTGGAGGAACACGATGGGTACGACGAGCGAGGCGTCACCGAGCACGTAGGTGGCGACCGGGATCCCGATGTAGTTGGCGTTGGTATAGCCACCGCTGAGCGCGCCCAGGATGCGGGTGCCCCGGTCGCGCCGCAACAGCAGCAGGCCGACGATCGTGAAGCAGACGACCGCCGCCAGCGTGGAGACCAGCAGCGGGCCGCTGACCAGCAGGCCCAGGTCGGCCTCGGCGGTGCCTTCGAAGAGCAGGCAGGGCGCCAGCGCGGTGTACGCGACCCGGCCCAGCACCGCTTCGGCGTTCTCCGGCAGGCCCGCCCAGCGGCGCAGCGCCCACCCGATCGCCACGATCACGGCGAGCAGCAGGAACCCGGCGAGTGCGTCGATCACCAGGGCACGGTGTCACGGACGGCGTCAGGCCGCAGCGGCCGGGATCTCGGTCTCGTGTTCCCGCGCGTGCTGTTCGGCGAGCTGCCGGGTCAGCTTCTCGCCCTCGACGTCGACGTCCGGCAGCAGCCGGTCCAGCCAGCGCGGCAGCCACCACGCGGCCCGGCCGAACAGCGACAGCACCGCGGGCACGATCGTCATCCGGACCACGAACGCGTCGACCGCCACGCCGAACGCGAGCGCGAACCCGAGCGACTTGATGATCGTGTCGGTGGCCAGGATGAAGCCGGCGAACACGCTCATCATGATCAGCGCGGCGGCGGTGACCACCCGGGCGCCGTGCCGCATCCCGCTGATCACGGCTTCGTCCGGGCCGGCGCCGTGCACGAAGTCCTCCCGGGTCCGGGTGACCAGGAAGACCTCGTAGTCCATCGCCAGGCCGAACAGGATCCCGATCAGGAAGATCGGCATGATGCTGACGATCGGGCCGGTGGACTGCAGGCCGATCAGCCCGGCCAGGTGCCCGTTCTGGAAGACGGCGACAAGCGCGCCGAACGCGGCGGCCACCGACAGCAGGAACCCGGCGGTCGCCTTGAGCGGCACCAGCAGGCTCCGGAAAACCAGCATGAGCAGGATGAAGGCCAACCCCACGACGATCGAGAGGTACGGGATCAGCGCGCCCGTCAGCCTCTCCGAGACATCGATGTTCACCGCCGTCGTACCCGTCACCGACAGGGTCGCCCCGGCCAGGGTGTGCGCCCGGATGTCGTGCACCAGGTCCTTGGTGGCCTCGCTCGTCGCGCCACTGCCCGGGATCACGGTGAGCAGCGCGGTGTCCCCGGGGGCGTTCGTCGTGGCGTCGCTGACCAGCACCACGTCGTCCAGGCCGCGGATGATTTCCTCGGCCTGCACGGCGGACCGTGCCGCGGCACCGGTGGCGGCCTCCACCACGATGATCAGCGGGCCGTTGAAGCCGGCGCCGAACCCCTCGGCGAGCTGGTCGTACGCCTTGCGCTGGGTGGAGTCCTCGGCGGCGGTGCTGTCGTCCGGCAGGGCGAGGCGCAGGTCCAGTGCCGGTATCGCGATCGCGGCGAGCAACACCAGCGACCCGGTCAGGGCGAGCCAGCGGTGCCGGACCACGTTGCGGGCGTACCGTTCGCCGAACGGGACGTTCCCGTGGTGCTCGACCGCCCGCGGGTTGGCCCGGTGCTTGCGGGGCAGGATCTTCATCCCCGCGAAGCCGAGCACCGCCGGCACCAGGCTGAGCGTGACGACGACGGCGACGGCGACCGTGCCGGCGGCGGCCACGCCCATCGCGGTGAGGAACGGGATGCCGGTGACGCTCAGCGCCACCAGCGCGATGATCACGGTGAGTCCGGCGAAGACGACCGCGGACCCGGCCGTGCCGGCCGCCCGCCCGGCGGCCTCCTCGCCGTCGTGACCGACGGCGATCTCGTGCCGGTAGCGGGAGACCACGAACAGCGCGTAGTCGATGCCGACCGCGAGGCCGAGCATGGTGGCCAGCGCGGACGTCGAGCTGGAGAGGTCGAAGAAGCCGGTGGCGATCTGGATGCCGAGCATGCCGACACCCACCCCGACCAGCGCGGTCACCAGCGGCAGGCCGGCCGCGACGAGCGATCCGAACGTGATCACCAGGACCAGCGCGGCGACGGCGATGCCGATCGCCTCGGCGGCGTGGCTCTCCTGGACGGTCCGGGTAACCTCGCCGGAGAACTCGACACCGGTGCCGGGTGCGGCAGCGGACCGGCCGGCCGCCATCATCGCCTCCCGGTCGGCGATGCTCACGTCGGCCACCGGGACCGGGTAGTTCACCGTCACGTAGGCGGTCTGCTTGTCCGGCGCGAGAACCGGCTCGGTCACGTCCGCGACGCCGGGCGCCTTCCGCAGCGCCGCCACGGCACCGGCCAGGGCGTCACCGGACAGGTCCGGCCCGGTGAAGACGGCCCTCGCCGCGGCGTTGTCGGAGGCCGCGCCGAACTTCTCGGCCAGCACCTCACCGGCCCGGGACGACTCCGTGCCCGGGATCGAGAAGGCCCCGGTGGTGGGTCCGGACAGGGTCACCGCGCCGACCCCGAAGAGTGCGAGCAGCAGCACCCAGCCGGCGAGCGTCAGCCTGCGCCGGCGGAACGAGAACCTGCCCAGCCGATACAACAGGGTCGCCACAAACAACCCATCGGCAACCGGACCGCATCACTGAGTCGCTTGAGCCGGCCACGCCCGCGGCCCGGAACGTGGGCAGCAGCAGGCCGGCGGCCAGTGCCTGTTGAATGGGCGCATGACTCGATACGCCGTCCTGCTGCGCGGCATCAACGTCGGCCACAACCACCGCATCGCCATGGCAGATCTGCGGGCGGCGCTCACCGACGCGGGGTACGGCAACGTCGCCACCCTGCTGCAGAGCGGCAATGTGGTCCTCGACAGCGACCGGCCCGCCGCCGAGTTGCGACCGGAACTCGAGCGGCTGCTGGCCGACCGGTACGGCTTCGACGTCCCGGTGATGCTGCGCAGCCGCGACGACCTGGCCCGGATCGTCGCGCACAACCCGCTCGGCGGCATCGCGACCGACGGCTCCCGCTACTTCGTCTCGTTCGCCGAGGTGGCGACGCCGCTGGACGTCACGGTGGACTCCGCCGACCGGTACGTGACCGACGGCCTGGAGACCTACCTCTGGTGCCCGGACGGCATGCGCGACAGCCCGCTGATGAAGGCTCTGGGGCGCATCAAGAACCCGCCGCCGTCCACGATGCGCAACTGGAACACCGTGGTGAAGCTGCACGCGATGATGGACTGACGGGTCAGGTGCGGGCCTTCTTGATCCGGGACTTCAGGGCCCGCCGGGCCAGCGGACCCAGCTCGTCCACCACCTCCACCAGGACCGCCAGCTGGTCCAGGGCCTCCAGCGCCCGCTGCGCCCCCGCCGGGTCGACGCCCTCGTAGAGTTCGATCCCGACGAACGCCGCCGCCACCGCCCGCGCCAGGCCCGGGATGTCGGCCACCTCGGCGACCGGTGAACCTGTCAGCAGCCGGTTCAGCACGGCCTCGATCTCGTCGGTCCAGAGCTGGAACGCCGCGCCGGTCGGTTCGGCCAGGCGGTCGCCGCTCTGTGCCGCCGCGAGGAGCTGGGCGAGCACTGACACGTTGCCCTGGGCCAGCTCCTCGGTGTGCAGCTCGCGGCCGACCTGCAGCAGTTCGCGCAGGGAGGTGACGGCCGCGAACCGGCCGGCGAACGCGTCGACCCGCTGCCGGGTGGCCTGCCGGCAGGCCACGCCGAGCAGTTCGTCCACCGAACCGTAGTGGTAGAAGACCAGCGCCTGGTTGACCCCGGCGGCCGCGGCGATGGTCCGGGCCGAGGCGCCGGCGACGCCGTGTTCACGCATCGCGGCGAGCGCGCCGTCGACCAGTCGCTGCTTCGTGTCACTCATCGGCCGCCATTCTTCCCCACCGCCGGGTGCGGCGGCGCGATCAGGGCGTCGGTGACGAGCTGGGCGAAGCGGTCCAGGCCGGGGAGGAGCAGAACCCAGCCGGCGTACGCCCGGAGCAGCCCACCATGTTCCAGCGCGCGAGCCACGGCCGCGACGCCGGACGCGGTGTACCCGTCGGCCGCCTCGTACCGGGCCCGCCACAGCGTCGCGCCGGGGAACCGGGACGCCGGCTCGATCGTGAGCCACCGCGGCGAGCCGTCGAGCAGCCTGTCACGGACGCCGGCGCACGGCCCGCAGTCGTCGTCGAGCCAGAGGCGCGCCGCCGGGGTCATGGAGGCGGGACGGGTTCGTGGCCACCAGTCCCGGATCTCCCTCCGGTAGTCCTGCCAGTGGTGGCCGTACCGTCTCAAAAGGTCTTCCCGCTCGTGCGGCGCGGCCACCCCGGTGGCGAACGCCGCCGCGCTCAGCGCCCCCGCCGCCAGCGTCGCGCTGCGCGTCACCGCCGCCAGCAACAGCAGCAGGAGTACGGCGCTGACCTGCATCGGGTTGGCGAGGTAGGCGTAGACGCCGCTGGTGACCAGCCGCCGCGGCGGATCCCAGGGGAACGGCGTCCCGGCACCGCGCACGGCGAACTCACGGACCGCGGCGAGCGCCGGCACCGACAGCAGCAGCACCGCCTGCCCGAGCAGCAACCACCCGGTGCCGGACAGCGCCAGCACCGGCTCCCAGCCGCCGTCGCCGACGGTGAACGCCACGGTCGGGATGAGCCACAGCAGCAGCACCGCGAAGAGTCCGGCCTGGAGCAGCACCCGCGGGATGAGCCGGTCCGGACGGCCGGTCCAGCGACCGAGCAGCTGCGCGGGCAACGCCACCACGACCAGGCCGATCGCCTCACCGGCGAGCCAGTGCGGCCCGAGTTCGACGAGCGGGTGCAGCGCCGGCATCGCGAGCGCGTCCACCCAGAGGAGCAGACCGAGAACCACGGGCAACGGCAGGAAACGGCGCAGGAGTACGGGGACCGGCCCCCACAGGACCGCCCAGCCCAGCCAGAGGTCCACCGGGAATCCCCGGAAGGCGCCGTCGACCTCCGCATAGCTCCACCACCCGGCCGCGGTGGCCGTCTCGTGCAACGCCGCGAGGCCGGTAGCGGCGGCGATGAACGCGAGGAGCGCCCCGGCCCGGTCGCACCCCACCCGGTCCCGCTCCGCCCGGGCGGCCGCTCGTTCCCGCTCCACCCCGGCGGCCGCTCGTTCCCGCTCCACCCGGGCGGCCGCCAGCAGGGCAGCGACCGGGATCAGCAGGCAGAGGTAGCGGGCCGCGGTCATGGCAGGTTCAGCATGTCGAGGAAGTGTTCGGCGCCGGCGTGCATGAGCCGGTCCTGGAGCGGCCCGAAGTACCAGGAGGGGTCGAGCCCGCGCCGGTAGTCGATGCGCAACGTCAGCTCGGTCCCCCCGCCGTCGCCGGGTGCCCAACTCAGGGTGGCGTCGCGCAGACCGACCCAGCGGCCGGTGATCGAGCTGTCCGACAGCACCACAAAACTGATCGCTCGCGGTCCGGCCGCGCGCACCTCGGTGACGATCTCCCCGCCCGGTCCGTGCGAGCTGCCGTGGTACCCGAACATCCAGCGGTCCCCCGGCTCCAGCCCGGCGCCGTGCACGTGTTCCGGCGTCGGCACACCGAGCACCCGCAGCGCCAGCGGGCCGGCCGCCGCCGGTCGCGGGCCGGCGGCGAGCAGCGCGGGCAGTGCGGCCGGTTCGGTGCCGATCGCGCGGGTGACCTGTACGGACTGGTCGGGCTGCACCCGCCACTCCGGCTGCACGCCCTCCACACCCACCAGCAGCAGCGGCAGGGGCAGCAGCACCGGGAGCGTCCGCGAGTAACTGACCCGCCGGATGACGGCGGTGATCCCGTGCGCGACCGCATAGACCAGCGGCGCGGCGAGCACGACGCAGATCGCTCCCTCGTGCAACGCCACGGCCGCCAGCAACAGGCCGATGGTGGTGAGCCGGAACACCGAGCCGTGCGTGGTACGGCCGGGCGTCAGCGCCAGGGCGGCGGCCAGCGCGACCGGGAGCACGACGAACAACAGCGCGCTGTTCACCCGCCCCGACGCCACGGTGGCCACGAAGCACACCAGGCCGAAAGCGACGATGAGTCCGGCCAGCACAAGGTTCGCCGTCCGGATCCGGCTCTGTTCCACCTTCGACCTCCCCCGTTTGAGCGCTCGCTTTGAGCGCTCGCTCAATCGGGGACGACGGTAGCCGCTTTTGAGCGATCGCTCAAGTCCGTGTTTCTCGGCGCTTCCGGCCGCTGGGACGACGTCGGACGGGCTGGTCTGTGACTGAACGATCGGTAGCATGCAGGCCGGTAACGTGAAACGTGAAAGGCACGGCATGACTGATCCGGAGAAGTCCCCCGACGCCGCAGAGGCCCCGGCGTCGGAGGCGGAAGCGGACCAGGACCCGCCGTCGCCACCCACCACCCCGGATCCCGCACCCTCGCCGTCGCCGTCGCCGTCGCCCGAGCCGTCGCCCGAGCCGTCGCCGTCGCCCGAGCCGGAGTCCTCGCCGAGACCGTTGCCCGAGCCGGACCCGGAACCGGCGCCCTCGCCGGGGTTCGCGCTTGAGCCGGGGCCCGTCGTCTTCACTTCCGGTGTCGCCCCCGCGGCCGACCCCGAACCCACCCCCACCACACTCGGGAACCTGCGCAACACCGAGCCGGTCGACCCGTGGGCCGGCCACGAGACGGTGTTCCCGACGCCGGTGCACGGCCATTACGCGTACTCTCCGGAAACACCTGCCCCGCCGCCCCGCCGTCGCCGCCGCACCTGGCTGCTGGGGCTGCTCGCCGCGGGGGTGACCGGGGTGCTCGCGGTGACCACGGCGGCCGTCGTCTACTACTGGCCGCAATACCCGGCGCTCGACTTCCAGCGGCTCACCGAGACCGCACGGTTCGGCCCGGCGGTGCCGGTGAGCTCGGCGTTCGCCGATACCACGGTGGTCGGTGAGCGGTTCTACTTCGCCAGTTCCGACGCCGCCGGCACGATCGGTGTGACGGCCGTCGACGGCACCGCCGAACAGCCGGCCTGGAACAGCACGGCGGCCGGCACCGCGGCACGCTGGGACAACATGTCAGGCCTGCCCTACGGGCTGGTGATCACCGGCCGCACGGAGTCCGCCGACCGGCCGATCCGGGTCGCGGTGCTCGGCGCGGACCGGGGCGACCTGCTCTGGGACCTCGAACTCGGCGGCCGCGACCAGACCATCTTCGGCAAATCCGTGGCGATCCACGTGGACCGGGCCGGGCACCGGCTGATCGGGCTGGACGCCACCACCGGCACCGAACGGTGGCGGCTGGCGGACGTGTCGGAGACCGGCACCCGTACCCTTGCCGTCACCGCCCCCGGCGACCTCTCCGGACCGGCGAGTGCCCGCGGCCGCCCGTTCACGCCGGCACTCAGCGACGCCCGGCTCGTCCAGATCAACGCCGACCACTCGGTCCGCGTCGTCGACATGAACAGCGGCACCGTCGGCAAGTCCTGGCAGACCGGCGCCGCCGTCGACGACGAGGTGTTCGCGCACAACGGCCGGCTCGTGGTCCGGGAGTCGGGAAGCGTCGAGCGGGTCGTCGCGTACGACCTGACCACCGGCGCACCGACCCTGCTGCACACCGCCGAGCAGGGCGCGCGGCTGACCAGGCTGACGGCGTGCGGCAACGACTCGGTCTGTTTCACGAAGGGCCGGCCCGGCGCCCGGGAACAGACCGTACTGCGGCTCTCGCTGACCGGCGACACCGAGAACTGGGAGTCCGGCCCGCTCACCGACGTGGTGCGCCTCGTCCCGGTCGGCGACTCGGTGGTGGTGCAAGGCCCGGACGCGACAACCCTGCTGGACGCCGCCGGCACCACCGCGTGGACCCATCCCGGCACGGTGGCGCGCCTGGACTCCGGCAACATGCTCCGCTTCGGTCACGTCTTCACCGGCGCCCCGATCGACGAGTCCCTCTCCGGCCAGCACGTCGGCGATCAGCCGGTCGAGCTGGGGGCGATCTACGACGTACGCACCGAGACCTGCGCCTGGACCACAACGTTGCTGGGTTGCGTGACAGCGGACAGTTACGCAACATACCGCTTCGCCGACTAACCCAACCGCCCCAGCGTCACGCCCGCCGCGCCGCGGCTCCCCACGCGCCCACCAGCACCAGCCGCCCCCGGTCCAGCTGTCACCCACGGCTGCCAGAAAACCCCCCGCCCAACCACCAGCAACGCCACCCCATCCGGCTGTCACCCAGGGCTGCCAGAGAGCGCTCCCACACAACCACCAGTGACAGCCGACCGGCCCCGGCTGTCACTGGTGGCTGTCGGAGAGCGCTCCCACACAACCACCAGTGACAGCCGACCGGCCCTGGCTGTCACCCACGGCGCCACAGACCGCCCCCACGACCCACCGGTGACAGCAACCCATCCGGCTGTCACCCAGGGCTGTTGGAGAGCGCTCCCCACGACCACCAGTGACAGCTAGCCTCATCCGGCTGTCACTGGTGGCTGCCGGGGAGCGCTCCCGCACAACCATCAGCGACAGCCGGCCGACTCGGGCTCGCGCTTGCGGTCGCCGGAAAGGGCTTACCGCGACCACGCGCCGGGGGCGTCGCTGACGCGTCGGTCTGGCCGTCGGACGGGCCGCGAGCCGGCGCGCCGAGCGGTTGAACCCGGATGGAACGCGCTGGGATCGTAAGCACGATGCACTGAGCGAGCCGCCTAGTGATCGATCGCGGTCAACGCTGCGGCCTCCTGCGGACCTGCCGCCCCGGATGCGCCAGCTCGGACGGACTGACTCAGCCCCGCGGCTCGGACGTGCCGGCTCGGACGCGTCGGCTCGGAGGGGCTGGCTCGGACGTGTCGGCTCGGACGTGTGGCTTTGCTGGCTCAGCTCTGGTGGTCGGTCGGGGCCGGGCCGCCGAGGATGGTGGCGGCGATGGTCCGGGCGTGGTCGGTCCACGGCTCGGGGCGCATGGTGGCCGGGTTCAGGCGCACGTTGACGCGGCGGCCCTCGGCGTGGACGGTGGCGCCGTCGGTGGAGGTGACCCGGAACCGGTACTCCGCGCTTGTCGTTCCCAGCTTCGCCAGCCAGAAGTGCACGATGATGTCGCCGGTGCCGAGGACCGGGCGGTGGAAGGTGATGCCGTACTCCCGGACCACGTTGAAAGCGTCGGGCGTGGTGGGCCGGCCGCCGGAGAAGGAGACGCCGCGCTCGGCCCACCAGAGGGAGACGGCGCGTTCGACGAGGACCGCGTACCGGGAGTTGTGCAGCATGCCCATGGCGTCCAGGTCGTCGAAGTGGACCGGGATGTGCACGACATCTCCGTGGGTGAGTGCGGTGGTCATGTCAGCTCCGTGGGCGAGAAGGGCGAGGAAGGCGAGAAGGGCGAGGAGGGCGAGAACGGCAAGGAGGGCGAGAAGGGCAAGGAGGGCGAGGAGGGCGGAACGGGCGGAAAGGGGTGGATCGCGATCGAGCGCAGATGGTCCAGGTGGGCCTGGCGGGCCTGCCGGAAGGTGGGTTCGGTGCCGAGCACGGGTGCCTGCATCACGGCGCACACGCCCAGCGACTCGGTGTGGTAGGCCAGGCCGGCGGCGGTGACGTCGGCGCGTACCTCGCCGAGCGCTATCGCCTCGGCCGCGGTTCTGGTCAGGAACGCCATCCAGTCGCGCAGTTCGGCGGCGAGGCGGTCGCGGACGGTGCCGGGGCGGGCGTTGAACTCGAAGTGGGCGTTCGCGAAGAAGCAGCCGCCGGGCAGCACGCCGGATTCGTAGAACGCGAGCCGGCTGTCGTGCACGGCCCACAGCCGCCGCAGGCCGGCCGGTGCGTCGCGGGCGGGCCGGACGACCAGCTCCGTCCACTGCGCCCGGGCGTGGTCGATCACGGCGAGCTGAAGGGCTTCCTTGGAGCGCCAGTGCGCGAACAGGCCGGACTTGCTGACCCGGAGGGCGTCGGCGACCTGACTCAGGGTCAGGCCGTCGAGCCCGGAGACGGTGGCGAGCAGCAGCGCCTGGTCGAGCACCGCGGCGCGGGTCCGTTCACCGCGGATGAGCCGGCCGTCCTGGGTCATGCCCCGACCCTACAAAGCGACAGGTCTACAAGGCGACCGACCGTTCGTAAATATAACCGTCGCCACAGAACAGCTTGCTGATCACCGCGAACTGGCGCTTGGTGACGTACGACGGGTTCGCGGCCTGAGGCTGCCGCAGCACCTCCAGATCGGCGAGCTCCGCGTGGGCGCGCAGCTCCTCGCGCGAGATCCACTCTTCCGGCGGCGCGATCGTCAGGTCCAGGGGCACCTCCCAGCCGCCCCCGTCGGCCTGCTGCCGGGCCGGTCCGCGGAGCCGGCCCAGGCCCCAGATCCCGTACGCGATGTCGCGGCTCCTGCTACCACTCCCCCAGAACAGCACCGGCTGCCCGGCCGCCATCAACTCCAGCCGGTAGCTGCGCTGCACGCACCACTGTTCGACGCCCGGCTGCTCGGCGAAGCGCTCCCGCAGGCCGCCGTGGTCGGCGTTGCCCTTGAGCAGCCACGCGCCCAGGTCGTCCGGGGTGACCCGGCGCTTGTCAGACGTCATCCGCGGCGCGTTCGGGCCGGTTGCCGCCGGTGGCGTTGATGCCGGCGTTGCTGCTGCCGTGCGCCGGCGTCGTGGCGGCCGGCTCCTCGTCCACCGGGAACTCACCCGTCTCCGGCGCCCCGGTGACGTGCTGCTCGGTGCTGCTGCCCTCGACCCGGCTGCCGTCGCGGTCGCGGGCCTCTCCATGGCTGGCCATCGTGGCTCCTCTCGACACGAAGTCCCATACCCCGGCCGACGCGGAGGAACCGGCCCGCGCGAAAGAACCAGCAGACGGCCCGGAACAGCACCGGAGGGCCGGCGCAACCGCGCCGGCCCTCCGGTAGTGCCTGCTCGGGCGATCAGCTGCCGTGGCAGATGTTGGTCATCTCGTCACGGGGTACGACCTTGACGCGCTTGCGGCCGTGCGGCTCACCCAGGGTGATCTCGTGGGCGTCCAGCTTCTGCCAGCCCGCCCAGTCGGTGACCTTCAGGCCGCGCGCCCGCAGGTACTCCAGGACGGCCTCGGCGTCCGGCTCGGCCGGGGAGGGAAGCTTGTCGGCGTCGGCCATCAGGCTCTGGATCGTCTCGTTGGCGTCACCCTTGGTGTGGCCGATCAGGCCGACCGGGCCGCGCTTGATCCAGCCGGTGACGTACATGCCGGGCATGTGCTCGCCGTCGAGGTCGAGGATCCGGCCGGCGTCGTGCGGGATGGTGCCGGTCTTGGTGTCGAACGGCAGGTCGGGCAGCGCCGTGCTGAGGTAGCCGACGGCCCGGTAGACGGCCTGGACCGGCCAGTCGGTGAACTCGCCGGTGCCGCGCACCCAGCCGTCGCCGGTCAGTTCCTGGGTCTCGGTGCGCAGGCCGACGACCTTGCCGTCCTCGCCGAGCACCTCGACGGGGGCCTGCAGGAAGTACAGGTGCAGGCGGCGGGGCCGGTCCCGCGGGTCACGGACGGCCCAGTTCTGCAGGATGTCGACGCACATCTTGACGTGCCGGGTCTGGCGCATCGCCTCGAGGCTGCCCTCGTCGAACTCGATGCCCTCGGGGTGGACGATCACCTCGACGTTCGGCGAGTGGTCGAGTTCGCGCAGCTCCTGCGGGGTGAACTTGACCTGGGCCGGGCCGCGGCGGGAGAAGACGTGCACGTCGGTGACGGGGCTGGCCTTCAGGCCCTGGTAGACGTTGTCCGGGATCTCGGTGACCAGCAGCTCGTCGGCGGTCTTGGCGAGGATCCGGGCCACGTCGACGGCGACGTTTCCGGCGCCGATGACGGCGACCTCCTTGGCCTCCAGCGGCCACTCGCGCGGCACGTCGGGGTGGCCGTTGTACCAGGACGCGAAGTCGGCGGCGCCGTAGCTGCCCTGCAGGTCGATGCCGGGGATGTCGAGCGAGCGGTCCTTCTCGGCGCCGGTCGCGATGACCGTGGCGTCGTAGAAGCGGCTGAGCTCCTCGGGCTTGACGTCGGTGCCGTACGCGACGTTGCCGAGGAAGCGGATCCGCGGGTTGTTCAGGATGCGCGTGAGCGCGTTGACGATCTCCTTGATCCGCGGGTGGTCAGGCGCAACGCCGTACCGGATCAGGCCGTACGGGGTGGGCAGCTTGTCGAAGAGGTCGACGGTGACCGTTTCCGAGGACTTGATCAGGTGGTCGGCGGCGTAGATGCCGGCCGGGCCGGCACCGATGACAGCAACCCGCAGGGGGCGATCCATGAATATCCCTCACTCGCGCTTTGAGTCCGGCCTCGCCGAATGATCGACAGGAAACCGCAAAGACTCTAAAACTTGAACCTAGGTTGAGATCAAGTCGATCTCACGCGGCCGAACCTGCCCATTACCGGACAGAATGGCCGAACTCGCGCACCAGCGGAGTAAGGTTAGGCTGACCGAACTCGCTGGCCAGAGCGCTGAAACGGGCTGGCTTGTCCGGACCGAAGCGGGCGACCGACGTGACGAATGTGTCGCTGGTCACGAACGACGGCGGCGTCGATTTACTGTGAAATTTGTCCGCGTACATCACGATTCGTTCTTCAGGTGTCTCCGCGAGGTAATCCGCCACCGGCATCGGCAGCCCCTGCTGCGTCACGTCGGCGGCGGTGATGCCCACCCCGGTGTGGTGCGAGCAGAACCGGCAGAGCACCTCCGGCAACCCCAGCTCGGCGAGAAGTTCCGCACCGAGCACACCATGCCTGACGTACGCGTCCGACGGCGCCAGCCGGTACACCCCGATGTCGTGCAGCAGGCACCCCGCCCGTACCAGATCGGTGTCGACGCCGGCCTCGCTCGCGGTGATGAGCTGCGACGCGACCGACCAGACGATGCGGCAGTGCGTCCAGACGAGGTCGAACGCCTCACGGGTCGGCGCGGCCTGCCGGTGCATCTCGCGGATCTCCCGCTCGCTGGGAATCACCCAGAGAAGATGCCACGTCGCCCAGCAACGTCAGGAAGGCGGTCAGGGCCGGCGCCCGCGGACCCTCCCGGGTGACCACGAACAACCGGCGGCCCACCCGCCGCTCGGCGACGTCGCGGAACACCACCGCCGGGTCGGCCGGCGGCGTCGTCAGTGCCGGCAGCAGTGCCACCGCACCGGCCTGCCGGACCAGCTCCAGCTGCACCTCCGCGTCGTAGCAGAGGTGACGCAGGTCAGGGTCGAAGCCGCCCAGCGAGCGGCACGTGCCGACGACCATGGCGTGGTGGCCCGTGCCGGGGGTCGTCGCGGTCCAGACCTCGTCGCGCAGCGCGGCCATCGGCACCGGGTCACCGGAGGCCGCCAGCGGGTGCGCGGCCGGCAACGCCACCCGCAGCGGTTCGGCGTGCAGCTGGGCGAAGATCAGGCCGGATGGGCGGGGGCGGGGGTGGCCGTCGTACTCGTCGCTGATCAGCAGGTCGACCGCGCCGAGACGCAGCTCGGGCAGCGCCTGCTCGAACTCGAGCTCCCGGATCTCCGCACGGACCGCCGGGAAGGCCGCCCCGAGACGGGCCACCGCGGGCACCAGCAGGCGGCGGGCGGCCGACTGGAGGCCACTGGCGCGGACGGTACCCCGTACGAAATCGGTCTGGGCCGCAAGATCCGCCGTTGCCGCATCGGCGGCAGCCAGGATGACACCCGCATGGCTCGCCAGGAGCCGCCCGGCGTCGGTGAGGCGCACGCCGCGACCGGCCTTCTCCAGGAGAGTGGCGCCCACCTCCCTCTCCAGGAGCGCGAGCTGCTGTGAGATCGCCGACGGGCTGTAATCCAGCGCCGCCGCGACCGCACCCAGCGTGCCACGCAGCTCGAACTCCCGCAGGAAACGCAGCCGCCGCAGGTCCATGCACAAATCCTAAAGAGTTAGCTCCATGAATCATCACTGGACCTGAACACTGGCCGGCGCAACGCTCGAAGGCATGGGCCCGCTTCTCTGTCTGCTCTCCGCCGCGTGCTTCGGCGCGCTCGGGATCTTCGGCAAACTCGCGTTCCAGGCGGGCGTCCCGCCGAGCGCGCTGCTGCTGATCCGATTCGGCATGGCCGCAGTGCTGCTCGGCCTGTTTCTCGCTCTCCGTCCGCGGCCGGGGATCAGAACCCCGGGAAAGGTGCTGGCCGTCGCCCTCGGGCTCGGCGCGCTGGGGTACGCGACGCAGGCGACCCTCTATTTCGAGGCGTTGCATCGGATGGACGCGTCGCTGCTCTCGCTGGTCTTCTACTCCTATCCGCTGCTGGTGACCATAGTGGCCGCGACGCTGGGCCGGGATCGGCTCACGGCCGGCCGGATCGGCGCTCTGCTGGCCGCCTCCGCCGGGGTGCTGCTGGTACTGCTCGACGCGGGCGGCGGGCGGATGAACCCGGTCGGCGTCGCCCTGGCCTTCGGCTCGGCGATCACCTACGCCGCTTACATCCTGATCTCCGATCGGGTGGTCCGGCAGGTGCCGCCGGTGCTGCTCACGACGCTGGTGCTCACCGGGGCGGCGGCCGCCCTCGGCGTCCGCGCGGTGGCCGGCGGCGGGATCAGCCTCACCTTCGGCGCGGACGGCTGGCTCTGGCTGACCTGCATCGTGGTGGTCTCCACAGTGCTGCCGATCCTGGCTTTCTTCGCGGGTCTACGCCGGACGGGACCGTCGGCGGCGGCGATCCTGTCGGCCTCCGAGCCGGTGGTGACCACCGCGCTGGCCGCCGCGCTGCTCGGCGAAACCTTGACGATCAACCAGCTCACCGGCGGCCTGCTCGTGCTCTCGACAGTCGTCATCCTCCAAATGAGAACCACCGGTGTCGCACGGCCCACGGAATCACTATCATCAGCGCGATTCTCGAAGTGAGCAAAGCCCGAACCACGCTGGATCGGCTGTGGGAATATGAGTGGTGGCGCTGAGTACGGTCACCGTCACAAAACCCAACCGAAACCAATCCGGCGCAAAATCAGTTAACGCTGCGCAGGCTGGTCGCGAGACCCTGAACCTGATATGACCTGGAGATATCGTGAACACCGAAGTCGCGACCCCGGACAACCTGGTCGGGCCGCTGGCCGTCATCAATGAGACTCCGCTGCGGGAGATCCGGGCCGAGCACGCCAGCCGCGTGGTCCGCCGGATCGTCGACAAGGAGTCCCTTCTCAAGCGGCTGGATGTGGCCGCCTTCCAGTCAGCACACTGATGCCCGGCCCGGCGGGCGATGAGGCCGGCGGAGCGCATCCGCTGAGCCAGTTCGTGATGAAGGTGCACGGGCGGTGCGACCTGAAATGCGACCATTGCTACGTCTACGAGCACGCCGACCAGAGCTGGATGATCAAAGCCCGGGCGATGTCGAAGGACGTCGCCCGGGCCGCTGCCCGCCGGGTGGCCGAGCACGCGGCCCGCTGGCGTCTTCCCCTCGTCCGGGTCGTCGTCCACGGCGGCGAGCCGCTGCTCCTCCGGCCCGCCGGACTGGATGAGCTGATCACCGAGATCCGCACGCCGATCGAGGCGGTCACCCGGCTCTCGCTGACCATGCAGACAAACGGTGTCCGATTCAGCCCCGCCTTCGGCGACGTGCTCAAGCGACACCGGGTGCGCGTCGGGGTCTCGCTCGACGGCGACCGGGAGGCGAACGACCGGCACCGGCGGTTCGCGAACGGCTCCGGCAGCTTCGATCAAGTCCGGGCCGCGCTCGCCCTGCTACGGACCCCCGCCTACCGCGATCTCTACGCCGGGCTGCTCTGCACGATCGACGTCCGCAACTCCCCGGAACGGGTCTACGAGGCGCTGCTGGCCGAGCAGCCGCCGGCCGTCGACTTCCTCCTCCCCCACGCGACCTGGGATAACCCGCCGCTGCGCCCGGACGGCGACGCCACGCCGTACGCGTCCTGGCTCTCCGTGATCCACCGCCGCTGGCTCGCCGACGGCCGCCCGATGCGGATCCGGCTCTTCGACGGCCTGCACTCCACCGCGCGAGGCGGGCCGAGTGGCAGCGAGCAACTCGGGGCGGACACCGTCGACATGGTCGTGATCGAGACCGGCGGCGAGTACGAGCAGGCCGACTCGGTGAAGACGGCCTACGACGGCGCTCCCGCGACCGGCCTCAGCGTGCTCACCCACTCCGTCGACGAGGTCTCCCGGCTGCGGCCGATCGCGGTCCGGCAGCGCGGCGTCGCCGGCCTCAGCGCCGTCTGCCGGTCCTGCCCGGTCGTCCAGCAGTGCGCCGGCGGCCTCTACGCCCACCGCTTCCGCAGCGGGCACGGCTTCGACAGCCCTTCGGTGTACTGCGCTGACCTGCGGGTCCTGATCGACCGGACCAACGAGGAGACCCGGATGCACGAGGCTGACGCCAAACCGGAGGAGACCGGCCCGGCCGACGTGATCGATCAGATCGCCTCGGGCTTCGGCGACGAGGCGACGATCGGCTGGCTGACCGAGCAGGAGCGGTCGGTAACCCGCGCGCTGGTCGCCGCGACGGTCGAGCAGCACGGCGAGACGACCGGCTGGCTGACGCTCACCGCCCTGGAGCAAGGGCACGCCGGCGCGGTCCGGCACGTGCTCGCCCATCCGTACGTGCGGGCGTGGGCGGTCGGCATGCTGCGCACCGGCGACCACGAGGGGATGCCATACCTGGGCGGGCTCGCCGCCGCGGCGGCCGTGCACGCGAGCGTGCCGGTGGAGACCGACGTGCGGATCGAGCGCGGCGTGGTCACGCTGCCCACGGTCGGCACGCTGTACTGGCCGGAACCGATCACGGCGGCCGCCCGGATCGCCGCCGAGCCCGGCGAACTGCGGCTCACCGGCCCGGACGGTGTGGTGCTCACCGTCGATCTGTCCCAGCCGGGCGCCGCGGCGCACTGGCAACCGGCCCGGCACATCGCCCGCGACGGCTGGAGCGTCCGGATCGAGGACGGGGACCCGGCCCGGGACTGCCACGGTTGGACACCTGCTCAGCGCCTGGACGACCACGCCGTCGGGCACTGGCGGGACTCCCTGGCCGCCGCCTGGCGCCTGATCGACACGGAACTGCCGGAGTACGCCCCGGCCCTGCGCGCCGGACTGAAAGTGATCATGCCGCTGGAACCCGATCCGGCGGGGCGGCAGCGGGCCTCGACCGCGATGGACGCGTTCGGCTCGCTCTCCGCCGCGCCGGTCGGACCGGCCGAGCTCGCCGTCCTGCTGGTCCACGAGTTCCAGCACGCCAAGCTCGGCGCCCTGCTCGACCTCTACGACCTGCACGACCCCGACTCGGACGCCCGGATCACGGTGGGCTGGAAGACCGAGAGCCGGCCCGTGGAGGCGGCGCTGCAGGGCGTCTACGCGCACGCCGCGGTGGCCGACGTCTGGCGCCGCCGGGCCGCCCGCGACGACCCGCGCGCCCCCGAGCTGTACGCGATGTATCACCGCTGGACCGTCGACGCCATCGCCGCCCTGCGCGAGACCGGTGCGCTGACCCCACTGGGCGACGACTTCGTCGGCCGGATGGCCGCGACCGTAGCGTCCTGGGACTCATGACCGGCCCGGTCGTCCGCCGCGCCGCCCTGGCCGCCGACCTGATCGCGCTGGGCGTCGGCAAAGACGCAGGCGGCGTGCTGCTGGTGCACTGCTCGATGCGCCGGATCGGCCGGATCGAGGGCGGCCCGGCCACCCTGCTCACCGCGCTGCGTGAGGTGTGCGGCCCGGCGGCGACGATCGTGGTGCCGGCCCAGACCCCGGACAACTCGCTGACCAGCCCGGTGTACCGCACCGCCACGGCCGGCTTGAGCGACGCCGCGCGCCGGGAGTACGTGGCCGCCATGCCGGGTTTCGACCCGGACACCACCCCGTCGTACGGTGTCGGCGCCTTCGCCGAGCACGTCCGCTCGCATCCGGGCGCGCTGCGCAGCCGGCATCCGCAGACGTCCTTCGCCGCGCTCGGGCCGGCCGCCGCGCGGATCGTCGGCGAGCACGGTCTGGACTGCCACCTGGGTGAGCGGTCCCCCCTGGGCGCGCTCTACCGGTGCGGCGCCACGATTCTGCTGCTGGGCGTCGGGGTGGCGAAGTGTACGGCGCTGCACCTCGCCGAGTACCGCCTTCCGCGGCCCGGCCCGCTCATGCAGTACTCCTGCTTCGTGAGCGAGAACGGCCGGCGGGAGCTGCGGCAGTTCGAGGCGCTCAGGTTGGACGACAGCGACTTCGGCGCGGCCGGGGACGAACTCCTGCTGCGCCCCTGGGCGAGCACCGGACAGGTGGGCGGCGCCGAGGCCCACCTGCTTCCGCTGGCGCCGGCCGTGGACGCCGCGCGGGATTGGTTCGCCGCGAACCGACGTTGATCCACTCTTCCCCGTCGTTGCGCGTATCGACGCTCGTCGGTGACACAGTGGAGTGGGGGGATTACGCTGAACTCCGGGTCGCAACGAGATCAGGGGATCGGAGCAGACGTGCGCGATGAGGGAACCATGCCCGCCCGCCGGGCAACTTGATCGGATCTCGACCGTGCCGGCGCCCGACCTGTACTTCGCGCTGGTCCATGCGCGCACGTCGACCCCGAACCAGTGGGTCGAAGGGTTCTACCACCGGCTTGATCTGGAGGTGCAGCGCCGCGCCGACCCGCCGCACGGCCTGCGCCGCGGCTCCCTCTACTTCGCCACCACCGCCGACGCCCGCCGGGCCCTGGACGTCGGCCTTCCCCGGGTACGCGTGCTCATCCCGCTCTACAGCCGCGAGTTCCTGCACGAACCGCCACCCGACTTCGGCGACCGGCTGTACCGCGTCGGCGATCCGGCCGAGCCGCCGTTCGTGCATCCGGTGCTCTGGGAGCCGCACCTGCCGGCCCGCCGGGTGAACGGCCTCGCCCAGGCCACCTCGCTGGGCACGGCCGTGCGGGAGTACAGCCAGTACGGCATGGTCTCGATCTGCCGCCTCAGCGCGTACACCGAGGAGCTGCGCCAGATAATCGAGGAGCTCGCCGACCGCCTGGTGTCCGCCGCCGAGGATCCCGACCAGGTGCCGCACTGGCTGCGGACCCGGCCCGAGCTGCCGATGCCCGCCCGGCAGTCGCCGACCGCCCGGTTCCTGATCACCGTGGTCCGGCCGCACGGGCACGGCGTCGACTGGTCGCCGTTCGGCACCGACGCCGGCTGGGTGACCGACCGGGTCCGGGACGCCGCCCAGCGGCTGTCGCTGCTGCCCGAGATCGTGCTCGGCCCGGCCGCGCCGGGGACGGCCAACGGCTTCCACGACTCGGCCGGCGTGCTGCTGCTCGACGCGGCGGTGCTCGACGACCCGGCAGCCCGCCTGGTCGCCGAGCGGACGCTGCACAACATGCCGTCCTGGATGACGGTGGTGATGGTGATCCGGCCGGACTGCGACGACCGGTCGCACGAGCTGGTCGCGCAGGCACGGGCGATGACGCGCAACGGCGTGCAGATCGCCCGGGACGCCCGGGAGTTCCAGCGGGCCATCGACGAGGCGGTCACCAAGGCCCGCCGCAACTTCCTTCGCAGCAGGCGTTCTCGAGGACCATGGGGGGACTTGCCATGAGCAAGGGACGCAACGGACGGGTCGTCACGTTCTACTCGTACAAGGGCGGCACCGGCCGGACCATGGCGCTCGCCAACGTCGCCTGGATCCTGGCGGCGAACGGCTACCGAGTCCTCGCCGTCGACTGGGACCTGGAGTCGCCCGGCCTGCACCGCTACTTCGCGCCGTTCATGGACCCGCGTTTCCTGGCCAGCACCGGCGGCGTGGTCGACATGATCAACCGGTACGAGTGGGACGCGTCCGAGGAAGACTGGGACGCGTCCCGGCTCGGCGGTTACGCCAGCGTCCAGCAGCACTCCTTCTCGCTGGAGTGGGACCACTTCCCGGACGGCGGCACCCTCGACTTCCTCTCTGCCGGTCAGCAGAACCCGGCGTACGACGGCGGCCTCAGCCAGATCAAGTGGGACGAGTTCTACGAGGAACGCGGCGGTGGTCTGTTCTTCGACGCGATGCGCGCCGATATGAAGGACCGGTACGACTTCACCCTCATCGACAGCCGGACCGGGCACAGCGACATCGCCGGCATCTGCACGGGTCACCTGCCGGACGTGCTGGTCGACTGTTTCACCTTCAGCGACCAGGGCATCGAGGGCGCGGCCCGGATGGCGCGGCAGCTGTCCAGCCCGCGCGACATCCGGGTGCTGCCGGTGCCGATGCGGGTCGACCCGGCCGAGAAGCGCAAGGCGGAAACCGGGCGGACGGTCGCGAAGCGGGAGTTCGCCGACCTGCCGCGCGGCCTGGACGAGGCACGGCGGCGGGCGTACTGGCACGGCGTCGAGGTGCCGTACCAGGCGTACTACGCGTACGAGGAGACCCTGGCCACCTTCGGCGATGCTCCGGGCGCCGGCGGCACGCTGCTCAGCGCGTACGAGTCCCTGGCCTCGCACATCACCGAAGGCCTGGTCACCGCCCTGCCGTCGATGAACGCGAGCCTCCGCCAGCAGATCATCACGCGGTTCGAGCGCAAGCCGTTCTCCGAGGCCGACGCCGTGCAGCTCTCCGCGTCCGGGTCCGACCAGGTCTGGCTGGAGTGGGTGGAGCACGTGCTGCTCGCCGCCGGGATGCGGGTGGTATACGCCCCGGACGGCACCGGCGGCGAGAAGGATCCGCTGCCCAGCGCCCAGCACTTGAAGATCATCTCCAGGGCGGAGGGCACCGACTACTTCACCGGTACCCCGGGCCCGTTCACCCCGGACCCGGGCCTGCGGGCGATCTACACGGCCGACATCACGCCGTGGCGCAGCATCCCCACCGCCAGCTCGGCCTTCATCGCCGGCCTCGGTGGCGGCGCGGCGGCCGAGGAGATCCTGAAGCTGATCGGCCGGCCCGCCGGCGACCTGGACGTCGTGCTGGCCGGCGCGCCGCGCTACCCCGGCGAGGAACCGGACCTGGTGGTCAACCTGCCGGCCCGCAACGCCCGATTCACCGGTCGCGAGACCGGGCTACGCGACCTGCGCGGGCGGCTGCGCTCCGGGGCGGCGGTGGTGCTGTTCGGCACCCAGGCGGTCGCCCTGCAGGGCATGGGCGGCGTCGGCAAGACCCAGATGGCCCTGGAGTACGCGCACCGGTACCGCACCGCGTACGACGTGGTCGCGTGGCTGAAGGCCGACAGCGAGGAGAACCTGCAGAACGCCCTGCGTGAGCTCGGCGGGCGGATGCATCTGCAGTCCGAGCAGTCCGGCCGGGAGTTCGCCCGCGCGGTGGTGCACGAGCTCGGCCGGGACAAGCGGCGATACCTGCTGATCCTCGACAACGCCGAGGAACCGGACGCGATCGTCGAATACCTGCCACACGGTTCCGCGCACGTCCTCATCACGTCGCGGAACATGTCCTGGGGCGACCAGACCCAGCCGGTGCAGGTCGACGTCTTCACCCGGGCGGAGAGCATCGACCACCTGATGCAGCGGGTCCGCGGGATCGAGGAGCACGACGCCGGGCTGGTCGCGGAGGAACTCGACGACCTCCCGATCGCGATCGCCGCCGCAGCCGCGCTGCTCGACGAGTCGAACATCCCGGTCGAGCAGTACCTCGAGCAGATCCGGGCGGAGGGCCCGAGCGTCGCGCTCGTCGACACCGCGGGCCGGCCGATCGCGCGGACCTGGGATCTGTCGCTGAAACGGCTGCAGGAGCGCGACCGGGCGGCGTACCGGCTCTTCCAGCTCTGCAGCATGCTGGCGCCGGAGATCTCGCTCGACCTGGTCTACAGCGACCAGATGGCGGAGTTCCTCAAGCCGCACAACCCGGCGGTCTCCGAACGGATGCTGCGCGGCTCGCTGGTCCAGCAGATCAACCGGCTGGCGCTGCTGCGGCTGGACCAGCGGCCCACCTCGCCGGGGAGCAGCGACCGCAGCGGGCAGATCCTGATCCACCAGGTGGTGCAGGACGCGGTCCGGGACCGGATGACCGAGGAGGAGCGGGCCGAGGCCCGGCGGCAGGTGCATCAGGTGCTCGCCAAGGCGCGACCGGAGGGCGAGGTGGAGGACGCGGAGCACTGGCCGCGGTTCCGGATGATCTGGCCACACCTGGACGCGTCCGACGCGGTGAACAGCACCGACGAGGCGGTGCGCCAGCTGCTGATCGACCGGATCCGGTACTACTACGTGCAGGCCGACCTGGTCACCGGCCGCGTCCGTGCCGAGCGGATCGCCCGGATCTGGCAGGAGCAACTCGACGGGATCGACGACCCGGTGCAGGCGGGCGTGCTGCGCCAGCAGTTGCTGCAGCTGCGGTTCAACCTGGCGAACCTGCTGCGAGACCTCGGCGAGTTCAAGGCCTCACTGGAGGTGGACGAGCAGGTGCTGGCCGATCAGGAGAGCCTGCTCGGCCGGGACCACCCGCACACCTTGATGACCCGCGGCGGCTACGCGGCCGACCTGCGCGGCCTCGGGCGTTACCCGGAGGCACTGGACATCGACGTCAACACCTACCGGGCCTGGCAGGACCAGTACGGCGACAACTTCCCGCGCACCCTGGCGGCGCAGAACAACCTCGCCGTCTCGTACCGGCTGATGGGCCAGTTCGAGCTGGCCGCGCAGCACGACGAGGAGGCCTGGCTACGGCGCCGGGAGGTGAACGGTGAGACCAACCTGTGGACCCTCGGCACCGCTGCCTGCCTGGCCCGGGACTGGCGCGACGCCGGCGACTTCGACCGCTCCGCCGCCCTGCTCAAGCAGACCCTCGACGACCTGCTGGAGACTCGCGGCCCGGACTCGCGATCCACGCTCACCACCAAGTCCAACTACGCCGTGTCGCTGCGCAGCATCGGGCGGATCCCGGAGGCCCTGCAACTGCACAACGAGGCGTACGACCGGCTGCTGCTGCTCTTCGGTGACGAGAACCCGGAGACGGTGAGCTGCCGGTTCAGCCGCGCGCTCACCCTGCACAGCGCCAACGAGGGCAGCAAGGCGGTGGCCGAACTCCTGGAGATCCACGCCTTCTGGACCCGCGAACTCGGCGACCGGCACCCGTACACCCTGGTCTGCCGCAACGACCTGGCCATCGCCGAACGGCGGCTCGGCAACCTGCCGAAGGCCCGTGAGTGGATCCGGCCGACGGTGCCGGAGCTGATCGAGGTGCTGCGGCCGGACCATCCGTACACGCTTTCCGCGCGGATGAACCTGGCGATCTGCGAGGCCGAGCCGGCCGAGGGCGGCGCGGGGCCGGAGGCGGCACGCGCGATGCTGCTGGACATGGCCGCCGACATCCGCCGGGTGTTCGGGCCGGACCATCCCAACACCTTCCGGCACGAGGCCAATCTCGCCCTCATCGAGGAGGCGCTCGGCCTGGAGGCAGCGGACGAGCGGCTCGCCGCCCTCCGGGAGCGGGTGGTCCTCCGTCTCGGCGACACGCATCCGATCGTGAGTGGCCTGGACCGGCGCCGGTACCTGTACCGGATCATCGACCCGCATCAGTTCTAGGACCGGGTGCTCATGCGAAACAGCTACAACAACACGGAGAACACCATCCCGGGGCTGATCTCCTCGGCCTGGCGAACCGCGCCGCCGGTGCTGCGCCGGTTCACGTACTGGGTGTGGGGCCTCGGCACTGTCGCGGTCGTCCTGGCGGTCACCGCTGACCTGCAGGACCGGTGGGCGGGCCTGCAATTCGTGACCAACATCATCGCCGAGCTGATCTGCGGGCTGTTCGCGCTGCCACTCGCCCTGGTGATCATCACGAGGCTGGCCGACTACCAGGTCAAAGAGCTGGAACGAGCACGGCTGGAGGCCCGGTACGACACCGCACTGGAGCAGCTGACCGCTTCCGTCCGGCTCACCAGCGACTACGTCGAGGAGCTGGTCCAGGAGGTGACCGCCTCGACGAACAGCTTCGTGGAGGCGACCCGGGTGGTGAACGGCCGGCTGGCCGACCCGGACCGGGCCATGGAGTCAGCCAAGCTCCTGCAGGCGCACATGGACAGTCAGCAGTGGCTGTTCTACGAGCGGGTGGTGACACCGCTGCGGATCGACGGCAACCACCTGCGCGCACTACTCGGCGAGCGGGTCCGCAATGGCGAGCCGACCGCCGAGTCGGCCCGGTTCGAGCGGGTCTGGAACGAGCTGGAGTCGGCGCTCCGGCATCAGCGGCAGCTCATGACGATCGGGCACCAGGAGCTGAGCCGGGGCGCGCCCACCCCGAACCGGGCGGCTCGCCTGCGTGACGCCGCCATCGTCCACCTGCACAGCGTCGACCACCTGCTGCAGCTCTGCGGCGAACTCGAGGCCTTCGCCACGTCGGCACGGCTCCTGCCCGGCCGCCCGGACCAGCCGTGACCGGGCTCAGGCCGCCAGCCAGGTGAGAATCCTCGGCAGCACCTCCATGGCGCCGAAGTGGGCCGCGTCGTGCTGCACGTGCACCTCGGAGCGGGGAATCCGCTGAGCCAGCCACCGACTGTGGCTGGCCGGCGAGAACGTGTCATGCGCGCCGTGCCAGAGCCGGACCGGCGGCACGATCGTGTCCAGCGCGAACCCCCAGTCGCGGCGGAAGGCCAGGATGTCGTCGAGCCATCCGTACGGCCCGTCGCGCAGCGCCTCGGCGTAGCTCTTCACCAGCAGGCGGCGGTAAAGCACGCTCTGCATGAACCGCAGGTCCGGCGCGGACATCTGGGTCCGCAGCTCCTCGAGGAGGCTCTTCGGGTCGGCGGCGGTCTGCTCGGCCAGGGCCCGCAGGTCGTGCATCATCTCCACGGTGCCCTGGTCGGCCGCGATGTGTTTGCTGGCGTTCTGGTCGGCCATGCCCTCGTACCAGTTCAGGTCGGCGGCGTCCCACGGCGCCAGCCCGACCAGGACTGCGGCCCGGTCGACGCGGTGCGGCAGCACGGCGGCGCAGGCGAGCGCGTGCGGGCCACCACCGGAACGGCCCACCAGGGCGAACCGTTTGATGTCCATCCCGTCGGCGATGGCCCGGACGTCGGCGGCGGCATCGACGACGCGCCGGTTGGGCAGGCGGGTGGAGCCGCCGTAACCGGGGCGGTCGTAGCTGATCAACCGGATGCCCTGCCGGTAGAGCACGCTGCTGCGGGGGCGCGGACCGGAGCCCGAGCCGGGGGTGCCGTGCAGGAGGAAGACCGGTCTCCCGTCCGCGGCGCCGGACACCTGGACCGCGAGAACCCGGTCGCCGACACCCACCTCAAACCGCGTCACCAAGGTAGCCCTCATCCCCGAAGCACGGCGGAGGCCCCGCGCATCATCGATGATAATCGACACCGTGCCGCCGGCGCGGGAATGAACGCCCATGAGGAGCCGGGGTCCCCAGCAACGCGGCGTGCGTGACCGGCGACCGGGTGGGCAGGGCCAACCAGGCCGCGGCTGCGGCCGGATCGCGGCTGATCAGTGTGGGGACGCTCCGGGCGCCGAGCCCGGCGAGCAGGCCGTCGCGTACCGGGGTGGCGGCGGTGAGCAGGCTGCCGGCCAGCACCACGGGGCCGTCCGGGCGGAGTTCGTCCAGGGTGGCGGTCAGGCGGCGGACCGCGTCGGCGACGATCGCCGTCGCGTGCGGGTCCCCGGCCCGGGCCATCGCGCAGACGAGTGGGGCCAGACTCGCGATCTCGGCATGATGCAGCTCCTGCGCCCAGCCGATCAGCCGATCCCGGCCGGTGGCGCCGGTCTGCGCGGCGACCGCCGTGGCGAACGGGGAAGGCCAGCCGCGGACGGCGGCTCGCAGCGCACTGACCCCCAGCCAGTGACCCGATCCCTCGTCGCCGAGCAGCCAGCCCCGGCCGTCGTTCACCCGGACGATCTCACGATCGTGAAGTTGGGCCGCGACCGCGCCCGTTCCGGCGATGAGCACCGCGCCGTCCGGCGCACAGGTGCCGGCGGCGAAGGCGGTGACCGCGTCACCCACGACCCGCCAGGGGCAGCTCAGGCCCACCGCGGACCAAGCATCGTCCAGCACGGACGCGAAAGCGCCGTCACAGGCCGAGGAACCGGCCAAGCCGAGCACCCCGCCGATGACCGCCGCCGGATCGACGGTCGCCACCGCCGATCGCAGTGCCGCGCTCAGCGCCGGAACCGCCGCCGGACCCGCCGACAGCGGGTTGCCCGGGCCCGCCCGGCCGCGGCCCACAATCTCGCCGTCCACCGTTGCCACGACCGCGTGCGAGGCGGTGCCACCTGCGTCGACACCCACCACCAGCTCCATGCGAGAGATCGAAACACAGAAATTCGTTGTTGACTAGAGACGTCGACGGTCGTAATTTTCATCGACAACAGCAACTGATGAAAATGAGGTCCACACAGATGACGGGTGAGAGCGGCGGACTACTGGGCCGGCTGCGTATCGAGGGGCCCCGCCTGCCAGAGGCGCTGAGCCGGATCGCGGAGACGATCCTGGCCGACCCGGAGACGGCGGCCCACGCCAGCATCGTCGATCTGGCCGAGCGGTCCGGGACGTCGACGGCGACGGTCACCCGGTTCAGCCGCACGCTGGGCTTCAAGGGCTATGCGAGTCTGCGCGTCGCTGTGGCCACCGAGACCGGGCGTGCCGAGCAGGCGCGCTGGGAGACCGACATCAGCGGCGACATCTCCCCCGGTGATCCGCTGGACGAGGTGCTCAACGTGGTGGCCGCGGCGGACACCCGGGCCATCCAGGACACCGCGGCGGGTCTGCGGATCCCGGACGTCGAGCGGGTGGCCGCGGCCATCGCCGGTGCGCAGCGGGTCGAGTTGTTCGGATTGGGCAGCAGCGGCACCGCGGCCCGGGAGATGGCGTTCCGCCTGGAGCGGATCCGGGTGCCGGTCTGGCATCGGCAGGACAGCCACACGGCGCTCACCAACGCGGCACTGCTGCTGCCCGGCGACGTCGCGATCGGCCTGTCGCACTCGGGCCGCACCCGCGAGGTGATCGAGACGCTCGCCGAGGCGGCCGATCACGGCGCGCTCACCGTCGCGGTGACCAGTTTCAACAGGTCGCCGCTGGCCGAGGTCGCCGACGTCGTGTTCACCACGAGCGTGCTGGAGACGACGTTCCGGCTGGCCGCGCTCTCCGCCCTGCACTCGCAGCTGCTGGTCCTGGACCTGATCTACGTGGCGGTGGCGCAGCGGACCTACGAGCGCACCGCGGACGCCCTGGAGCTGACGGTCCGCGCCGTGGACGCGCACCGGCTGCCGGAGAAGACGCCGACCCGCAGACGGCGGCCGGAGAGAGGAACAACGTGAGCGTGAACAGCGCGGACTACCTGTCCAGGATCGAAGAGGTGGTGGGCCGGATCGGCCGCGGCCAGCGGGCCGAGAAGCAGCGGGCCGCGGAACTGCTGACCACGTCGATAAGCACCGGCGGCGTGATCCAGGCGTTCGGGTGCGGGCACTCGGAGGCCCTCGCCATGGAGATCGCCGGGCGGGCCGGTGGCCTGGTCCCGACGAACCGGATCGCGTTGCGCGACATCGTCCTCTACGGCGGTGAGCCGCTGGCGACGCTCGCCGACCCGGCCGTGGAGCGGGACACCGGGATCGCGCACCGCCTCTACCAGCTCGCCCCCGTCAAGCCCGACGACGCGTTCGTGATCGCCTCCAACTCCGGCATCAACGGCGCCGTCGTGGAGATGGCGCTGCTGGTCAAGGAGCACGGGCACCCGCTCGTCGCGATCACGTCGGCGGCGCACTCGGCCGGCGTGGCGTCGCGGCACCCGAGCGGGCGCAAGCTCGGCGACATCGCGGACGTGACGCTCGACAACGGAGCGCCGTACGGCGACGCGACGCTGACCCTGCCCGGTGGCGGCGCGGTGGGCGCGGTCTCGTCGATCACCGCGGCGCTGCTGGCGCAACAGCTCGTCGTCGAGGTGGTGGCCCGCCTGACCGCGGCCGGGATCACGCCGCCGGTCTACCTGTCGGACAACGTGCCCGGCGGCAAGGAACACAACGCGGAACTCGAGGCGCGGTACGCCGGGCGCATCCGGCGCACCGCATAGAGAAGAGAGCCCAGCGATGAACCCTGTTTCCCCTGACCGAAGGTACCCCAGCAGACGCAGCCTCCTGACAACGGCCGGAGCCGCCGCCCTCGGTGTGCCCCTGCTCTCCGCCTGCGTGACCTCTTCCGGCGGTGGCGACGACAAACCCGCCGCGGGCAGCGGGGGCGCGAAGAGCGCGGACAACCCGCTGGGGGTCAAGGCCGACGCACCGCTCGAGGTGGTGGTCTTCAAGGGAGGGTACGGCGACGAGTACGCCGTCAAGGCTGAGGAGGTCTACCGGTCCCGTTACCCCGGAGCCGAGATCGACCACAAGGGCCTGCAGAAGGTCGGCGAGGCGATGCAGCCCCGTTTCGTGGCGGGCAACCCGCCGGACGTCGTCGACAACACCGGCGCCGGTCGCCTGGACATCGCCACCCTGGTGTCGGCGAAGCAGGTCACGGACCTGTCGGAACTGCTCGACGCGCCCGCTTTCGATCAGCCCGGCACGAAGGTCCGCGACACCCTGCTGCCCGGGGTGGTCGAGGACGGCACGTTCGCCGGCAGCACGGTGTCGCTGAACTTCACCTACACGGTTTGGGGCGTCTGGTACTCGAAGTCGCTGTTCGCCGAGCGCGGCTGGACCTATCCGGCGACCTGGGCCGACATGCTGACGCTCTGCGACCAGATCAAGAAGGCCGGCATCGCACCCTGGACCTACCAGGGCAAGTACCCGGAGTACATCAATGACCCGCTGCTCACGATGGCCGCCAAGGCCGGCGGGCTGGATCTGGTCCGGGCCGTCGACAATCTGGAGCCGGGCGCCTGGAACCAGCCGGGTCTGCTGCGGGCGGCGGAGGCGTTCGCCGAGCTCAGCGGCAAGGGCTACCTGATGTCCGGCTCGGAGGCGCTGTCGCACACCGAGGCCCAGGCCGTCTGGTGCCGCCGGCAGGCCGCCTTCATCCCGTGCGGGTCCTGGCTGGAGGCGGAGCAGAAATCGGTCACGCCGGCCGGTTTCGACATGGTGATGGGCACCGTGCCGGGCACCGCCGGCGACGCCCTGCCGGCGACCGCCGTGCAGGCTGCCAGCAGCGAGTCCTTCCTGGTGCCGGCGAAGGCGCAGAACGTGGCGGGCGGCCTGGAGTACCTGCGGATCCTGTTCGGCAAGGCCTCGGCGTCGGCGTTCGCGCAGGCCAACTCGACGCTGCCGGCGGTGGCCGGCGCCACCGACGGGCTGACGCTCTCCAGCGGGCTGGGATCGGTGCGGGACGCGGTCGAGGCCGCCGGGGCGAACGCCTTCAACTACCGATTCCGTACGTGGTACGCCCCGCTCGCCAAGGCCGTCGACGACGCCACGGGTGAGCTGGTGAACCGCCGGATCAGTGCGGCCGGCTGGTCGAGCCGGATCCAGAAGGCGGCGGACGCGCTGGCCAAGGACTCCACCGTCGTCAAGTACACCCGCTGATGCGGCACGGCCGGTGGCGGTTCCTGCTCGCCGCGCTCGTGCCGGCGCTGGTCCTGCACGTCGTGTTCGTGCTCTCGCCGTACGCCCAGGCGTTCTACCTCGCCTTCACCGACTGGACCGGGGTGGCCGGCGAGGCGCACTTCGTGGGCCTGGACAACTTCGCCCGGCTCGGCGGTGACGGCCTGTTCCTGGACGCGGTCCGCAACAACGCCGTGATGCTGCTGGTCGTGCCGGCCGTCACGATCGGGCTCGCGCTGCTGCTGGCGAGCCTGTTGCACGGGCGGCGGCCGGTGCGCGGCGCGGCCGCGTACCAGATCGTCTGGTTTTTCCCGCAGATGCTCTCCCTGGTGATCATCGCGGTGCTCTGGGGTTTCGTCCTCAACCCGAACACCGGGCTGCTCAACGCCGGGTTGCGCGGGGTCGGCCTGGACGCCCTGGCCCGCAGCTGGCTCGCCGAGCCGTCGCTGGCGCTGCCGTCGGTGATGGCGGTGGTGGTGTGGTCGTCGGTCGGGTTCTACGTGGTGCTGTTCCGGGCCGCCATCGACGCGATCCCGCGGGAGCTGTTCGAGGCGGCGGTGCTGGACGGCGCCGGCCGGTGGGCGACGTTCCGCGGTGTCACGCTGCCGCTGGTCCGGGAGAGCGTGCAGGTCGCGTTCGTCTACCTGGGAATCGTGGCGCTCGACGGGTTCGTGCTCGTCCAGATCATGACGGTGGGCCCGGGTGGCCCGGACGGCGCGACCGAGGTGGTCGGGCTGACGCTCTACCGGACCGCGTTCACCTACGGCAAGTTCGGTTACGCCACGGCGATGGGGGTGGCGCTCTTCTTCGCGGCCCTGACCTTCGCGGTGCTGGCCCTGCGCCGGGGCCGGGACGAGATTGTGGAGATGGCATGACGACGCTGCTCGATCGGCCGGCCACCCCGACAGCCGAGGTCGCGGCGCCACGACCCCGGCGCAACCCGCTGCCGCAGCTGGCCATGTTCGCCTGGGCGGTGGTGACGGCGCTGCCGCTGATCTGGGCGGTGCTCAGTTCCCTGAAGACCGACGACGAGATCCTGAACCGGCCGTGGGCGCCGCCGGACACCCCGCACTTCGAGAATTGGGCGCGGGCCTGGACGGCGGCGAGCATCGGCAGGTACTTCTGGAACAGCCTGATCGTCGTGGGCGGCGCGCTGGTGCTGACCATGTTGCTGGGTTCGCTCGTCGCCTACGCCCTGGCGCGGTATCCGTTCCGCGGCAACCGGCTCGTCTACTACACATTCGTCGCGGCGATGTTCTTCCCGGTGTTCCTGGCCCTGGTGCCACTCTTCTTCGTGGTGCAGCGGCTGGGACTGCTCGGGACGTACCCGGGACTGATCCTGGTCTACACCGCGTACGCCGTACCGTTCACCGTCTTCTTCCTGCACGCGTTCTTCCGCACCCTGCCCGCCGAGGTCGCCGAGGCGGCGGTCCTGGACGGCTGCTCGCACGGCGCGGTGTTCACCCGCGTCATGCTCCCGCTCGCCCGGCCCGGCCTGGTCGCGGTCGGCATCTTCAATTTCCTCGGGCTCTGGAACCAGTACCTGCTCCCGCTGGTTCTCAACCCCGACCCGGACCGGTACGTCCTGGCGCAGGGTCTGGCCGCCCTGTCGGTCAGTCAGGGGTACCGCAGCGACTGGAGCGGCCTGTTCGCCGGCATGACCATCGCGATGCTGCCGGTTCTCGTCGCCTACGTCGCGTTTCAGAGGCACATCCGCGCCGGGATGACCGCCGGCGCGGTCCGGTAACCCCCGCTACCACCAGGAGTCCCCATGTCTGTAGGAAGACGCCTCTTCGCAGGCCTGTTAGCGTCCGTTTTGTCGGCTTTCGGCATTGTCGTAGCGAACGCCGGCAGCGCCACGGCCGCCGACTGCGGCTACCTCTTCGACGACTTCCACTACGCCTCGGCGGCCGACCCGGCACTGACCGCCAACGGCTGGACGCCGCGCAGCTACCAGGGCGGACCCGGCGTGCCCGGCGCCACCTGGGCACCGTCCGCCGTCACCTTCCCCACCGACGGCGGCCAGCAGGTCATGCAGCTGACCGCCTCCACCGACGGCACCGCGGCCGGCACCAGTCACGCGGAGCTCTACTCCACCGAGAAGCGCTACCTGGAGGGCACCTACGCCAGCCGGGTCCGGTTCACCGACGCACCGGTCAGCGGCCCCGACGGCGACCACATCAACCAGACCTTCTTCACCATCAGCCCGCTGAACGGTGACCTCGACCCCACCTACAGCGAACTGGACATCTCCGAGTACCTGCCGAACGGCGGCTGGGGCGAAACCGGGCCGATCAACTACCAGACCAGCTGGTACACCTACCGCGCCGACCCGTGGTACGCCGACAACCTGCACTCGTCACAACGCTCCAGCCTGGACGGGTGGCACGACCTGGTGGCACAGGTGTCCGGCGGACACGTCGTCTACTGGATCGACGGCGTGCAGGTCGGCGACCACGGCGGCAAGTTCTTCCCCCGCCAGACCATGACCATCAACTGGAACCTGTGGTTCATCGACCTGGCCGCGCACACCGGCGGGCGGTCCACCTACATCGAGCAGGTGGACTGGGTACTGTTCGCCAAGAACCAGGTGCTCTCACCGGCCCAGGTGAACGCGCGGACCGGGTCGTACCGGTCGGCCGGCACCAGATTCGCCGACACCGTCGCGACCTCCGGGCCATGCGTGAACCCGACCCCGCCGTCACCCACGCCGTCGACACCGCCGCCGTCCCAGCCGCCCGCCGGTGACTGCGCGACCGCCCCGCAGTGGCAGTTCGGTGCCGCCTACCAGGGCGGCAGCGTGGTCAAGCACGAGAAGAGCGCCAGCGGCAACCCGTCCGGGCCGGGCTCCGGTCAGGGCGCGCACCTGTGGAAGGCGCGCTGGTGGACACAGGGCTCCGAGCCCGGCTGGACCGAGCAGTGGCAGGATCTCGGCCGCTGCTGACCGGCCGCACGAGAGGGCGGGCGCCGTGGCGTCCCGCCCTCTCCGGTCGCACCGGCCCGTCCCGCTTCCGGCTGCCGGGCGCTTCCGGCTGCCGGGCGCTTCCGGCTGCCGGGCGCTTCCGGCTGCCGGGCGCTTCCGGCTGCCGGGCGCTTCCGGCTGCCGGGCGCTTCCGGTCAGGCGCTGAGCTGGTCCAGGCGGTCCTGCACTGCGGGGATGCCGACCGGCACCTGGCCACAGGCGACCTGCGCGGCGGCCCGCTCGGTGCTGCTGCGCCCCGACAGGTTCGCGGCCGAGAAGTGGGCCATGTCGGCGAGCACCTGCTCCGCCCGTACCGTGTCGGTGGAGAAACCCCGCACCGCCGTGCGAAGATCCCGGTTGAAGAGCAGCCGCGACTGGGTGCGGTCCAGTTCCGCGCGCAGCTCGGCCATCTGCTGCGGGCCGGCGGGCCGGTCGTCGCCGCCGGTGGTCTCCGGCGTGATCTCACCGGTCGCCAGCTGCAGCATGTCGGTGCAGACCCGGTCGGTGTGGTACCTGTCGACGGCGAACGCACCCATGGCGCCGAGCCCGGACGCGGCACCGGCCACGACCGCCGCCACGGTGACGATCCTGCGGCGCAACCCACCGTGCGATCTGCTTCTCATGGTGGACCTTCCGGGGCGTCAGGTGCGTGTCCGTGCAGCGTTGGACTCGACGTCCGCAGGCCCGGGTTGAGCGTTCCCGCCGGCCGGCAATCCCCCGCACCCTTTTACGCACTCGTTTCAGCCGGCGAAGTATTCGTAGGGTGCCACCGACACACCCTCACAGATCGTCCGCTGATCGTCGGCACCGGCGCCCGGGTCCAGGTCGCGGGCGCTGCGCGACCCCATCGAGAACAGCGCGAACCCCGGTTCGAAGCGGTAGCCGACACCGGTCTCCTCGTACCGGTACCCCCGAGCCGCCAGGTCGGCCAGGACGTCGTCCATGAACCGGTACGTCAGCTGCACCCCGTCGAACCAGGCCTCCTCGCCGCCGTCACCGGAGTACGCCAGCTCCACCAGCTCCACCGTGTCCAAATCACCGTAGGAGAGCACCAGCATCGGATGCGTCTCGTAGATCGCCCGGTCCAGCCGTCCCGGGTGCACCGGCGTGCCGAGCCTGCACTCCACGACCTCGCGGCTCTCCCCGATGCGCACCAGCGCCACACCCTCACCCGGCAGAATCTCCATGCCGCGCATGATGCCACGCTTCTCCGGACCCGCCCGCTCGCGCACACCGCCGCCCCGACAGCACACCGCGCCAGCCGCGCGACCTGCGTCCGGTGCCGGGGTCGGACACACATGCGCGGCTGTGCGTTTGCCGGTAAACCGCGCGGGCCGCCTGCGTTGACCTGTGACGTTCAGCGGCAAACCGCGCGGGCCGCCTGCGCTGACCGGTGACGTTCACCGGCAAACTTCGCGCGTCGCCTCGTTGACTGGTGACGTTTACCGGTAAACACCTCGCGGGCGGCCTCGTTGACTGGTGACGTTCAGCGGCAAACTTCACGCGTCGCCTCCTTGACTGCCTAGGTTTACCGGTAAACCTCGCGGGAAGCCTCGTTGACCGGTAAACCGTGGGGAGCGTGAGCCGGGTTCGGGCCGCCGGACGGCTTGGCGACGAGGCGAGCCGCGCCTCTCCTGCGCCAGACACGTGAGAACCGAGATGTTGATCTGCTAGCGATGCGAAATCGCGGTTTCGACCCCTTGATCACAGCGATTTCGTAGCGCTAGCAGATCAACTTCTGCGCCCGGAGGTCGGCACGGCGGATCACGGCGGACGAGCGTGCGGGCACTCACTGACGGCCCTGGGTACAAAACGGTACAAGACTCCCAATCACGCGCTCGGGCGGATCGTAGGTAGACAGCTTCCTCTGCCAGCCGTCGATCTTGCCCCTGCCGACGCGGACGGACGCCCCGGGACCTGGGCTCTCCACCGGGCGCAGGCCGCAGGGCCGGGCAAGCAGGCGGGCAGGCGGGCAGGCGATGGAGACGCGGCGGGATCGGCGGGCAACGCGGCGAGGCAAAGGCGCGCGGGGGCCGGCCGGACACCGCCCACGGGAACGCAGCCAGGCAAAGGCGCGCGGGGAGCCGGCCGGACACCGCGCACGGGAACGCAGCCAGGCAAAGGCGCGCGCAGAGCCGGCCGGACACCGCGCACGGGAACACGGCGGGGCGGAGGCGTGCGGGGAGCTGGCTGGGCGCCGCGCGCCGGGGGGTGAGGCGGGGACGCTGCTCAGGTGATGAGGCGGGTTGCGAAGGCGGTTACGGCGTCGTCGGGGGGTATGTCGGGGTCGATGGGTGTGGTGAGCATGTCCAGGAGCAGGCCGTCCAGGGCGTAGTGCAGCAACGCGATCTCGAAGCGGCCGCCGGGTAGGCCGGTGGTGGCGTGGAAGGCTACGTCGTCGTGGTAGCCGCGGCGCAGCGTGTCGCCGAGGATGGTGGCCAGGCCGGGGCGGCGGGCCGCTTCGAGGCGCAGTTCGATCAGGGCGCGGGTCAGGTCGGGCTGCCGGGTGGTGCGTTCGACGATGTAGCGCAGGTAGTCGACGAACAGTTCGCGGCCGGGTTCGCGGGTGGCCAGCGCGGCGACGACCGTCTCGTCCGGGGCGAACCGTTCGAGGATCCGTTCGCCGAGGGCGCCGAGCAGTGCGTCGCGGGAGCGGAAGTAGTTCGACGCGGTGCCGGCGGGCACGCCTGCCTCGGCGTCCACCGCGCGGTGGGTGAGGCCGCGGGCGCCGGCAGCGGCGAGGACCCGCAGACCGGCGTCGGCGAGCACGCGGCGGCGCTCCGGGTTGCTGGGCATGAAAACACGGTAGCAGTAACCACTACAGGTGCTGTAGTTTCTGACCACGACAGCAGTAGTGGTTGATCGAGGGGAACCCGCATGCGCAAGCTCGTGTACTTCGTCGCCAGCACCATCGACGGCTTCATCGCCGCACCGGACGGGTCGTGGGACTTCTTGGTCATCTCCGACGACGTCACCGCGTTCATGACCGAGCGGTACCCGGAGACCGTGCCCACCCATGCCCGGGCGATGCTCGGCGTCGACGCGCCGAACCGGACCATCGACACCGTGCTGATGGGCCGGCTCACCTACGAACCGGCGCTGCGTGAGGGCGTCACCAGCCCGTACGGTCACCTGCGCCAGGTGGTCTTCTCACGCACCCTGACCAGCACCGATCCGGCGGTCGAGGTGGTCGCCGGCGACCCCGTGGAGTTCGTCGGCAAGCTGCGGCAGGAGCCCGGCGCCGACATCTGGCTGGCCGGCGGGGGCTCTCTCGCCGGCCAGCTGCTGCCGGAGGTCGACGAACTGGTGATCAAGCTGAACCCGATCGTCGCCGGCTCCGGCATCCCGCTCGTGACGCGCGGCTTCGACCCGCACCGGTTCACCCTGATCGACGCGACGCCCCTGCCCAGCGGCGTGGTGGTGCTGCGTTACGCCAAGGCTTAGTTGACGCTGTCCTGGCCGGGCGCGTAGCCGGGCGCCTGCTGCGGCGGCGGCAGCAGCGGCTCCACGGGTATGACCGGACGCGTCACCGGCTCGGCCGCGGACACCTCGGTCTCCTCGCCGTAGAGCAGCACCCGCAACCGGCCCTCCGGCCCGTCGCGCAGTGTCACCGTGGTGTTCTCGTGGTCGGCCTCGATCAGCAGGCGGAACCCGCTGTGCCGCAGGTTGAACCGCAGCCGGCTGATGCTCGAGGGCAGCCGCGGCGCCAGGTGCAGCAGGTTCTCGTCCTCCCGGAGGCCGCCGAAGCCTTCGACGATCGCCGACCACGCGCCGGCCAGTGACGCGATGTGCAGGCCGTCCCGGGTGTTGCCGTGCAGGTCGCGCAGGTCGACCATGGCGGCCTCCCAGGCGTACTCGCGGGCCAGCTCGAGGTGGCCGACCTCGGCGCACATGACCGCCTGGGTGCAGGCGGACAGCGACGAGTCCCGTACGGTGATCCGCTCGTAGTAGTCGACGTTGCGCGCCTTCTGCTCGGGCGTGAAGTGCTCGCCGCACCAGTGCATGGCCAGCACCAGGTCGGCCTGCTTGCAGACCTGCCGGCGGTAGAGCTGGAAGTACGGCGCGTGCTTCATCAGCGGTTCGCCGTGTTTCTCGTCCGAGAAGTGCCAGGGCGCGTACCGGGTGAAGCCCTCCGACTGCGGGTGCACGCCGAGCCGTTCGTCGTAGGGCACGTGCACGGCCTTCGCGCACGCCCGCCAGACGTCCGGTTCGTCGGCGCCCACCCCGAGCCGTTCGGCCAGCTCGGGGTTGCGGGCGCAGGCCTCGGCGGCGGCGCGCAGGTTCCGGGCGGCCATCAGGTTGGTGAAGACGTTGTCGTCGGCGACCGCGCTGTACTCGTCGGGGCCGGTGACGCCGTCGATGTGCCAGACACCGTCGGCGTCGTGGTGGCCGTGCGACACCCAGAGCCGGGCCGTCTCCACCAGGATCTCCACCCCGAAGTCCAGTTCGGTGCCGGTGATCCGGCGGTACCGGTCGACGGCCCGGGCCACCACCGCGTTCAGGTGCAGCGCCGCGGTGCCGGCCGGCCAGTACGCCGAGCACTCGCCGCCGGCGATGGTGCGCCATGGGTACGCGGCACCGGACAGTCCCAGCGTGCGGGCCCGGTCCCGGGCGTGCGGCAGGATCGAGTGCCGCCAGCGCAGAGCGTCCGCGGCGGCCCGCGGCGCGGTGTACATCAGCAGCGGCAGCACGTAGCCCTCGGTGTCCCAGAACGCGTGGCCGTCGTACCCCGGCCCGGTCAGGCCCTTGCCCGGAATGGGCCGGCCCTCGGCGCGGGCGCCGGCCTGCAGCACGTGGAACAGCCCGAACCGGACCGCCTGCTGCAGGGCCGGGTCACCCTCGATCTCCACGTCGGCGGCGTCCCAGAAGTCGTCGAGGTAGGCCCGCTGCGCTGCCACGAGACCGTCCCACCCGGCGTACCGGGCGCCGTTGAGGTCCGCGGCGACCTGGTCGCGCAGCGCCTCGGTGGACCGGGAGGTGCTCCACCCGTACCCCATGAACTTGATGATGCGCAGCCGCCCGCCCGGCGGCAGCTCGGTGACCACCGTCGTGCGCGCCCAGTCCGGCCGCACGTCGGTCTCCTCCTCGTAGGCGCCGGGCGTCTCGATGACATGGTCCACGCCGGCGGCCATCAGCAGGCCGCTGGTGCGCGCCCGGTGCAGCAGCACCGCGCCGTGCTGCTCCTTGTCCTGCTCCACCGCGAGCAGCGGATCCTTCAGCGCGGCCGCCACCCGCGGGTCGTCGGAGACCTTCACCTGCTCCTCGTTGGCGGCCAGCCCGGACTGCACGGTGATCCGCACCGGGTGATCGGTGGCCTCGACCTCGTAGCAGACCGCGGCGACCGCCCGCTGCGTGAACGACACCAGCCGCCGGCTGCGGATGCGGACCCGCCGCCCGGCCGGTGACTCCCAGTCGACGTCGCGGCGCAGCACCCCGGCGCGCAGGTCGAGGACCCGTTCGTGGGAGTGCAGCACGCCACGTTCGACGGTGAACTGCTCGTCGTCGACCATCAGCCGGATGATCTTGCCGTCGGTCACGTTGACCACGGTCTGGCCCTGCTCGGGGTAGCCGTAGCCGCCCTCCGGGTAGGGCAGCGGCCGCTCCTCGTAGAACGAGTTGAGGTAGGTGCCGGAGATCTCGTGCGGCTCACCCTCGTCCAGGTTGCCGCGCAGCCCGAGGTACCCGTTGGCGAGCGCGAACACCGACTCCATCTGGGCGAGCAGCTCGGTCTCCAGCCGGGTCTCGCGTACCTGCCACGGCTCGGTCGGGCAGATCTCTTCGTTGATCATGCGGGGAGGCCAGCGCTGGTCATGACCTGTGCAATTACCACGCTCCAGCCCCCGGAAACTGGCAGTTTGCTGAAGGCGGCAGGATTGTCACGTGCGGCGATTCCTGATTCCGGCGATGGCGGCCACCGTGGTGCTCGCGGGCGGTGGCCTGATCTACAGCGGCCTGGGTTCCTCGTCCGAATCGGCGGGCGCGCTGTTCCAGGCGTCACCGACCCCGACCGGGCCCAGCCCCGAGGAACTCGCCGCGGCCGAGCGGGCGGCACGCGCCAAGCGGCTCGACGCGGCGCTGAAGAAGGTGAGCACCGGCGGCGCCGAGTTCTCGGTGGCGGTGCTGGACGCGACAACCGGGCAGACGTACGCCTACCGCGGCGGCACCGCCTACGACACCGCCAGCATCGTGAAGGCCGACATCCTGGCCTGCATGCTGCTCAAGGCCCAGGACGCCGGCCTCGGCCGAGATGTCGCTGGCGAAACCGATGATCCGGCTGAGCGACAACAACGCCACCACCAAACTGTTCCGCAAGATCGGCGGCAAGGCGGCGGTCACCGGCTGCAACAAACGGCTCGGGCTGACCGACACCGAGATCGACGTGCACTGGGGGCTGACCCGGACCACGGCCGCGGACCAGGTGCGGTTGCTGGCCGGGTTCGACGACACCGACGGCCCGCTGGACGACGCGTCCCGCCAGACCGCGTTCGAGCTGATGACCACGGTCGACGAGGCGCAGGACTGGGGTGTGCCGGCGGTGGCGCAGCCGGGCGAGACGGCGACCGTGAAGAACGGCTGGGACACCCGGACCGCGGACGGCGGCACGTGGGTGGTCAACTCGATCGGCCGGGTCAGCGCCGACGGCGTGGACGTGTCGATGGCGGTCCTCTCGCACGACAACGCGTCGATGGAGAGCGGCATCACGCTGGTGGAGAAAGTGGCGAAGCTGACCCGCAAGCACCTGAAGTACTAAACATCCGTTCGAGGGGACTTCACGGCGCCCTCGCCGAGCGCAACCTGGACGCGATCCTGCGCAGGACGCCGGCGAAAAGTTCCGACCGGGAGTCCTCAAGCGCGGTGGGCGGCACCCGATACGGAACGGCGTCAGCAGCCGCCCCACGGAAGGGACGACACACCCCATGGAGCAGCACCAGCTTCTCGCCGCGTACCTGCGCAACGTCAGCCGTTCCGACGAAGGCGCGACAGCGGTCGAGTACTCGCTGCTCGCGGCGCTCATCGCGGGCGCCCTGATCGCGACGATCACGCTGCTGCGCGAGGACATCCAGGCGATGATCGAGCGGCTGACCGCGGTGATCTGACCGCGCCGGACCGCAGCTGCGCGGCTCATTCCAGGAACAGATGGTCCAGGCCGATCACGTCGAAGACCCGTCGTACGATGCCGAGCGCGCCCGTCAGCCTGAAGTCCAGGCCGGCGCGCTCGGCTGCCAGGTAGCCCTCGAGGATCGCGCTTATCGCCTCGGAGTCGATGAACCGCACCTGCCGGAGATCGACCACCAGGCGCGGGCCGGTCGTCTCCCCGGCGGCGGCGACGAGCGTGTCGCGCAGCTCGTCGCGCGCGCCCATGTCGAGGTCGCCGGCGAGCAGCACCCGGTCGGGCGCCGCGCCGTCCACGGCCGGCGCCCGGGTGATCGTGAAGTAGTCGTCCGGCACGGTATTTGTCTACCAGCAAACAACGCGTTCGGCATCCGGCCGCAGGGGGACGCCCGATCGGCGTCCCCCTGCGGCCGTCACCTCAAGAACCCGTCGGTGCCCCTGCGGCCGTCACCTCAGGACGCCCAGAACAGCGCCCGGCCCAGCTGCGACTGCAGACCCTTGGCGTGCAGCCGCCAGACCGGATCGGTGCCGATCAGCACCACGTCGTTGCCGGCGGCCGTGGTGCCGCGCACGATCGCGGCCTGCCCGGCCGCCTGGGCCTGACCGCCGGTGCCGTCCGGCGCCGGTGCCCACCAGCCGGCCAGCAGCGGATCGGCCGCGTACGACTGCTCCACCGTCACGCCCGCACCCAGACCGGTGAACCAGACCGGCTGCGCGACGAACGAGTGCGGGATCGCGCCGGCGGTCACCGGGCCACCCCGGTTCACCACGTTCACCACACCACTGGCCAGGCCCGGCCCGGCGTGCGCGGTGACACCGAGCAGCCCGGCCGCGTTGCTGAACGCCGGACCCGCCGTGTCCAGGCCGACCACCCCGCCACCGCGGGCCAGGAACGCGTCGAGCGCCGCCCGGTTCTCCGCGGTCAGCGTGGCCGGGTTGAGCGTGCCCGCCACCAGCAGCACGTCGACGTCGCCGGTCAGCGTGCCGGCCAGCGTCGCCGGCGTGACCGCGCGCGCCTCGAAACCGGTGTCCGCCAGGGTGTCCCGGGCCTCCACCCCACCCACGTAACCCACCACGACCTCGTCGAGCAGCGTGCCCGACCAGCGCCGCGGTGCCCGCTCGAAGCTGACCCGGTGCTCCTTGACCGCGGCACGCACCAGGCGCTCGGCGCCGGCCGACCACGGCACCACCACCGAACCGTCGGCCAGCCGGTGCACCCGGGCGCCCGCGTCCAGCAGGTCGTTGACCGCCCGCAGATCCGCGGCGTCCTGCACGTCGAGCCGGTAGTCCACCCGCCCGGCCGGGTAGCCACCGCGCACCACCCCGTCACGAACCTGCTCCGAGCGCACCCGGGGCAGTTCCTTCCAAAGCGTGTCCACTGTCGCGCCCCAGGTCAGGCCCTGACTCCAGCCGGCCGGACCGGCGTAGAGGTCGGACACCCGGTCGGTGATGTCGGCGCCCGGTTCCAGCAGCGAGTTCACGATGCCGCGCTTGGGCTGGTGCAGATCGACGATGTACGAGCCCGCCGGGTACGAGCGGCCACCGGCACGGAACGGGCGCTCCGCCTGCCGGACCCGGCCACCGCTGCCGATCAGCAGGTCCACCAGTCGCGCCGCGGCCACCGCCGAGTGCTGGCGGTCGCCGGCCGGGATCACGTAGGAGCGCGGGAACTCCGTGCGGTAGTCGTCCTCCGGCCCCCAGCCGGGCACGTAACCGTCCGGCACGTCGCGCAGCGGCTCACCGGCCCAGCCCCGGCGGTACACCTCGGCCTGGTCGAAGATCAGCTGGTTGCGGTGCTCCTGGATGTAGTCGAGCGACTTCTTGATCGCCACCTCGTGCACGTCGGTGTTGATCCCCGAGCGGCGCACCCGCTCCTCGGGCGTGAGGTTGCCGCGCGGATTCAGCGGCGCCTCGATCGTGTACGGGATGCTGCTCTGCAACAGCGAGAACGACGGCACGTAGATCGGCGGGAAGTCGTCCCAGACCCCCGGTTCGTCGTCGCGGAACGGGATCCGGGCGCTCTGCGTCTCCGCGTACCCCAGGTCCTTGAGCCCCTGCTCGATGCCGAGCGCGTTCGGCAGCGCGTGCTTGATGAACAGGTCGTACTCGTTGTTCACGTTGTGCGGCGGCGTGCTCGGGTGCAGCAGCGTCGGACTGACGTAACCGTGCAGGTCCAGCGTGATGATCGGTTTCACGCCGACCGCGAGCTCGCGGATCAGGTTCGTCTCCGGCTGACTCACGATGGTCAGGTCGCGGTTCAGGTCGTACCCGTTGCCGTTGGCCCGCGTCCCGGCGATCCGGCCGTCCGGGTTGGCCGTGACGTTGAAGACGAGCCGGTTGCGGCGCAGCAGTCGTTCGACGGCCGGGTCGGAGCTGGTCGCGTACTCCTCGATGACCCGCAGCGCGGCGTCGGTGCCCTCCCACTCGTTGCCGTGGATGTTGGCGTTGACGAACAGCGGCGTCTTGTAGTCACGCAGCAACTGCCGGTCGGTCCGGGCCCGCACCGGCTCGTCCTCGATCAGCCGCTTCCAGCGCTCCTGCCGCTGCGCCTCGGCGCGCGACTCGGGGGCGGTCACGGTGACCACATAGAGGTCGTGCCCAACGGCGGAGCGGCCGGCCAGCCGGGCGGAGACCCGCTTGCTGGTCCTCTGGAGTGCGTTGAGCTTGGGCGCGATCTCGTCGTACGGGATGACACCGATCGGGATCGACGCGTCGTCCGGGTTGTCCGGCCAGACCGGAAGCGTGTTCTGGCGGGGGTACCCGGTGACGTCGCCGATCGGGACGGCCTGCGGTGGAACGGGGGGCAGGGCGTCGGCATGGGCGGGAACGTTCCAGCCGGTGACGACGAGGACGGCTGCCGCGGTGGAGGCGGCGAGTCTTCGCAACATGATCGCGATGGTCGATCGGCGCGGTCATCGGTGTCAATGTCCAAGCACACATAGCCTATCGCTTAGATAGGATATATGATGCGCCGACGGCCGTGGGGGTGACGGCCGTCGGCGGGTTCGTGGGGCGCTTTGCCGGCGCTTTCGGGCGGCGCTTTCGGGGGCGCTTTCCGGGCGGCGCTTTCCGGGCGGCGCTTTTCAGTGCCTCAGGGGGCGGCGCTTTCGGCGCCCGGGGTCAGCTGTTGAGGAGCAGGGAGGTCAGCAGGACGCCCAGTACAGCGCCGGCGACACCCGCCGCCGCCGCGTACCACCCGAGCGGGCGGTCACCGAGGAAACCGCCGACCAGGCCCAGCGCCAGCGCGGCGAGGCCGAACAGCAGCGGCGAGACCAGGAAGGCCAGCACGGCGAAGACGAACGCCAGGATCGTGCAGACGCGGGCGGGGGTGACGCTGCCGCGGGTACGCGTTGAGTAGGACATCGTGGGCTCCTCCCCGGACTGACATCGTTGACGTCCGATGTGTACCCGGGCGGTCGCGCCCCCATGCACGATTCACCCGGTCAGTGCCCGCAACCCGGCCGCCGTCAGCACCCCGATCAGCACCGCCAGCAGCATCGGGACCCGCAGCAGCCGAGCCACGACCACCGCGAGCAGAGCCGCCGGCACGGTCCAGTCCAGATCCGCCCAGCGCCGCCCCAGCACCTCCACCACGATCAGCCCGGCCAGCAGGGCCGGTGCCAGCAGTGCGATCACGCCGGTACTCCACGCCGGCAGCTCCCGGTCACCCAGCAGCGCCGGACCGGCCGCCTTCAGCGCGAAACTGCCGGCGGCCACCGCCACGATCGCGATCCACAACGTCACGGCCGCGCCTCCTCGACCGGTGCCCGCGAGGCCGGCACCCGGCAGCGCAGACCGACGAACGCACCCACGGTGGCGCCGATCAGCGCCACCCCCGCCGGCACCCACCAGAGCAGCCCCGCCGCCACCGCCCCGCCGATCAGCACGGCGAGCAGAGTGCTCCGGGCAACCCGCTCCCGGCGCCCGCCGCGCCCTTCCCCGCCGGGCCCTTCGCTACCCGGCCCACTGCGACCTTCGCCGCTCGGCCCGCCGCGTCTGGGCTCATCGCCGTGTCTGGGCTCATCGCTGCGCCCGCGGCCGTTCCGTCCTGCGCCGGCCGGGTCGCCGCGGGCCGGTTTCAGCTCGTCCAGAAGCAGGACCAGGAAGAACGCCGGAAAGACGATGTCCAGCCCGAACCGTTCGACCAGATCGGACGAGGGGGCGCCGAGGACACCGACCGCGGTGCCGGCCACCCACGCCGGCCACTGCAGGATCGTGGCGCCGAACATCCGCCAGCGGTCGAACCGGCCGCCACCCAGGTGCGCCGCCACCCACGACCCGTCCACCACGGCCTGTCCCTGCAACGCCCGGCGCACCCGGCCGCCGGACAGGCTCGGCCCCACCGCCAGCCCCATCGGCAGGAACCGCCCGTTGATCAGCAGCGCCGCACCGACCGCCGGTGCCGCTCCCCCACCGGCCAGGGCGGTCAGCAGCGCGAACTGCGCCGAACCGGAAAAGATCAGAACCGAGGCGACGATCGCAGCGAGCGGGCTCCAGCCCTGTTCCCGCGCGGTCGCCCCGAACGTGATGGCCAGGACGAACCCGGCCGTGGCAAGCCCGGCACCGACCCGCATCCCACCGAGGAAGCGCTGCCGGGCACGGCCGAGCTCGCGGTCGTCGCCGGTTTCCACCCCCACGGCTCCGACCGTACCGACACCCGCCGGATCCGCACCCCGGGAACACACCGGACCATCCGGCTCCGGCAGCCCGTCGCCCCGCTCAGCCCGTCACCCAGGTCAGCCCATCACCCAGGTCAGCCCATCACCCAGATCAGCCCGTCACCCAGGTCAGCTCCGTTACCCGGCGAGCGCCGCACCCGGGACCGGCGCCCGCCTCAGCGCCGCGTCCCCCGATTGTGCCCCGATAGCGCCGGACACACCGCCCATGGCGAGATGTCGATCTGCTAGCGCTACGAAATCGCTGTGATCATGGGGTCGAAACCACGATTTCGCATCGCTAGCAGATCCACAACGCCACGCGGACCCACCACAGCCGACCGCACGTACTCACCCGGTGACCGCAACAATGCCGGAGCAAGCAACACCACGCCACCGCGCCGACATCCTGCACGCCATACTCGGCACCGCGCCCATACCAGCACAAAAAGGCGGAAGCCCGCACTCACTACTCGACAAAACCATAGGGCCACTCCCCGCACGCCTCGGTCACCCAGGTCAGCCTTTACACGCCTCGTCGCCTCGGTCGCCCAGGTCAGCCTTTACACGCCTCGGTCACCCAGGTCAGGCCCTGCACGCCGCCGCGCCCCCAGACGACCAGGGCGGAACCGTCCGGACTCCAGCGGCAGCCCTCCGGACCGTCCACCACCGGCGTCGCAGCGACCTCGCGCCCGGTCGCGCGTTCGAGCACCCCCAGCCACGGCCCGCGCCGCCACGAGACCCCACGGAATCCCCCGCGACCACCCGGCACGCCGCCACCATCGCCGGCGCCGCCGCTCTCCTCGTCGCGGTCGTCGCGCCCGTCGCGGCCGTCGCGGTCGTCGCGGTCGTCGCGGTCGTCGCGGCCGTCAAGCACAGCCAGCCATCGCCCGTCCGCCGATACCGCAGCGGCCCCGGGATCGAGCTCGCCGGCGCATTTCATCTGATCGCCGGCGGCGGGCTCAGGAAGACGTCCTCCGTCAGCCAATGACCAGAAGCGGACATCACCATCGCTGCCCGGCGAGGATCCCGCGATGGCCCGGGTGGCGAACCACCTACCGTCCGCGTCGATCGCCACCTCAGCCACCGGGTCGGCGTGGGCCGGGTCTGCGCCGGGCTCCGCCGGGCACGTCAGGTCGAGGACCACGATGTCGCTGCCCACGTGAGCGGCCATCCACGAACCGTCGGGTGCGACTGTTCGCCCGGACCAGGCACCGGCCGGGAACCCGTGGCGCCGGGTGCCGGTGAGCGGGTCCCAGATCCGCATCGGGTACCCGGCGGCCAGCCAGGAGCCGTCGGGCGCGGCGACGAGGCGTACGCCGTACGTCGCGTCCACCGGCAGCACCTGCCGCACGCTGCCGTCGGCGATGTCGAGCACGGACACCCCCCGATCGTCGTAGGCGGCGGCCACCCACCGATCGGAAACGGTCAGCGCGTGCAGATGGGTGCCGCCGGGGTGGAGACGCCGGTCGGTGCCGCGCCTCGGGTCGATCACGTGCACGCCGTACGGGCCGGCGGCCACCAGCCGATCGCCATCGGGGGTGACGGTCAGCCGGGTGATCCTGGGGAGGGGCAGGGCGCGGCGGGGGCGGCCGGTGCGAGCATCGACGATCCGGACCGTACCGTCCTCGCTCGCACTCGCCAGCCAGGAACCGTCCGGTGCGACGGCGAGCGCGGTGATCGCGGCCCAGTGCGCGGCGATCAGCTGCAGCTGGGCGGCGCCGCCGGTGGTGTCGTGCACGCGTACCTCGCCGCGATGGTCACCGACCGCGACCCAGCTCCCGTCGGGCGCGGCCACGGCGACGCTGCCGGGGATCTCGGCGCGCACCTCGCGCGCCACCGGGTCGATCACGCTGACCCGGGTCATCCGGTCGGATCGGACGGTCACCGCCAGCCAGGAGTCGTCCGGTGCCGGGAGCAGGTCGACACTTTTCGCGTACGGCAGCCGGAACTCCGACCGGCGGCGCCCGGCGAGCGGGTCCCACAGCGTGATGTCGGTGCCACCGTCCACGCCGCCGGTGGTGGCGGTCCACAACCCGCCGCCGGTGACGACCAGGTCACTGAGCCCATGATCCGCGGACGGGGCGGTCAGCCGGCGAAGCAGGGCGGCACCGAAACGGCCGGGTGCCGGCCAGCGGTTCGACAGGAAGGGCGGTCCGGGATGGAGCGCCTGCGTCGGCATGCCGAGACGATCGGCGACAAGGGCAGCGAGGGTACGCGCATCGCGTACGCCAGAGAAGTGATCCTCTTCGGCCAGCAGCCTCCGTGCCAGCGCGCCCACCGCGGGGTCCGCACCGGCCGCCCGGGCGTGCGCAAGGTCGACGGCGAGGCCGGGCGCGCCCTCCTCCGCGAGCCGCCGGCACACCCACGCGGGATCGGTGACCGGCGGCCCCGCCACAGCAGCCGCCGACCCCGCCGGCGGCGACGCGGGCGCCGGGTCCGTCGAGGCCCAGACCACGATGGCGCCGCGGGGCAGCAGGGACACGTGTTCGGTGATCAGAAGCAGACGGCCGCGTTCCGCGTACTCGTCGAACATCGCGGCCTGCTCGGCCGTCCGCACGCCGTCGACGACGAGCAGCCGGCCCTCGCCTGCGGCGGCCAAGGCGGCGGCGGCGCGGTCCGGCGCCACCGGTTCGGGCGCGGCGTCGCCGTCCCATTGTCGCAGCGTGCGGCCGATCCGGAGGGTGAGTTCCGCGGCGGCCGGGGTGTCCGGCCACAGCATCCACGCCGGTGCGGGCGGTGGTGGGCCGAGCGTGATCCAGCCGATGTCGCGGAATCGGCGGGCGACATCGGGGCGGGTGCAGTGCTCGCGGACCAGGGCGGTGCGCGCCGTTCCGGCTGGGCCGACCAGGCCGACCACCCGGGCCGCACCGGTGAGGGCCAGGTCCAGGCGCTCGGTATCGATCATCGGGGGAACGGTATCCGGCCCGGCCAAGCGATTTTCCACGCCGGCCGGCCGACCACGCCGACGGGCCGGCCACGTCCGGGCCGGCCACGTCCGGGCCGGCCACGTCGAACCGACCACGTCGGGCCGGCCACGTCGGCGATCTCACCCCGCGGGGGTGAAGTCAGGCGCGCTAAAACGCTCCTAGCGTCGCGGCATGGACGCACTGATGAGCTCATTGACCGAATCGGAACTCGTGCTGGTCCGGGAGACCGCCCGGAGCGGCTGGCCACTCTTGACGAGGAGGCGCTTATCGAATTGCACACCCGGGTGCGGCGGGCGCGCAACAAGTATGTGAAGGCGTACCGGCGCCGGGCCGCGGACCGGGTGGCGGAGGCGGGCGGCCGGGGCAAGGCGTACGCGCAGGGTGCGCGGCGGCGGGCGAAAGCCGAGGTGTTCGAGACCGCTCTGGCCGCGGTGAGCGGGCAGTTGTCGCAGGTGGCGCAGGCGAGCGCGGAACTGTACGCCGCCGAGCGACTCAAGACCGACGCACCGGCCCCGCCGCGGCAGAAGGCCCCGAAGCAGAAGGCGCAGAAACCGGCACCGCAGCGCACCGACCGCCGTCCGAGCTCACCTGAGCTGCGCAAACGGGCCGCCTCCAGCCGCGCCTCGGGCAAACGCAAGCAGGCTCGCAAGGACAGCCGCTCTTGACGACCAACTGACGGGCACCTATCTTCGGTCGCAAATATTTACAGAAAGTTTCACTCCTGTTGCAGCAAGAAATCCCCCTCATCCCCCGCAGGAGATTTGATGCCCCGTCATCGCAGTCGTCTGGCGACCGCCCTGGCCGCCACCACCCTCGCCCTCGGACTCGGCGGCTTCGGTGTCGCCTCGCTCGTCACCGGACCCGACGCCCACGCCGCACCGCCCGGCACCAAGGACGTCACGGCCGTCATGTTCGAGTGGTCGTTCGCCTCGATCGCCAAGGAGTGCACCAACCGGCTCGGCCCCCTCGGGTACGGGTACGTGCAGGTCTCACCCCCGCAGGAACACATCCAGGGCAGTCAGTGGTGGACGTCGTACCAGCCGGTCTCGTACAAGATCGCAAGCCGTCTGGGTGACCGGAACGCCTTCGCCTCCATGATCAATAGCTGTCACGCCGCCGGCGTGAAGGTCATCGCGGACACCGTGATCAACCACATGAGCGCGGGGTCCGGCACGGGCACCGGCGGCACCGGCTACACCAAGTACAACTACCCCGGCATCTACTCCGACCAGGACTTCCACTCCTGCCGGAGCGCGATCAACGACTACACCAACCGGTCCAACGTGCAGGACTGCGAACTCGTCAACCTCTCCGACCTGAACACCGGCAGCGACTACGTCCGCGGCAAGATCGCCGGGTACCTCAACGACCTCACGTCGATGGGTGTCGACGGGTTCCGGATCGACGCGGCCAAACACATGTCCGCCGCCGACCTCGCCGGCATCAAATCCAAGCTGAGCAACCGCAACGCGTACTGGAAGCAAGAGGTCATCTTCGGCGCCGGCGAAGCCGTCCAGCCGGGCGAGTACACCGGCACCGGCGACGTCCAGGAGTTCCGCTTCGCCCGCGACCTCAAGCGGATCTTCCTCAGTGAGAACCTCGCCTACCTGAACAATTTCGGTACGGCCTGGGGCTACCTGCCCAGCAACCAGGCCGGCGTCTTCGTCGACAACCACGACACCGAACGCGGCGGCGACACGCTCAGTTACAAGAACGGCTCCGCGTACACCCTCGCCCAGGTCTTCACGCTGGCCTGGCCCTACGGTGCGCCGGACGTCAACTCCGGCTACGAATTCAGCAACCACGACGCCGGACCGCCGAACGGTGGCACCGTCAACGCCTGCTACAGCGACGGCTGGAAATGTCAGCACGCGTGGCGGCAGATCGGCAACATGGTCGGCTTCCGCAACGCCGTCTCCGGAACCGCCGTGACCAACTGGTGGACTAACGGCGGTGACCAGATCGCTTTCGGACGCGGCAACCGAGGCTACGTCGCCATCAACCACGAGGGCAGCACACTCACCCGCACCTTCCAGACCTCGCTGCCGGCCGGCACCTACTGCGACGTCCAGCACGGCGACCCGACCGGCGGCGGGTGCAGCGGCCCCACGTACACGGTGAACGCCGCAGGTCAGTTCACCGCCACCATCGCACCCGGTGAAGCCGTGGCCATCTACGTCGGCGCCTCCGGCAGCACACCGACCAGCTCGCCGCCGCCCTCCGCCGCCGGCGCGTCCTTCGGCGTCAACGCGACGACCACTCCCGGTCAGAACCTCTTCGTCACCGGCAACCACCCCGCCCTCGGCAACTGGACGCCGGCCGGCGCGGTACCGCTCTCCTCCGCGACCTACCCGGTCTGGACCGGCACGGTGAACCTGCCCGCCGGGACAGCGTTCCAGTACAAGTACCTCCGCAAGAACGCCGACGGCAGCGTCACCTGGGAATCCGGCACCAACCGCACCGCAACGGTCCCGGCCAGCGGGCGAGTCACTCTGAGCGACACCTGGCGCAACTGACCCATCCCGTACGCGCCACCGATCGTTCCCGGTCCCGTCCTCGTCCCGGTCCCGTCCCGCCTGCGTCCGTCCGTCTGCGTCCGTCCCGTTTGCGTCCGTCCCGTCCGCGTCCCGTCCGCCCGAGCTGGGTTCGTCCAGCTCGGGCGGGCGGGACGCTTCGCTGGCCGGCCCGTCCACCGGGCGCGGTCTGCGCCGGCCTGCCCCTCATGACCATCCGAAGCAGTCCCACCAGCCATGGATGACAGCCACCCCGACCCAGCTGTCATCCACGGCTGCTCCCGAGCACTCATGACAGCCGTGGATGACAGCCAGCCCGTCAGCTGTCACTCAGGGCTGCTCCAGAGCGGATTCAACAGCCGGGAGCGACAGCCAGCCCACCGGCTGTCGGCCACGGCTGCCCCCGAGCACTCCTGACAGCCGTGGGTGACAGCCAGCCCGAGCCAGCTGTCGCCCACGGCTGCCTCCGAGTACGCCCAACAACCATGGATGACAGCCACGCCGACCCAGCTGTCACCCACGGCTGCTCCCAAGCACTCCCAACAGCCGTGAGCGACAGCCAGCCCACCAGCTGTCAGCCACGGCTGCTCGAAAGCGGGTCCAACAGCCATGAGTGACAGCCGACCGTCGCGGGGCCTGCTCGGCGGAGGCCGGACGTGGGGGCCTCTGCCTGCTGTGTTCAGCCGGCCCGGTTCGGGGGCCGTGTGTTCTTGTCGCGGCGCAGCTGGGGCGCTACGGATACTGTGCACGCATGCTGTTTCCGGCCTCGCTCGTTGCCGCACTGGGAGCCGCGCTGCTGAGTGCCGCACCTATCAGCGTCGCACCTGCGGGCGCCGCACCTATAGACGCCGCACCTGCGCAAGCCGCACCTATAGACGCCGCACCTGCGCAAGCCGCACCTGTGGGGGCCGCACCCGTAAGGGCCGCGCCTGGACACGCCGCAGCGGTGAGCGTCACGCCTGGGGGCGCCGCATTTGTGGGCGGCGGGCCGGTGCGCGTCGCGTCTGTGAACGCCGGGTCGGTTGGCGGCGCGCCTGTGGGGGCTGCGTCCGTGCGGGCTGTTCGGCTGGTGGGGGCGGCGGCGACCGTGTGCCGGATTCGGGATGGTCGGCTTACCGAGATTTCTGGGCTGCTTGCTGACGGTGACGGATATGTTGTGGTCAACGATGGGGCGGACGACCCGGACGGACGGCGGATCTTCTTCTTGGATCGGCGGTGCAAAGTGGTGCGTACCGTTGCCTATCCGTCCCGGCCGCGCGACACCGAGGATCTGGCTCGGGGGGCGGACGGCACGATCTGGGTTGGCGACATCGGTGACAACGGTGGCAGCCGGGAGACGATCGCGTTGTGGCGGCTTGCGCCTGGTGCTCGGAAGCCGACGCTGTTCCGGGTTTCCTATCCGGACGGCGCGCGGGATGCGGAGGCGCTGGTCGTCTCGGGCGACGGTACGCCTGTGGTGATCACCAAGGATCCGGTGACGGCCGGGATCTACGTGCCGGCCGGTGAACTGCGGGCCGGACGGACCACGCCGCTGCGGCGGGCCGGTGACGTGGCGGTTCCGGTGACCGGCACCAGTAATCCGTTCGGATTCGCCGGGCGGCTGGTCATCACCGGGGCGGCGGTCAGTTCCGACGGGGGGCGGGTGGTGCTCCGATCGTACGCCGATGCCTTCGAATTCGACGTCGCCCAGGGTGACGTGGTGGCCGCCCTGACCGAGGGCAGTGCCCGGACGGTGGCCCTGCCCGACGAGCCGCAGGGCGAGTCCATCGCCTATCAGCCGGACGGATCCGCGCTGCTCACCGTGTCCGAGGGGGCGGGGGCCGCGCTGCTGCGTTACCCGTTGGCTGCCCCGGCCGCGCCCGAGCAACCGAAGGAGACCCCGGAACCACGCGCAACCACGGAACCACTCGCGCCCACGGAGGCGCCGGCGGCCGAGGAAGGGACGACGCCCAAGGAGGCGTCCGAGGAACCGCCCGCCGCCGTGACCGTCGCCGGCCGGTCCGGGTTGCCGCTCGGGGGTCTCGCCGCCGCCGGGCTCATGATCATCGCTGGTGCGGCGCTCGGGCTGGTGATCGTTCGGCGCCGCCGCCGGACCTCGTGAGCTCGGGCTGGTGATCGTTCGGCGCCGCCGTCGGACCTCGTGAGCTCGGGCTGGTGATCGTTCGGCGCCGCCGTCGGACCTCGTGAGCTCGAATCAGCGTTCGCGGGTGCGGGACGGACCTCGTGCGCGCGGGTCAGGACTCCTGGATGTGGATGTCGTCGACCTTGACGTCGACGTTGCTGACATGCAGGCCGTAGTTTTCCACTGCTTCGATCACCCGGGTACGCACCTCGGCCGTGATCGCCGACGCTACCTCGCCGGCGGCCAGCACCAGGACCACGGTGATGTCCACGTCCATGCCGTCGACCCTCGCCGACACGCCGCGGGTGGCGTCGCCGACCTTGTCCAGGCCGATCTTGTCGAGTACCGCGTTGAAGAAGCGTGCCACGTCGCCGCCGAGTTCGGCCACACCCGGCACCGAGCGTGCGGCCGCCGCGGCGAGCTTCTCGACCACTTCGCGCTCGAAATGGGTACGCCCGCGGTGCGCCGCCACCTCCACGACCTCGGCGCCACCGTGCTGCGGCGGCACGGCCGGAACGACCGCAGGCAGAAAGATCTCCTGCGTCTGGTCCGCGCGGAATTCGCCGTCGTCGTTCATCTGCGTCCTCACCCTGTCCCCTTGCCGAGCAGCGAGAGCCTACTGGATCATGCGCGCCGGACCGCGGGTCCGGGCACTGTGGATGCGGTTCGCGCTGCCGAGTCCGGTCGCCGCAGGTCAGGAACGGGTCGGGGGCGCCGGATTCCGCAGGTCACGGGCAGGTTTGAAGCGCCGGGTCCGGCAGGACACGGGCAGGTCGGAGGCGCCGGGTCCGGCAGGTCAGGGGCGGGTCGGAGGCGCGGGGTTCCGCGGGTCAGGAGCGGGTCGTGGCGGCGGACGGGACGCCGGATTCGCAGGTCACCGTCATCGTCAGTCGGGAGCTGCCGCGCTTGTAGGTCACCGCGGTACGCGACGCCGGACCCGGGTCGGCCGACTCCACCTTGTAGGGCTTCGTCGCCGTCCACGCCAGGATCTCCGCGGTCCCCGGGGCCGAGCACGTCGCGTCGACCACGCCCCCGTCCGATGTGAGCGTGCGCCGGACGAGCCGGGGCGCCGTAGTCGCCGGGGCGGTCCCGGCCGGGGTGGTCGTCACGCTGCGGCTCGGGGCGGCGGTGCCGGTCGCCGTGGGTTCGGTCGCCGCGGGACCGGTCGTTGCCGGGCCGGGCGTCGCCGATCCGGAAGCCGGGGCGCTGGAGGCCGCAGCACCCGTCGAGCCGCTTACGCGCCCCGGCGTGTCGATGACCTGCGCCGGCAGCCCCGGATCGGCCGGGGCGACCCGGCCGGAGGGTTCTGCCGACGCCTGCGCGGGCCCACGGCTGAGCACCGGACCGGAACTGTCGGCGGGGCCAACACCCTCCGCCGGAGCCGCGCTGATCGGGTCTTGCTGATCAGGATCGGTCACCAGCAACCAGCCTCCGAGGCCGGCGGCCAGCAGCACGCCCGCGCCGGCCAGCCAGCGACGCACCGATCCGGCTCGCACCGGTCTGCCGGGCGCGGGAGAAGGCGGATCCGCCACCGGCTCGCCGGGCGAGGAAGGGGCCAGAGCCGCCACCGGCTCGCCGCCGAGGTCGGCGTGCACTCCGAGGCCGGGCGCTTCACCCACCCCGCGCTCCCCCGCGGCGTCGGAAGCCGGCAGCGCGGAGTCGGAAGCCGGCAGCGCCGCGGCACCGGGGACCGGCAACGCAGCCGCACCCGAGGCAGGCAACGCAGCGGCGCCGGAAACCGGGAGCGCGGCGGGTGGGGCCCCGGACCGGAGCTCGCCCGCAGGGACGCGCTGGGTGCGTTGCAGGGAGCGGACCAGCACGGTCGGTTCAGCGCCCGCGGCGGCGCCGGCCCGGGACGGGAGCAGATCGTCGGTCACCACGCGCAGGCCGGCGCCCCGGGCCAGCACCGCGGCGACCTCGCGGGCGGTGGGCCGGGCTGCCGGGTCCTTCGCCAGGCAGCGGTCGCAGAGGCCGGCGACGTAGTCGGAGATCCCCGGCAGGGGTGGCAGCGGCGCGGGCGGCAGGTAGAGGTGCGCGTCGAACATCTGCCGGGTGTCCTCGCTGGTCCACGGTGAACGGCCGGTGAGCATGCGGTACAGCACGACGCCCAGCGCGTACACGTCGGAGGCCGGCACGACCGCGTCCCCGACCAGGCGTTCCGGTGCCAGGTAGGCCGGCGTGCCCAGCACCTCCGTCTCCAGGCCGGTGCCGCCGGGCGCCACCGCCGCGGCGATGCCGAAGTCGACCACTTTCGCGCCCGTGTCGGCCAGCATCACGTTGCCCGGCTTGATGTCGCGATGCACCAGGCCCTCGTCGTGTGCGGCGGTCAGGGCGGCGGCCACCTCCGCGCCCACCCGCAGCGCGAACTCCGGTGCCATCGGCCCGGCGGCGAGCCGCCGGGCGAGCGTCCCACCGGGCACCAGTTCCATCACGACGTACGGCACGGTACGCCCACCGGCCGCCACCTCGCCGTAGTCGTGCACCTGGGCGATGTTCGGGTGCGACAGTGTCGCGGCGGCACGCGCCTCCTGCCGGATCCGGTCGCGGGCCCGGTCGTCGCCGGCCTGTTCGGACGCCAGCATCTTCACCGCGACGGTCCGGCCCAGCACATGGTCGTGGGCTTTCCAGACCACCGCCATGCCGCCCGCACCGACCGGCATCAGGAGCCGGTAGCGGCCGCCGAGCAGGAGGCCGGCGTGCGCCCTCTCGTAGTCGCCGCCGGCGATGGGCTGTCCGTTCATTCCGGCCATCCTCCCGGCAACGCCATCGATCCGCATCCCCGTGATCCAACTCGCCCGGTTTTCGGCGAGACTGACCGGATGACTGCGCTCGTCTTCCTCGTCGCGATGTGCCTGCGTCCGGCGATCACCACGGTCGGGCCGCTGCTGCCGCAGATCAGCGCCGACGAGCGGCTCGGGGAGACCGCGCAGGGGCTGCTCGGCGCCTTGCCGTTGCTGGCGTTCGCGGCCGTGTCACCGCAGGTGCATCGGCTGGCCCGGCGGCTCGGGACGGACCGGGCGGTGCTGGTGGCACTGGTGGTGCTGGCCGCCGGTGGGGTGCTCCGCTCGTACACCGGGATCGTGGGTCTCTGGGCCGGAACCGTCGTGATCGGGTGTGCCATCGCGGTCGGCAACGTCCTGGCGCCGGTGATCGTCAAACGGGACTACGCGGCGAACGTCTCGCGGGCCACCGGTGTCTACACGGCGTGCATGACGCTGGCCGCCGGCACCGCCTCCGCGCTGGCCGTGCCGATCGCCGGCCTGGCCGACTGGCGGCTCGCCCTCAGCGTCTGGTCGGTGCTGGCCCTGCTCGTGGCGACGGCCTGGCTGCCCCGGAGCCAGGTCACCCCGCAACCCCTGGCGGCACCGGCACCCGGGACGAGGGTCCAGGTCAGCGTCTGGCGGCAGCCGTACGCCTGGGTGCTCACCGCTTTCATGGGTCTTCAGTCGACCACCTTCTACGTCCTCGTCACCTGGCTGCCGACCATCGAGATCGACGCCGGCGTCTCCGACCGTGCCGCCGGCCTGCACCTCTTCCTCTTCCAGGCGCTGGGCATCGTCGGCGGGCTCGCCATCCCGTCGCTGCTGCGCGACCCGCGGCACCGCAGCACCGGCGCGGTCGTCGCCAGCCTGCCGGTGCTCGTCGCCGTCGTCGGCCTGCTCGCCGCGCCCGGTCTCGCCGTTCTCTGGGCGATCGTCGGCGGGCTCGGGCAGGGCGCCGCCCTGGTGGCCGCGCTCACCCTGGTCAGCATGGGCGGGCGCGACCACGCGGAGACAACCCGGCTGTCCGGGATGGCCTCGCTGGGCTACCTGCTCGCCGCGTGCGGGCCGTTCCTGACCGGGGTGCTGGCCGAGCGAACCGGCGGCTGGACCGCGTCACTTGTCCTGGCCGCCGGGTTCGCCCTGGTCCAGACCGTCGCCGGAGCGGTCGCCGGCCGGGGGCGCCGCTGAGCGGTCCGGTTGCCGCGCACGGGCGCCGCTGCTCAGGCGGGCGCCGCCGCCGGGTTGTCGAAGCTGTCGAGCAAGGCCCGGACCGACGGTGCGTCCGTGTTCGCCCCGAAGATCGGGGTGCCGGGCTCCATGCGTACACCCTCGGACAGGGACCCGGCCCGCACCGCGTCGAACCCGAACGCCTCCACCAAGGCCGCGGCAGCGGCGAGGCCGGCCGGGTCGTCGCCCGCGATCGCGATGGCCTTGCGCCCCGGCGCCCCCGCCGGACGGCCCTCCGCCTCGAGATCGTGATAGCCCATGTGGTTGAAACCCTTCACCACGTGCGACTCCGGCAGGAACGCCTGCACGAGCTTGCTGGAGTTGCCCAGGTCGTCACGGACGCCGTCGACCTCCCACCAGTAGTTCATCGCGTCGATCACCACTTTGCCGCGCAACGCCTCCACCGGAAGCGACGGGTACTTGCCGAGCGGCAACGCGAGGATCACCACGTCCGCCCGGCGGGCCGCCTCCTCGGCGGTCACCGCCACCACCCCCGGGGTGAGCACCTCCACGATCAGCCTGATCTTCGCCGGGTCGCCGGAGCCCGCCACCAGCACGTCGTATCCGGCGGCGACACCGAGCCGCCCGAGAACCGTGCCCAGCTTGCCCGCACCCAGAATGCCGATCGTCGTCATCACGCCACCATGTCCCGCACCAGCGGCGCGACCTTCGCGCCGAACAGCTCCACCGCGCGCATCCGGGCGCTGACCGGCTGGGCGCCCACCGTGTAGATCAAGTCGAACCGTCCCACGCCGAGCGCCTGGATCGCTCGCGCGATCTTGCGGGCGACGGTATCCGGTGAGCCGACGTACAGCGAACCGTGCGCCACCTCGGCGTCGAACTCGGCCCGGCGCAACGGCGGCCAGCCGCGCAGCGCGCCGATCCGGTCCCGCTGCACCTTGTAGTGCGGGTAGAACAACTCCTTGGCCTGCTCATCGGTGTCCGCGACGAAACCCGGCGAGTGCATGCCGACCGGGTGGGCCACCGTGCCGAGCTGCTCCGCCGCCCGCCGGTACAGGTCGATGTAGGGCGCGAACCGCTCCGGCTGCCCGCCGATGATCGCCAGCATCAGCGGGAGGCCGTGCTGCGCGGTGCGGACCACCGACTGCGGTGAACCGCCGACACCCACCCACGTCGTCAGCCGGCCCGACTCGGTCTTCGGGAACACGTCGGCGTCGGTGAGCGCCGGCCGGGTGCTGCCGGACCACGTCACCGGTTTCTCGTCGAGCAGCTTCACGAACAGGTCGAGCTTCTCCTCGAACAGCACGTCGTAGTCACTCATGTCGTACCCGAACAGCGGGAACGACTCGGTGAACGAACCCCGGCCCAGGATCACCTCGGCGCGGCCCTGGGAGATCGCGTCGACGGTGGCGAAGCGCTGGAAGACGCGTACCGGGTCGTCGGAGCTCAGCACCGTCACGCCGGAGGCCAGGGCGATGCGCTCGGTCCGGGCGGCGATGCCGGCGAGGACGGTTTCCGGGGTGGAGATGGAGTACTCCGGGCGATGGTGCTCGCCCAGGGCGATCGCGTCCACGCCCAGCTGGTCGGCGAGGACGGCCTCGTCGATTACGTGGCGGATGGCGGCGGCGTGCGTGGTGAGCACCCCGGAGTCGTCCAAGGGGACGTCGCCGAAGGTGTCCAGGCCGAGGATCATGGCTGCTCCCGGGTGTTGTTGACGTGTCAATCAGTATGCTGGACGTGTCAACTATCGCGGGTGCGGGTTTATGCCCGGGTCGATGGTGGGCTGCTGGGCTGCCGGCTTGGCGGGCTGCCGGCTTGGCGGGCTGCCCGGCACCGGGCCGCCGGGGCACTGGGCCGTCGGGTTGACGGGCTGACGGGCTGACGGGCTGACGGGCTGACGGGCTGACGGGCTGACGGGCTGACGGGCTGACGGTCGATCGTGTGCCTGTGAGCGCATGCCGTTCGGGCATCCTAGGAGGCTAGGTTGAAGGGTCTGGGCCGGGATGCCTTGCATGGTGTTGTCGAGCAGTGCGTGCGAGCGCTTCGAGCTGCGAAGCGATGTTGATCTGCTAGCGCTACGAAATCGCGGTGATCATGGGCTTTCAACAGCGATTTCGTAGCGCTAGCAGATCAACATCTCGACACGGATCGCGTTTTCGGCGCGGCAGCGCCAGAGGGGACGATGCGACCAGGGTCGGGAAGACGGCCCGGTTGATGTGCGAGGTACATCGGCTGGTCGGCGGTCCCGGGGTGCGGCGGCCAGACTGGGTGCGACGGGCCAGCAGGGTGCGACGGGCCAGCAGGGTGCGACGGGCCAGCAGGGTGCGACGGGCCAGCAGGGTGCGACGGGCCAGCAGGGTGCGACGGCCAGCAGGCGCGGCGGCCAGCCAGGTACGGCGGCCAGCCAGGTACGGCGGCCAGCCAGGTGCGGCGGCCAGCCAGGTGCGGCGGCCAGCCGGGTAGGGGCGCGCGCCGATGCCGGAGGGCGGGTGCACCCATTCCGGCATCGGCGCGTCAAAAGATGCGGGACGGACGGGTCAGACCCGGCACTGCCAGGAGTTCGCGTCGTAGAAGTCGGCGAAACGGTCGAGGCGGGCGTAACCGTGGGTGAGGGTGGCGCAGGCGGCCGGCACGTCGATGTCGTAGTACGTGGGGCCGGCCCGGCTGTACCGCACGCAGTGCCAGTCGTAGACGGTCGCCCCCAGCAGGGCGACGGCGCTGTAGCCCTGGCCGGTGCAGTACGCCTCGAAGTCGGGTGTCACCACGTCGCGCTGGACGGCCCAGCAGGTGACCGAGGTGGCGTCGTAGAAGTCGTCGATCCGGTCGACGGCGTACTCGTTGCCGTAGGCCCACTGGCACGCCTCGTCGAACGCCAGATCACTCTGTCGGCCGTCGCCGGCGACGCAGTGCCAGTCGTAGGCGGTGGCGCCGGTCAGGGCGGCGTCGGCTTGGCCCAGGGAGCGGCAGTACGCGCCCAGGTCGAGCCCGCCGAGCTGCGTGGGCGGGGGTGGTGAGGCGGCGGCCGGGCCGACCGCGGCGAGCACACCGGCCACACCGACGAGCAGGGCCAGCAGGAACTTGCTGACGGAACGCATAGCACTCCTGGAATCTCCTCGGATCCGGTTATATCCGTCGATCACGGCCCGGATCCTCCCCAGTGGAGGGAGGCACGCTCAGCCTAGGAGAGATCGACCGGATTGCAAGTCCTTGCAAGCAATGAATCAACTTGCAGTACGCTGACCGGCGGGCGAACCGTTGATCTCGTGGTGCAGGCGTTCCATCCGCTCGTCGAGCCGCGCCGCGTCCTCGGCCGCCGCGGTGAGCTCGTCACGCAGCCGGGACGGCACCTGCGGGCTGTGCTTGTAGTAGATCTTGTGTTCCAGGCTGGCCCAGAAGTCCATGGCCACGGTCCGCAACTGCACCTCCACCGGGACCGGGACCACGCGGTCCGACATGAAGACCGGGATCTCGACGAGCAGGTGCAGGCTGCGGTACCCGTTCGGCTTCGGCGCCGCGATGTAGTCCTTGGTCAGCACCAGCTCCACGTCGGGCTGCCGGGTGAGCATCTCGGCGACCGTGTAGACATCCGAGACGAACCCGCACACCACCCGGATGCCGGCGATGTCACGGATCCGAAGCCGCAGATCGGAGTAGGTGAGCGGGCAGCCGATCCGGCGGGCCTTCGCGGAGATGCTGGCCGGCGTCTTGAGCCGGGGCCGGATGTGCTCGATCGGGTTGCCGGTCCCCCGGTGCGCCAACTCCTCGGCGAGGATCTCCAGCTTCGTGTTGATCTCGGCGAGGCCGAATTTGTAGACCATCAGGAAGCGATTCAGATCGGTCACGTGCTCGTGAAGCACCTCAGGGGGCGGGCCCTCGCCACGCCGTACTATCTGACCGTCCTCGCCCACTCCGGAGAATTTATCGCTTTCCGGACTTTCCCGGCGCAGGTTCGCCGTGCTCCATGCCACCGGCCCAACGTAGCGTGGCCGGGCGACGCGACAAGGCCCCGCACGGGCGACGCCGGGGGCTGTCGCCCCTGCCGGCCGGGCACGACCCCGCCCACCATGGCGTGGACCGCTCCGGCAACGCGGCGGGCTACCCGAGAGACAGCCCGCCGCGGCCCGAGCCGGATCGATCGGCTGAGCCTCCCCGCCCACCCCGGCCACCGGCACGGTGCCGCCGCCCACCCCGGCCACCGGCACGGTGCCGCCGCCCACCCCGGCCACCGGCACCGTGCCCCCGCGCACGCTTGCCGACGGCTACCCGCTGCCGCCGCGCCGGGCCGGTGGCCGGGCGGTCACCGGGTGGAGCCGAGGGCGTCGAAGAACTTGAGCCAGAGTTCGCTGCGGGTGGGGAACGCCGGGACCGCGTGCCGCAGGCGCCGGACCGGGATCTCGCCGACGACCGCGATCGTGGCGGCCTGCAGGAAGTCGGCGATGTCGGTGCCGGTGATCGTCACGCCGACGAGCACGTCACGGTCCTCGTCGACGAGGAACCGCGCGAAACCGCCGCTCCCACCGGCGAACGCCCCACCGGCGTTGCCGTCGGTCGGCACGTCGATCGCGCGGACCCGCAGGCCGGCCGCCGCCGCGCTCGCCGTCCGGTGCCCCACGGATGCCACCTGCGGCTCCGTGAAGATCACCCGTGGGGAGCCGGGGCCGTCCGCCAGGTGCTCGGTGGTCAGCGGGTCACCGAGGATGTCCGACGCCGCCAGCCGCGCCTGGTATTTCGCCATGTGCGTGAAGAGCGCCCGCCCGTTGAGGTCACCGATCACATAGAGCCAGTCGTTCGACGGCACCCGCATCCGCTCGTCCACCGCGACGAAGTCGCCCTCGGTCAGGCCGGCGACGTCCAGACCCAGCCCGGTGGTCTGCGGGACCCGGCCCGCCGCGACGAGCACCTCGCTCGCGGTCACCGTGGTGCCGTCGCCGAGCGTCACCCGCACCTCCGTGCCGGTGCGGCTCACCGCGACGGCCCGCACCCCGGTGCGCACGTCGACGCCCTGGTCCCGCAGGGACGCGGTGACCTGTTCCGCGACGAAGTCCTCCTCCTTCGGCAGCACGTTGCCGATCAGCTTGACCCGCGAGCCGAGCATCGTGTAGGCCTGGCTCATCTCGGCGCCGACCACACCGGCGCCGATGACGACGAGCGACTCCGGGATGTCGTGGGCGGTGACCGCCTCCCGGTTCGTCCACGGCCGGGCCTCGGCCAGCCCGGGGATCGGCGGCAGGGCGGCCCGGGTGCCACCGGCCAGGATGATCGCCTTACGGGCCTCCAGGATCTCCTCGCTGCCGCCGGCGGTCACCGCGAGCCGGCGTTCCCCGATCAGCCGGCCCCAGCCCCGGACCAGCTCGATGCCGCGCTCGGTCAGCCACGGCACCTGGCCCGCGTCGTCCAGGTGCCCGATCAGCTCGTCGCGGCGGGCCAGGACCGCCGCCACGTCGAGCGGCCCGGTGACCGCGCCGGCCGCACCGGGCACCCGGCGGGCCTGCGCGAGCAGTTCGCCGGGCCGCAGCAGCGCCTTGGACGGGATGCACGCGTAGAACGAGCACTCACCGCCGACCTTGTCCGCCTCCACGATCGCCACGCTGAGGCCGGCCTCGGCCAGGTATCCGGCCGCAACCTCGCCGCCCGGTCCGGCGCCGACGACCACCACATCAAAAGTTCGCATGACACCTATCCTCGTGCTGGCCCGCTACGGGCTTCCGGGGGCCACCCGGCACGAGCCGGTTCGCCCGGATCCCGGCGCCCGGGCGGCCAGCACTCCTCCGCGCCGCCGCCGTGAACCGGCGAGCACCTGCCAACCGGCGGCCGGGCGGCCGCGAGCACCCGCCACCCGGCGCAGGCCGGTTCGCACGGACGCCGGCGGCCGGGCGGCGGCGAGCACCCGCCGCCCGACCGAGCTCCGCGCGGTCAGGGCCGGATCGTCACCCCCTCGGCGAAGCGAAGGGCGTCGGTCCGGCTGAGCGGCATCGTCTCCGGGTCCCACATCACGTTCAGCGTGCGGCCGGCGCCCAGGTTCACGTCGATCCGGCCCGAGTCGGCGTAGAACGACGCCTCGCGGTCGCCGACCGTCACCGCGACCGGCTCGGCCTCGGCCTCGGGCGCGTAGTCCTCGTCGACCACCGTCGCGCAGAGCCCTTCCGGTTCCCGCTCGGCCGCCACCACCTCCGGTGCGGCCACGCACAGGTTGTCCTTGGAGCGGTGCTGCAGCGTCAGCCCGGCCGGGACCGCCGTGACCTCGATCGACGCCGGGCCCGCCGGCACACTGCCGGCGCCCAGGAACCGGGCGAACTTCAGCACCTCGGCCTCGTCGCGCGGCCCCCAGCTGAGAACCTGCACCCAGGCACCGGCGGCCGACCGCCACCGGACCCCGACGAACTCCTGCCCCGCCGGGCCGCCCGGGGCGACGGGCGCGGTCCGCACGGTGGCCTCCCGTCCGCCGACGTCGGCGGTGTGCTCCTCCGTGCCCTCGGTCTCCCACGACGGCGCCAGCGGACCGGTCTCGACCTCGACGATCGAGGCGTCATTCTCGTAGTGCAACAGCGTGTTGGCGCCCATCACCAGCACCTCCGGCTCCCCCACCCCACCGGGCACCCAGCCCGGCCGGAGCGGGAACACCGGCTCCGGCCAGGACGGCCAGACCCAGTCGATCGCCGGTGCGGAGGCGGCCGGGGCCGAGTCGGCCGGGATCGGCGGGCTGCCCCCGGACCGGTCGGCGAGGACCATCGGCACGGACACGGCCGCGGCGATCGCCACGGCGGTCGTGCCGGCGGCCAGCACGACACGGCGGCGACGAGCCCGGTGGACACCGGTGCGCACCTCGTGCCACAGATCCGGCTGGGGCTCCGCCTCGGCAGCGCGGTCGTGCAGGGTGACCCGCAGGTCGTCTTCCAGGTTCATCACGACGCTCCCGACGTCTCAGGGATCAACTCGGCCCGCAGTCTCGACAGACCCCGCGAGGCGTGCACGCGAACGGTGGGCGGCGAGCACCGCAGGATCTCGGCGATCTGCCGGTCGTCGAGGTCCTCGTAGTAGCGCAGCACCAGAACGGCCCGCTGCGTCCGGGACAGCAGCCCGAGCCGCCGCCACAGGTCGTCCCGGGTGGCCTGCTCGGCGGCGAGGTCACCGGCACCGGGCCGGTCCTCGGCGACCGCGCCGGGTTTCTCCCGGCTCGAGCGCAGGCGCAGCCAGGAGATGTGCGAGCGCACCAGCGCGGTGCGCAGATAGTGATCGGGCTCGTCGGCCTCGATGCGATTCCACCGCCGGTAGGCCTTGACGAGCACCTCCTGCACGAGATCCTCGCCGAGGTGCCGGTCGCCACAGAGTAGATAGGCGAAACGGCGCAACCCGTCGCCACGGGCTCTCACGTATTCCTCGAAACCGCTTCGCATGGAAACCCCCTCACCATGAAAGACGAGTCGGGCGGCCGGACATGTTTACAGGAGCCGCCGGTCGGAGTAGGAAGAGCAGGCTCAAGATCGGTACGGGGGAAAGATGTCGTTGATCCTTTGTGAGAGCCTGGTCCGGATCTACCAGACCGGTTCGATCGAGGTGCAGGCCTTGCAGGGCCTCGATCTGGCCGTGGACGCCGGCGAGATGGTCGCCGTGGTCGGCGCGTCGGGTTCCGGCAAGTCCACCCTGCTGTCCATTCTGGCCGGCATCGACGCGCCCACCGCCGGGCGGGCCCACATCGACCGGTGGGACCTGCTGGCGATGTCCCGCGCCGACCGGGTCCGCTACCGGCGGCAGACGGTCGGCTTCGTCCGGCAGCAGACCGCGAGCAACCTGGTGCCGTACCTCTCCGCCCGTCAGGTGATCGACCTGCCGATGGCCGCCGCCGGCGTGCCGGGGCGGGCCCGGCGGGAACGCACCGCGGAGCTCCTGGAGACCCTGGGCGTCACCGATTGCGCCGACCGCCGTCCCGCGCAGATGTCCGGCGGGCAGCAGCAGCGGGTCGCCATCGCGGTCGCGCTCGCCAACCGGCCGCGGATCCTGCTCGCCGACGAGCCGACCGGCGAACTGGACACCGCCACGTCGGCCGAGGTGTTCGGCGCGCTGCGGCACGTCAACCGGGAGTTCGGGGTCACCGTCGTGGTGGTCACCCACGACCCGGCGGTGAGCGGGCAGGTGGAGCGCACCGTGGCGATCCGGGACGGACGCACCAGCAGTGAGGTACTGCGCCGCACCGCGACCGCGGCGAACGGCGACACCCACATGATCGCCGAGGAGTACGCCGTGATGGACCGGGCCGGGCGGGTGCAGATCCCCCGGGAGTACCGCGAGGCCCTGGACCTGACCCGCCGGGTCCGCCTCGCCCTGGAGGCCGACCACATCACCGTGCAGGCCGCGGACCGGGCAGGCGAGGAAAACCGATGAGCCTTCTTCGCGTACGAGGTGTCACGCGCACGTTCGGCGCCGGTCCGGCCGCCGTGCACGCGTTGACCGACGTCAGCTTCGACGTCGAGCCCGGCACCATGGTCGCCCTCGTCGGCCGCTCCGGTTCCGGCAAGACCACCCTGCTCAACGTGATCGGCGGCCTGGACCGGCCGGACGCCGGCACGGTGCACGTGGACGGCACCGAGGTCACCGCGCTCGACGAGGACGGCCTCTCGATGCTGCGGCGGGAGAAGGTCGCGTACGTCTTCCAGACCTTCGGCCTCATCCCGGTGCTCTCCGCCGCCGAGAACGTGGGCGCCCCGCTGCGGCTGGCCCGCACCCCGGCCGCCGAGCGCGAACGCCGCGTCGCCCTGCTGCTCGACCTGGTCGGCCTCGGTGACCACGCCGGACAGCGGCCGGGTGAACTCTCCGGCGGCCAGCAGCAGCGCGTCGCGATCGCCCGCGCCCTGGCCGCCTCGCCGCGGCTGCTGATCGCCGACGAGCCGACCGGCCAGCTGGACGCCGAGACCGGGCGGTCGGTGATGGCGCTGCTGCGGGGCGTGGTCGAGTCCGAAGGCGTCACCGCGCTGATCTCCACGCACGACCCGGTGATGATGGCGCTGGCCGATCGGGTGATCCGGATCAGCGACGGACGCGTCGAGGACCAGGACGCGCCACGCGCCGAGCAGCAGAACGCACCAGGCGCGCGAAGCGTCGAGGAGCGGGACCCGCCGTGCTGAGGCTGCTGGCCGCCCGGGCCGGTGCGCAGTGGCGGCTGCTCGCCTCCCTGGTCGCCGTGGTGACGCTCGGCGCCACCCTGCTCGGGACGTGCGCGCTGCTCGTGACGTGGACCGCCGACCGGGCCCTCGAGGTCGCGGCCGCCCGGCTGCCGGGGGCGGAGACCGACGTCACCGCCTACACCGTCACGATCGGCCGCGACGACGCGGCCGGGGTCGCCGCCGACACCCGGGACCTGCTCACCGGTTCCCTCGCACCGTTCCCGGCCCGGACGTCGGGCCGGGCCTCCGGGGTGATGCGACAACTCGCCGGCGGCAACGTCGGCTACCTCTCCGCCGTCGAGGACCTGCCGTCGGCCGCCGACCTGAGCGCCGGGCGCTGGCCGTCCGGGCCGGGCGAGGCCGTCGTGCTGGAGAGCACCGCGCGGCAGCTGGGCCTGCGGCCCGGCACCCGGGTACGCCTCGGTACCGAACTGGTCCGGAACCCGGCACCGGCGCTCGGCGTGACGGTGGTCGGGGTGGCGCGGACCCGGGCTGGCGCGGGCTGGGACCGCGACCCGCTCGCCGGTGCCGGGTTCGACCTCGCCTACCGCGACGGCAGCGCCATGCGGCCCGCCCGGGCGTTCGGCCCGTTCCTCATCGGCTGGGACGAGCTGCTCGCCGGCGGCTCCCAGCTGGACCGCCTCGAGATCACGGCGCGTCCGGACCTGTCCGGGCCGGCGCTGCGCGACCTCGACGCGGTGACCACCGCGGTGCTCGGCGCGGACCGGCGCCTGGCCCGGCTCCTCGGCGACCGGGTGCGGATCGAACGGATCGCCTCCCGGTTGCCCGGTGCCCTGGCGGCGGCCCGGCAGCAACAGCAGGTCACCGACGCCGCGGTGCTGGCCGTGGCCGTGCTCGGCGGCGTGCTCACCGCCACCGCTCTGGCGCTCGCCGGCCGGCTCACCGCCGACCTGCGCGCCGGCGAGACGGCGCTGCTCTCCTCGTTCGGTGCCGGCCGCGGCCGGCTGGCCGGGGTGGCAGCCGCCGAGGCGGCCGTGCTGGCGCTGCTCGCGGCCGCCCTCGCGCTGCCCGCCTCCACGCTGCTGCACGCCGGCCTGAGCCGGCTGCCGCCGATGCGCGGCGCCGGGCTGACCACCGCGCCGGTGGTGGCCGGCGTCCAGGTGCTCGTGGTGCTGGCCGGCGCGCTGGTGCTGGCGGTGATGCTGGTGGTCGCCGGTCTGCGTACCCCGCCCGCGGACGCCGGACGCACCCGGCGGGACCTCCTCGCCCGGTCCGGCGCGGACGTGCTGCTGGTGGCGCTGGCCGCCGTCGGCTGGTGGCAGCTGCGCGCCCAGCCCGGTGGCGGTTCCGGCGGCCCGGACGTGGTCCGGGTGCTCGCGCCGGCCCTGCTGCTGGTGGCCGGCGCCGCCGTCGCGCTGCGGCTCGCGCCGCCCGCCCTGGCCCTGGCCGACCGGGCCGCCCGCCGGGCGCGGGGCCTCACCCTGCCGCTCGCCGCGTTCGAGGCGGCCCGCCGGCCGCAGGCCACCGCCGCCGGGCTGCTCGTCACCCTGGCCTGCGCGGCCGGCGCCTTCGGTGTCGCACTTGACGCCACCTGGGAACGCTCGCAGCGCGACCAGGCCGCCCTGTCGGTCGGCACCGACCTGGCGCTGACCCTGACCCGCCCGCCGGCCGCCGGTGAAGGCGCCGCCGTCGCCGCCGCCACCGGCGGGACGGTCGGTCCGGCCATCGACCGGGGTGTCGCGGTCGGGCAGTGGCTGGGCGGGAACGGCGCCGCGCCGCGGCTGGTCGCGGTGGACACCGACCGGGCCGGCGCGCTGCTGCGCGGCCGCCTCGACGACGGGCGGACCTGGGCGCAGGTCGGTGCCGGGCTGGCCGCGCCGGCGCCGGCCGCCGGGCTGCCGATCACCGGAGCGGCCACGCTGACCGGCACGGCAGGCGGCGCCGGGCTCCCGGCGACCGGCACGGCAGGCGGCGGACCCCCGGCGACCGGTACGGCGGGCGGCGGCGGGCTCTCGGTGGCACCGCGGCTGCTGCTGGAGGACGCGACGGGTCTGCGGACGACCTGCGCGAACGCGCCGGTGCCACTGGACGGGCGGCCGCACCGGCTGGGCGCGTGCGAGCCGCCGCCGGGCGTACGCCTGATCGCGGTCGCCCTGCCGATCACCGGTGACACGATCTCGTGGGACGCGACGGGCACCAGCGACGTGACCGTCGACCTGGCCGTGCCCGGGCCGGGCGGCGCGACCGGCGACTGGACCGCCACCTCGGCGGCGCCGACACCCGAGCAGCTCACCGGCGCCACCGCCACGGCCACCGGCACCGGGCTGCGGATGGCCGGCGCGGTCCTGCTCGGCGGCCCGCCGGAGGCCGCCCGGACGATCGTCGCCACCGCGTTCCCCGACCCCGGCGCGGTCCCGGTGGCGGTCTCGGCCGGGTTCGCCGCAGATCTGGGGGTACGCGACGGCGACCGGCTCGACATCACCCTGGGGCTGACCGCCGTGCCGGTGACCGTCGCCGGCGTGGTGCCCGCGGTGCCGTCCGCACCCGGCGCCGCCGGCCTCCTCGCCGACCTGGACACGCTCAGCCGGGCCCTGGCCGTGCGCGGTGACTTCGCCTCGCCGGTGGACGCCTGGTGGGTCGGCGACCCGGACCGCACCGACGTTCACCACCTGCACCTGGGGCAGGCCGTCACCCGGGCCGGCGAGGTGGACCGGCTCGCGGCCGGGCCGGTGCCGGCGGGGCTGCCCGCGGTGCTGCGGGTGCTCGTACCGGCCGCCGCCCTGCTGCTGCTCGCCGGTGTGGTGCTGCACGTGACCTGCGACCTGCAGGCCCGGTCGCTGGAGGTGGCCCGGCTGCGGGGGCTCGGCATGACCCGCCGGGAGATCCGGCGCACGCTGCTCGGCCAGCACGCGGTGGTCCTGTTGCCGCTCTGGGCGGCCGGCGCGGCCGTCGGCGGGTTCGCGACCTGGATCGTGGCGCCGCTGCTCGTACGCTCGGAGACCGGCGCCGCCCCCGTGCCGGACGTCGTTCCGGTCTGGCCGTGGCCGGCCGAGGCCGCCCTGCTCCTCGCCCTGCTGGCCGGTTGCCTGGTCGCGGTGACCGCCGTGGTCGCCGTCCAGTCCCGCCGCGCCGACGCCGCCCACCTGCGAGTCGCCTCATGAGCCCCCGGCCCCGCCCCGCCGACGCCGCCCACCTGCGAGTCGCCTCATGAGCTCCCGGTCCCGCCCCGCCGGTGCGGCCCCGCGTGCGGGTCGCCGTGTGCGTTTTCCCGTGCCGCACTGGCCCAGCGTCGCCGGACGGGCCCGCGCCGACGCCGGCCCGCTGCTGCTCACCGCCGTCGTCGTCGCGATCGTCGCCGCGCTGACCGCCGCCGTCCCGGTGCTGCTGCGCTCCACCGCCGACGACGCGGTCCGGGACGCGGTACGCCGGGCCGGCACCGCCGCCGACGTCACCGTCACGGCGCGCTGGGAGCCGGACGACGGCGAGATCGGCCGGAAACGGTTCCCCCGTCTCGCCGAGGACGTCACCGCGCTGCGCGACCGGGCCCTCGACGAACTCGGTGGCGACCTGCGCCGGGTGCTGCTGCCACCGGTCGCCGGCGCCCTCTCCCCCAGCCTCAAGGTCACCGACGGCAGCGTGCTGCGGACCCTGCGGCTCGGCTACCTCTCCACCGCCGGCGGGCCGGCCGTCACCTGGACCGCCGGCGGCGCTCCCGGCGCCACCGTCGAGGGCAGCGTCGACGTGCCGCCGGCCGGGCCGCCCTGGCAGGTGTCGATCGGCCTGTCCGAGACCGCCGCCGACGTCCTCGGGTTCCGGCCGGGCGACCGCATCCCGGCCGCCGACGAGAACGGCAACGACAAGAACGTCGTGGTCAGCGGCATCTTCCGGCCCACCGACCCGGCCGACCCGGCCTGGCGGCAGGCACCGTGGCTGCTGGAACCGGCACCCGGCGCCGACGGCTTCGGCACCACCCGGTTCGGCGGCCTGCTCTCCGACGCGTCGCTGCCCGACGCCCGGCTCGCGTTCGCACCGGACGCGATGCCGCGCACCGTCTGGTTCAGCCCCGACCCGGACGTGCTGACCTGGGACACGGCCGAACGCATCACGGCGACCGCGGTGTCGCTCAAGGCCACGTCCGCGTCGTCGAGCACGTTCGACACCACCTCCAGCTGGAACACTCAGCTCGACGCGGTGCTGCGCGACGTCCGCGAGCAGATCGCCGCCGCCTCCGCCCAGGCCGCCGTGCTGCTGATCGCGGTGCTCACGGTTGCCGTGCTGGTCCTGCTGCTCGCCGCGGAACTGCTGGTCCGGCGCCGGGCGGCGACACTGACCGTGGCACGGCAGCGCGGTGCCGGGTTGCCGGCGCTCGCCGGTGAGCTGCTCCTGGAGTCGCTGACGGTGACGCTGGTGGCCGCGGCGGCGGGGGTGGCGCTGGCCCGTACCGTCGTCGCGTCCGCCCCCGGCGCAAGTCCCGGCTGGGCCGGCGGAGGTCTCGGCTGGACCGCACCGGTGGTCCTCACCGGCATCGCCGCCGCCCCTGTCCTCGGCGTGCTCGCCGCCGCGCGCGCCACCCGGGACCGCCGCGTACCGGCCAACCGCAGCGCCCGCACCCGGCTCCGGCGCACCGCCCAGCTGCGCCGTCTCGCCGCCGAAGGCGCCGTCGTCCTGGTCGCCGCCGGCGCCTTCACCGCCCTGCACCAGCGGGGCGTCGAACCCGGCGCGGCCGTCGCGCTCCCGGCGGCCGCACCCACCCTGGGTCTGCTGGCCGGCGCGCTGCTGCTGCTCCGGCTGCTGCCGCTCGGCACCGGCCTGGTGCTGCGGCGGGCGCTGCGGTCCCGGCGGCCGCTCGCCGTGTTCGGCGCGGCCCGGGCGGCCGAGTCGGGCGGGCGGGCCCTGCCGCTGCTCACCGTGGTCGCCGCGGCCGGGCTGTCGGTGTTCGCGGGCACCGTCGCGGCCACCGTCGAGACCGGTCTGCGCGACGGGGCCTGGCGCTCCACCGGCGCCGACGTCCGCCTCGACCTGGCGGAGTCCGCGGGCGCGTCGGCAGCGGAGGCCACCGCGGCGATCGCGGGGCAACCAGGGGTACGGCACGCCGTCGCCGGACGGGTTGTCGACGCGGCGCGGATCGTCACCGAGGAGGTGACCGTCGCGCCCCGGCTGGTGGTCGTGGACGTGGCGGCGTTCCGCGCGCTGCTGGCGGACACGCCGCTGCCGGACGCGCCCGCGCTGGCCGCCCTGCCGGGCAGCAGCCCCGCCCCGCCGGGCAGCAGCCCCGCGCCGTTGGGGACCGGGTCCACCGCCGAAACCGGGCAAACCGCCGGAAGCGGTCCCACCTCTCAGGCCGGGCCCACCGCCGGCACGGAGCCCGCGCGGGGCAGGCCGGAAGCCGTGCCCGTGCTGGTGCTCTCCGGTGACGGCAGCCTGCGGCCCGGCATGAGTCTGCGGCTGCTCCGCGACGAGGGCGCCGCGGTGCCACTGACCGCGGTCGGCACCGCGCCCGCCATCGGCGGCGCCCCCGACGTGGTCCTGGTCGACGCGAGTGCGCTCGCCGCGGCGGGTGCACCGGCCGAGCCGAACACGATCTGGGCGACCGGCCCCGGTGCCGCGCGGGCCGCCGCGAACAGCGGCATCGGCGCCGACGTCGTGCCGCGCACCGGGGTGCTGCGGGAACGCCGCGACGCACCCCTGGTCACCGGCCTGCGCGTGCTGGCCTGGGCGTCGGCGGCGGTGATGCTCGCGCTCGGCCTGGCCGGGTTCGCACTGAGCGCGGCGGCGAGCGCCCCGGAACGCTGGCAGACCCTGACCCGGTTGCGGACGATCGGGTTGCGGCCACGCGACACGCGTACGGTCGCCGCCGCCGAACTGCTCCCCCTCGCCGCGGTGGCCGCGGTCGCCGGGCCGGCACTGGGCGTGCTGCTGGCAGGGGTCACGCTGGGTCCGCTCGCGCTGCGGTTGCTGACCGGCCAGTCCGCCGACCCGCTGCCGGCGCTGCCGTGGCTCACCGCAGCCGGGGTCGCCGGCGTGTTTTTGCTGTCCACGCTCGTGGTGGCGCCGCTGGAGTCGGCGGTGCGCCGCCGGCAGCGGCTCAGCGAGGTGCTGCGCGTGGGCACGCCCTGAGCGGCTCGGCCAGGTACTGCGGGGCACGCCTGACGGCGACGGACCGGCGGGTCAGAGGGGCTTGATCTCGACCGGGATGCCGTTCAGCACGCCGTTGCCGGAGAGCGGGTCCACCACCAGTTCGTCGGTCAGGACGTTGGAGTTCACGCCGGGGTGCGCGGCGGCCACCGACAGCCGTACCCCCGGCAGGTCGTGGCCCCAGCCGTGCGGCAGGCTCACCACGCCCGGCATGACCCGGTCGGTGACCTCGACGGTCGCCGCCAGCGCACCGGCCCGGGACGTCAGCTGGGCGGGTTCGCCGTCGGACAGGTCGAGCTTGGCCGCGTCGGCGGGGTGGACCTGCAGGGTGCAGCGGTCCCGGCCCTTCACCAGGGCGGGCACGTTGTGCATCCAACTGTTGTTGGAGCGCAGGTGCCGGCGACCGATCAGGACCATCTGGTCGCGGTCCCGGTCGAGGGCGTCCAGGAGCCGGGCGGATTCGTCGGCGAGGGCCGGCACGCACAGTTCGACGGTGCCGCTCGGCGTTTTCAGGACGGCCGGGATGCGCGGCTGCAACGGGCCCAGGTCGATGCCGTGCGGGTTCTCCAGGAGGCGTTCCAGCGAGAGGCCGCCGGGGCGGTCGCCGAAGCCGTCACCGTACGCCCCGGTGCGCACCGCCACGTCGAGGAGGCGTTCGGCCGGTCCGTCCCCCCGCACCAGGCCGGCCTTGTCGGAGCAGCCGGCCTTGGCCAGCGCCGCGGACAGCAGGCGCGCGTGCAGGACCGCCGCCTCGGTCTGCGCTCCCTGACCGGAAAGGATCAGGGTCAGCCGGGCCAGGACGTCACACTCGTCCAGGCCGCCCGGGTCGGGTGGCAGGACCGGCGGGGAGTACGCCGCGAAGTTGCGCACCGCGAACCCGAGGAATGAGAAGTCGTAGTGCCCCTTGCGGGTGGACTCCAGCGGCGGCAGGACGACGTCGGCGTGCCGGGTCGTCTCGTTCAGGTACGGATCGACGCTCACCATGAACCCGAGCCCGCCCAGCGCCCGGTCCAGCCGCCCGCTGTTCGGCGTGGAGAGCACCGGGTTGCCGGCGACGGTGAGCACGGCGCGGACCTGGCCGTCCCCGGCCGTCTCGATCTCGTCGGCCAGCGTCGCGACCGGGAACTCCCCCTTGACCTCGGGGAAACCGCGGACCCGGCTGCGCCACCGGCCGACCGTGAACCCCCGGCCGGTGCCGGAGCCGGACGACGGCCGCAGGTGCGCCGCGAGCGGGAACATCGCGCCGCCCGGCCGGTCCAGGTTTCCGGTCAGCACGTTTATCACGTCGACGAGCCAGCTGGTCAGGGTGCCGAATTCGACGGTGCAGGTGCCGATCCGCCCGTACACCGCCGCCCGGTCCGCGGCCGCCAGCTGCCGTGCCAGCTCGCGGATCCGCCCCGCCGGCACGCCGCAGGCGGCCGTCACCGTCTCCGGCGCGAAGGCCCGGGCCAGTTCGCGCACCGTCTCGACACCTGTGACGTGCCCGGTCAGGTCGCGCAGGTCGGTGAGTTCCTCGGCGAAGAGGGTGTGGACGATGCCGAAGAGCAGGTAGGCGTCGGTGCCGGGCCGGATGAACAGGTGCTCGTCGGCGTGCTCCGCGGTCCGGGTCCGGCGCGGGTCGACGACCACGAAGCGGCCGCCGCGCGCCTGGATCGCCTTGAGCCGGCCCGGGAAGTCGGCGGCGGTGGCGAGGCTGCCGTTGGACTCCCACGGGTTGGCGCCGAGGATCAGCAGGAAGTCGGTGCGATCCAGATCGGGCACCGGGATCGTCAGCGGGTGGCCGAACAGGTAGCCGCTGGAGACGTGTTTCGGCATCTGGTCGACGGTGGAGGCGGAGAAGACGTTGCGGCTCCCCGCGGCCTTGACCAGCGGGGTCACGTAGAGACCGCCGGCCATGGTGTGCGCGTTCGGGTTGCCGAGGTAGATCGCGAGCGCGTCCCGCCCGTACTCGTCCAGGATCGGTCGCAGGCCGGCCTCCACCGCGGCGAAAGCCTCGTCCCAGCTGACCTCGACGTGCCGGCCGTCGCGGCGTACGAGCGGGCGCCGCAACCGATCGGGGTCGTCGGTCAGCTGCCCGAAGGTGGCGCCTTTCGGGCAGACGAAGCCCTGGCTGAAGACGTGCTCCCGGTCGCCGCGGGCGGCGACGACGTGATCGTCGCGAATGGTCAGTTCCAGGCCGCAGGCGGCCTCGCAGAGCGGACAGGTGCGGTACGCGGTACGCATGGCGGTCCACCGGCCTTCCTGGTTACTGGTCGGTATCCTGCCACGAAACCTCCAAGATCGGACCAGTCGCCGCCGGCCGGGACGCGGGCACCCGGCGTGCCCGGGCCCTCGAGCGGCGAGGACCCGCGGCGGCGGGCGAGGCGCGGGGTGCGGCGGGGTGCGGCGTGGTACTGCTTGCCCTCGGCTCTGGTGCGGTCCCTGGACAAGTGGCCGCGGTCGATTGCGTCGGGTCCGCAGGGCCGTGTTGATCTGCTAGCGGTGCGAAATCGCGGTCTTGACCCCTTGATCACAGCGATTTCGTAGCGCTAGCTGATCAACATCTCGCCATCGGCGGCGCGTTCGGCGCCACCCGGCCCGGTGACAACACCCCCGGCCTCAAGCAGTCCGGCGGCCAGAGCGCCGCACTCGGTCAGCCCGGGATCCATCGGTCGCCGAGCAGGCGGCTCAGGCCGAACACCACGATCGGGATCATGAAGTTGGCCAGGACCGCGGTCACCGCCCCGAACCAGCCGCTGTCCCGCTCACCCTGCTCCGCGGCGCGCACCCACGGGCGGTCGCGGAAGAGCCAGAGGATCAGGCCCAGGCCGTACGGGACGAACAGTGTCACCCAGAACCAGTACCACCGGGTGCCCCGCACGGGCGCCGGTCCACCGGCCACGACGAGCAGCGTGGTGAGCGCGAGCAGCACGCTGATGCCCTGGAGCCGGCCGCGCCAGGAGATCACCTCGTCGGACGGCGGCCGGTCCAGTTCGCGCGCCAGGACCGCCGCCCCGCCGGTGAACCGGACCCCGCCGACGTCCACCGTCGTCTGATCGGTCTCGGCCAGCGAGGTGTCCGTCCAGTACACCCGGCGCCACCCACCAGGCCATGCCGGCGCCCGCCGCCCAGAGCAGCAGGATCAGCACCCGGGCCACCGGCCAGACCGTCACGGATCGCACGCGCCGATCGTGTCAGACCCGCACCCGCCCGGCCGTCCGCCCGGGTGCGGCGCTCAGACCTCCGCGAGCTGGGTGCTGACGTCGCCGTGGGCGCTGCGGACCCAGCCCTTCCCGGCCAGGCGCAGGTGGAGCGTACGCATCAGATCCGCCCGCCGCTCCGCGGACATCTCCCGGCCGCGCGCGTGGTCGAGGAGCACGGTGAGCGGCGTGACGTCGTCCAGGTCGGCCGGCCGGGGTGGCACGCCCGCCTGCCGGGCCCGCCGCAGACCCGCCTGGCTGGTCAGCGCGGTCAGCGGTGCGCCGCCCAGTTCCCGGGCCAGGTAGTCGCGGTCCGCCCGGTCGGTGACCTTGTTGCCGACCACGGCGAGCACGTCCGCGACGCCGGCCGCGGCGGCCAGTTCCCGGTACCGCTTCGCCACCGACACCGACTCGGGCGTCGGCTCGGCGACCACCACGATGACGTCGAACTGCGCGTGCAGCGAGTTGGCGAACGCGTCGGTGCCGGCCACCATGTCGCACACCACCCAGTCGTCGGCGCCGAGGCTCAGGTGGGAGAGCAGGTTCTCCAGGATCGCCAGGTGCCCGTGGTAGCAGCCGGCCCCGATGTCCTTCGCCTCGTAGGTGCCGACGTGCAGCACGTGCGCCCGGTCGTCGAGCCGGGCCGCGTGCGCGGCCAGCACCGGGTCGTCGGCGCCGAGCGTGACCAGGTTCGATCCGGGGCCGGGCGGGGTGGTCGCGACGAAATGCTCGACGCCGGCCACCCGCGGGTTGGCGCCGAGCAGGTGGGTGCGCACGCGGCGGACGTTGTCCGGGTGCGACAGCGCGGTGGCGGCTCCGGCGGTCACCCCGAGCAGCGGTGCCAGGTGCACGTTGACGTCGGCGTCGACGGCGAGGACGCGCCGGCCGGTGGACCGCAGGTGCTGGACGAAGAGGGCGGCGAGGGTGCTTTTGCCGCTGCCACCCTTACCAGTGAAGGCGATTTTCATTTTCAACAGGGTAGTGCGCGCCGGCGGGCGGCGGGCCCCGACACCCCGCGGTCCCCCGACCGGATGAGTAGCTACTTGTTATAGTAGAATGCAAACATGTTGTTCCGCGTGGACGTGGCGGCCGCCGAGCCGCTGGCCGACCAGATCGCCGCTCAGGTGCGCGGCGGGATCATGCGCGGCGAGGTGACCGCCGGCGAGCGGCTGCCGGCCGCCCGGGAGCTGGCCGAGGTGCTCGACGTCAACCTGCACACGGTGCTGCGGGCCTACGGGCGGCTGCGTGACGAGGACCTGATCGAGCTGCGCCGGGGCCGCGGCGCCGTGGTGCGCGGTGACGCCGACGCGGCCCGGTTGCGGCTCACCGAGCTGGCCCGGGAGTTCGTGCGGGAGGCCCGGCGGCAGGGGCTCGGCGAGACGGAGATGCTGGAGATCGTGAAGGGGGCGACACCATGAGACGACTGTGGATCGCGGCGGCGGCGGTGTGGCTGCCGACCGGAGTGACCGCCGGGAGCTGGGTGCTGTGGTCGGACCGGCTGCCGAGCCGGATCGCCACCCACTGGAGCGGCTCCGGTCCGGCCGACGGGTTCAGCCCGGCGACCGGCTTCTGGCTCGGCGCCCTGATCGCCGGCCTGGTCGCCGGCATCGCCGCCGTGGTCGCCGCGGCGATCGACGACCGGCGGATCGAGGACCCGGCGGCCCGGGTGCGCCGCACGGCCACCACCCGCGCGACGCTGATCCTCGGCGGCTCGGTCGCCGGTGCCGCCGCGGGCATGTGGGTGGCCACCGCGCACGCGACCCTGACGGATCCGGCCGATCCCCGCCTCGGCTGGCGATTCGGTCTGTTCCTGCTCGGGCTGGCCTGGGGCGGCGTGATCCGCCTGATCGCCGGCCCGCCACCGCGGATCGACGTGCCCGCCGCGCCGCCGGTCGACGCGCTCGACCTGGGGCCGACCGAGCGGGCCGCGTTCAGCACCACGCTGCGGTCACCGCTGCTGCTCGGCGTCCTGCTGGCCGCCACGGCCGTGATGCTGGCGCTGGCCGCCACGGTCCAGCCGGTCCTCTGGCTCGCGTGCCCGGTCCCGCTGATCGCCGCGCTGGTGTCCGGCCAGGTCCGGGTGACCGCCGACCGGCGCGGCCTGCGCCTGGTGGCCGGGTTCGCCGGGATCACCGTGAAGCACATCCCGCTGGAGCGGATCGTGCGCGCCGAGGCCGCGGACATCAACCCGGCGGCGTGGGGCGGCTGGGGCTACCGGGTCACGCCGGGGCGCAGCGCGCTGGTGCTGCGCGGCGGGCCGGGTCTGGTGCTCGACCTGCGGGACGGCCGCCGGTTCGCGGTGACGATGCCCGACCCGCGCACCCCGGCGGCCCTGCTGAACGGGCTGCGAAGCCACACCGGCTGACGCCGGACGGATGGCGAAGCGACGCCAACTGAACACGCCTTGACAATATTCTGGAAACGATTCCAGACTGGCCCCACCGATCGATCGTCATCGAATGATCAGGGGGCCGCGTGGCGGCGACCATCAAGGATGTGGCTCGGCTGGCCGGGGTCTCGCAGTCCTCGGTGTGCCGGGCGCTGGCCCGTCCCGACCAGGTCCGGCCGGACACCCGGGAACGGGTCGAGCGCGCCGCCCGCGACCTCGGCTACTACCCGAACCGGGCGGCCCGCGGCCTGATCACCGGCCGCACGGCCAACATCGGCGTGGTGCTGCCGGACCTGGCGAACCCGTTCTTCCCCAGCGTGGTGAAGGCGATACAGACCCAGGCCCGGCGGTTCGACTACGCCGTCTTCCTCAGCGACACCGACGAGGACCCGGCGATCGAGGTCCCGCTGATCCGGGCCCTCGCCAAGCAGGTCGACGGGTTCCTGCTCTGTTCGCCCCGGTCCGGCGAGGAGGAGTTGCGCGCCTTCGCCGGCCAGATCCCGATCGTGGTGCTCAACCGGCGGATCACCCCGTTCCCGTCGGTCACCGCGGACAGCGCCGACGGGATGCGGCAGGCGATCGGGCACCTGCACGCGCTGGGACACCGCCGGGTGGCGTACGTGGCCGGGCCGCGCGCGTCCTGGTCGAACCGGGACCGGCTGCGCGGCCTGCGCTCGGCCACCGGCGCCTACGACATGGAACTGATCGAGGCCGGCAACGTCGCGCCCACGGTCGACGGCGGCGCGGCCGTCGCCGACACGGTCGCGGCGTCGCCGGCCACCGCCGTGATCGCCTACAACGACCTGGTCGCGCTCGGGCTGCTCAACCGGTTCCGGGCGCGCGGCATCGCGGTACCCGGCCGGATCAGCGTCGTCGGCTTCGACGACATCCTGCTCGCCGGCCTGGTCAGCCCGGCGCTGACCACGGTGGCGATCGCGAAGGAACAGATCGGCCGCACCGGCGTCGAACTCCTGCTCGACCTGCTCGCCGACCGCGACCCGGTGAACCGCCGGACACCGACCCAGCTCATCGTGCGGGACTCCACCGGTCCCCTGACGGATCAGATCCGATAAGCCGTTCCAGCCGAACACTCCAGACAAGGAAGACGGCCATGCGAGGAAAGGTAACTCTCAGTATCGCTGCGATAACACTCACTCTCGCCGCCTGCAGTCCGCCGGACTCCGGCGGCGGCACCACCCCGGACGGCCCGGTCCCGGACAAACCCGCGAACCCGGTCACCCTCAACGTCCTCGACGTGGCCGGCAACCTGCAGCTGACCCAGGGCATGATCGACGACTTCGTCGCGAACAACCCGGAGGTCGTCGAGAAGGTCACCTACACCAAGGCCACGGCGCCGGAGCTGGTCGGCAAGGTCAAGGCCCAGCAGGACGCGAACCGCGTCGACATCGACGTGGTGCTGACCGGTGTGGACGGCCTGGCCGCCGGCATCGACCAGGAACTCTGGCTGCCCCTGCTGCCCACGCACGCGGGCCGCCTCACCGGCATGGCCGACTACCTGCCCGGCGCCGCCTCGATGCAGCGGCTGGCCGGCGACCACGGCGTGACGGTCACCTACTACCCCTCCGGGCCGCTCATCGAGTACCTCCCGGACCGGGTGCCGGACCCGCCGACGACCGCGGCGGAACTGCTCGCCTACGCGAAGGCCAACCCCGGCGCCGTGCAGTACGCCCGCCCGTCCAACTCCGGTCCGGGCCGCACCTTCCTGATGGGTCTGCCCTACCTGCTCGACGACGCCGACCCGAAGGACCCGGAGAAGGGCTGGGACAAAACCTGGGCCTTCCTCAAGGAGCTGGACCAGCAGATCACCCTCTACCCGTCGAGCACCAGCGAGACGATGAAGAACCTGGCCAACGGCTCCGCCAAGATCATTCTCTCGACGACCGGCTGGGACATCAACCCGCGCGTGCTGGGCACCGTGCCGAAGCAGGCACAGGTCGGCACCCTGGAGGGCTTCCACTGGGTCACCGACGCGCACTACGCCGTCGTACCCAAGGGGGTGTCCACCGACAAGCAGGCAGCCGTCCTCTCCCTGCTCGCCTGGATGCTCACCCCGGAACAGCAGGCCAAGGCGTACGACAAGGGGTACTTCTACCCCGGCCCGGCGGTCAAGGACGTCCCCCTGTCGATGGCACCGGCGGACAGCCAGGCGGCCATCAACGAGTACGGGCGGCCGGAGTACGAGAAGCTCATCGCCGACAACCCGCTCGAGGTGCCGCTCGACGCGAAAGCCCTGGTCGCCGCGTTCGACCGATGGGACCGCGAGATCGGCGGCTCGAAGGTGAAGAAGTGACACGCTTCGACCGGCTGCGGCTGGACGGGGTCACCCGCAGGTTCGGTGGCGCCGACGCGCTCACCGGCCTGAGCATGGAGATCCGGCGGGGCGAGTTCATCGCCCTGCTGGGCCCCTCCGGCTGCGGCAAGTCCACCGCACTGAACTGCCTCGCCGGCCTGCTGCCGCTCACCGAGGGCAGCATCTGGCGCGACGACACCCGCCTCGACACCCTGCCACCGGAACGCCGCGGCTTCGGCATGGTCTTCCAGAACTACGCGCTGTTCCCGCACATGTCCGTACAGAAGAATGTCTCCTTCGGTCTGCAGATGCAGGGCGTGGCTCGCGCCGAGGCACGCCGCCGGACCGCCGAGGCGATCCGCCTGGTGCACCTGGAGGAGCACGCCACCAAGCTGCCCGGCCAGCTCTCCGGCGGCCAGCAGCAGCGCGTCGCGATCGCCCGCGCGGTGGTGATCGAGCCGTCGCTGGTGCTGATGGACGAACCGCTCTCCAATCTGGACGCCAAGCTGCGCCTGGAGATGCGCACCGAGATCCGGCGGCTGCACCAGACCCTCGGTCTCACCACCGTCTACGTCACGCACGACCAGGAGGAGGCGCTGTCGCTCGCCGACCGCCTGGTCGTGCTCCGGGACGGGCGGGTGCAGCAGATCGGCACGCCGGAACAGGTGCACACGCGTCCCGCCAACCGGCACGTCGCCGACTTCATGGGCTACCGCAACCTGCTGGCGGGGCACGCCGACGGCGCGCGTCTCACGCTCGACCCCTCGGGCGTACGGGTGACCGGCACCCCCGTGGAACCGGTGCCGGACGGCACCCCGGCCGTCGCGGCGATCCGTCCCGAGGACATCAGCCTGGACGGTGACCTCGAAGCCGTCGTGGAGGTCGTGGAGTACCAGGGCCGCGAGTTCACGGTCGAGGCCCGTACCCCCGGTGGCCTGGTCCTGCACCTGCGCACCGGTCAGCGGCTGACGCCCGGCGACCAGATCAAGGCCGGTTTCCCGCCGGACCGCCTGCTGATCTTCCCGTCGGCACCGGCGGACCCGGCATGAGCACCGCGACCGTCGCGGTCCGGCACCGGCTCGCCGAACGCGGGATCGACCGGCAACTGCTGCTGCTCGTGCCCGCCACCGTGTTCGTGGTGGCACTGTTCATCTACCCGTTCGCCTACGGGATCGCGGTGTCCCTGCAACCGGCCGAGGGTGGCATGCTCGCCGCCTACCGGTCGTTCTTCACCGACGCCTACCAGCGCGACACGATCATGACGACGCTCGTCATCGCCCTGCCGGCGGCGCTGCTCAACGTGCTCGCGTCGGTGCCGATCGCCTACCGGATGCGCGGCCGGTTCCGCGGCAAACGGGTGCTCACCACGGCACTCGTCGTGCCGATCACGCTCGGCACCGTGCTGACCGCCGAGGGCCTGCTCAACTTTCTCGGCCCGGCCGGCTGGTTCAACCGGTTCCTGACGACGACGGGGCTGGCCGACGCGCCGGTGCGGCTCACCAACAACTACTGGGGCGTGTTTTTCTCCCTGGTCATCACGGGTTTCCCGTTCGCCTTCCTGCTCGTCCTGTCGTACCTCTCCGGCATCGACCCGTCCCTCGAACGCGCCGCGGCGACCCTCGGTGCCGGCTGGCGCCAGCGGTTCCTCCGGATCACCCTGCCGCTGCTCGCCCCCGGGCTCGCCACGACGTTCTGCCTGACGTTCGTGCTGGCGTTCAGCGTGTTCCCGTCGGCGATCCTGGTCGGCGACCCGTCCGGCAGCACCCGGGTCATCTCCATCGCGGCGTACGAGGCCGCGTACGTCCGCTACGACTACGCCGGTGGAGCGGCCGCGGCGATCATCATGGGCGTCGTCGAGCTGCTCGTGATCAGCATCGTGCTCGGGCTGCGCGGGCTGCTCTACACCGGATCGACGGCCGGAGGCAAAGGATGAGACGCGCGATCGTGGCCTCCCCCGCCGCCTGGCTGGTGTGGGGCGCCGTGACCATCTTCTTCGTCGGGCTGGCCGGCGTGATCGGCTCGGTCGTGGTCAACTCGTTCGGCCTGCGCTGGTTCGACTCCTGGCTTCCGGAGGCGTGGACCACCCAGTGGTACGGCCAGGCCTGGGACGAGTTCGACCTGCTGCCCGTGCTCACCGTGACGATCCTCGTCTGCCTGCTCGTCGCCGGCATCTCGGTGCTGGTCGGGGTGCCCGCGGCGTACGTGCTGGCCCGCCGCTCCTTCCCCGGCGGCCGGCTGCTCTACCTGCTGTTCCTGCTGCCGATCCTGATGCCGCCGATCACCTACGGCATCCCGCTGGCCACGGTCCTCTACAAGTACGGCCTGGCCGGGCACCTCTCCGGCGTGGTGCTCGCCAACCTGGTGCCGTCCATCCCGTTCGTCATCCTCACCATGACGCCGTTCATCGAACAGATCGACCCCACCGTGGAGCGGGCGGCACGGATGTGCGGCGCCCGGACCCGGCACGTCTTCGGCCGCATCCTGGCGCCGCTGCTCATCCCCGGCATCCTCGCGTCGACGATCCTCGTGGTGGTCCGCACCGTCGGCATGTTCGAGCTGACGTTCCTGACCGCCGGCCCGGACTCGCAGACCCTGGTGGTGGCGCTCTTCTACTCCATGTCGGCCGCGGGCATCCGCGCACAGCAGTCCGTCGACGCGATGGCGGTCATCTACTGCGTGATGATGCTCGTGCTGCTGGTCCTCGCCCTGCGGTTCGTCAACCCCACGCAACTCGTCGCACGGGTCAAGGAGGATCCCGAGTGAAAATCGTCGACGCACGGGTCATCGTGACGTGCCCCGGCCGCAACTTCGTCACCCTCAAGATCGTCACTGACGACGGGCTGACCGGGGTCGGTGACGCCACACTCAACGGGCGGGAACTGGCCGTCGCCGCCTACCTGACCGAACACGTCGTGCCGGCCCTGATCGGCCGGGACGCCTCCCGCATCGAGGACACCTGGCAGTACCTCTACAAAGGCGCCTACTGGCGGCGCGGACCCGTCACGATGACCGCGATCGCGGCCGTCGACACCGCGCTCTGGGACATCAAGGGCAAAGCCGCCGGCCTGCCCGTCTACCAGCTGCTCGGCGGGCGGTCCCGGTCCGGGGTGACGGTCTACGGGCACGCCAACGCGGTGGACGTCGAGTCGGTGCTGTCCGAGATCTCGTCGTACGTCACCCTCGGCTACCGGGCGGTCCGGGTACAGACCGGCGTCCCCGGGCTGGCCAGCACCTACGGGGTGAGCGGCGACAAGATGTTCTACGAGCCGGCCGACGCCGCCCTGCCCACCGAGAACGTCTGGTCCACCGCGCACTACCTGGACTACGTGCCGAAAGTGTTCGCCGAGGTCCGCAAGGAGTTCGGCCCGACGCTGCGGCTGCTGCACGACGTGCACCACCGGCTGACCCCGCTGGAGGCGGCCCGGCTCGGGAAGTCACTGGAGCCGTACGCGCTGACCTGGATCGAGGACCCGGTCCCGGCCGAACTCCAGGAGGGTTTCCGGCTGATCCGGCAGCACACGACGACCCCGATCGCGGTGGGCGAGGTCTTCAACTCCATCTGGGACTGCCAGGAACTGATCACGTCCCAGCTGATCGACTACATCCGTACCACCGTGGTCCACGCCGGCGGCATCACCCACCTGCGCCGGATCTTCGACCTGGCCGCGCTCTACCACGTCCGCAGCGGCTCGCACGGCGCCACCGACCTGTCCCCGGTCTGCATGGCGGCGGCCCTGCACGTCGACATCGCGATCCCGAACTTCGGCCTCCAGGAGTACATGCGCCACACCCCGGAGACGGACGAGGTCTTCCCGCACGGCTACCACTTCGCCGACGGCTACCTGCACCCCTCCGAGGAACCCGGCCTGGGCGTCGACATCGACGAGGAGCTGGCGGCACGTTACCCGTACCGCCCGGCGTCGCTGCCGGTCAACCGCCTGGAGGACGGCACCATGCACAGCTGGTAGCGCCGTCCGATCCGCGCCGATGCGGGGTGGCGGGCGGCGGAATCATCCGGGAGGGATGAGCCGTCGCCGGGCGGCGGTACATAGCGTCCAGATCTGTGACGACGACCCAGACCTCGACCACCCAGAAACTGACCCTGCTGACGATGACCTCGATGGTCGTCGGCGGCATGGTCGGCGCCGGGGTGTTCTCGCTGCCCCGGCGCTTCGCCGAGGAGACGGGTGTCGTCGGCGCGCTCATCGCGTGGACGATCGCGGGCACCGGCATGCTGATGCTGGCGTTCGTCTTCCAGAGCCTGGCGATGCGCCGGCCCGAACTGGACGCCGGCGTCTACGCGTACGCGAAAGCGGGTTTCGGCGAGTATCTCGGGTTCTTCTCCGCCTTCGGGTACTGGGCGAGCGCCTGCGTCGGCAACGTCACCTACTGGGTGCTCATCATGTCCACCGCGGGTGCCGTCATCCCGGGACTGGGTGACGGCGACACGGTCCTGTCCGTGCTGTGCTCGACGGTCGGCGTGTGGCTCTTCTTCTACCTGGTGCAGCGCGGGGTCAAGGACGCGGCGGTCGTGAACCGGGTCGTGACGATCGCCAAGGTCGTACCCATCATCGTCTTCGTCCTCATCGCGCTCTTCCTCCTGGACCCGGCGGTGTTCGCCGGGAACCTGCGCGGCGGCACCGACTACGGCTCGCTGTTCGAGCAGGTCAAAGGCACGATGCTGGTGACCGTCTTCGTGTTCCTCGGCGTCGAGGGCGCGAGCGTCTACTCCCGGCACGCGCAGCGCCGGCAGGACGTCGGGCGGGCCACCGTCCTCGGCTTCGTCAGTGTGTTCGCCGTGTTCGCGTCGGTGACCGTCGTGTCGTACGGCAGCCCGGCCGGGACATGATCGTGGCGGGACTCGCGGTCGCGTACACCATCTTCCTGCTGTTCGCGGCCGGGCCGAAGTTCCTGCTCGTCTCGTTCATCATCTACGCCCCGGCCACAGCAACCCGGACAACCGCCCGCACACCAACCCGCAGCCCGTCGCACCCCGAATCGCCGCCCAGCTGGTCGGGCCGCCCACGCACAGCGAACCCGCGCCCCCGGTCGGGCCCGGTGGCGCCGTGCGCGCCGCCCAGGGCGAGATGTTGATCTGCTAGCGCTACGAAATCGCGGTGATCAAGGGGTCGAAACCGCGATTTCGCATCGCTAGCAGATCAACACCGCCGCGCGGACGCAACGCAGCCGATCGCGATTACTCGTTCAGTAGGACCGCGACAGAGCCGAGGGCAAGCAGCACCCCGCCGCGGAACCGGCGTGGGTCAGCGCGGGGACCGGTGGATCGGCGCGGGGATCGGCGCGAGTCGGTGTGCGGGGGTCGGCGGGTCTGCGCTCGGGTGGCCTAAGCTGCGGGCATGGCCGCCCGCAGCATCGTCACCACCCGCGACTGGGATGCCGGCGCCGGCCGGGCCGCCCGGCACGAGCAGGTCGAGTTCGTCGGCCTGGACCTGTGCGAGACGGATCTGCGGAGCGTCGAGTTCGACGGCTGCACGTTCCGTGACGCCCGGTTCAACTGTTCCGAGCAGTCCGATGTCGCCTACCTCAACTGCACGTTCGTCAACTGCAACTTCTTCGATGCCACGTTCACGAACTGCAAGACGGTCGGCAGCCACTTCGAGCGCTGCGCCTTCGACATCACCACGGTCGACGGCGGCGACTGGTCATTCACCAGCCTGATCCGTGCCGATCTGTCCAGCGCCACCTTGACCGGGGTCCGGATGCGCGAGGCCGACCTCACCGGCGCGCGCTGCCGCAACGGCACGCTCCGGGACGTCGACCTCTCCGGCGCCACACTCACCGGCGCCGATCTGACCGGCTGTGACCTGCGCGGTTCCGACCTGTCCGCCCTGGACCCGAGCACCACCGAGATCCGCAACGCGGTGATCACGGTGGCTCAGGCGGTGACCGTGGCGGCCGCCCTGGGCCTGCAGATCCGCGACTGAGGCAGACCGGGACACGCCGAAACGGACAGGCTGAAACGGACAGGCCGAAAGGGACAGGCCGAAACGGACAGGGCTGGACGGCCGGACAGGACGACGCGAGCCAGGACAGAACGACGCGGCGCGAACAGAACGACGCGGCGCGAACAGAACGACGCGGACGCGAACAGAACGACGCCGACCGGACAGGATGACACGGACGGGAAAGGCCGGAAAGGGCTGACACGGGGCCGGAGTCAGACCGCCAGCGCCTCCAGGATCGGGGTGTCCACCGGGGCCAGGTGCCGCAGCACCGAGCGGGCCGCCTCGATCACCAGCGCCCGGTCGTGGGTGATGGCGAAGTCGAACCGGCGCTCGGTGTCCGGGCCGTCGTCGCCGAGGTCGCGGGCCACCAGGGCGGCGGCACGGTGCGGGCCGACCAGGATGACGTTCCATTCGCCGCGCAGCCGGTCGTCGCCGAGGCAGGCGCCGCGGACGCCGGGCACCGGTTCGACGGGCAGGCCGGCGCCGAGGGCCGCGACGAGCGGGCTGTGTGCCGCGATCCGGCGGAACCGGGCCATGGTGGCGGGGGTGAAGTGCCGCGCCTCCTGGAAGCAGGCGAGCAGGACCGGCGGCTCGGCGTCCCCGGCGAGCGCTTCCAGGTGCCGGCTCAACGGCATCAACTGCGATTTTGTCGTACGGGTGACCGGACGCACCGCCGAAATCACCTCGAACGGCGTCCGGTCGCCGTCCACCGGCCGCCCCGGCAGCCGCAACCCGCCGCTCGTCGAGCCGATTCGGGCCTCGCTCAGCATGGGCAGCGCCGGCGTGCGACCGGTCGTGAACGGCGCGGTGAACTCCGGCAGCGGCCCGGGACGGCCGTAGTGCCAGCCCTGCCCCACGGTCGCGCCCATGGTCCGGGCGGCGGCCAGGTGACGCGGGGTTTCGATGCCTTCGGCAAGCACGGTGGCGCCGCTGCTCTCGGCGTACGCGTAGACGGCGGCGACCACCCGCGCGGTGTTCGGGTCGTCGGGGGCGCGCAGCAGCCCCATGTCGAGCTTCACCACGTCCGAGTGCACGAACGGCAGCATCGCCAGCGACATCGGGTCGGCGCCCACGTCGTCCAGGGCCACCCCCCAGCCGGCGGTCCGGCAGCTCTCCACGGCGGCCAGCAGGCCGGCCGGGTCCTGGGCGATGGCACGCTCGGTCATCTCGGTGACCACCCGCAGCCGGCGGCGGGCCCGTTCCACGATCGGTGCCAGGTCGGCCGGGCAGCCGGCCCGCCACGCGGTGGGTTCCATGTTGACGAAAAGCATCAGGTCGGGCGGGAAGCCGGCGTCGAGGGCGGCCCGGTAGGCGACGGCGCGGCAGATCCAGTCCAGTTCGGACTCGCGGCCGGCGACCCGGGCGGCCGCGAAGAGGGTGGCCGGACTTTCCCAGGGGGTGCCGGCCGGGCCACGGCTCAGCGCCTCATACCCCAGGATCCGACCGGTGGCGATGTCGACGAGCGGCTGGAAGACCGGGGTCACGGCACGCCGGTCGAGAACCTCATGGATGTCCTGCACGAGATCTCCATCGGCAGTGCGGGCGCCGGCTGAAACATTTGGGCCGACCCGAAGGGGCCGGTTCGGCAACGGCGGGTTCAGCGCGGGGCCGGGGTGTCCCGGCCGGTGCCGGCCCGGAAGCGGACCGCCTTGTGGGTGCCGTCACAGAACGGCTTGATGGCGGATCGCCCGCAGCGGCACAGGGCGATCGTGCCCCGGCCGGGCTCGATGGGCTGCCCGTCCGGCGTACGCAATTCGAAGTCCCCGCGCACGATCAGCGGGCCGTCTTCGTAAGGAACGATGGAGGCGGTCACGGGTTGCCAGTTCCCCGCTGGGCCGGACCGAAACCGATCGTTTGTTCCGGCCTTGGCGGGGAAGGCTGTGGCCCATGAAACTTCCGTCCGCACGCGGGCCCGTGTCGGCCGCACTGATCGACGTCCTCACCGGGAAGGCCACCTCCCTGCCGGTCCGTCCGGTCCTGGACGACGAGGACGATCTGCACCTGACGCTCTTCATCTGTTACGAGCTGGCCTACCGCGGGTGGGACGGCGTGGACGACGCGTGGGAGTGGGATCCGGGCGTGCTGCGGTTGCGGGCGCGCGCCGAGGAACGCTTCACCGCCCTGCTGCACGACCTGGCCGGGCCACCGGAACCGGCCGACCCGGCGACGGTGCCGGCACGGCTGCGCGAGCTGGCCGACGCCGACTTCGGCCCGTCGCTCTCCGGCTATCTGCGCGGCCGGGCGACGTACGACCAGTTCCGCGAGTTCGTCATGCAGCGCTCGGTCTATCACCTGCGCGAGGCCGACCCGCACACCTGGGCGATCCCCCGGCTGGGCGGCGACGCGAAGGCGGCCCTGATCGAGATCCAGCTGGACGAGTACGGCGGCGGGCAGACCCCGAAGATGCACCAGGAGCTGTTCAAGCGGACCATGCGGTGGTTCGGCCTGGACACCACGTACGGCGGGTACGTCGATCTGGCGAGCACCGCGACCCTGGCCAACAACAACGTGATGTCGCTGTTCGGCCTGCACCGCAAGAACCGCGGCATGATCATCGGCCACCTGGCCGCGTACGAGATGACCTCCACCCAGCCGAACCGGGCGTACGGCAACGGCCTGCGCCGGCTCGGCGGCGACCCGGACGCGACGGCCTTCTACGACGAGCACGTGGAGGCCGACGCCGTACACGAGCAGATCGCGGCGTACGACCTGGCCGGGTCGTTCGCCCGCGCCGAACCGGACCGTGCCGGCGACGTGCTGTACGGCGCCCGGTGCGCGCTCATGCTGGACGGCGTCTGGGCTGCCGGCATCCTGCAGGCCTGGGAGGCCGGCGGGTCGTCGCTGCACACCGGGACCATCGATCACGCTCCGGCGGCACTCGCCGCATGACGCTCACAGAAAGCAGAGGAATGACCACTACCACCGCCGACGACGCCCTGCTTCTGCTCGGCAAGGAACTCAAGGCCGCCGGCTACCGGTTCACCACGATCACCCCGGCCACGCACGAACGGGTCAACCGCCGCCCGGCCGCCGCCCGCGCCACCGACCTGCGCGGCGTCTTCGGCTGGAGCCGCCCGTTCGGGCCCGGCGTGCTGCCGGACCGGATCGTCGACCTGATGGACGCCGCCGGTGTCCTGGCGCGCGACGGCGACGAGTGGCGCAGCCTGGTCCGGTTCTCGTGCTACGACGGCGAGCTGTTCGCGCACTCGGCGTTCCCGACGGACGCGCCGGACTCGGTCTTCTTCGGGCCGGATACCTACCGGATGGCCGACGCCGCCACGGCGGTCGCCGCCGGCCGGCAGGTCACCCGGGCCGTGGACATCGGCTGCGGCACCGGCGCCGGCGCCATCGCGGTGGCGAAACGGGCCCCCGGCGCGGAGGTGGTGGCCGTCGACATCAACGACAAGGCCCTGCGGTACGCGGCCGTCAACACCTCCCTGGCCGGGCTCGGCAACGTCCGGCCCGTGCACAGCGACCTGCTCAGCGGCGTGGACGGCGAGTTCGACCTGATCCTTACCAACCCGCCGTTCATGATCGACCCGGCCGGCCGGGCGTACCGGGACGGCGGCGAACACGGCTACGAACTCTCCCTGAAGATCATCGACCAGGCGGCGGAACGGCTCGCGCCCGGCGGGCAGCTGGTGCTGTTCACCGGCACCGGCATCGTCGACGGCCGGGACCCGTTCCGCGACGCGGCCGCCGAACGCCTCGACGGCACCGGGCTGAACTGGGAGTATCGCGAGGTGGACCCCGACGTCTACGGCGAGGAGCTGGACGGCCCGGCCTACGAGCACGCCGAGCGGATCGCCGTCGTCGTCCTGACCGCCACCCGCGACGGCCGGTAAATGGCGACGCCGCCGCTCACGATCGGGGTCGAGGAGGAGTTCCTCCTGCTCGACCCCGGCACCGGGCAGAACGTGCCGGTCGCCGACGCGGTCCGGGCCGCGCTGCCGCCGGAGGTCAGCGCCCGCAGCCACGCCGAGTTCCGGCACAGCATGATTGAGATGGTCACGCCGGTCTGCGGCGACCTGCCGGGGCTGGCGCACGAACTCACCACGGCACGGCGTGCGGCGGCGGCCGCCGCCGAGGCGACCGGCGCGATGCTGGTGCCGATCGGGGCCACCCCGGTCGGCGAACCCAAGCTCGGGGTCACCGACAACCCGCGCTACCGGGCCATCGCCGACTACTACGGGCCGATCGTGGACGACCCGGCGGTGTGCGGCGTCCACGTGCACGTCGGGGTCCCCGACCGGGAGACCGCCGTGCGAGTCGGCAACCACCTGCGGGTCTGGCTGCCGGTGATCCAGGCGATGACGGTGAACTCGCCGTTCCACGCGGGCACCGACACCGGCCACGCGAGCTGGCGGGCCATGCAGCTGGACCGCTGGCCCGCTCTGGGCCCGGCACCCTGGTTCGCCTCCGCGGCCGACTTCGACCGGACGGTCGCGTTGCTCGTCGGCTCCGGCATGATGCTCGACGAGAAACTGGTGCTCTGGCATGCCCGGCCCTCCGCCACCTACCCCACGATCGAGGTACGGGTGGCCGACGTCCCGCTGACCGTCGACGACACCGTGCTGCTGACCGCGCTCGTCCGGGGGCTCGTGGCGACCGCCCTCGACGACCTCGCCGACGGCCGGGACGCACCCCGGGTGCCCGGCCTGGCGGTCGAGGCGGCACACTGGAACGCGGCGCACGCCGGGCTCGACGGCACGCTCACCGACCTGCGGGAGAACCGGCCGCGCCCGGCCTGGGAGCTGGTCGGCGACCTCGTCACGACGGTGCGACCGGCGCTGGAGCGGCACGGCGATCTCCCGTACACCACAGATCAGCTGGACCGGCTCCGCGCCGAAGGAACCGGGGCGCGGCGCCAGCGCGAAGCGGTGCGCCGCGCCGGCAGCCTCCCCGCCGCCCTCGGGCGACTGGCCCGGGCGATGAGCGCCTGACCGCAAGCCGCTCGCACCGGGCCGACATACTGGAACAGCACCGAACTACGACGGCGTGCGCGCCGACCACGCCAGGAGATTGCATGACCTCGTCCGGCTTCGCCGATCTGCAACTGCGCCCCGAGCTTCTGCGGGCACTCACCGACCTGGGGTACGAGGAGCCAACCCCGATCCAGGCGGAAGCCATCCCGCCGCTGCTCGAAGGCCGTGACCTGCTCGGACAGGCGGCGACCGGCACCGGCAAGACGGCCGCGTTCGCGCTGCCGGTGCTGCAGCGGCTCGCCGGGGAACGCACCGACGGCCGGCCCGCCGCCCTGGTCCTGGTGCCGACCCGTGAGCTGGCCATGCAGGTCTCGCAGGCCTTCCACCGCTATGCGCGGGACCTGGGCGCCCGGGTCGTCCCGATCTACGGCGGGCAGCCCATCGGCCGGCAGTTGCAGGCCCTGGACCGCGGCGTCGACGTGGTGGTCGCCACACCGGGCCGCGCTCTCGACCACATCTCCCGGGGCACCCTCGACCTGAAAGCCGTGCAGACGGTCATCCTCGACGAAGCCGACGAGATGCTCGACATGGGCTTCGCCGAGGACATCGAAGCGATCCTCGAGGAGACCGCCGAGGAACGCCAGACCGTGCTCTTCTCCGCGACCATGCCGGGCCGCATCGACGCCATCGCGCGCCGCCACCTGCGGGAACCCGTCCGCATCCAGATGGGCCGCGCCGAACCCGAACCCGGCGCCGCCCCGCTGGTGCGGCAGAGTGCCTACGTGGTGGCCCGCGCACACAAGCCGGCCGCGCTGGGCCGGGTCCTCGACGTGGAGGCGCCCACCGCGGCGATCGTCTTCTGCCGCACCCGCGAAGAGGTCGACCAGCTCACCGAGACCCTGAACGGCCGCGGCCAGCGGGCCGAGGCGCTGCACGGCGGGATGAGCCAGGAACAGCGCGACCGGGTCGTCAACCGGCTCCGCGACGGCCGGGCCGACCTGCTCGTCGCCACCGACGTGGCGGCCCGCGGCCTCGACATCGACCGGCTCAGCCACGTCGTCAACTACAGCCTGCCGGCGGCGCCGGAAACCTACGTGCACCGCATCGGCCGCGTCGGCCGGGCCGGCCGCGAAGGCACCGCGATCACCCTGGCCGAGCCCCGCGAGCACCGGATGCTCAAGGCCGTCGAACGGACCACCGGCCAGCGCATCGGCCTGCAGAAGGTGCCGACCGTGGCCGACCTGCGCGCCCGCCGCCTCGAACTGACCCGGGCCGCCCTCCAGGAAAGCCTGCTCACCGACGACCTGGACCGCTTCCGCGTCGTGGTGGAGACGCTCACCGACGAGTTCGACGTGATGGAGGTGGCGCTGGCCGCGGTGAAGCTGGCCCACGAACTCAACGGCGGCGACCTCGACGACGAACAGGACATCCCGGAGTCCGTCCTGCGCCCCGAACGGGAACGCCGCGACAACACCCGGCCCGGCGGCCACGGCGGCCGCGGCGGCCACACCACCCGGCTGTTCATCAACTCCGGCCGCAGCAACCGGATCCGCCCCCAGGACCTGGTCGGCGCGATCACCGGCGAGACCCGCCTCAGCGGCCGCGACATCGGCGCCATCGAGATCGCCGACCGCTTCTCCCTGGTCGAGGTCCCGGCCGACGCCGCCGACGAAGTCATCACCGCGCTCCGCCACGCCTCGATCCGCGGGCGCAAGGTACTGGCCCGCCGCGACCGCGACAAGGACAAGGAAAACCAGAACCGCCGCCCCTGACCCCCGCCCGCCGAGCCGGGCGGCATCCCGCGTGGCGGGCGACTCGGCCCCGACGGCGGGTGGCTCAGCCCGACGGCGGGTGGCTCAGCCCGACGGGCCACTGCGCTCCGGGCAAGTTCTACCCCGTGTTCAACCGCGCGCCCTTCGCCCCTTCGGCCCTTTTTGTCCGTCTGATTTCCGGCGTGCGAGGCAGGTGGGCGCGGTGTGGTTTTCCTCCCGCGGTTCCCTGCGGTCAGCGGAGATGCCCGGCCGCGGCCCGCTGCAGTGGGTCCAGCCGGCGTAGTGGATCTGCTAGCGCTACGAAATCGCTGTGATCATGTGGTCTTCACCGCGATTTCGCATCGCTAGCAGATCCACTACGCCACGCGGACGCAGCGCAGCCGATCGCGGACGCAGCGCGGCCCGTCGCGGACGCTCGTCGACTCGGCCGAAGTAGGTCGAGGGCACGAAACGCCACGCCGGACCCTGCCTCGCCGTCGCTCCGCATCCCATGCTCCGCGCCGGAGTCCCTACCAGCACAAACCGGCAGAAAAGCTCGCACCGCTGCTTGACCAACACACCCGTCGCGGCCGCAAGCGCAAGCCCGGCACGCCCGATCGAGGGCAACGCCTCGGACGAGGTCGCAGCCGACCCCCGGCTCTCGAGGTCGCTGCCCGGCCCCGGATTGCGAGGTCGCTGCCCAGCACCCGGCGCACGATGTCGCAGCCGGCAGCCGGCAGCCGGCAGCCGGCGCACGATGTCGCAGCCGACACCCCGCTCACGAGGTCGCAGCCGGCCCCGGCTTTCGGGGTCTCCTGAGCGGGGCTCGGGTCTGGACGGTCAGTGGGCGACGAGCGTGTCGTACAGGTTCGTCACCTCGAGGACCATCCGGACCATCGGGCCCGGATTGCGCATCCGCAGCGTGATGCCGTGGGCTTCGGCGGCGCGGCGGGCGGCCACCAGGACGCCGAGGGCTGAGGAGTCGAGGAAGGTCACGGCGCTCATGTCGACGTCGAGCCGGGAGCAGTCGCGCCGTTCGACGATCTGCTGCAGTGCTTCGCGCAGCACCGCGGCGTTCGCCACGTCCAGGTCCCCCTCGGGGGCGAGAACGAGGGTCTCGCCTTCACGCTCGATCGTCCATTCCATCGACGCCATCCTCCATTGATCGGCGGGCGGCTCGCAGGGTACCCGGATGATCGGAACCTGAAACCGCTTTCAGCGACGGACGTGTACGCGGATGCTCGTGCCCGCCGGCCGCGAGTGTATCCGCACCAGGTCGCAGAGTTGGTGGGCGAGCAGCAGCCCGCGGCCGCCCTCCACCCGTGGCGGTGGCGGGATGCGGCCGGCCAGCGGGTCGGCGAGGTGGCCGGAGTCGTCGACCTGGCAGACCAGGACGCCCGGTTCCAGCCAGACGCTCACCGAGCCGCCGCCGGTGGTGTGGGCGATGGTGTTCTCGGCGAGTTCGTTGACGGCTGTCACCAGGTCGTCGGCGCGGTCGGCGGGCATGCCGGCGGCCAGGGCGCGGGACGCGACGAATCGGCGGATCGTGGAGAGTTCGGAGGGCAGGGTGTAGGTCAGCACCCCGGCGCGGGGCGGCACGGGCGGCAGCGGGCGGTTGAAGGCCTCGGCGGTGAGGTAGGGGTCGGCGAACCAGGGGCTGGGCCGGCGGCCGCCGCCGACGATCATCACGGGGTGGGTGCGCCACGCGTCGTGCAGGCGGGGCTGGTCCAGGCCGGAGGCGTCGTACGGGCAGAGGATCGCCGCGTCCCGGCCGGCGAACACCGCGTTGATCATGGCCTCGTGGGCGGCGCACGCGGGGTACTCCACGTCGGAGCGGCCCGGCCAGATCGGCTCCCCGATGATCGACACTCGGCGGCCGGAGTGCCGGGCGGCGAACCGCAGGAGCACGTCGGGGATGATGCGGCCGGGGTTGCGGCCGTCGACGGCCATGTCGGCGAAGGTGATCTCGGCGCCGAGGCCGAGGCCGGCGAACGCCTCGCGCAGCAGGAGCAGGTTGGGGCCGGGCACCGCGACCAGGACCGCGTCACCGGCGCCCACCGCGTCGCGGACGAACGCGGTGGTGCCACGCAGATATTCGTCGCGCGTCTGGTAGAGCAAACCGGGATGGTCGAACTCCGCGGTCCCGATCATGCGGCGGGCTCCACGGACAGGTTGGTGACGGCGGGCGCCCCGGTGAACGCGAGCAGGCGCTGCGCGGCCGGGCTGCACCCGGTCACGCGCAGCCGGGTGACCTCGGCCGCCGCGACCCGGGTCAGGATCCGGACCGAGGCGGCGTCCAGGAAGGTCAGCCCGGAGATGTCGACGACGAGCGGTTCGCCGCCGGACGGGGTGTCGGCCACCAGGTTCTCCATGATCGCGGTGAGCGCGTGCCGGTTGGAAAGGTCGGCCTCGCCGCGCAGGATCACGCCGGGCGGGTCGGTCGTGCGGATCGCCCGCAGCAGCGGCACCGAGCGGGGGTCGGTGCCGGCGTCCAGGGTGGCCGGATGCGACCAGGTGACGCGGCGCAGGTCGACGTCGCTGAAGAGCCGCCTGTCGTAGAGACACATCGCCATCGCGTCGCCCTCGGCGAAGACCCGGTTGACGTTCGCCTCGTACCACGCGAGGCGCTCACTGCCCGGCACCGGGCGGCTCGCCCAGGACATGTCCCCGATGGCCCGCAGGCCGCGGAACCCGTCGGCGCGGGCCTCGGCGGCCGCGTCCCGCCAACCCCGCATCATGGCCTCCGGATCGAACCGGCCGGCCGCGAGGTAACTCTCCTGCGGGGTCGCCATCCGCAACCGGTCGTCGGCCAGGGCGGGCGCCAGTTCGGCGGTGAGCGCCGGCTCGGCCGGACCGTAGTAGAGGATGCGCTGCCCGTCGCGCAGGCCACCCCGGATGAAGGTGAGCAGACTGCGCCGGCGCGTCTCGTCGTCCTCGATCACGACGCAGGCGTGGTCACCCAGGCACAGGCGGTCGAGTGCGTCCGTCTCGATCATTGTGCCCCCTGCCCGAGATGCGATTTTCCGGCCTGAGCCTACTCCCGGGAAGCGCGGGCCAATCGGCAGTTCACCCGGCCCGCGCCCGGAGCTGTCGGTCCACATCGGAGTGACCGGCGGTACATGAAGAATTTACGTGTCGCCGGAACCAACCTGACCAGGCGAAACGGGCGGTCAATGGTACGAAAGTGGAGGTTCTCTCGCTGGTGAAGATCAAGTGTCACCGCTAGGGTTTGCACGCACGTCGGCGGAGTGGAGCAGAACGCCCGCCGGTCGGTGCTTCTTGCTGCCCAGATTGGATGAACGTTGGCGCCAACACCGGCCGACCAGTCGACCGCAACCCCCCGGCGCCCCCGAGGTCAGCAGTCGATCAAGCGACGCGTCGTACGCCTGGTCCTAGTCCCCAGTGTCGTGGCCCTGCTGATCTGGTTCGCCGCCTCCGGCTACCTGATCTTCCAGGGTTTCTACAACCGTGCCGTGGCCATCTCGGTGCGTGACGTGTCGATCCCGGCCGTGTCCGCGCTCTCCTACATCCAGCAGGAACGGCGGCTCAGCGTCGCCTACCTGGCCAGGCCGTCGACGAACCAGAACGCGCTGCTCGAACAGCGGCAGCTGACCGACCAGAAGCTGGCCGAGCTGCGCGGGGTCGCCGACAGCGCGCTCGGCAACGCGCCGAACTCGATCAAGGCGCAGTGGCAGACGCTCACCGGGTACCTCGACCAGATGCCCGCCACCCGCAGCGCGATCGACTCCCGGGCCACCACCGCGACCCGTGCGTACGACTTCTACAACGAGCTGCTCGACGCGGCCACCACGATGTTCGACATCCAGGCCCGGATCACCCCGGACGCGACCGCGGCGATGGGCGGCATCACCGCCACCGAGATGTTCCGGGCCAGTGACCTGATGTCGCGGGCCGCCTCCACGATGGACGGCGCGTTCGCGGCCCGCAGCCTCGGCCGCGCCGACCACCTGGAGTTCGTCCGCCTGGTCGGCGCGTACCGGTTCGAGCTGAGCAACATCCGCACGCACCTGGAGCCGACCGTCCGCGAGCGGCTGCAGACCATGGAGGCGAGCAGCGCCTGGCAGAACCTCTCGGCCGCGGAGAACTCGATCGTCGCGGCCGGTGCGTGGAAGAAGGGCGTACCGGCGTCGGTGACGATGAGCCGGGACCGCTGGGCGATGGTCACCGGCACGGTCTCGCAGAGCCTTGTCGACCTCACCATCGACGAGGCCGACCAGGTCTCCGCCCGTACCCTGCGGACCGGCAACAACCAGCTGCTCACCGCGCTGGTCGGCAGCCTGGTGGCGCTCGCCATCGCGATCGGCGTCATCTTCTGGGCGCTGCGCTCCTCCGCCGTCCTGGTCGACCGCGCGCTCTCCACCCGCCTGGCCCGCCTCGGCTCGGACGCCGGCTCGCTCGTCGACACGCGGCTGCCGGCCGTCATGGAACGGCTGCGCCGGCGCGAGAACGTGGACCTGGAGACCGAGTTCGCCGCCACCGACTACGGCAGCGACGAGATCGGCCAGGTCGCCGACGTCATCCACCGCTCGCTGACGGTCGCCGCCGAGGCCGCCGTCGACGAGGCGAAGGCCCGCGCCGCCGGTACCGCGATGCTGATGGGTGTCGCCCGCCGGCCGCAGCGGCCGCTGCAGCGCGGCCTCAAGGTGATCGAGGACCTGCAGGGCCAGACCGGTGACGAGAAGCTGCTCACCCAGCTCTTCGACATCCATCACCAGCTCAACCAGACCCGCCGCTTCCTGGAGAACCTGGTCATCCTCGCCGGTGGGCAGATCGGCCGCCGGTTCTCCAAGCCGGTGCCGCTGCGCCGGGTGCTGCTGGCCTCGTTCGCCGAGGCCCGCGACTACCAGCGGATCAACCTGCGCGGTGCCACCGACGTGGCCCTGGTCGGCTACGCCGTGGCCGAGGTCATCCACCTGATGGCGGAGCTGCTCGACAACGCCCTCGCCTTCTCGCCGCCCGGCACCACGGTCTGGGTGACGTCCAGCCGGGCCCAGCACGGCGTGGCCGTGGAGATCGAGGACGCCGGCGTGGGCATGAGCGCCGAGACCATCGAACGGGCCAACGCCCTGCTCGCCACCGCGCCGACGCCCGAGGTGACCGAGCTGAAGGACGGCGCGCAGGTCGGCCTCTACGTGGTCGCCGAGCTGGCCAAGCGGGAGGGCCTGCAGGTCAGTCTGCGGCGCTCCGCCTACGGCGGGCTGCTCGCCATCGTGCTGCTGCCGGACCGGCTGCTGGTCGCCAACGAGGAGGACACCAGCGCGGGTCTGGGCGCCTCGGTCGGCAAGGCGAACGTCACCGCGGCGGTCCCGCCGGCCCGTGAGGAGAAGAACCCGCTGGCGGCGGCACGGGCCGCCGTCGCGGTCCTCGACCCGGAGCCCGGGCCGGTGGCGCCCGCCCCGGCCGCACCGGCACGGGCGGTATCAGCGATGCCCGCCGCCACGCCCGCCCCGGAAACCTCCGCGCCGGTGGCGAGCACCGAAACGCGTACCTCTGCTTCTTCTGCTCCGGCAAAGCCGCAAGCCGGCGGCAAGCCGCAGGCCGGTGGCAAGCCGCAAGCCGGTGGCAAGCCGCAAGCCGGCGGGAAGCCGCCGCTGCCGCAGCGCCGCCCGCAGCAGCATCTCGCGCCCGGTCTGCGGGAGACTCCGCCCGGCCCGGCCGAGACGAACGACCCGGCGCCCGCGCCCCGCTCCCCCGACGAGGTCCGCAACCGGTTCGCGCGTTACCAGCGCGGCTGGGCCGAGGGGCAGACCGCGCCGGCACCGGCCCACCCCACCGAAACCGACAACAGCTCCGAGCAAGGCAGGGACGCATGACGAACCCGACCTCTTCCATCGACCTCCCCTGGATGCTGGACGACCTCGTCGAGGTGCCGCAGGTCGTCTCCGTGGTCGTGCTCTCCACCGACGGCCTGATCGTGCAGAAATCGACCTCGATGCATCAGGACCTCGCGGAGATCCTCGCGGCGGGCGCGTCCTCGATGTACAGCGTCGCCGCCGGCACCGGCCGCCACTTCAAGAGCGGGCCGGTGCAGCAGGTGGTGATCGAGTTCCAGGAGCAGACGCTGTTCATCGCGGCCGCCGGCCAGAACGCGCGCCTCGCCGTCCTCTGCGAGCAGGACGTCGACATGGGAATGGTCGCGTACGAGGTGAGCCGCCTGGTCACCCGCATCGGCGACTACCTGAGCGCGCCGGCCCGCAGTAATGACGGGTGAGGCCTGGGACGGCGACGACGAGACGGCGGCCGGCCGGTTCGTCCCGTTGTACATCCTCGTCAACGGACGGACCAGCCCGCGTGACAGCAAGCTGGACCTGGCCACCCAGGTCGTCGCGGTCCCGGTCGACACGAGCCGGCTGGAGCCGGAATATCTGCAGATCCTCGGCCGGTGCGAGACCTGGATCTCGATCGCCGAGCTCGGCGCCTACCTGCACATCCCGCTGACCATCGTGAAGGTGATGGTGGACGTGCTGCTGGAGCAGGGCTACCTGGACAGTGGCTCGCCGGCGCAGGACCGGGTCGTGGACATGCGGTTGCTGAACGCGGTGCTGACCGGGCTGGAGCGGTTGTGAGCTTCTTAAAATTTTCGGACTTTTCGTGAAATAGGGGTTCACCGTGAATCGCACATCGGTCAAGATCGTCGTCGCGGGTGGCTTCGGCACCGGCAAGACGACCTTGGTCAGCTCGGTCAGCGAGATACCGCCGCTGACCACCGAGGAACTCCTCACCGAGGCCAGCGTGGGCATCGACGACGTGACCGGGGTCGAATCCAAGACCCACACGACGGTCGCGCTGGACTTCGGCCGCATCACGATAAGCCCGGACGTGGTGCTGTACCTGTTCGGCACCCCCGGCCAGGACCGCTTCTGGTTCATGTGGGACGAACTCGCCCAGGGCGCGGTCGGCGCGATCGTCCTCGTCGACACCCGGCGCCTCGACAGCAGCTTCCCGGCGATCGACTACTTCGAACGCCGGGGCCTGCCCTTCGTCGCCGCCGTGAACCGCTTCTTCGGCGAGTGCGCCTACACCGACGACGAGATCCGCTCCGCCCTCGAACTCGGCACCGACGTCCCCCTGGTCTGGCTGGACGCCCGCGATCGGCTGTCGAGCAAGCTCGCGCTGATCGCCCTGGTCCGGCACGCGATGTCCCGGCTGCCACAGGCGGCCTGACGGCCCCGGGCCGGGGCGTCAGGGGGTTGCTCCCCTCGACGGCCCGGCCGGCGGCAGCGTTCACCGCCTCCTTCAATCGAGCGGCGACGGCCGGACCTTCGTTCAACCGAGCGGCGCCAGCCGGACCTTGAAGTGCCGCAACAACGCCGGGGCGGACACGATCCGGTACCCGCGGATCCGCTCCGGGTCCTTGGCGATGCCGGCGAGCACCGCGGCCACGTACGCGAAATGCTCCTCGGTGTAGACCCGCCGCGGGATCGCCAGCCGCACCAGCTCGAACGGCGCCGGGCTGGTCAGCCGGTGCGACTCGTCGAGCGTGCCGAGGTACAGCGAGCCCAGCTCGGCCGATCGGATGCCGCCGTCGAGGTACATCTGGCAGCCCAGTGAGTGCCCGGGGAACTCGGCCGGGGTGAGGTGCGGCAGCAGGCGGCCGGCGTTCAGGTAGAGGGCGTGCACGCCGGCGGGTTCGACGACGTCCACCCCGCCATCCTTGATCATCTGGGCGAACCGGGCGGTCTGCGCGGCCCGGCCGGCCAGGTACAGGGGGTCGACGACCTCGCGCAGGCCGACGGCGAGCCGTTCCAGGTCCCGGCCGGAGAGCCCGCCGTAGGTGGAGAAGCCCTCGGTGGCGATCAGGTTGGCCTCGCAGCGGGCGAACAGCGCGTCGTCGCGCAGGCCGATCAACCCGCCGATCCCGGTGAGCCCGTCCTTCTTCAGGCTGATCAGGCAGCCGTCGGCCAGCTGGAAGGCCCGGGTCGCGATCTGCCGCGGCGTCCAGTCCTGGTACCCCGCCTCGCGCTGCTGGACCAGCCACGCGTTCTCCGCGAACCGGGCGGCGTCCAGGAAGAACGGGACCCGGTAGCGCCGGCAGAGGGCCTGTACGGCCTCCAGGTTGGCCATCGAGACCGGCTGCGCGCCGAGCCCGTTGTTGGTGATCGTCATGAGGACCAGGCCGACGCGCGCGCCGTCCGGGCCGGCCAGCGTCTCCGCCAGCGCCACCAGGTCGATGTTGCCCTTGAACGGCTCCTGGCTGTCCAGGTCCAGCGCCTCGGCGCAGGGCAGGTCACGGGGCTCGGCACCGACGATCTCGACGTTGGCGTGGGTGGTGTCGAAGTGGGTGTTGCTGACGCAGATCTGGCCGGGCTGCAGCAGGCTGGAGAAGAGGATCCGCTCACCCGCACGGCCCTGGTGCACCGGCAGCAGGTGCGGGTACCCGGTCAGGTCGGCGGCCTCGTCGCGGAACCGGAACCAGGAGCGTGCCCCGGCGTACGACTCGTCGCCCTGCGCGGCCGCCGCCTCCTGCGCCGACGAGGTGGCACCGGTGCCGGAGTCGGAGAGCAGATCCACGGTGATCTGGTCGGACCGCAGGTTGAACGGGTTGTACCCGGCCGCCTCGATGGCTTCCCGGCGCTGAACCGGAGTGAGGAACGGGATCGGCTCGACCACCTTGATCCGGTACGGCGGCGGCAGCGGGATGGTGGACAACGGGGCTCCTTAAGCGAGCATCGGAAGGGGGCGCGGCGGCTGGACCTGGTACGCCTCGGCGGAGAGATAGACGGTCATACCGGGCCGGGGCGGTCCGAGCCGCAGGGACACGTGCGCGATCAGTCCGACGCCGTCGTCCAGCGGCCGGTCGGTCACCGCGTCGATCGCGCGGTCCAGCACGGCCGGGTCGAAGCGGTAGCGGGCGAGCATCGGCAGGACCCGTTCGCGGGCTTCCCGGTCGTCGCCGACGTAGCTGCGGATCGGCACGTAGACGCTGTAGCCGTTGGGCCGCTCGGCGCCCTGCGTGATGGTGTAGCTGCCGATCAGCGGGCGGCCGGTGAACCGTTCGGCACGGCCGGCCAGCTCACAGAACTCGGTGACCAGCTCCGGGTCCACGCCGTCGACGACGGCGGCGGCCCGGGCCACGTCGCCGGCCTGCGCGTCGTGGTGCGAGAGGTAGAGCTTCACCCGGGCCTGCGGCCCGTCGTGCAGGTCGAGGGCGAAGAACGTCAGCCGGTCCGCGCGGGCGAGCTCACCCGGGCGGACGGCGTGGCTCACCATCCTCGTGTACGCCTCAGCGAGGCCGAGCCGGTCGAGCGCCTGTTCCACCACGGCGGGTGAGTGCTCCGGCCCGTGCACCTCGGGGTTGAAGTACACCTTGAACTCCGGCGGCCGGCCGTTGCGGAAGACCAGGGAGATCCAGAGCACGAAGTCGCCGTGCGGCGTCGCGGTGTCGAACAGGTCCCGGATCGCGTCGAGCCGCCGGGTGGACAGGCCGTACCGGGCGGCCTGGGCGCGCAGGAACTCGTCGGTGGCGAGGGCGTTCGCGCGCACCGACGGAACCGGAGCGAAGGCCTCGGCGAGAATGCGCAGCGCCGGCGGTTCGCCCTCGTTCCAGGCGATCGAGAACTCGACCGGGGTGTGGTCGTCGGCGACGTCCGAGGGCCAGACCGGTGGCTCGGTCAACGGCCGCGAGCCGTGTTCCCCGAGCAGTTCGGTGAGCAGTCGCAACGGTGCCTCGGGGTCCATCCCGACGACGTCACAGAGACGGCGCAACTGGCTGCCAAGGCGATCTAAAACGGTCAAGCCCTGCATCACGACCCCTGTTTTCCGGCAGCCGCCGGCCGCCCGGTCGCCCGACCCCCCCCCGCGGCCGACCATCCTGTTTTCTGTCGCCAATAGTTATTTGGATCAACTCGTTTAGTCGAGTGCGACAAAGATCACAATGGACCTGCGTCACTGTCCGCAATGGTCAGGTCGCCTTTCCGGGGCAGCCCCGATAAAGGGCCGGAATGCACGGAGAGTACGCGATAGATGATCTTCGAAGAGGCGCCCGGTGTTCCGTGACGCGTTGGGACGCAACGGTCAGAACCGGTCACGCTCTACTGTGTCCGACTATTACTCTGCGTTGCTGGCGGATCTTGTGCCGGCTCGGTAACCTTTCCTGGCCGAGCGTTTCTGGGCATCGACCCTTTCCTGCAACTGCGAGCCCGGAACAGGTAGCACCGTGGAACATGTCATTCTGCTCGACGAATCCGGCAACGCCACCGGGCTGGCGGACAAAGGAACGGTCCACACCGATTCCACGCCGCTTCACCTAGCGTTCTCCTGTTACATATTCGATTCCGCAGGCCGTTTTCTCGTCTCGCAGCGGGCGCTGAGCAAGAAGACCTGGCCGGGGATCTGGACCAACAGCGTGTGCGGCCACCCGGCGCAGGGCGAGGCCATCGCCGACGCGGTCCGCCGGCGCGCCGCCCACGAGCTCGGGATGACGCTGGACGAGGTGCGACTGGTCCGGCCGGCGTTCCGCTACCGCGCCGAACTGGACGACGTCGTGGAGAACGAGATGTGCCCGGTCTTCTATGCGACGGCCGGCTCCGAGCCCGCGCCCAACCCGGACGAGGTCGAGGCCGTCCGGTGGGTGCCGTGGGTCGAGTTCGTCGGCTCCGCCTCGGGCGACGGCATCACGTTCTCCCCGTGGTGCCGGCTGCAGATCGAGGAGCTCACCGGGCTCGGCGCCGACCCCGCCCGGTGGCCGGCGGGCGACCCCGCCGACCTGCCCCCGGCCGCCCGCGCCGCGGAGCCGGCCGGCCGGCCCGGGCAACCGGCCTCGCGGTAGTTGTCCGGAGCGGCAGCGCCGCTCCGGATCAACCTCGCTCAGTCCAGGGTGAGCTCAGTCCAGGGTGACGATGTCCCGCCCGAGCGGCCAGAGCGCCGCCGGCACCAGCTTGAAGTTGGCGATGCCGAACGGGATCCCGATGATCGTCACGCACTGGGCGATGCCCGCCGCGATGTGGCCGAGCGCGATCCACCAGCCGAACAGGACCAGCCAGAGAATGTTCGCGAGGCCGGAGGCGACACCGGCGTGCGGGTCGTCGACGATCGTGCGGCCGAACGGCCAGGCGGAGTAGACGGCCAGGCGCAGCGCGGCCACGCCGAACGGGATGGTGACGACGAGCAGGAAGCTGATCAGGGCGGCCAGCGCGTACGCCAGGGCGAGCGCCCACCCGAAGAAGATGAACCAGAGCACGTTGAGGATCAAGCGGATCACCTCTACAGGGTGACGCACCCGCGCCACCCTGCAGGCCCGTCAGGGGATCGGCGGTCAGCGGATGATCGCGGTGCCGTGCCGGCAGCCGGCGCAGCCGACGGCGCTGAGGCCGGTCCAGGTGTTGAGGTCGGAGCTGGTCGCGGTCCATACGCCGCCGTTGGTGTACTTGTCGACGTAGATCCGCCAGCGGCCGTCGTCGAGCCGGACCAGCGACGGGCCCTCGTACCCGCTGGCCCAGAGCGTGCCCCGGTTCACCCAGCCCTCGTACAGGTTGGCCGTGGTGGTCCAGTGCTCGATGTACTTCGTGGTCTCGTTCTTGGTGAACGCGTGCCACGTGCCGCCCGACCTCACCACGTAGGTGTCGATGTGGTTGGTGCCCAGGCCCCACATCTGCGCCGGGGCGGACCAGCTGGTCAGCGCGCTGTTCTGGGCGGTGTAGACGTACGGCCGGAAGCACCACGCGCAGGCCGTGGACGCGACGCTCGCGATGATCCGGACGACACCGTTCTCGACGTAGAACTCCGGCGCCCAGGTGTAGTTGGCGCCCGCGATGCCGGCGTTCACGCTCGCGACGTTCGACCAGGAGGTCAGGTTGGTGCTCGTCGCGATGTTGAAGTAGGTGGAGTTCGTGGTCCAGGAGCGCACGGTGTACGCGATGTAGTAGCGCCCGTTGTGCTTGAGGATGCTCGGGTCGCGCAGCACACCTGTCGGACCGCGGAAATTGGTGTCGGACAGGACGTTGTAGCTGGTGCCGCCGTTGGTCGACTGGTAGACCCAGAGTTCTTGGTCGGCGGCGGCGTCGCCCTTGAAGGTGGTGTAGACCAGGGTGGTGGCCGCCGAGGCGGGATGGGCGTGCATGGCGACCAGACCGGCGAAGGTGGCGAGCGCCAACACGGCAACGAATCGTACGAGTTTCCAGGGCATCGGGGGGTCCCTTCGATCTCGTGTTTCGTTCATGTTAACGATAACAAGATGACTGTCAATGCCTTGTACACGTCACGCGCGGCCGGGCTGGGAGGATCGGCGGGTGACCGTCCACGTTCTCGTGCACAGCCCCGCCGCCGGCCCCGCCACGTGGGCGCCCGTCGCGGAACGCCTCGACCGGTCGAGCACGCCGTCGCTGCGGGGAATCGGTGACGCCGGTCCCCCGTTCGCGCCGGAGGCGCGCGACGGGCCCACCGCGGTCGCCACCCCCGAGCGGCTGGCGTTCCTGCGGGGGCTGGCCACCGCGGGGCGGCTCCCGCCGTGGACCACGTGGTTCGACGAGAGCGAGGTGGCGCCGATGTTCCCGGACGCCCGGACGCGGCAGGCCGTCACCGGGGAGGAGCCGGAGCTGCCGCTCAGCTACTACGAGCAGGTGGTCGCGGTGCCGCCGGGGTGGGACGACGGGATCCGCCTGGGCTATCTGCTGTTCGGGGCACCGTACGACCGGGTCGCCGAGGACGCGCGCGAGCGCGGCTGGCAGGTCTCGCACCTGCCGGGCCGGCACCTGCACCAGCTGGTCGACCCGGACGCGGTGGCCCGGGAAATCGCGCGCCTGGCGGGGTGAGGCGGCCGGGTGGGTGAGGCCGGGCTGGGGCGGGTCAGTCCGGTAGCCGGCGGCGACCGGCGAAGCCCAGGTCGGCCCGGTGGTACCAGGTCAGCGCGGCGTCGCCCTCCAGCCAGCAGAGCAGCACCGGCACGCCGTCCAGGTCGGCGGGGAAGTCGACGAGCAGCGGCGCGACGCCCTTGAGCTCCGCGCCGGTCTGCTGCACCTCGGTCATCAACTCGTTGAGGCGGGCCTCGGCGGCCTTGCGCTCCGGCAGCCCGCCCAGGCCGGTCGGCGCACCGCCGGGGGTCAGCGCGGCGGTGAGCTCGACCAGGTCGGCACGGACGACCACGATCTCGTCGAGCACCGGGCGCAGCCGCTCCACCTCGACCCGCGCCTGCGCCACCGTGAACAAGCCCATGCCCGGAAGTCTGTCACCCGGCCCACCGGCCCCGGCGATCAGGTTCACGGGCGAGGGACGCTCAACGCGATATCGAGATGGCCCCGGTCGGGCAGACGGCGGCCGCCTCCGCCACCGCCGCCCGGTCGGGTTCGCCGGGTTCCGGCCGGAGCAGGAGCACGATGCCGTCGTCCTCGCCCTGGTCGAAGACGGCCGGCGCGAGCAGCACGCACTGACCGGCCCCGCAGCACTTCTCCCGGTCCACGCCAACCTTCACCAGGTCACCACGACCCGCTCCAGGCCGCCGATGATCAGTCCTTCGCGGCGCGGCAGGTCCGCGGCGGGACCGGCGAGGCGCAGGCCGGGCAGCCGGTCCAGCAGGACGGTGAGCGCGGTCTGCAGCTCGGTGCGCGCCAGCGCCTGCCCGATGCAGGAGTGCGGTCCGGCACCGAACGCGAGGTGCGGGTTCGGTGTCCGGGTCAGGTCCATCTCGGCGGGCCGCTCGAACGCGGTGGCATCCCGGTTAGCCGCCGCCATGCTGCTGATCACGGTGCTGCCGGCGGTCAGTTTCACGTCGCCGACCACGGTGTCCTCGGTGATGTAGCGCGGCATCCCGAACCCCGGGTTGGCGTCGAACCGCAGAACCTCTTCCACGGCGGTACGCACCAGGGCCGGTTCGGCGAGCAGCCGCTCCCAGCGGGACCGGTCGGCGAGCAGCATCGCCACCATCTTGCCGATCATGTTGGCGGTGGTCTCGTGCCCGGCGATCAGCAGGCCCTGCGCGGTGCCGATCAGTTCGATCGGGGAGAGTTCGCCACCCGCGGTGAGATCACTTATCAGGTCGTCGCCGGGGCCCGCCCGCTTGGCCTCGATGTGCGCCCAGAGGTATTCGCCGAACTCGAGCTGCGCGGCGTCGATCTCGTCCTGGGTGTACCGGGTGAGGCTGAGCATCGTGTCAGACCAGTGGGAGAACCGGTCCCGGTCGCTGTCCGGCACCCCGAGCAGGTCGCAGATCACCCAGACCGGCAGCGGGAACGCGAAGCCTTTCACCAGGTCCGCGGGCGGTCCCCCGGCGACCAGGCCGTCGATCAGCGACCCCGCCATCGCGGCCATCCGGGGCTGCATCGCGGTCATCCGGCGCGCGGTGAAGTACCGGCCGACCAGGCGCCGCCACTGCTGGTGCGCCTCGCCGGTCGGTGTCATCGCGGACTGCTCGGAGCCGAACACCCCGCCGGACTCCTGGGCGGTGACCCGGGCCGCGCCGTCGGCGTCGAGCTGCCGGGTGAACCGGGGGTCGCCGAGGACCTGGCGCACGTCCGCGTGCCGGGTCAGCAGCAGCGCCCGGTCGCCGCTCGCCAGCCGGATGTCGGCGACCGGGCAGCGGTCGCGCAGGTCCTCCCACTCCGGGGGCGGTTCCAGGGCGGTGGGCTGCGTGAACGGGTACTCCGGTAGGTCGGCGTCCATGACGGCCCCCTCGCAAGACAGTGATTTCCGTCAATCTATGGCGGCCCGCTCCGGTGCACAACGCATCGATCGCTCACGGACGCAGAGAGGCACACTCCGGCGCGCCGTGCACCGCGTCCCGGCCGCCGTCCTTCGCGGCGTAGAGCGCGGCATCGGCCCGCTCCAGCAGCCGTTCCGCGGATTCCACGCCGTCCCAGACGGCGTACCCGATGCTGCACGTCTCCGCGTCCGGCGTGGCCCGGCGCACCCGGTCCAGCACCTCCCGGGCCGCCGGCCCGGACCGCCCGGGCAGCGCGATCACGAACTCCTCACCGCCCCAGCGGGCGATCACGTCGTCGCCGCCGAGCTCGGCGGCGAAGGCCAGGGCCGCCCGCTGCAGCAGCTCGTCGCCGGCCGGGTGACCGTGGGTGTCGTTGTAGCGCTTGAACCGGTCCAGGTCGGCGATCGCCACGGTGAGCGGCCAGGCCCGGCCCGGCTCGGGCCTCGCCACGGTGAGCGCCCCGGTCCGGTCCGGCGCGGGCCGATCGGGAGATCGGCCGGCCTGGGTGAACAGCGCGGCCAGCCGCTCCTGCCAGGCCCGCCGGTTGGGCAGCCCGGTCAGCGTGTCGGTGAACGCCATCTGCTCGAGGCGGCGCAGCAGCCGCTCGTGCTCCAGGGCGAGCGCGGTCTCGTCGGCGAGCATCGCGACGGCACGGGCCCGATGGTCGCCGACCGAGGCGACGAGCCGGGTCCAGCCGACCACCAGCACGGCCACCACGACGCCGCCGGCGATCACCGGCTGCCACAGCATCGACCGGCCCTGGACCAGTTTCAGCAGGGCCGGGGAGACGCGCGGGTCCTGGGTCGCGTCGGGCAGGAAGATCGGCTGCCCGTCGCCGTAGACCCGGGCCGACATCGAGCTGCCGTCCAGCGGTATCCGGGTGCCCACCACCTGCGCGCCGTTCGCACCGGTGACCACCAGGGCCTGCGCGTTGAGCGGTTCCATCAGGCTGACACTGTCCGCCTCGGCCAGCTCACGGACCGCCCCGATGATCGTGCTGCGGGCGTCCTCGCCGGTCCGGATCCGGCGGGCGGTGGCCGAGACCGCGGCCAGCAGCCGGTCCGAGTCGCGGGCCGCCTCCTGCGCCAGGTGCCGGTCGGTGACGTCCTGGAGCTGGATCAGGATCCACTGGGAGCTGCGGCCGACGGTCGGCCACACCCAGCGGGCGGTGCCGTCCGGGCGCACGTACCGGGTCTCGATGCCGGCCAGCGCCTCCAGCTCCGCGCTGCCGGAACCGATCAGCTCCGGTTCGCCGCGGCCGACCAGATCGCAGAAGGCCTGGTTCACGGCGACGAGCACATGGTCGCCGCCGGCGATGGCGACCCCGGACGGGGAGGCGTGGAAGAGGCTGCCGAACCGGTCGGCGACCTCGGCGACCCGGTCCCGGGCGATCCGCAGCTGCCGTTGCCGCCGGCGCAGCGACTCGTGCAGGATCCCGGCGACCATCGCCGAGATGGCGAGCTGCACCGCGTAATGACCGAGCTCGCCGGTGCGGAGCGCGGGCAACCAGACCACGGCGGCGGCCCAGCCCGCGCAGCCCAGGACCAAGGACACGACGAGGGTACGCCGCAAACGCACCGCCGCCCCGATGCCGACGAGCGTGAGCATCAGCGTGCTGGTGTAGTGGATCTGTTCGGTGAGGGTGATCTGGGCCAGGCTGACCAGCACCGGGACGTACCCGAGGTGATCACCGCGGTCGGCCCGGACCCACCACGGGAGCGCGGCCAGTCCGAGCAGGCCGGCGGTGATCAGGGCGAGCAGGGTGGTGGCGTCCCGGGCGTACCCGTCGAGGGTCACGAAGTTGGTGATGCCGACCAGCACGTAGAACATCGCGAACGCGCCCCGCATCCAGCGGATCGCGGCCCGGTCGCCGGATCGGGCACGGTCGTCGGCGGGCGCGCCGAACAGGCGGTGCACACCGCCGCGCTCCCCCCGCTGACCGGCGCTCAAGGCAGTCCCTTCCGTCGCCTCAACGCATGTCGGTCATTATCCGGCGAAACTGATCCCCGACGTCAGGTTCCGCCGTCGCCGGGCCGGAAATCCGCGGGTGCCCGCGCCGTCCGGGACACGCGCGGTCCAGGACACGCGCCGGCCGGGCGCGTCAGCTCAGGTCGAGGGTGCGCAGCGAGGCGTAGGCGCCGTGGTAGGTGCGCGGCCCGATCATCGGCATCAGCGGGTCGCGCAGCCAGGTGGGCAGACCGGCGGCCCGGGAGAAGCGGTCGGTGGCCGTCTGCACGTGGGCGACCCGGGCCCGCCGCTTCGCCTCGAACCGGGCACCGGCGGCATCCCGGTCGCCGCCGGCCAGCAGGTTCGCCAGCACCAGCGCGTCCTCGACGGCGAGGGCCGCGCCCTGCGCCCAGACCGGGGCGGTCGCGTGCGCGGCGTCGCCGATCAGGACGCGGCGGCCGGACGCCCAGGAACCGGCACGCACCTCCTCGATCGGCGAATGGTGCAGCGACGCGGGATCCTTGGCGACGCTGTCCAGGACGGCCCGGACCGGCGCCGGGTAGTCGCGGAACGTGGCGTGCAGCCAGCCCGGATCCGCGCCGACGGTGCCGCCGCCGAGGCCGGACGCGTACCCGTACACCTCGTGCTCGTCCACCGGGATCAGCAGGAACGCGCCGCCCGCGCCGGACCACACCGTCCAGCAGGCGACGCCCGGGTTCGGTGCCATGAACCGCCAGCTCGCCGCGCTGAGCAGCGACTGCCGGGTGCTCGCGGCGCCGGGCAGGCTCGCCCGGACGACGGACCGGACGCCGTCGGCGCCGACGACGAACCCGTACTCCCGCCGCTCGCCGGAATCGAAGATCACCTCCGCGCCCGCCGGTGCCGGGCGCACTTCGCGCACGGCGGCGGGCGAGCGCAGCGGCACGTCCAGGCCGTCGCCGAGGAGGGCCAGAAGATCTTTGCGGCGTACGCATCGCGGCTGCGCCCCCGCACCCCAGAACTCGTCCTCGTCCACCTCGAAGAGCAGCCGGTCCCGCACCGACCGGTACTCCCGGCGGCGCGTGGGCCGCCCCAGGCGCCGCAGCCCGTCACCGACGCCGAGGGCGGTGAGCGCGGTGATCGCGTTGCCGGGCAGGTTGACCGCGAGCCCACCGGTGCCGCTGCCACCGCGCTCGGCGATCTCCACCGGCACGCCGCGGTCCCGCAACGCCCGGGCCAGCGCCAGCCCGGCGATCCCGGCGCCCACCACGAGAACAGATTCGTCCATTTCGGAGATTCTAGGGCAAGCGGCGGTGGGCGAGGACCAGCAGCAGCTCGAAGCGGGCCGCCGGGTCGTCCAGGTCGTCACCGAGCAGGTCACGGAGCCGGTTCAGGCGGTAACTGACCGTTTGCGGGTGCACGAACAGCTCGGCCGCCACCGCCGTCCGCGAACCCCAGTGCCGCAGCCAGCTCTCCAAAGTGCCCAGCAGCTGCTCGCGCTGGCCGCTGCGCAGGTTCGCCAGCGGTGCCAGGCGGTGCGCGGCCAGCACCGCCAGCGCACCCGTCTCACCGCGCAGCGCGAGCGCCGGCAAGTGATCGGCGGCGAAGACCGGCCCCGCACCGCCTGCCCCCGCCGGACCTGCCGCCCGCCCGGCGCCGGCCCCCGCCGGCGCGTCGCTGCCGGACCGGAGCAGGTCGGCGGTCCGTTCGGCGAGGCGGACCGCTTCCGGAACCTCGGCCCAGCCCAGCGCCGGTCCGACCACCGCGCCCCGGCCGTGCAGGGCCTCGGTGAGCGCGGCCCGCTCGGCGCGCGGCCCGGCCCGCAGCAGCAGGACGGCGTCCCGGCCGCGTTCGGCGACCACCCCGTCCGGGCCGAACCGGAACCGCGCGTCCCGGGCCTGGTCCGGCGGCAGCAGCACCGGGACCACCACGTCCAGACGCGGCCAGCCGATCCCGGCCACCGCGTCGCGCACCACGTCCGGGGACGCGCCGCCGCGCAGCAGCAGGTCGGCCACCTGCCGGCGCCGGCGGTCGCCTTCGCCGGCCTGTTCACGCAGCTGCCGGGCCAGGCCGTCGGTGCAGGCCGCGGCGAGTTCGTCGGCGTACGCGCTTGTCGCGTCGGCCAGGTCGATCAGCTCGTCGACAGTGACGGGCCGCTGCGCCGCCAGCGACTCGGAGGCGGTCCGCAGCATCTGCCGGGCCGCGGTGCGCAGCGCGGCCAGCAACATCTCCGGCCCCCGGTTCTCCCGGGCCTCGGCGGCGCCGAGCGCCACGAACACCTCCCGGATCGGTGGCGGCAACGCCGGTTCGCCGGTGCCGGCGAGGTCGAGGAACCGGTCCAGCGCGACCCGCACCGCGGTACGCACGTCGCGCTCGAACTTCGCCCCGCCGGTCTCGGTGTACTCGTGCGCCGCCCGCCCCACCGCACCCGCGATCGCGTCCACCGTGCGGGGCAGCCGGGGACGCATCGCGGCCGCCAGGTCGGTGGGCAGGCGCTGCCAGGGGGTGTCCACAGTGCAATCTTGTCACCCGGTGATAAAGGTCCGGCCGCTTCTTGCTGGTGCGGGAACGGTGAAGTGCGCCCCGGTCGCGACGACGATGACAGCAGTCACACCGCCCACCTCCGATCGGACCCGCCGTGAAACATCAGCTGTCCCGCCGCCACGTGGTCGACATGTGCCGGACGATGCTCAAACGCGGATACCTCAAGGCGACCGAGGGCAACGTCTCGGTGCGCATCCCGGGCCACGAGCTGTACGCGGTCACGCCGAGCAACTACGACTACGACAAGATGCGCGACGAGGACGTCTGCATCGTCGACTTCACCGGCAAACACGTGCCGGACCCCGGTGGTGCGGGCGGGCTGGTGCCGTCGATCGAGTGCGGGATGCACGCGAACATCTACCGCGAACGGCCCGACGTCAACGCGATCGTGCACACCCATCAGCCGTACGCGTCAGCCCTGGCCTTTCTCCGCAAGCCGATCCCGGCGCTCACCGACGAGCAGGTGCGCTTCCTCGGCCGGGAAGTCGCGATCATCGACTACGCGCCGTCCGGCACCGGCTTCCTCGCGAAGAACGTGCAGAAGAAGGTGGCGAGCGGCGACAACGCGTTCATCATCGCCAACCACGGTGTGGTGGCGCTGGGCACCGACCCGGACCGCGCGGTGTTCAACATGGCGCTGCTGGAGAAGGTGTCGATCGCCTACCTGATGGCGCTGACGTCGGAGGCCGGGAAGGTCTACACGATCCCGTCGACGATCCGGGAGATCGCCTTCAGCAAGCTGCGCAAGGACGAGAAGCGGATCGCGGCGCAGATCGTGGACGCGGTCGAGCCGATCCGGGTGCCGGACCTCGAAGAACTCCCCAGCGTCGCGGACGTGCCCGAGACCTCCGAGGGGCTCACGTCCGCCGAACTCGGCTACTCGATCTCCGAGTACCTCGACGTCGACGACACCATGCGCCGGCTGAAAGCCCTGGTCGCCCAGCCCCTGCGCGGTCTGCGCCACGACGCGCTGCTCGACGTGCTCAACTACTTCGAGACCAAGTGCACGGCCAGCAAGGAGATCACCGAGCGGGCCCGGAAGCGGATTCCCGGCGGGGTGCAGCACAACCTGGCCTTCAACTACCCGTTCCCGCTGGCGATCGAGAAGGCCGAGGGCGCCTACCTGACCGACCGGGACGGCAACGTCTACATCGACTTCCTGCAGGCGGGCGGCCCGACGATCCTGGGCAGCAACTACGGCCCCGTCAACGAGCAGGTCGCCGCGGTGATCAAGGAGAGCGGCCCGGTCACCGGCCTCTTCCACGAGTACGAGCTCAAACTCGCCGAGATCATCAACCGGTACATGCCGCACATCGAGATGTACCGGTCCCTCGGTTCCGGCACCGAATCCGTGATGGCCGCGGTCCGGGCGGCCCGCGCGCACACCGGCAAGAAGATGGTCATCAAGGTCGGCGGCGCCTACCACGGCTGGTCCGACACCATGGTGTACGGGCTGCGGGTGCCCGGCACCTTCCGGATGAACGCCAAAGGCATCCCGTGGGGCGCGACCGGACGCACCCGCGAAGCGTTCCCGCACGACCTCGGCATCTTGCGGCGCAAGCTGATCGAGAACCGGGCGCGCGGCGGCACCGCGGCCGTGATCGTCGAGCCGCTCGGGCCGGAATCCGGCACCCGGCCCGTGCCGCACGGCTACAACGCCGCAGTCCGCGAACTCTGCGACGAGTTCGGCACCCTGCTCGTCTTCGACGAGGTCGTCACCGGTTTCCGGACCGGGCTGGGCGGCGCGGCCGGGTACTTCGGTGTCACCCCCGACCTGACCGTCTTCGGCAAAGCCGTCTCCGGCGGGTACCCGATGGCCGGCGGCGTCGGCGGGCGGGCCGACGTGATGAGCGTCTTCGGCTCCGGGCTCGACGGCAAGAGCGGCGCCCACATCCAGGTCGGCGGCACCCTGTCGGCGAACCCGCTGTCCTGCGCGGCCGGGTACTTCGCGATCCAGGAGATGGCCCGGACCAACGCGCCGGTCATCGCGGGGCGCGCCGGCGACCGGCTCACCCGGGGACTGCAACGGCTGATCGACAAGTACGGGCTGCCGTACGTCGCGTACAACCAGGGCTCCATCGTCCACCTGGAGAGCAGCGGCGTGATGCTGCTCGACATGCGCAACCCGGTGAAACTGCTCAAGGAGAACAAGGGCCGCAAAACCCTGATGGAGCAGATGGGCGCCGCGTACGCCGCACACGGCATCATCACCCTCGCCGGCTCCCGGATGTACACCTCGATGGCCGACACCGACGAGGTCATCGACGACGCCCTGTCCCGGTTCGACCAGGTCTTCGCGTTGGTCGAGGGGGTCTGAGTTGGCCGTCCCGCCGCAGGTCCTCGCGATCGACCTCGGCACCTCGGGGATGAAGGCCGCGCTCGTCGCGGCCGACGGCACCGTCACCGGCTGGGCCGAACGGCCGGTGCCGCTCACCGTGCTCCCCGGCGGCGGCGCCGAACAGGACCCGGTCGCCTGGTGGGACGCGCTCGGCCAGGTCGTCGCCGACCTCGGCCGGGACCACGCCGAGCACCTGCGCGCGGTCACCACCATCTGCTCGTCCACCCAGGGTGAGGGCACGATCGCGGTGGACGCGCAGGGACGGCCGCTGACCGCGTGCGTCACCTGGCTCGACATGCGCGGCGCCGCCCATCTGCGGCGCCAGTTCGGCGGGATCGCCTCGTACGCCGGGATGTCGCTGGTGAAGATCGCCCGCTGGCTGCGCCTCACCGGGGGCATGCCGTCCGTCACCGGCAAGGACCCCGCGGCGCACATGCTGTTCATCCGGGACGACATGCCCGAGGTGTACGCGAACACCGCCTCCTTCCTGAACGTCCTCGACTGGATCAACCTGAAACTCACCGGCCGCACCGTGGCCACCGTCGACTCGATCCTGACCTCGTGGGTCACCGACAACCGCAAGGCGGACGCGATCCGCTACGCCCCCTCCCTGGTCGCCGCCAGCGGGATCGACCGGGACAAGTTCCCGGAGATCGTGAAATGCACCGAGGTGATCGGCACGCTCGCCCCCAGCGCCGCCGATCACCTCGGCCTGCCCACCTCGGTGCGGGTGGTGGCCGGCGCCATCGACAACACGGCGGCGGCGATCGGCGCCGGCACGGTCCGCGACAACGAGCCGCACCTCTACCTGGGCACGTCGTCGTGGATCGCGGCACACGTGCCCGCGAAGAAGACCGACGTGTTCAGCGGCATCGCGTCGATCCCGTGCGCCATCCCGGACCGCTACCTGATGACCGCCCTGCAGGCCACCGCCGGCGCCAACCTGACCTGGCTCCGCGACAAAGTCGTCGAATACGACGACCCGCTGGTCAGTGCCGGCCACGTGACCCGCGACGAAAGCTCGATCTTCGAAGCGTTCGACAAGATAATCCCCGCCGTACCGGCCGGCTCCGGCGGCGTCCTCTACATGCCGTGGCTCTACGGCGAACGCGCCCCCGTCGACGACCCGCACCTGCGCGCCGGCTTCCTCAACATCTCCCTCGACACCAGCCGCTCCGACCTGCTGCGCGCCGTCTTCGAAGGCGTAGCCCTCAACACCCGCTGGATGACCAAAGCCGTGGACCGCTTCCTCGGCACCCCGATGACCTCCCTGGTGATCACCGGTGGCGCGGCCCGCTCCTCCTCCTGGTGCCAGATCTTCGCCGACGTCCTGGGCACCGAAGTCCGCCGCGACGCCCACCCCGTCATGGTCAACGCCCGGGGCGCCGGCTGGATAGGCGCCGTAGGAGCCGGCATGATCTCGTTCCCGGAGATCTCCGGCCTGGCCCAGAACGACCAGATCTTCACACCCGGGCCGGACCACGCCCGGTACGACGAGATCTTCGAGATCTACACGTGCCTGCACAAGCAGCTGGCCCCCGTCTACCGGAAGCTGAACTCCTGAGGCCCCTTCCTCGGCGTGCCGTCTCCTACCTCGCCGTGCCGTCCTACCTCGGCGTGCCGCTACCTCGCCGTGCCGTCTCCTACCTCGCCGCCAGGAACTTCGTGGCTTCCACCGCCACGGGTTCGGACGCCATCGGGATCCATCCGTCGAACAGCTTCGTGAAATACGCCCGGTTGCGGTCCCACAGGTCGCGATCCCGGACGATCACATCCAGCTCGTTGACCAAACTCAGGTCGATGAACGCGGTGAGCTCTTCGCCGTCCAGCTTCGTGACCTCACCGGTGAAGCGATCCGCCACCTCGTGACTCTCCGGCAGCCGGGGCCAGGTCCGCTCCCGGTCGCACGAGCCGTACCGGTAGACCAACTCCTCGGCCTCCTCCCCCACCAGCTCACGCAGCTCGTCCCGGCTCCCCCAGAAGACGAGGGCCAGGTCGAAGCCATCCGTCCCGTACGCCGCATGCGTCAACCCCGCCGCCCGCACCGCCGGCCCGTGGCCAAGCTCCCCCAGCTGCTCCTCAACCCGGCAGAGATGCTGGTAGAGGGTGCCACCCGGATGCTTGACGGTGTCCGCGCCACGCTCACGCAGCCATGCCCGCACATCGATATCCCCGCTCATGCTCCGTCAGCCTAGGAGCGCTCAGGCGGCCACGCGGCCCCGCTCCCCCTCCCATCCGTGAGCTGTTGGTCACAGCCGGTATGCCCAACCCCGCCAGCCGCCATCGCCATCGCCATCGCCGTCGCACGTTAGCGCGTGCCGCGTCCGCTTTCCCATGTCATTTTCCTGTGCAAATACTATGTATGCTTAAGTGGATCTCCGTGCCGGATTTGCATGATCCATTGACCGTTGCGGCGGGCGTTCTTGGGGAGCGCGCGAGACAATATTCGTATGACCCGGCAGACACAGCTCTTCACTCGAGCGGAATTAGCCACGATGCGGGATCGGACCGCGTCGCGTCGCTATTCCGCCGAGCGTGACGAATTCCGCCGGGACCAACAACGTCGCTGCGCATGGGGCCTGACACAACGTCATGCTCACAAGCTGCGCCATCTCCAACGAGCCGCCGAGGCCGCCGCCGCGAGCGCAACAGAGACCTGTCACCCGGAGCCCACAAAAGCCGCGCAATCCCGCAACCCGGTTCACGCCTCTCCCCGCAGCCCGGTTCATGCGCCTCCGGCAGCCAGCATGCCACCACGTTCTAAGAAGTCGGATTCGCGCAGTCCTGCACCGCCGAGACCTGCGACCACCTCACGCTCGGGCACGGGAACGCCTTCAAGGCCCACACCTGCCGCGCGTTCCGCAGCCAGCAACAGGACGCCGACTGTCGGCAAGTCCGCAGCGGTATCGGGCTCGAGCCCGCGAAATCCCGGCATTCCGACTAGGGCCATACCAAGCCCAAAATTGACGGGGTTCAGACACGAAGAGCCAAATTCCAAATGGCTGATCAGTGGCCGGTTCGTGGGCCACGATAAGCCCGTGTCACTTTCGCTGGCCGCTTTTTCGCCGACGAGCAATGGACTTTCCATTGTGCCACTCAGGGAGTGGAGAGCTTCAACGAGCACGAGGCCGGCCTCGAACAATCGATCACCATTTCCGTCACCGGCATCACCGCCACCGAACGACGTCGATCACGCTTGTGCCGGCTTGCTCGCGGTGACGGAGGGTCCCGGGCCGCCGCGCAATACGTGTCCGCATGGCAGCCGCGCACCACCTTCCGTGCTGAGCGCGGGGCGTCCGACGAAACCGTCTTGCCCGTGACCTGTTCACACCTCACCGGTTCGGCTTCGGGCACATCTTCCTGCCCGCGATCTGTTCACATCTCACCGGTTCAACTTTGGGCACGTCTTCGTTGTTCGGCCGCCCGGCCGGCACCCGTCCGCGCTTTTCTTCGGCTTTATGGGCGACCGCGGCCATGCGGGGTCAGGTCCAGCGGGGCGGTCGGGTGATGACGCCGCGCTAAGGGGCGGCCGTGGCCGTTGGCGCTGCTGCAGCTGTTGGCGTCGCCGGCGTCGATGGGCTTGTTGCTGCTGCGATTTCCAGGGCTGCTCGGCGGGGATCGTGGTTCCAGCGGCTCGGGAAGGCGTCGATCAAGTGCCATCCGGCTCGGTGCAGTGCGGTTTGCCTGGACAGGTGGGCGGCCGGTCCGTCGGGGTGGATGCCGCACAGTACGCCCGTCACCTGGGACGGTGGTCCTACACAGAGGTCTACGTGCCAGGTGCCCACTCGGTAGCCGGGGCGTACCGGCACGTCCAGCCGGCGCAGCTCGGCGCTGAGTTCAGCCGCCCAGCCGGCGGGCAGGACAGCGGCGCGATCCTCCGGCTTCGGCTCCGCGAGGGGAGGTGCGCCCACGGCTGGCTGCTCACGGAAGGATGATCCGGCTCCAGGCTGCCGGCGAAAGGACGAACCGGATGTCGGTGGGACATGCGACGGCGAGCCCGACCCTGGTTCCTCGGGCGAGGGCGGACCGGCTGCTGCCGGTTCGTGGGGCGGAGGAGGAGGGGCGGGCGGGGATTGTGCGTACTCCAGGAAGTCCTTCAGCAAGCCGTCCGGGGACGTCAGGGCGCTGAGCACCACCAGGCGTTTCCGAGCTCTGGTGACCATCACGTTGAAGAGTTGGGGGTCGGTGACGAAGCGGCGCCTGCTGGGGCTGTCGGCATCGGACAGGGCGAGGGAGACGACTACCGCGTCGGCTTCGCTGCCCTGGAAGGCGTGGACGGTGCCGACCCGCAGGCGCAGGTCTTCGATCTGTTCAAGGCGCATCGAGGAGAGGAAGGCTGCTTCCAGAGCTTCCGCCTGCGCACGGAACGGGGTGATCACGCCGATGCCCCGGTACCCGGCTGAGGCCAGTTCGGCGACGGCACGCAATGCCGCCTCGACCTCGGCTGGCGAGGCCGCAGAGGCAGTGACAGGCGCGGAGGCGGTGGCGGTGGCGGAGGCGGGCGCGGAGTCGGCGGAGGCGGGCGCAGAGGAGGAGGGCGACACGGGGATCACGTCGATGGCGGGTGACATGTCGGACAATGGCGTTCTGGTCATCACGGACACCCGGCCGCCGTAGAAGCGGTCCGCCGAGAAGCCGATCAGGTGCGGCACGCTGCGGTAGTGGGCGCCCAGCCACGTCACCGGTGCGGCTGCGGCGGCGAGGTCGTAGGTGCTCACCCGGCGTACGTCCAGGGCGTCGGCCGGGACGTCGTGCCTGGTCAGCACCTCGGTGACGTCGACGTCGCTGACGAAGGAGACGAAGCGCAGCTGGCGTGGATCGCCCACGACCAGGGCTCGGCGGGCCCGGGCCAGGACCGGTGCTGCCCGGATCTGGTCCACGTGCGACGCCTCGTCGATCACCACCAGGTCGAAGAGGCCCGGCGCCGGGGGCAGCAGGTCCTCGACGTCGGCGACCGTGCCGATCCAGAGGGGCAGCGCCCGCACCAGGGGCGGCGCGTCCAGCTGGGCCAGCAGTTCGCGGCGTCGGTTGCGGCCGGCCCGCAGCGCGGCGGCGAGGGCACCTGCGGCCCGGCGGGCGTCCCGGTCCCACCGTTTCGCGCTGCGCGCACTGTCGCGCATCGCGGCGCCGACCGCTTCGCGCAGCGCCTCCTCGGCCTCGTGCAACGCGGCCCAGTGCGGGTCGAGCTGGGTGCCGCCGGTCGCGGCGAGGTGCGCGGCGGCACGCTGCGCGGTGGCTGCGGCGAGGGCTTCGGTCACCCGTTCCGGTGGTACGCCGGGACGGGGCCGCAGCTTCGACCGCAGCCGACGGCGTGCCCACCAGCCCTCGCGCGAGCGCCATTCCTCGATGCGGGCCAGATCCACGGCGTCGTCGAACGCGCCCGGCACATCGACGGCAAGGCCCGGCAGCAGCGGTTCAAAATCGGTCAGCTGGGCGGCGCGGAGTTCCAGGTCAAGGGCTTCGGTGAGTACGGTGCGCTTCGCCCGTACGCCCGAAATCGCGGCCTGGACCCGATCCTGGCCGGCGCGGAGCCGCTCAGCGCTCGCGCCCTGCTCCGCGCCCGCGGTGAGGCCGGCCTCGAGGTCGGCGCGACCGGCCGCGTCGCCGAACAGAACCGGGACCGGACCCGGGTAGCGGCTCAGCAACCCCGCCAGGACCTCGGCGGCGTGCGATGACTGCGTCGCGACCAGTACGGAACCGCCGCGCTGGACCACCTCCAGGGCGGCCGCGACGACGGTGTGGCTCTTGCCGCTGCCGGGCGGACCGGAGACCACGGTGACCGGGGCGGTCCGGGCGCGGGCGACGACGCGGGCCTGCTCGTCGCTGAGCGGAAGAGGGGAATGTACGGGTTCGTCATCGTCCGGCAGGTCCGCCCGGTGCTCGCCGTAGACCGCGGCCAGCGCCGTACCGCTCACGTCCCGCCCGGCCCAGCTGCGCAAACTGTCGCTGAGGCCGACGCCGAAGACGTCGCGCGCCACATACAGCGCGGCGGCAGCCACCAGAACCAGCCGGTCCTTCGGCAAGCGCTGACCGGAATCGGTCATGGCGTCGAACGGGAAGCCCGTCGCCTCGGCCGCCGAACGCAGCCAGGCCCGGCTGCCGATCGCCTCCAGCCAGCCCGGCGCGGCCAGCCCCGGCGCGGCCTCCATGGCAGCGGCCAGATCCCGGTCACCGATCAGCGGCGTGATCTCCAGGTCGCCGGCCGGGACCACCCGGTATCCGGTGAGCGCCCGCTCCAGCCGCACCGGCTGACTGAGCAGCGGAAACCGGACCTTCCGCGACCGGCCGTCGATCATCGTGGTGCCGGCCAGGAAACCCCAGCCCCGGTGCAGGACCCGCTCCTCCCGGTGCAGCGCGTCCAGCGCGGCCAGCCGATCCGTCGCGGCCTTGCGCGGCGCCTTCTCGGCGGTGTCCAGCCAGACCAGCGCCTGCGAGCCGCGGGTGACGTCCAGCGTCCGCTCGGCGGTGGCCGGCGCCAGCTCGGCGAGTACGGCGAGGACGGTGGACGGCTGCATGGCGCCCGAGGTTACCGCCCCGGATCACCCCGCTTCCGACAGTCCCACCCGGCGGCCGGCGGCGGCTGACGGGCGGCGGGCGAGGCAGAGGGGGCGGCGTGGTGTTGCTTGCCCTCGGCTCGGATGCGGTCCCGGGACAAGGGGCTGCGGTCGGCTGCATTGGCTCCGCGCAGCGGTGTTGATCTGCTAGCGGTGCGAAATCGCGGTTTTGCCCCCTTGATCACAGCGATTTCGTAGCGCTAGCAGATCAACATCTCGCCAGGGGCGGCGCGTCCGGCGCCGCTGGGGCCGGAACCCGGGGGGCGGCGGGCGCCGGGCGGGGTCGGACCGTGGTACGAGGCGGGCGGCCGGGCGAGGTGGAACAGTGGAGGGAGGTCAGCGGGAAGGGAGGCCCAAGCGCTCCAGGGTGGTGCGCAAGGTGTGCCGGCCGGCGAGGGATTCCGGGCCGCGCAAGCGGGTCAGGACTCGGTCGGTCCAGGCGCCGCGCAGGCCGAAGCGGGTGTTGTAGGCGGCAAGCGTCGCGTCGTAGGCGGGGATGTGCTCGTCCGCCGCCGCCGCGTCGTAGAGCTCGTGGTGCAGCACTGCCGCCTGCGGCAGCCGGGGCTTGACGTCGGCCTGTTCGGCGGGGTCGGGTTCGCCCAGCGCCAGCCCGAAGGCGGCGACCGTGTGCGGGGGAAGGTGCAGTTCGGCGGCCACCTTCTCGGGGTGGTCGCGGAGGCCGCCGACGAAGACCGAGCCGAAGCCGAGCGAGGCCGCCGCCACCACGGCGTTCTGGGCTGCCAGCGCGGTGTCGACGAAACCGACAAGCGTCGACTCCAGGTAGTCCGCCCCGTCCAGGGGCACCCCGGCGCGCTGGGCCAGCCGCCGGGCGCGGCCCAGGTCGGCGACCCAGACGAGGAAGAGGGGTGCCTGGGCTACGAACGCCTGGTCGCCGGCGAGGGCGGCGAGGCGTTTCTTGCGGTCCGGGTCGCGGACCGCTACGACGCTCCACGGCTGGAGATTGGAGGAGGTGGCCGCTGACTGTGCGGCGGCGACGATCGCGGTGAGTTCGTCACCGGTGACGTCGCGCGGGCCGAACCGGCGCACCGAGCGGCGAGCAAGCTGCAACGCCAGGACGTCGCTGGTGACGGCCGGGCCGGTGGCAGCGGGACCGTAGCGGGCGGTGAATGACATCGGGGCTTCCTCCGGGCTTGTCGATCATCGCCATTCTGATCCGGGGCGGCAGCCGGCCACGCCACCGGGTGGGACCGGCACACCGGCAGGGCAACCGCGTAAGACCGGCGCACCGGCAGGGCAGCCGGCCCGCGACCGGATCAGTGGGCGGCCGGGGTCAGGATGTCGCCTACGCGGGTGAGCAGCTCGGCTGCGGTGAACGGCTTGTGCACGAGCGGGTCCGAGCCGTTCAGGCCGTAGCGGTCGCGCAGATGCGCCTCGCTGTAACCGGACATGTAGAGCACGGCCAGCCCCGGGCGCCGGGCGCGCAACCGCTGGGCCACCGCGGGCCCGGCGTGGTCACGCAGCACCACGTCGGTGACCAGGAGCGCTACGTCGTCCAGGTTCACGTGGACCCAGGTCGTCCTCGTCGACCGGGACGGTGCGGTAGCCGTGGGAGTCGAGCAGGCGTACCACGAGGTCGCGTACCTGTTCGTCGTCCTCGACCACCAGCACCCGCTCACCGTGGCCGGGGCGCGGCGGCTCGCCGGTCGCGTCGTCGTCCAGGCGGGCCGCCTCGTCCGCGGCGACGGGCAGCAGGATCCGGAACGTGGTGCCGATGCCCAGCTCCGACTCCACGCCGATGTGCCCGCCCGCGTCGCCGACGATGCCGTACACGGTGGCCAGTCCCAGCCCGGTGCCCTGGTCGGCCGGTTTGGTGGTGAAGAACGGCTCGAAGAGGCGGTCGCGCACCTCGGCCGTCATCCCGGTGCCGGTGTCGCTGACGGTCAGCCTCGCCCAGTGGCCGGGCGGGTCGGTGAGCTGCGCGATGTCGGTCTCGGCGACGACCACGCCGCCGGTCGGCATCGCGTCCCGTGCGTTGATCACCAGGTTGAGCAGGATCTGGTCGAGGCGGCCCCGGTTGGCGTGCACCGGCACCGGTCGGTCGCACCGGCGGCAGACCAGGCGGATGTCCTCGCCGATGGTACGGCTGAGCAGCTCCTCGCCCTGCACCACGACGTCGTTGAGGTCGACCACCTCCACCTGGGTGGGCTCGCGTTTGGCGAACAGCAGCAGCTGGCCGGTCAGTGACCGGGCCCGATCGGCGGCGTCGCGGATCCGGGCCAGGTCGTCGGCCGCCTCCCCGGTGACCTCTTCGGCGACGAAGTCCGCGTAGTTCATGATGATCGCGAGCAGGTTGTTGAAGTCGTGCGCGACCCCGCCGGCGAGCTGGCCCAGGCTTTCCAGCCGGGCGGCCCGCGCGGACCGTTCCCGCGCTTGCAGATGCTCGGTGACGTCACGTTCGGTGGCGGCCGCGGCGACCACCACGCCGGCGGCGTCGCGGATCGGTGACACGATGACACTGACGACGAAGGTGGTGCCGTCCCGGCGTACCCGGATGGTCTCGTCCTGCTGGATCTGCTCGCCGGCGGCAAGCCGGTCCAGCGCCAGCCGCAGCCCCGGGCCCGCGCCGTCCGGGAGCAGATCGGTGATCGGCTTCCCGATGACCTCACCGGCGGTGTACCCGTAGATCCGCTCGGCGCCGCCGTTCCACGCGGTGATGATCCCGTCGAGCGTGCTGGCGATGACCGCGTCCGACGACTGCTCGACGATCGCGGCGAGCATCTCACGCTCCCGCACGACCTCGGAAGATCGCTCCCGCACGACCTCGGAGGATCGCTGCCGGACGGCATCAGCAAGGCGGGTGCGGGCCAGGCCGATCACCGCGCCGGCGGCCTTGATGGCGTACGCGGAAAGCCGCTCGCCCGCCGATACCAGGCGTTTCATGAGCAGATGACCTTTCCGCGTAAACAGTACCTTTCTGTGCTACTGGATACCGATAGCGTAATCCCGCCCGGCGCCGCCCCGATGCCGATTCGCCGCCGCACTGATTGGGACAGGATCATTGGGGGTACGAGGAATACGTCCTGTTTGCCGGATCGAGGAGATCTGATGAGTGCTGTCGCCAACCCGGCCACCGTCGAAGAGTGCCTGCGCGTGGGTGCGGGTTTCTCGCAGAGTGACCGGACCTGGATCGTCGAGATGCTCGGCACGCTTGACGCCCGGCTCGCCGGGTTCCACGCCGACGCCACCGAACTCGAGATCATGGTGAAGGACCGCAGCGCTCGTGGCCAGCATGTCACGCTGAACTGCTGGATCGGCGGCCGCGAGAAGATCGTGACGACGTCGTCCGAGGAGGACCTGCACGCCGCCGTCATGGACGTGCGCGACGACCTGCGCCGGCGCCTCAACGACGCGAAGACCAAGCAGGAGCCCCGGCACAACCGGCACCTGCGCGACGTGCCGCAGCCCGACGCGGACGCCGCCGAACTGCAGGTCTGATTTCCGCCAGCCTACGGGCCGCCGGGCACGGTTTGCTTCCGGTATGACAACCCTGTCCGAGCGGTCCACCGGCACGTCACGGAGCGCGGTCGCCGCCGCCGCCGTCACGGTCGTCCTGTGGGCGTCCGCGTTCGTCGGCATCCGGGCGGCCGCGCCGTACTTCTCCCCCGGTTCTCTCGCGCTGGGCCGGCTGCTCGCCGGTTCGGCCGCCCTCGTGCTCTTCCTGCTGATCACCCGGCAGGGCCTGCCGCCGCGGGCCGCCTGGCCGGGCATCGTCGTCTCCGGCGTCCTCTGGTTCGGCGCCTACATGGTCGCGCTGAACTGGGGCGAACAGCTCGTCGACGCCGGCACCGCGGCCCTCGTGGTGAACGTCGGCCCGGCCGTGATGGCCGTGCTCGCCGGCGTCTTCCTCGGTGAGGGCTTCCCGCCGCGACTGCTGGCCGGGATCGCCGTCTCGTTCGCCGGTACCGTCGTGGTCGGCCTGTCGATGTCCGGCGGCGGGCACGCACCCCTGCTCGGTGTGCTGCTCTGCCTGGCCGCCGCGGTGACGTACGCGGCCGGCGTGGTCGCGCAGAAGCCGGCGCTGCGGCACGCCACCGCGTTGCAGGCCACCACGTTCGGCTGCGTGATCGGCGCGGTCGCCTGCCTGCCGTTCGCCGGTCAGCTCGTCACCGAACTGGCCGCGGCGCCGCCGAGCGCCACCCTCAACGTGCTCTACCTGGGCGTCTTCCCCACCGCTATCGCGTTCACCACCTGGGCGTACGCGCTTGCCCGCACGACTGCCGGCCGGATGGGATCGACGACGTACGCGGTGCCGGCCGTGGTCGTCCTGCTCTCCTGGCTGCTGCTGGACGAGGTGCCCGGCTGGCTCACCCTCGCCGGCGGGGTGCTGTGCCTGGCCGGTGTCGCGGTCTCCCGGGGCACCACGTGGCGCCGCCCGCGCGCGGCAGCCTGACGACGTCGTCACCGCGGGCGCGGCAGTCGTCCCCGTAGGCCGGTCCGGTGGATCTCGTGGGAGCGAGTCCAAATGCCTAGGATGGCGGGGTGATCCTGGGGCGCCGAACCGAGCTGGCCCGGCTGGCGGCGCTGCTGGACGGCTGCCGGGCCGGCACCGGTGGGGCGCTGGTGCTGCGCGGTGAGGCCGGGATCGGCAAGTCCACCCTGCTCGACCAGACCGCCGGGCGGGCCGCCGAACGGGGCATCCGGGTGCTCAGCACCGCCGGGGTCCAGGCCGAGGTCCACATCCCGTACGCGGGGCTGCACCGCCTGTTGCGGGCCGCACCGGACCGGGCCGGCACCGCGATGGAGATCCTCGGTTCACCGGACACGCTGCCGTTCCGCGCCGCGGTCGCGCTGCTCGACGTGCTGGGCGGCGACGACGAGCCGGTGCTGATCACCGTCGAGGACCTGCAGTGGCTCGACGAGGCGAGCTGGGAGGCGCTCGCCTTCGCCGCCCGGCGTCTGGATTCGGAACGGGCGGCGATGCTGTTCACCGCGCGCGACGGCCGGGACGTCAACCGCCGGCTTGCGGGCGCGGGCCTCACCGATGTACGCCTGGAACCGCTCGACGGCGACTCCGCCCGTGCCCTGCTGCACCGGGTCGCGCCGGCCCTGCAACCGGCGCTGCGGGTGCAGGTGCTCGACGCCGCGCGGGGAAACCCGCTCGGTCTGGTGGAGCTGGGTGGGGCCGCGGCCCGGTCCGGCGGTTCCGCGTTGCTGCCGGGCCGGGTCCCGCTCAGCGAGCGACTGGAACGGACGTTCTCCGGGCTGGTCGCCGAGCTGCCGCCGGTGACCCGCGCGCTGCTGCTGGTGGCGGCGGTGAACGACGGCGACGACCTGGACGAGATCGTCCGGGCGTGCCGGCTCGCCGAGCCCCGCGACGTCCGGCATGAGGACATCGATCCGGCCGTGGCGAACCGGCTGGTGCAGGTCGACGACCGGTTCCGGGTGCGTTTCCGGCATCCGCTGCTGCGGTCCGCGCTGCACCAGACCGCCACCGCGGTGCAACGCAGGCAGGCGCACGCGGCACTGGCCCGGGTGCTGGCCGGCGACCCGGAACGCACCCTCTGGCACCGGGCGGCCGCGGCGAACGGCCCGGACGAGTCGCTGGCCGAGGAACTGACCGCTACCGCGATCCGGGCCCGGCACCGGCAGGCCGCCGGGATCGCGCTCACCGCGTTCGAACGGGCGGCCCGGCTCAGCGAGGACCCGGCGGCGCGGGGCCGCCGGCTCATCTCCGCCGTGGGCATGGCTTCCGAGCAGGGCGACCGGGCGACGGTCACCCGGTTGCTCGGTGAGATCCGGGCGCACGAGCTGAGCCCGGGCGACCGCTCGCTGTACGACTTCCTCGTCGAGACCCAGCACGGCACCCGCTGGTCCGGCGGCGACCGGCTGATCAGTGTGGCCACGGCGATCGAGGCCCAGGTCGCCGCGGGTGACACCGGCCGGGCGGTGCAGCTGCTCGAGACGATCTCGTTGCGCACGTACTTCTCCGAATCGGACCCGGCCGTCATCGCGCGGCTCGTCGCGGCGGTCGACACGGTCCTCGCGGTGTCCGACGAACCGCTGCTCACGGCGTGTCTGGCACTGGTCTCGCCGGTCGGCCGGGGCGACCAGTGCCGCCGGCGGATGCGGGAACTGCTGATCGCCGGCGGGACCGACCCCTACACCACGTACCAGCTCGGGGTGGGCGCGGCGGCCGCCGGTGACCTGCCGATGGCCGGCGAGTTCCTGGCGACCGCCGAGATCGGGCTGCGGGCCGAGGACCGGCTCGGCATCCTGCACCGGGCCCAGATCCTGCACGCGGCGCACGCCGGTTATCTCGGTGACGCCCGCACCGCGCTGGCGTTGCTGCCGGAGAGCGAGGCGTTCGTCGCCGAGGCCGACGGCCAGAACTGGACGACCACCGCCTGGACCGCGGCCGGTGCGGCGGCGGCGCTGCACGGCGACCTCGCCGGTGCCGGTGAACGGGCCGCAGCCATCGAGGCGCTGCTCCTGCCGCTGGGCCGCAACCCGCTGCTGGCCGGGGTGCGGCAGATCCGCGGGCTTGCCGCGCTCGCCGGTGGGCGGCCGGCCGAGGCGTTCGACGAGCTGCGCCGGGTCTTCGACCCCGCCGACGACTCCACCCACCTCTACACCGGGTTCTTCTTCGTGGGTCACCTGGCCGAGGCGGCGGCCGGCTGCGGCGGGGCGGCCGAGCTGCGCCGGATCGTGGACAGGTTGACACCCCTCGCGGAGCAGGGCCGCTCGCCGGCGCTGCTGGCCGGCCTCGGCTACGCGCAGGCGGTGCTCACCGACACCGCGGAGGGCTGGGAGAAGGCGATCGGCGAGGACCTGCCGGGCTGGGCGTTCGAGCAGGCGCGGCGCCAGCACGGGTACGGCGCCTGGCTGCGACGCCGGCGGCGGCCCGCCGAGTCCCGGCCGCTGTTGCGCGCGGCCGCCGCCACGTTCGACGCGCTCGGCGCCACGGCGTGGGCCGACCGGTCCCGGGCCGAGCTGCGGGCGTCCGGCGAGTCGCTGCGCCGACCGGCCGAGACCGCCGCCGAGCTGACACCGCAGGAGACCCAGATCGCCCGGCTCGCCGCCGAGGGCCTGAGCAACCGCGACATCGCCGACCGGCTGTTCCTGTCGCCGCGCACGGTGAGCACGCATCTCTCCCGGATCTACCCGAAACTGGGCATCCGGTCGCGTGCCGAACTGGCCCGGGCGCTGCGGATTACATAGTTCTACGTACGCGAGCGGGACGGGCCGGCTCCTAATTTGGGACCATGCCTCTGGGGGAACGGCTCCGCGAGTTACGGCGTACCACCGGATTGACCATGGAACAGCTGGCCGAGACGTCCGGCGTGAGCGTCCGGACGATCAGCGACATGGAGCGCGGGCACATCCGGGCACCGCAGCCGCGCACCCTCGCCGCGCTCGCCGCCGCGCTCGGTGTGAGCGGCGACGAGCAGCGGCGGCTGGAGGAGGAGGCCCGGGCGCTGCGCATGCACGCCGGTGCCGCCCGGCCGCGCCGGGGGGAACTGCCCCGGGCGGTCACCGACTTCGTCGGGCGCACGCGGGAACGGGACCTGATCCGCGCACACGCCCACGGCCGCGGCCCGACACCCGTGGTCCTGGTGCACGGGCAGGCCGGGATCGGCAAGACCGCGTTCGCCCTGCGGGCCGCCGAGGAACTGCGGGACTCCTACCCGGACGGCTGCCTCCACCTCGACCTGCGCGGCGTCGACCCGGCACCGCCGGCCGCCGGTGCGGTCGCCGCCCAGCTGTTGCGCGCGCTGGAGGTCAGCCCCCGCCGGATCGCCGGCTCCGACGAGGAACGGTGCAGCCAGTTGCGCGCCGTGCTGCGCGACCGGCAGTGCCTGCTGGTGCTGGACAACGCGGCGGACGAGGCGCAGCTGCGCCCGCTGCTGCCCGGCGTGGGCCCCGGGATGATCGTGGTGACCAGCCGCCGGCTGCTCGCCGGCCTGGAAGGGGTGCTGCGGATCGGGCTGGCGCCGCTGGAACCGGCCGAGTCGGCCGCGCTGCTGCGGGCCATCGCCGCCCAGGCCGCCGACCCCGCGGCCGCCGGTGACGTCGCCGCGGTGTCCCGGCTCTGCGGTCACCTGCCGCTCGCGTTGCGGATCGCCGGGACACGGCTGGCGAACCGGTCCGGGTGGACGGTCGGGCACCTGGTGGACCGGCTCGCCGACGCCGACCGGCGGCTCGCGAACCTGCACGCCGGTGACGTCGGGGTGGCGGCCGCGTTCGCGCTGTCGCACGCGCAGCTCTCCGGCGAGGGACGGGCGCTGTTCCGGCGGCTGGCGCACGTGCCGGGCGCCGACTTCGCCGCGCCACTGGCCGCGGTGCTGGCCGGCACCGACCCGGACGACGTGTCCGACCGGCTGGACGAGCTGGTGGAGGTCGGGTTGCTGCGACACGAGGGTGCCGACCGCTACCGGTTCCACGACCTGATCCGGCTCTACGCCACCGAGCGGCTGCGCGCCGAGGAACCGCCCGGTGCCCGGGCCGCGACCCGGATCCGGATGGCGCGCCGGCTGGTCGCGACCGCGATCGTGGCCGGCCGGTGGTTCGAGCCGGGGAGTGGTCCGGCACCCGCCGCCGGGGACGCCCTGGTGCGGCCGGCGAACCGGGCGGAGGCCGCCGCGTGGCTGCGGGCCGAGGCGGAGAACTGGCTCGGCGCGCTGCGGATTCTCGACGAGTCCGGCGAGGACCGGCCGGCCGGTGCGGTGCCGGAGACACTGCTGGGCCATGCGGTACGGGCGCCGGCCGCCGCGAACCGGCCCGGTGCGCTGACGCACTGACGGGCGGCGAACTTCTGCCTGTCGTCCCGCATGGTCCGGGCGGGGTCTGATTGATTGCATCGAGGTACGGCATTGCCCGTACAGCGAAAGGTCTTTCTCCCGATGTCTGCATCTGTTTCCCGAAGGGCCGTCCTGGCCGGTACCGCGGCAGTGGTCGCCGCCGGTGCCGCGGCGACCGCCGGCACCGCACCCGCCGCGGCCTCGCCCGCCGCGACCGGCCGGCACCGCCCGAAGCCCACGATCGTGCTGGTGCACGGCGCGTTCGCCGACGCCACCGGCTGGTCCGACGTGATCACCCGGCTCACCCGCGACGGCTACCCCGTCGTCGCGCCGGCCAACCCGCTGCGCGGAGTCGCCTCCGACGCCGCCTACCTGCGCAGCTTCCTCGCCACGCTGACCGGCCCGATCGTGCTGGCCGGGCACTCCTACGGCGGCTTCGTGATCACCAACGCGGCGACCGGCAACCCGAACGTCAAGGCGCTCGTCTACATCGCCGCGTTCGCGCCGGCCTTCGACGAATCGGTGGGCGGCCTGGCGAACCTGTACCCCGGCACCCAGCTCGACCCGGCCACCGCCATCGACTTCCGGCCCTGGGACGGCGGTGTCGACGGATACGTCAAGAAGGACGTGTTCCGGCAGATCTTCGCCGGTGACCTGCCGCGCTCCACCACCGACGTCATGTGGGCCACCCAGCGGCCCGGCGACGTCTCGACCCTGCAGGACCACTCCGGTGAGCCGGCCTGGGCGACGATCCCGTCGTACTTCCTGGTGGCCAAGAACGACAACCTGATCCCGGCCGCCGTGCAGCGGTTCATGGCGGCACGCGCGAAGGCGTACACCGTCGAGGTCAAGGCCTCGCACGTCGCGATGATCTCCCAGCCCGGGGCGACCGCTGATCTGATCCGGAAGGCCGCCCGATGACTTTTGTGACCACGTCCGACGGCACGAACATCTTCTACAAGGACTGGGGCGCCGGCCGGCCCGTCGTGCTGAGCCACGGCTGGCCGCTGAACTCGGACAGCTGGGAGGCGCAGCAACTGTTCCTGGCCGACAACGGGTACCGGGTGATCGCGCACGACCGGCGCGGGCACGGCCGGTCCACGCAGACCTGGCACGGCAACGAGATGGACACGTACGCCGACGACCTGGCCGCGCTGATCGAGCACCTGGACCTGCGCGAGGTGACACTCGTCGGCTTCTCCACCGGCGGCGGGGAGATCACCCGCTACATCGGACGGCACGGTACGTCCCGGGTCGCGCAGGCCGCGCTCGTCTCCGCGGTGCCGCCGCTGATGGTGCGCCGCGAGGACAACCCGGGCGGCGTACCCATCGAAGTCTTCGACGGCATCCGGGCCGGTTCGCTCGCCGACCGCTCACAGACCTACCGGGACCTGGCCGACGGGCCCTTCTTCGGCGGGCTCGCCTCCGAGGGCGTACGGCAGGCGTTCTGGCTCCAGTCGATGGCGGCCGGGCACCGCAACGCCTACGAGTCGATCGCCGCGTTCTCGGCCACCGACTTCCGCGACGACCTGGCGAAGTTCGACGTGCCGACCCTGGTCGTGCACGGCGACGCCGACCAGGTGGTGCCGTTCGAGGTGGGCGGGAAGGCTTCGGCCGCGCTGGTCAAGGACGCTTCGCTGATCGTGTACGAGGGCGCACCGCACGGCATCACCGACACCCATTCCGAGCAGCTCGGCAACGACCTGCTCACCTTCCTGAACGGATACGCCGCATGAGCACGATCGTCCTGATCCACGGCCTGTGGGTCACCCCGCGCAGCTGGGAACACTGGATCCCGTACCTCGAGGCCCAGGGACACACGGTGCTCGCGCCCGCGTACCCCGGCTTCGAGATCGAGGTGGAGGCGCTGCGCGCCAACCCCGACGTGATCGCCCGCCTGACCGTCCCGGAAACCGTCGCCCACCTCGAGAAGATCATCACCGCCCTGCCGGAGAAGCCGATCCTGATCGGACACTCCTTCGGCGGCGTCCTGACCCAGCTCCTGCTGGACCGCGGTCACGGCGCCGCCGGCGTGGTGATCGACTCAGCGCCGCCGGAGGGCATCCTGGTCAACCCGCCGTCCCAGCTGAAGTCGCTCTTCCCGATCCTGAACAACCCAGCGAAACGGCACCAGGCGGCCGGCTTCACCCCCGAGCAGTTCCACTACGCGTTCACCAACACGCTGCCCGTGGACGAGGCCCGCGCCGCCTACGACAGGTACGCGATCGCGGCGCCCGGCAACTGGGTCTGGGCCTACGGGCTGATCGCCAACTTCAAGCCCGGCAAGCAGGAGACCTGGGTCGACTTCACCAACGCCGGCCGGGCACCGCTGTTGTTCATCGCCGGCGGCAAGGACCACATCATGCCACCCTCGGTGAACAAGTCGAACGCCAAGCACTACAAGGCGCCGGGTACGGTCACCGACTACCACGAGTTCCCGGAACGCTCACACTGGACCTGCGCGGAACCCGGCTGGCAAGAGGTCGCCGACCACGCCCTCGCCTGGGCCCTGCGACACACGGCCTGACCTGCGGGCGGCCACCCCGGCCGCCCGCAGTTTCTTCGACAACCCCCATGGGTACGCTCCCAAACGTGATGGCCCTGCTGTTAGACCTCGCCAACATCCTGGGCGGCCTGCTGCTCGCGGTCCCCCTGCTCCGCAGCCTGCCCACCGTCGGCACTCCCCTGGGCCGCCTCACCGACAAGATCAGCCCCTGGGCCTGGCTGGTCGGCGTCCTGGCACTGGTGACGGGCGGCTACTACCTGCTGGTGCACCTCTTCTCCGGCCCCCACCTCTTCCACTTCGAGGTGGTCGGCCTCGCCGTCGGCGTCATCCTCCTCTGGGACCGCCTGACCGGCCGCCACACCCCGACCACCCCTGCCCCCGGCCTCGCTCCCGCCAGCTCCGCTCCCGGCGGGCCCAGTGCCGGCGGCTCCGCTCCTGGCGGGTCCGGTGCTGGCGGGTCCGCTCCTGGCGGGTCCACTCCTGGCGGGTCCGCTCCTGGCGGGTCCGGTCCTGGTGGTGGCCCGGGCCCCGCCGCGAGCGTTTCGGCTCCCGGCGGTCAGGGCGTTCTGGCCGGCCGCACTCTGATCCTCGCGATCTTCGGCGTGATCGCCATCGTGGTCGGCCTGCAGGGCTTCTTCACTCCGAACTAGCAGCATCCGCGCCCGCTGACCGCTCGATGCCTGCCGACCGGCTGGTGACCGTGGCCCAGCCCGGTACGTCCTGCACCATAACTCCGGCTCCGCCTATTTCGGAAACACCCATCGCGCCCGAGGTTTACCGGTAAATGCCCCCCTTGTTGCCCGGTAAACCGGCCCATGGTTTACCGGGCAGCAGCGGGCGACAGATGCGTGCTCCCGCCATCGCCAGCGTGCTCGCCGCAAGGGCTCACGGACGGGCCGTCAGCATCGGCTTGTGTTGCGGCCGCCCGGGGGGCGCGGTCGTAAGAACTACGAACACAAGCCACTCCAGCCGGCTGTCACTCATGGCTGCCGGAGACGCTCTCCGGCAGCCCTGAGCGACAGCCCGATCCG
>NZ_JAHWGU010000028.1 GCF_020873875.1 Actinoplanes sp. DH11
CGTGGGTGACAGCTGGTTGGGTCGGCTGTCGCTGGTGGTTGTTTGGGTGGCTTGCGGGCAGCCGTGGGTGACAGCTGGTTGGGTCGGCTGTCGCTGGTGGTTGTTTGGGTGGCTTGCGGGCAGCCGTGGGTGACAGCTGGTTGGGTCGGCTGTCGCTGGTGGTTGTTTGGGTGGCTTGCGGGCAGCCGTAGGTGACAGCTGGGCGGGCCGGCTGTCGTGCATGGCTGCTGGATTTGCTTTTGGGCAGCCGTGGGTGACAGCCCGTTGGCTGGCTGTCGTTCATGGCTGCCGGGACTTGTCCGGACGGTCTCAGGAGAAACCGGCGCCTACCGCTCGCTGAGAAGGCCGCCCAGGCATTCGACGCGATCGCGCCAGCCGGGGGTGGTGGCTGTGCGGCAGTTCATGCTCGATCGACGATGCGGACGCGCAGAGCCGCCCCGCGACTGCCGGAAGCGGCCCGCGAAATACCGCGAGCGGCCCGGCGGAATGCCGGGAGCGGATTCGGGGACGCCGGGACGGCTCTGTGCGCGTTGTGATCAGCTCAGGTTCAGGTGGGGCCAGTGTGCGGTGTCGCGCAGCAGCTGGCGGTCGTGGGTGGCCACCACCACCGCGGCCCGGGTGGTCATGAGGGCCGCGGTGAGTTCGTCGACCAGCGCGACGGACAGGTGGTTCGTCGGCTCGTCGAGCAGCAGTACCGGCGGGGCCGCCGCGACGCACAGGGCTAGGTCGAGGCGGCGTTGCTGGCCGGTGGAGAGCACCGGCACCGGCCGGTCCCATGCGGCGGCCGGCAGCAGCCCGAGTTCCTCCGGGTCGGGGGTGTCGCCGGTGTTCGCCAGGTAGACCTCGCGGGCCGTGACCCCGGCGGGGTGCGCGGGGGATTCCTGGCTCAGGTACGCCGCGCCGGTCCGGGCGGCCAGCAACCCGAGCAGCGTCGACTTGCCGGACCCGTTGGGGCCGGTGACCACCAGGCGGGCCCCGGGTGCCAGGGTGACCGTGCCCGGGTGGTCGAGGCGGCCCGGTACCCGCAGGTCGCCGACGACGATCTCGCCGGACCAGGGCGGAACCTCCGGCAGGTGCAGGGCCGTCGGCGGCACCGGTGCGGTGACGGCGTGCGCCGCCAGGTCGTCGCGGCGCCGGTGCACCGCCTGCACCAGGCCGGGCGCCCGGCTGGCCCGCTTGTGCTTGCCGGTGCCCTTGTCCGGCCGCCAGCCGGTGATCAGGCGACTCCGGGCCTGCTCCAGATCGCGGGTGAGCCGGGTGTGTTCGGCCTGCTGATGCTCGTACTCCTCGATCCATCGCTGTCGCTCGGCGACGCGCCCGCTGACGTAGCCGGCATAGCCGCCGCCGTACACCCGGGGCCGGCCGTCGCGGCTCGGGTCCAGGTCCACGACGGTCGTGGCGACGTCCGTGAGCAGCGCCCGGTCGTGGCTGACCAGCACGACGCCGCCGGGGTGTGCGAGGAGCCGGGCGGTGAGGAACGCCAGCCCGGACGCGTCGAGGTGGTTGGTGGGCTCGTCCAGCAGCAGGAAGTCGTGCGCGGCGCCGAGCAGGCACGCCAGGCGTACCCGGTACCGCTGCCCGACGGAAAGTTCGGCGAGCGCACGGGTACGGTCGGTGACCGCCCCCAGTGCCTCCAACGCCACCTGGACGCGGCGGTCCGCATCCCAGGCGTCGAGCAGGTCCGCCGCCTCGATCGCCGTGGCGTAGGCGTCCCCGGCACCGGGCTCGCCGGCTGCCAGGCCGACGGCCGCGGCCTCGACCGCGGACAGCACCGCGCGTACGGTGGCCAGTTCCTGGTCGATCAGGTCGCCGACCGTGCCGACCGGTGGGATCTCCTGTTCGGCGGTGCCGACGGTGCCGGTCAGGCGTACCGTGCCGTGATCGGCCGGCAACCGGCCGACGAGGGTGTGCAGCAGGGTGGACTTGCCCCGGCCGTTCTCACCGACGACGCCGACCCGGCTGCCGGGGGAGACGGTGAGGTCGAGCCCGGTCAGGACGGGACGGCCGCCCCGGTTGACGTGCAGGCCGGTGGCGACGAGCTGCGCCTGGGCGCGGGCGGGCAGGGTGATGGTGACAGCGGACATGCGGGTGTTCTCCACACTGACGTGACGGGACGTGGTCAGGCGTGCGGTGCCGACCGGCGGCCTCGGACGTGTCTCGTCGACGAGGGCGGTTGCGGGCCGGACCAGGGTCCCGGTATCAGAGGAAGAGCAGCTGCTGTATCACGCCGTAGACGGTAACACCGGCCACCCGACGGCCCCACGATCAGCAGTACGGCGATCATCACGAGGCCCAGCGCGAACGAGTCGACCAGCAGGGTCAGCGATCGGCGCAGATGCCGTCCGTGGGTGCGGCGCCGGATGAACAGCAGGGCCACCCCGCCCAGCGCGACGGCGCTCACGGTGGTCAGCACCACGTTGTGCAGGACGGCGGCCGCGCCGGGCGCCTCCACGACGATCAGCCCGTGGGGGAGCAGACGGACGGGCCGGCTTCGGCACCCCCTGCGGTCGCCGCTCACGCTACGCCGACGGGCTCCCGGGTTCCAGGGCCGCGGCGCGGTTCCCGGCACACCAGAGAACCGCCCCCCGCAACGGCCTGTCCACCGCCTTACCGCGCCGGCCGCCGGCTGCGAGCGTGAACCGCATGAGAGCAACCGCAGTACGAATCCTGCACGAGTTGCGTGCCCGGATCCTGCGGCCGCTGGGGCTGCGCCACACGGACCTGCCGGTGACCACCGCGATCTGGGGGTCGCACGCGCACGGCTACTTCGTGATGGGTGATCCGCCGGGCGAGGTCGACCTCGCCTACATGTACCCGTGGGCGTGGGCAGCCGGCGGGCTGAACACCAGCGCGGACGACTCGGCAACCTTCTACCGGGCGTTGTTCACCGGGCGCCTCCTGGGTCCCCGGATGATGCGGGAACTGCGCCGGACCATCGAGGTGACCGACAGCGACCTGCCCAGCCGGTCCGGTCTGGGGGTGCAGCGCTGGACGCCGTGCGGGGTGGCCTGGGGTCACAGCGGCAACGTCGGCGGCTACGTCGTCTACACGTGGATCAGCCCGGACGCCCGGCACGAGACCGTCCTGATGATGAACGAGGACCCGAAGACGGTGGGTGACGCGGCGAACGCGGCCTACTACGCCCTGCTCGACCGGTCCTTCTGCGAGAGGTGAGGAACTTCGATGAACACTCCCGTGAATCCTCCGGCGCCGACCACGAGAGTCACCAGTGAGCAGCGGGTGGCGAAGCTGTTCGGGGTGGAGGGCGAGAGCTGGGCGCGGCACGCCAACCCGATGAGTGTCTGGACCCGGTTCGCGGTGCTGCCCCTGCTGGCACTGTCGACTGGGCCTCCAAGGGCGTCTTCGGCGAGCGTGTCTGGTCGGAACGCACCAGGGTGTCCGTCCCGGCGCAGTTCACTGCGGCCGCGCTGGCACCCACCTACGCCATCCAGCTTCTCGGGGCCATTCTGCTGGCGTACGGCCTGGTCCGTCTCGATCTGGTGAACACCGTCGCGGGCCTGGTGATCCTGTTGAGCGCCAAGGCGTGGTACATCGACCGCCAGGTGCTGCTCTTCGAGGACATGAAGCACCGCCACAGTGCGCCCGGTGGGAGTACTGATCGGGTACCGCGCGACAACGCAGCGCCCGCGGCTCTCGCCACCGGCGGCTACGCCCTCGGCCGTCGCTCCGATCTCCATCTCCGGGTCCGCCGGGCTTCCGCGCAGGGCGAGCCGAGGTGGCCTTGACAGGCCTCGCGCCCCATGAAAATCTAACGCCGTTAGAAAATCTACCGACGTTAGGAAGTAGTCATGATCTTCCACAGCAATCGCGCGACGCTGAAGCCCTCGACGACCTCGGCGCGAAGATCGAGGAACCGCACCAGTGCCGCACCCGAGATGACTGCTGTGCGCAACGCAGCGAATCTCGGCCGGCGCAGCGCGCAGGCCGACCGGATCGCCCGGGTGCTGACGAGCATCAACGCCTTCCTCACGCTCATAGCGCTCGGCCACGGCATCTACCGGCTCACCCAGGCCCCGCCCGACGAACTGATCGTGCAAGGCTGGCGCACCTTCGGGTTCCTGGTCTTCCTCGCCTTCTGGGTGATGGTCACCATCTGGCCGCGCCGGACGCCAGGAGCATGGGAACTCATGTTCGTCCACAAGGTGGCGATCACCACCTTCGCTCTGGCCCTTGCCGGCGTCCCCGAAGCACGGGAGACCGCGATGGTCGACGGGTGGCTGGTCGTCAGCGGCGCTGTGGCCTACGTCCTGACCCGGGGCTGGACCGCATGGCGGCCCCTGATCGACAAGCGCGCCACCGGCGCGGACCTCGCCCCGGCCCACGCCTGACCAACCTTCAACCTAGTGTCCTAGGACGCCTTAGGGGCAGTGCGGCGAGCCGCACCGGGAACCCCGACGGACGGCTTCGCCAACCATCCCCGAAAAGAAGCTGTCACAAAAGACCGCCGGCCGGTGCCTCCATGCCTGACGCACGACAACAAGGAGGCACTCATGACCGAGAACGTCGTCGTGATCGGTGGGGGATACGCCGGGGTGCTGGCCGCGAACCGGCTGGCCCGTGATTCCCGGACGGCGGTCACGCTGATCAACCCGCGGCCGTCGTTCGTGGAGCGGATCCGGCTGCACCAGCTGGTGGCCGGCACCCACCCGGCGTCCACCGGGTTCGACCGGGTGCTGTCGCCGAAGGTGCGGCTGCTGGTGGACACCGCGACCCGCATCGACGCGCCGGGGCGTGCGGTGGAGCTGGCGTCGGGCGGTGCGGCCGAATACGACTACCTGGTGTACGCGATCGGCAGCGCCGGCACGCCCGCGCCCGGTGCCGCGTACTCGATCGCGACGTGGGAGGACGCCCAGCGGTTGCGGGCGGCGCTGCACGCCACGGACGGGCCGGTCACCGTGGTGGGTGGTGGTGCCACCGGCGTGGAGACGGCTGCCGAGCTCGCCGAACGGGGGCGCACGGTCACGCTGGTGTGTGGTGGCGTGCTGAACCCGTACCTGCATCCGTCGGGCCGCAAGGTGGTCGCCGGGCAGCTGGCCCGGCTGGGGGTGACGGTCCTGGAGAACGTGAAGGTCTCGTCGGCGACGGCGGGAGCGGTGCAGCTGGCCGACGGCGGTGAGCGGCCGAGCGCGGTGACGATCTGGACGACCGGGTTCGTCGTGCCGGATCTGGCGGCCCGGAGTGGGCTGAGCACGGACGCGATCGGCCGGTTGCGTACCGATGACACGCTGACCAGCGTCGACGACTCGCGGGTGGTGGCGGCCGGTGACTGCCTGGTGCCGTCGGACCGGCCGTTCCGGATGAGCTGCCAGGCCGCCGGGCAGCTGGGGCGGTACGCGCCGCGTACGGTGCTGGCGCGGATCGGGGGCCGGCAGCCGAAGCCGGTGTCGCTGTACTTCGCCGGTCAGTGTCTGAGTCTGGGCCGCCGGTCGGGTCTGGTACAGATGTCGGGCCTCAACGACGGTGCCCGGGGCTGGTACCTGCGTGGCGGTGCGGCAGCCCGGGTGAAGGAGTTCGTCTGCCGGGGCACGGTGAGTCAGCTGACCAGGGGGAGCCGGGGATGAGCGATGCCGCCACCGACGCGTTCGTCGCGCACCGCAATCTGTTGTTCACCGTCGCCTACGAGATGCTGGGTTCGGCGGCGGACGCCGAGGACGTGCTGCAGGAGACGTGGTTGCGCTGGGTGAAGGTGGACCTGGCGCAGGTGCGCGACGACCGCGCCTATCTGGTACGGATCACGACGCGGCAGGCGCTGAACCGGATGCGGACGGTGCAGCGGCGCCGGGAGGCCTATGTCGGGCCGTGGCTGCCGGAGCCGCTGCTGACGACGCCCGACATCGCGGATGACGTGGCGCTGGCCGAGCAGGTGTCGATGGCGTTGTTGCTGGTGCTGGAGACGTTGTCGCCGACGGAGCGGGCGGTGTTCGTACTGCGCGAGGCGTTCGGCGTCAGTTATGACGAGATCGCGGCGGCGGTGGACAAGTCGCCGGCGGCGGTGCGGCAGATCGCGAGCCGGGCCCGCCGGCACGTGGACGCGCGGCGGCCCCGGCAGGTGGTGCCGGCGCAACGGACGCGGGCGGTGCTGGACGCGTTCCGGCGGGCGCTGGAGACGGGCGATCCGCAGGCTCTGCTGAATGTGCTGGCGCCGGATGTGGTGCTGATCGCGGACGCCGGTGGGCGCAAGCAGTCCGCGCCGCGCCCGATCGTGGGTGCCGACAAGCTGGCCCGGTTCCTGCTCGCGGCGGGGACGCCGCGGACGGGTGGGGTGCTCAGTGCCTCGGCCACCACGATCAACGGGAGTCCGGCGTTGTTCCTGCACCTGGACGGGGTGGTGGACGGGGTGATGGCGGTTCGTATCGAGGACGAGCTGATCACCGGCATCTACTACGTGCGGAACCCGGACAAGCTGACCAGGGTTACCGAGGAGACGCCGCTGACTCTGCGGTGACCTATCATCCTAGGATGCTTTACAGGTAGTGCGGCAAGCCGCACCAAGAACAAAAAGGACGGCTTCGCCGACCTGACCGGTGAAAAGCTGACGTGCCTCGTCAGGTTTTTCTGTCAGGGTCCCCGTCATGGATCGTGATCTGGCAGGCAAGGTTGCTGTGGTGGCGGGGGCGACACGGGGTGCGGGGCGCCAGATTGCCGTGCAGCTCGGTGCCCGTGGGGCGACGGTGTACGCCACCGGCCGCAGCATCAGAGGGCAGCGTTCGGAGATGGACCGGCCGGAGACCATCGAGGAGACCGCTGAGCTGGTGACCGCGGCCGGTGGTACGGGGATCGCCGTCCAGGTCGATCACCTCGTCGCGGAGCAGGTGCGTGCCCTGGTGGAGCGCATCGACGCCGAGCAGGGGCGCTTGGACATCCTGGTCAACAACATCTGGGGTGCGGAGCTGTTGTTCAGCTGGGACCAGAAGCTGTGGGAGCACTCGTTGGACACCGGCCTGCACATCCTGCGGCTGGCGGTCGACACCCACATCATCACCAGCCACTTCGCACTGCCGCTGCTGATCCGCCGACCGGGTGGCCTGGTGGTCGAGGTGACCGACGGCACCGCCGAGTACAACCGTACGACGTACCGGGCGACGTTCTTCTACGACCTGGCCAAGGCCTCGGTACTGCGCATGGCGTTCGCGCAGGCCCAGGAGCTGGCGGCGTTCGGTGCCACCGCGGTGGCTTTGACGCCGGGGTGGATGCGTTCGGAGCTCATGCTGGAGCACTTCGGGGTCACCGAGGCGAACTGGGTCGACGCCACGGCAACGGAACCGCACTTCGCGATTTCGGAGAGTCCCGCCTTCGTCGGCCGGGCGGCCGCCGCGCTCGCGGCCGACCCGGATGTCGCCCGGTGGAACGGGCAGTCGCTGTCGAGCGGGCAGCTGGCTCAGGTCTACGGCTTCACCGATCTCGACGGTAGTCGTCCGGACTGCTGGCGGTACGTGGTCGAGGTGCAGGACGCCGGCAGGCCGGCGGACGTCACCGGTTACCGATGATATAGGCCGGCCAGCCGTTCCGCGGCGAGCCGCAACTGCTCGCGCAACGGTTGGGGGGCCAGTACCTCCACTTCTGGGCCGAGGCGGAGCAGCTGGTCGTAGGCGACCTCGGTGGACTCGACGGGCAGGTGGGTGACCACCCAGCCCTGCTCGTCGGGTTCGCCCGCCGCGTCGGTGGCCGCCTGCACCGCGGGCGGCTCGACGGCGGACCGTAGCGCCCGCAGCCCGGCCTGACTCAGTCGTAGCGTCACCTGTTCGGCGAGCATGCCCCGGACGAACTGTGCCGCCCGTTCGGCCCACACTGCCGGCAGGTCGAAGGACTCCTCGCGGACGAACCGCTGGTCGGTGACTTCGACGGCGACGACCCGGTCGACGCGGTATACCCGCAGGTCGGCGCCGGCCCGCGCGACGAGGTACCAGATCCCGGCTTTGAGGACCACGCCGTAGGGCTGCACGGTGCGTGTCACCTCGTCATGACGGTGGTAGCGAAGGATCACCGTCAGGTCCTGCCACACCGCGCGGACCAGGGCGCTCAGCGCAGGCGGCGGGTCGCTGTCGTTGAACCACCCCGGCACATCGAGGTGGAAGCGTTGCGCGGCCTGTGCCGACGCGTCACGCAATCCGGCCGGCAGTGCCGCGCTGACTTTGAGCTGGGCGGTGGCCAGCAGATCGCCGAGCCCCATGTCTCGCGCCGGGCCGTGCAGACCGAGCAGGAACAACGCCTCGGCTTCGACCCGGCTGAGTCCGGTCAGCCGGGTGCGGTAGCCGTCGACCAGCCGGTAGCCACCGTGTCGTCCCTGTTCGGCGTAGACCGGCACCCCCGCGGCAGCCAACGCGGTGATGTCGCGGTAGACGGTCCGTTCGGAGACGCCTGTTTCATCGGCCAGCTCCGCTGCGGTCATCACCCCCCGCGCTTGCAGCAACAGCACCATCGTGAACAGCCGGGACGCACGCACATCCACCATCTTGGCCGGACGAGCCAGGTTTTTCGGCGCCGCGCCCACCCGGCGTGCCCGGGCTTGCGGGCGAGGGGCGGGCCGGTACGGGCTACGGCCGGCGAGCGGACCGGCGGATGAGCCGTCAGTGCGAGGTCGGCCACGCCGGTGAGCTGTTCGCGGGTGGCGCCGAGTTCGGAGCGGAGCGACAGTCCTTGCCAGATGGTCTGCACGAGTTCCGCGAGCACTGCCGGGTCTGTGGTCGCGGGGAGTTCGCCGTCGTGCACGGCGCGTTCGATGCGGGCGCGCAGGCGGGCCTCGTCGGAGCGTTGCAGGTCGGCGACGTAGGCGCGTACGTCGAGGGTGGCGGGGGCGTCCGCCATGACGGCGCTGCTGGTCAGGCAGCCGGGGTGGCCGTCGGCGGCGCGGTCGAACTCGTCGATGGAGTCGAGGAGCACGCGCTCGATCACGCGCTCGATGGAGGGTTCGGCCACGGCGTTCTCGTAGATCGCGCTGTAGCGCAGGGCGTAGGTGCGGACCGCTTCGTCGAACAGTTCGGCCTTGGTGCCGAAGGCGGCGTACAGGCTGGAGCTGGAGATTCCGAGGGCGGTGGTCAGGGTCCGCGTCGAGGTGCCGGAGTATCCGTGCTGCCAGAACAGGCGGGCGGCTTCGCGGAGGGCGAGGTCGCGGTCGAAGGCCCGGGGGCCGGTCACCGTCGACGTGTACGGGGACCCGGACGGGCCGTCCGTCGTGGTGATCCCGGGCGCCATGGCCGACGCCGCGCAGTGGGCCGGCGTGGCGGGGCGCCTCGACGGCTGGCGGGCTGTTGCCGTCGTCAACCGGCGGGGGCGGCAGCCGTCCGGGCCCCTGACGGACGGGTACGGGTTCGCGACCGAGGTCGAGGACGCCGCGGCGGTCCTGCGCACGTTCACCGACGTGCGCACGCTGTTCGGATGGAGCTACGGGGGTCTGATCGCGGTGCACCTGGCCGGCACGCTGCCGGTGCCGCACCTGGTCGCCTATGAACCGGTCATGGCGCCGTTCGGGGCGGCGGCCCTGCCTGATCTGCGGCGGGCGCACGAGGACGGCGACCTCGACGCCGTCGTCACGGTGGCACTGCGGCAGGTCACCGGCGTGGGGGACGACATGGTCGGCGCGTTGCGCGCCGACGAGGCGACCTGGTCGGAGCTGCGGCGTCTCGCCGCCCCGGCCTACCACGAGACGCTCGCGATCAACCAGGCCCCGTTGCCGGCGACGCTCGCCGTGCGGGCAGCGCGGGTCGATCTCATCGTCGGTGAGCACAACCGGGGGCGGGCGCCGTACGGGTCGTCGTTCGACGACGTCGCCCGCCGGCTGCCGGGCGCGACCGTGCACGAGCTCGGCGGGCAGGGCCATCTGGCGTATCGGGAGGCACCCGGCCGCCTCGCCGACCTGATCAACCGGCTGCGGGTCCCGGCGATCGGAGCGAGATGAACCCGCCGCGGGTGCCTGCGACCTGAGCGGGACGAATTGGCCACCGGTCCGGGTTGAGCTGAGCGAGCGGCAGACACCGCGAGTCATGAGCCGACGCGCGGACGGTCGTCAGAGGATGACGAAGTCGGGTGGGTCGTGGCGCAGGAAGTCGTGGTGGGAGATGTCGTATCCGTAGGCGCCGGTGCGGGCGAACACCAGCCGGTCGCCGGCGCGCAGGTGGGTGACGTGCCGGTCGCGGGTGAGGACGTCGCGGGGGGTGCAGAGTTCGCCGACGGCGTCGACGGGGGTGTCGGTGACGGCGGGGCGCGGGTAGGGGCGGTCCCAGTGGTCGACGGGCAGGACGGTGAAGGGGTGGCTGTAGCCCCAGGCGGCGGGGAGGCGGAAGTGGTGGGTGCCGCCGCGCAGGACGGCGAAGGTGCGGCCGTGGGTGGTTTTGAGGTCGAGGACTTCGGCGGTGTACCAGCCGGCGTCGGCGGTGAGCCAGCGGCCGGGTTCGACGACGAGGTCGATGCCGGGTGGGACGGTGACGGTGGACAGCGGTGTCAGGTCCATGGCGCTGTCCGTCCGGTAGTCGACGCCGAATCCGCCTCCTGCGTTTACTACTCGCAGGTCCAGCCCGTACTCCTGTGCCTTGGTCTGTGACCAGCCGATCGCGTCGGTGAGGAAGGCGGCGTGCGCGTGCCCGTCGAGGTTGTTGGAGACGGCGTGCAGGTGGAAGCCGATGACGCGCAGGCCGGGGGGTAGGTCGGCGAGGACGTCGCCGAGCTGGTCGTCGGCGATGCCGAAGGGGGTGGGTGTGCCGGTCATGGTGTGGCTGCCGGAGAGGGCGGGGCCGGCGCGGTTGACGCGCAGGCAGATGTCGGCGTGCAGGCCGAGTCCGGCGAGGCGGCGTAGTTCGTGGGCGCTTTCGACGTTGAGCAGGGCGCCGGCGTGGACGGCGGCGGCGAGTTCGGTGTCGGTCTTGGCGGGGCCGCTGAAGGCGATGCGGCGGGCGCCGGCGTCGAGGGCGAGGCGCAGTTCGCCGCCGGAGGCGACGTCGAGGCCGTCGGTGGCGTCGGCGAGGGTGGCGACGACGGCGGGGTGTCCGTTGGCTTTGACGGCGTACAGGATGGTGGTGCGCGGGGGCAGGGCGGCGCGCAGGGTGGCGGCGCGTTCGCGCAGGGTGGTGGTGTCGTAGAGGTAGGCGCAGGCGGGTGCGGGCAGGTCGCGCAGGGCGGCGGCGACGGCGGCGGGCAGGGCGGTGGCGGGCTCGGTGGTCATGCGAGGGGGTTGCTGACCGGGAGGTAGATGTCGTTCTCGCCGGCGAGGCGCATCCGGACGAGGGCTTTGTGGGCGATGGTGGGTGCGGTCCAGTAGGCGTGGTCGGGGTGGCCGTGCAGGGTGTCGTCGATGACGGTGCGCACGGTGCGCCAGGCGTGGTCCTCGGGCAGGCCGTGGGTTTCGGTGAGGCTGATGACGAGTTCGCCGAGGTGGGCCTGCAGTGCGGTGTAGCCGAGTTTGGCGAGCAGGGTGGTGTCGTCGGTGGTGGCGACGACGGAGCCGGGCCAGAGGTCGATGTGGTGTCCGGCGGCGGCGAGGCGGGGTTCGTGCAGGCGCAGGCCGGCGAAGTCGCGCAGGGCCATCCGGTGGGGGCGGCCGTCGACGAAGGTGGGCAGGCAGTTCTGCAGGTGGGCTTCGAGGGCGATGCCGCGGGTGGCGAGGCGCAGCAGGGGTGGCAGGAGCAGGCGGGTGTAGGCGTCGAGCCAGCCGGCGGCGCCGAGGTGGGAGGTGTCGACGAGGCCGGCGAGCACGGTGGTGCCGGTGGCGGGGTCGTGGGCGGGCAGGGCGCCGCCGGGGACGGCGTGTTCGCCGTCGGTGAGGTGGCCGCGCAGGCCGGTGCGGGCGATGGCGGACAGGTCGCGGCCGCTGCCGGCGGGGACGGCGGCGCCGGCGGTCTCGGGGAGCAGCAGCAGGCGGTGGCCGTCGGGGTCGTCGGCGACGAGGTGCTGCAGCAGGGTGGAGAGGGCGGGGCCGTTGCGGGTGCTGGCGACGCTGATGCTGCGGCGGGTGGAGGTGACCTGGATGTCGAGGGAGAGTTTGAGGTAGGCGCCGAGGCCGGGGACGTAGAGGGTGCGCAGGGCGGCGGTGGGGATGGCGTCGAGGTGGCCGTCGAGGTGGCGCAGGGTGCCGTCGCGGAACAGCTCGGCGTAGCGGCCGGTGATGAGTTCGTGCTGCCAGGCGTGCACGGGCTGGGTGCGGTAGCCGGCGGGTGCGGCGGGCAGGCCGAGGTGGGCGCCGAGGTCGTCGCCGAGGTGGTGGTCGTCGCGGACGGCGACGAAGCCGATGGTGGTGTGGCCGGCTTCGAGGTCGTGGGCGAGGACGTCGCCGGTGTCCCAGCCGAGGCGGGTGCGGCCGCAGGGGTGCAGGTTGTGTCCGGCGACGGCGAGGCGTTCGAGGCGGACGGCGTCGAGGTCGGGGTCGGTGGTGGGTGCGGTGGTGGTGAAGCGGGACAGGGCGATGGCGAGGTTGATGACGGCGTTGCGGATCTCGGCGGCGAAGGGGCCGTTGTCGATGCCGGCGAGCAGGTCGACGGGGTCGCTGACGCCGGCGACGGGGTATTCGACGCGGTGGAAGGCGTGGGTGCGGCCGCCGGCGACGGGTGGGGTGAGTTCTTCGCGGACGAGGGCGGCGCGCAGGCGGCGCCCGACGGTGTCGGCGGCGTGCGGGAGGTGGCGCAGGAAGCCGTCGACGAGGTGGGGTGCGTGCACGGCGAGGGCGGCTTCGGTGTGTGCGGCGGCCGCGGCGAGGCGGCCGGTGCTGACACTGCGGATGATCATGGGGGGTCCTTCCGCGGGTGGCTCATGCCGCCATCGGGTTGTGCTGGTAAGTCCAGATGTCGTCGAGGGGGTCGGCGGCGAGCCGCATCGCGGTGGTGGCTTTGATCGGGAGCGGCTCGGTGAGCAGGGCCTCGGTGTCGGTGCTGGGGTCGGCGCGCAGGGCGGCGGCGAGCACGGCCCAGAGTTTGTCGTCGTCGGCGTCGAGGGCGCCGACGAGTTGGGTGGCGACGGTGCCGAGGGCGGCGGCGGCGAGTTTGGTGCGCAGCGCGGTGTCGTCGTCGGTGGGCAGGTCGCCGAGCAGGTGGGGTGGTTCGAGGCCGGCGGCGCGCAGCCGGCCGGCGTGCACGCGGACGCCGCCGAGGTCGCGGTAGAGGGTGCGCACGGGTTCGGTGCCGTCGAGCACGATCAGCGTGTTCTGTCCGTGGGCTTCGAGCGCGACGCCGCGGTGCAGGACGCGGGCCAGGGGCGCGAACAGCACGGTGCCGAGTCTGCGCAGGAAGGCGTACGGGTCGGCGATGCGCGCGAGCAGGGCGGGGGTGGTGGCGAGGACGCCGAGGGGTACGGCGGTCTCGCCGGGTCGCAGGCGCGGTGCCTGGCGCACGAGGTGGGCGAGGCGCCGGTCGGGTCCGTGGTCGGTGATGACGGCGCCGGCGCTGGTCTCGGCGAGCACGTCGAGGGGCAGGTCGGTGGTGAGCCGGCGCAGCAGGTCGGACAGGACGGGTCCGTTGTGGACGGCGGCGGGGGAGACGGTGCGCACGGCGGAGGTCATGCCGATGTCGACGGCGGTCTTGATGTGCGGGCCGCCGCTGACCGGGGCGACGGTGCGCAGCGACATCAGGGGCCGTACGGGCCGGGTGACGCCGGCGTTGCCGAGCCAGGGGTACTGCTCGAGCAGCCGGGGGACCTGCCAGGGGTGGGCGTAGAGGACGGGTGGGCCGGTGCCGTGCCAGCGGTCGCGGGGGACGGTGAGGCGGCGCAGCCGGATGACGGGGCGGTGTTCGGGGGCGTAGGTGAGCACGTCCTGCACGGTCATGCCGGTGCGGGTGCGGCAGCAGGGGTGCAGGGGGTGTCCGTCGACGAGTGTCTGTTCGATGCGGCCGAGGGCGTCGGGTCCGGTGGGCAGGGGCCGGTCGGCGGGCTCGGCGTTGGCGCGGGCCAGGGCGAGGTTGGCGACGCTGTTGGCGATCTCGGTGGTGAGCCGGCTGCCGGGCCAGAGGCGTTCGGTGACGGCGACGGCGTCGGTGTCGTGGGCGCTGATGGCGGTGCCGGGGTCGGTGATGCCGGGCAGGGGTTCGCGGCTGACGGCCAGGCGCAGCCGGTCGAGGATCGCGGTGTGCGCGCCGGGCAGGGCGGCGTCGTAGGGGCCGACCAGGTCGGGGCGCAGCGCGGCGAGTTGGGTGCGGGTCTGCGCGGGTCCGGCGGTCGGTTCGGGCACGCTGTCGATTGTCGCCGGTGGCGCCGGGGGTTGTCGTTGCGGGGCGACGCGGGGCGAGCGAGGACACAGCCGGGTGGTGGTGCGCCGTTTCCCTGCGCCGGTGGAATCCGATAAATTCTCGTATCCGCGTGGCGCGGGTCACTGTCGTCGAAAGGTGCGGATCGTGGACGCTGACGTCATCGTCGTGGGGGCCGGGCTGGCCGGGCTGGCCGCCGCGCACGAACTCACCGCCGCCGGCAAACGGGTCGCCCTGGTCGACCAGGAGAACGCCGGCAACCTGGGCGGGCAGGCCTGGTGGTCGTTCGGCGGGCTGTTCTTCGTCGGCAGCCCCGAGCAGAAACGCGCCCGGATCACCGACAGCGTCGACCTGGCCTGGGCGGACTGGCAGGCCAGTGCCGGCTTCGACCGGGTCGCCGACGAGGACGCGCAGGCCGTGAAGTGGGCGCGCGCCTACGTCGAGTTCGCCGCCGGCGAGAAACGGGCCTGGCTGGCCGGGCTGGGGATGAGCTGGCTGCCGTTCGCCGGCTGGGCGGAACGCGGCGACCTGCGCGCCGGCGGGCACGGCAACTCGGTGCCGCGGTTCCACATCACCTGGGGTACGGGTACCGGCGTGGTCGCGCCCTTCGCGGCGTCCGCGCACCGCGCCGCCGAGGCGGGCCTGCTCACCTTCCACCACCGGCACCGGGTCGACGAGCTGATCGTCGAGGGCGGCGCGGTCACCGGGGTCCGGGGCGCGCTGCTGGCACCGGACGACGCCGCCCGCGGGGTCAGCTCCAGCCGCGAGGTCGTCGGCGACTTCACGCTGCGCGCCCAGGCGGTGATCGTCACCTCCGGCGGGATCGGCGCCAACCACGACCTGGTGCGCCAGTACTGGCCGCGGCGCCTCGGCACCGCACCCACCACCATGATCACCGGGGTGCCGGCGTACGTGGACGGCCGGATGCTGGGCATCGCCGAGTCCGCCGGGGCGCGCCTGGTCAACCGGGACCGGATGTGGCACTACACCGAGGGCGTGCAGAACTGGAGCCCGGTCTGGCCCGGCCACGGCATCCGGATCCTGTCCGCGCCGTCCCCGATGTGGTTCGACGCGCTCGGGCGGCGCCTGCCGGCACCGTTCTTCCCCAGCTACGACACGCTGGGCACGCTGAAGTACCTGCGCACCAGCCCGGAGATCGCCGGCTACGACCACTCCTGGTTCGTCCTCACCCAGAAGATGATCGAGAAGGAGTTCGCGCTGTCCGGTTCGGAACAGAACCCGGACCTGACCGCCGGGGACCGGCGCGCCTTCATCAAGGAACGGCTGTTCGGCAAGGGCGCGCCCGCCCCGGTGGAGGCGTTCAAGCAGCACGGCGCCGACTTCGTGGTCGCCGGCACCGTCGAGGACCTTGTCGCCGGGATGAACAAGCTGACCGACACGCCGCTGCTGGACGCGGCCACCGTGCGGGCCCAGATCGCCGCCCGCGACGGCCAGATCGCCAACAAGGTCAGCAAGGATGCGCAGATCCAGGGCATCCACAACTCGCGCCGCTACCTCGGCGACAGGATCGGGCGGACGTCGACCCCGCACCGCATCCTTGACCCGGCCGCGGGCCCGCTGATCGGGGTGAAACTGCACATCCTGACCCGCAAGACCCTCGGCGGCATCCAGACCGACCTGGACTCGCGGGTGCTGGACCCGGCGGGCGCGGCGCTGCCCGGGCTGTACGCGGCGGGCGAGGTGGCCGGGTTCGGCGGCGGCGGGGTGCACGGCTACAACGCCCTGGAGGGTACGTTCCTCGGCGGCTGCCTGTTCTCCGGGCGCGCGGCCGGCCGGCACGCCGCCCGCGCCGTATAAGTTATAAGTTCCCGCCTCTTCCGGCGGGGTACAACGGTCGCCGTGACCGGTGACTTCTGTTTCGACGGCTCGGTGCTGCTGACCCGGCCCGGGTTCTGGGCGGCGCACCTCGGTGCCGCCCTCGGTGAACCCCTGGACGCGCCGGTGGCCGCGCTGTTCGGCACCGACCTGGGCCTGGTCCGCGGCGCCTGGCTGCGGCTCACCGACTCCGGTGGCAGCCCGGTGTTCGCCGCCGGCGCCGGCCTGACCGTGCTGTACCGCAACGACGACGACCCCGGCGTCGACTACCTGCTCGACGTGCCCGGCGCCGGCCCGGTACGGATCGGGTACGCCGAGGGCGTCCCCGACGGCCCCGCCTTGTCCTGGCCCGAACTCGCCGCCGTGGCCGCCCGGCAGGCCGACCCCCTGGCCCGGGCCCGGTCGCTGCTGCTGCTCGCCCCGGTCCTCGGTGACAGCCCCGCCGCGGGCGCACCCGCCGTGGCGGCGCTGGCCGCGGCGCTGCGCACCACCGGCACCGGCGGTGACCCGGGCGCCGTCGCCGCCCGCCTGGCCGGCGCCTTTCCCACCCGCTGGCAGGTCCGCGACGGCGCCCGGGTGTGCGCTCACCCGGGCAGCACCCGCAACCCGGACGCCGCGGCCGCCCTGCCGCCCGAGCAGCTGCGCGCCGTCTCCGACGTGCTCACCCCGGGCGACCCCCGCCGCTGACCGAGCCGCGGCCGGACCGCATCCGCGTGCTCCGCGTCGCCCACCGGCCCCTTCGCGTCACCCGGCAGGGTTGTCGCCCGGCAGGTATCTCGCCGCTCAGCCCAGCTGTCCGAGAACGATCGAACCGGCGGCGAACAGCAACACCAGCAGCACCGTGCCCCGGGCGGGCCGGCCGGCCTCGCGCAGCATCGACACCCCGAGCGGCACCAGCGCCACCACGAGCCCGGCGACCTGCACCGCCGACGCCCACGTGCTGCCCTTGAGCACCCCGATCATCAGGCCCGACATCAGGGCCAGGGCCACCGCCGGCAGCAGCCGCAGGGTGCCCGACAGGTAGCAGCCGGTCGCCAGGACCACCCAGCCGAGCATCACCGCGGCCGTCAGGCTGGACGCCACCCACTCCGGGTAGGCGTAGTAGACGCCGACGGCCCGGACGGCGGCGCCCGGGCCGTCGGCGTCCGCCAGCGCGAAGGCGAACGTGGTGGCGCCGTGGTGGAAGGCGCGCGCGAACAGACCGGCCGTCACCAGGGCGCCGCCCCACACCGCCCAGCCGGGCCGGGTACCGCCGACGCGGGCGGCGACGGCGGCGATCCCCGGCCACAGCGCGACGGTGCCGGCCAGGACCAGGGCGTACGCCGCCCCGAACAGGGCGGGCTGGCGGTGGTGCGCGGCGAGCTGGTCGGGGAAGAAGAACGGCACGCCGAGGCGCAGCACGGTGCCGGTCAGCAGCAGCAGGGGCCCGGCGATCAGGGACACGCCGCCGAGCCGCGGTCCGGGGAAGGTGAAGGGACGGCAGGTGGTGGTTGTGCTCATGTCGCAGCACTGTGCCGCCGCGACCGGGTGCGGCACATCGGGCCGGCGCACCAAACCGTGCCTGGGCCGCCGGGCGCAGCGGGGGCGGGCGGGTGCTACCGCAGGATGACAGCCCCGGGACGGACGCCACCGGGCGTCCGCAATGGATAGCCTGACCCGGTGCTCAGGACGCGAGGGACGCTCGTCGATGCGGTGGCGGCCGTGGCCGTGCTGGCGGTGTGCGCGCAGGCGGCCCGGGAGACCGGACGTCCGGCCTGGTGGGAGTGGGCACTGGTGGCCGCGGTCGCCGCCGCGGTCGCGGTGCGCCGCCGCTTGGTGCTGCCCGCCGCCGCGGTGGCGCTCGCCGCGTCCGGTGCGGTCCTGGCCGGCGGGGTGATCCCGGCGTACGCCGCGCCCGGCCTGTGCGCCGCGGTGGCCCTGACCCAGTTCCCGGCGGGGGCGGACCTGGCGCTGTCGCGGTCGGTGCCGGTGCTGGCGGCGGGCCTGACCGGTGCCGCCGCGCTGGGATTGCTGTGGCCGGCGGCGCCGCTGGTGGCCACAGCGGTGGTGGCGGTGCCGTGGCTGGCCGGCCGGCTGGTCCGCCGCCGCCACGACCTCGCCGAGCGGGCGTTCACCGAACGGGCCGCGCGGGCGGTGACCGAGGAACGGCTACGCATCGCCCGGGACATGCACGACACCGTGGCGCACAGCCTGAGCATGATCGCGATGAAGGCGAGTGTGGCCCGGCACGTCGCCGCGGTGCGGCCCGAGGAGAGCCTGGCCGCGCTGGAGGTGATCGAGACGGCCGGCCGGGAGGCGCTGGTCGAGATGCGCCGTGCCGTGGGCCTGCTGCGCGACGGCCGGGACGCGGGCACCGCGCCGGACGGCGACCTGCGCGCCCTGGCCGGCCGCGCCGAGCAGGCCGGGGTGCGGGTGACGATGACCCTGGACGGGGTGCCGGGCCTGCCGGACGGGATCCGGCTGGTGGTGTACCGCACCGTGCAGGAGGCGCTGACCAACATCGTCCGGCACGCGCACGCCACCGCATGCACCGTCGACGTGCGGGCCGGTGCGGACGCGGTCACGGTGCGGGTGACCGACGACGGCACCGCGGCGGTGCCCGGGCACGGGCATGGGCACGGGCTGCGCGGGATGCGAGAACGGATCATCGCGTACGGCGGCAGCCTGCGCACCGGGCCGCACGGCGGCGGCGGGTTCGCGGTGGACGCGCGCATCCCGTACCGGCAGGGCCAGCCGTGACCGGCCCCCGGACCGGGCCCGTCCGGGTCCTGATCGCCGAGGACCAGGCGCTGCTGCGCGACAGCTTCCGGGTCCTGCTGGACAGCACCCCCGGTTTCGCCGTGGTCGGTGAGGCCGGCACCGGCCGCGACGCGGTCCGGCTGGCGCTGGCGCACCGCCCGGACGTGGTCCTGATGGACATCCGGATGCCCGACATGACCGGCATCGACGCCACCGAGCAGATCTGCCGGCACACCGGCGACATCCGGGTGCTGATCCTGACCACCTTCGACCTCGACGAGTACGTGTACGGCGCGCTGCGCGCGGGCGCCAGCGGCTTCCTGCTCAAGGACACCACCGCCGCCGGTCTCGTCGACGCCCTGCGCGTGGTCGCCGCCGGTGACGCCCTGCTCGCCCCCGCCGTCACCCGGCGCGTCATCGCCGCGTTCGGCGCCCAGCCGCGGCCGTCGCGTGCGTTCCACCGCCGGCTCACCGGCGTGACCGGCCGGGAACGCGAGATCCTGACCCTGGTGGCGCGCGGGCTGTCCAACACCGACATCGCCGCCCATCTCACCCTCAGCCTCGCCACCGTGAAGTCGCACGTCGGCCGCTTGCTGACCAAACTCAACGCCCGCGACCGCGCCCAGCTGGTCGTCGTCGCCTACGAGACCGGCCTGGTCACGGCGACCCCGGACACCCCCTGACCGGCCGGCCCGGATCACGCGTCACTGATGCACGGCGAAGGCTCCGCGGTTCTCGTCGAGCCAAGCGCCGAACGGACGCGCGGGTGTGCCCGTCAGACGCAGGACGTCGTCGCTCGGTGTCACGTGCCCCGCGCCTTCGAAGACTTCGAGGAACGACGTGCGTACGGGGTCCGGCATCTCGTCCAGGAAGCCGATTCCGGTCTCCTGCTCGCCGAGCTCCTGGACGACGTACGAGCGGCCGAAGGCCCGGTTGATCTCGGCGACCTGCTCACGCAGTGACCCGGCCTCGGGGCCGGTGATCGAGTACTCCCCGGGCATCGGCTCGGCGGCGGTCAGCAGCGCGACCGCCGCCGCCGCGATGTCGGCGGGATCCACGAACGGCGATCGCATGTCCGGGTACGGCAGACGTACGACGTCGTCGCGTGCCGCCGCCACCCACGGCACGATGTTGTAGTCGAACCCTCCGGCCCGCAGGAAGGCGGCCGGCACCCCCGCCTTCGTCAGTGCCTGTTCCCCCGCCCGGTGATGTGCGGCGACGACGTTGGCCGCCCCGGACCGCAGCGGCGTGTCGACGGTGAACGAGGACAGCATGACCACCAACCGCAGGCCGGCCTCGGCGGCGGCCTGCGCGAAGATCGCCCCGCTGTCGGCGGCCAGGATCAAGAACGCCCGGTCGACACCTTCCAGCGCGCGGTTCACGTCGTCCCGGTCGGTCAAGTCGCCGGCGATCGCGGTGACACCAGCGGGCATTGCGGCCGACGGATCGCGGACGAGAGCGACCACCTCGTGGCCTCGGAGTTTGCGGACGATGTGACCGCCGACGGTACCGGTCGCGCCGGTGACAAGAATCTTCATGGGCTTGAGCCTGAGCCCGCCCGGTCATCGGCGGGAGAGACCCCGTGAGACAGGTATCGCCGGTCCCTGTCTCGCCCGGGGGCCATGAGGCAGGCTGGTCAGATGCAACAAAAGGAGCTGGCCGGTTTCCTCCGGACGCGCCGTGAGCACCTTCAGCCCGCCGACGTCGGCCTGCACGCGGGTGCCCGCCGACGCACACCGGGGCTACGCCGTCACGAGGTCGCCGACCTCGCCGGCATGTCCCCGGATTACTACATCCGCCTCGAACAGGCACGCGGACCCCAGCCCTCACCGCAGATGCTCAACGCCTTGTCCCGCGCGCTGCGCCTCACCACGGACGAGCGCGACCACCTGTACCGGCTGGCCGGGCATCACGCACCGCCGGTTCTGGGTGTCGACGAACATGTCAGCCCCGGCCTGCTGCGCCTGCTGGACGCGCTCACCGCCATACCCGCCCAGATCGGCTCCGACCTGGGGATCACGCTCGCGCAGAACCGTCTGGCAGTTGCCCTGCTCGGTGATCAGGTCTCGGCTTTCCGGGGCATGGCACGCAGCCACATCTACCGCTTCTTCACCGACCCCGCCGCCCGCGCCCAATACCCCGCCGAGGATCAGCAGGAGCAGGCCCGCATCATGGTCGCCGACGTCCGGGCCGCCATCGCCCTGCGCCCGGGTGACCCCGAAGCCGCGAAAATGATCCGCGCCCTGCAGAACAGCAGTGACGAGTTCACCACGCTCTGGCAGCAACACGACGTGGCCGTACGCCGCTCGGACCGCAAACGCATCGTCCACCCCTCGGTCGGCACCATCGAACTGGACTGCGAGGTGCTCGGCACCTCCCGCCAGGACCAGCGCCTGGTCATCCTCACCCCGAGGCCCGGCTCGGAGGCCGTGAGTCAGCTCCAACTGCTCAGCGTCATCGGCACCCAGGACCTGGCTGCGAAGGCCCGGCACCACAGGAACAGCCACGCTGACCGGTAGCGAAGGCCGGCCTGCGGCCGAAGCGGTGCCGTACGTCGTACCGACGCTCCGTGTGGGGGTCCCGGGGCTATGCGGCGATCTGCTGTTCGAGGCCGTCGAGAAGGGCATGCAGGCCGAACTCGAAGGCCTTGTCGGCAGCGGCGGTGTACTCGGTCGCGGCCGGGGTTTCCAGGCGGGCACGCAGGTGCGGGTAGCCCATGGCGATCTGCTGGGCCTCGGCCATGGCGGCCTGGAAGTGTTCTTCGGCAATGGCGCCGTCCCGGGTCAGTCTGCGGGTAAGTGAGGCGGTCGCGGCGGCGCCGGCCGCGTTGCCCAGAACGTAGGTGAACACGGCGGCGGCGGCCTGGTCGGCCCGGGCGCCGGTGAAGCCGGCGGCCTCGTAGACGGCGAAGCTGTGGTCGTCGTGGCGGGCCTTGCCCTCGCCGTAGAGGACATGTGCGGCGAGGGCCTGCACCAGCCACGGATGCCGGATGAACATCGCGTACAGGTCGGTGGCCATGGCGGTGGCCGCGGTGCGCCAGCCGACCGCCTCCAGGTCCGGCAGGGCGAGTTCGCCCCACACGTGGTCGGTGGCGAGCAGGACGAGGTTGTCCTTGTTCTGGACGTGCCAGTACACGGCTGTGGCCGCGGAGCCGAGTCGTTGGCCCAGGGCGCGCATGTTCAGGCCTTCGAGGCCCTCGGCGTCCAGGAGTTCGACGGCGGTACGGACGATCTGTTCTCGGGTCAGGGTGTCGCGCGGCATGCCCCGTACGCTACGCAGCCGCTTGCACATTGTTCAAGAAGGGCCTTGCACATTGTTCAAGTCGGGGGTTACGGTCCCCCTCGCCAACTTACTTGAACTAAGTACAAGTCGAGGGGTTCCCGATGCACACCATCACCGCCGTCATGCAGTTGCTCGTCGCCGCCGCCTTCGTCAGCATCCCGGTCGTCCGCCATCGCTTCGGCCCGGCCGCGAAGGCCGCCGCGGTGGCCGAGCTCCGCCGCCAGAACGTCCGCCCCGAGGTGCTGGAGGAGAACAAACTCCGGTTCGACGCCGGCGGCCACGAGACCGCGGCGCCGCTGGCCGTCGCCGCGGTGATGACCCTCACCGCGGCCCTGAACTTCGCCGGCGCCGACCTGGCCCAGCTACTGACCTGGATCTTCTCCTCGCTGGTCCTGCTGATGAACGTGGCGATCGTCCACAGCAACCTCACGGCGGTGACGTCCGTGGAGGCGGCCTTCCGCCGCAACGGCGACCCGGAGCTGGCCCGCATCGAGGTCGCGCCCTTCCTGCACGCCGCCGAGGACGCCTTCCCGCACTGGGTCCGCGCCCAGACATACCTGCGCAACACCGTGGTCTTCGCCGGCTCCGCTGTCGCCCTGATCGCCGTCTCCCTCGTCCCCGCGTGACGTTCAACCTCCGGCACCCGTCGAGCGGTCGGGCGGGAAGAGCCGGCCGGGATGCCGCGGCGCTGCAGGATGGGCATTTCTCATTCGTAGCGGCCGGGCGCGGTACCGCGACTCCTTCCGCACGGTCACCGGGACCCCGGGGCCACGAGCCTGCCGGCGGCACGGCGCTGAGCGGGCACCCGGCACACGGCTGTGGCGGCCGCCAGGCAGACGATCGCGGCGACGACCAAGGGGGCGCGGCCGCCGAGCTGCACGGCGGCGGCTCCGAGTGGAATGGCCACAGCGATCGGGGCGAACATGACGGTGTTGGCTGTCGCGGCGACCCGGCCGAGGGAGGCCGCCGGTGCGTGTGTCTGCACGGCGGTGACCGCGGCCACGACGGTCCAGGGCAGTCCGACACCGATGAGCGCTGAAGCGGCGAACACCGCCGGCGGCCAGGGCAAGCAGCGCAGCAGGCAGCCGGCGGCGAACAGAACCGTGCCGGCCACGCCGATCGTGACCGCCCCGCGCGCGGCGATGAGGCGCCCGGCCACCAGACCACCGAGGACGGAACCGGCACCCTGGACGCTGAGCAGCACACCGAGAACGGTCGCCGGCAGCCCCAGGTCGGTCGTCACGACCGCGTAGAGGGCCGCGGTGGTGAACCCGGACATGGCGATCGCGGTCGCGGCGAGGCCCACGGTGAGACGGATGGCGTACGGGGTGCGCCGGATGCCCGGGCCGGTACGACAGCCGTCCGGCCGGTGCGTCGGGGAGCCGGGCGGGTTCAGTCGCAGGGCCGCGTACAGGCCGGCGACCAGGACCGGCATCAGGGCACTGACCGCGGCGACGACGGGGCCGCCGTGCCACGCGTAGAGGCCGGCGCCGGCCAGCGGTGCCACCAGTTTGACACCTTCCTGGGCGCTGGTCCGCCAGCCGTTGACGTCCGCGAGCCGCGCCGGCGCCAGGGCCCGCGGCAGCAGAGCGGTCTCCCCGGCGTCGATGATCACGTAGCTGACCCCGTACGTGAACGCGACCACGAAGATCAGCCAGGTGTGCTCGGCGGTCCGCACGGTGAACAGGCTCAGCAGCACCGCGGCGAGCCCCAGATTGACCGCGATCATGGTGGCGCGCTGTGGCAGCCGGTCGAGCACGGCGCCGAGCCACGGTCCGGCCAGTTGCGGGGCGTAGACGCAGAGACCGGCGAGGGCGGCCAGGCCGGCGGACGCGGTGAGGTCGAGGATCCAGATGCCGGCGACCAGGGACATGGTGGTGCTTCCCCAACCCGACAGCAGCGAGATCAGGACGAACAGCGCCGCATTACCGCGCACGAACCCTCCAGAGTTGAGCCGTTCCGGCTCATATCTTCAGAGGTGCCCGGCGTCTGCAGCAAGCCCCGGGGATAGATGTCAATCTCGCGTTGACAACGCCGCTCGCAGGGCTGCCGCCTCCTGTCGGACCGGCGCGGGCAGATGACGCGGGGCCACCGCGGTCAGGTCGGCGAGCACGTGCCGACCCAGTGCGTACAGGGCGCCGGGTGCGGCCCGCAGCGCGACGGCCACGGTGGCGCGCACCAGCGCCGCCCGGGTGAAGCGGGAGTCCCAGTGCCGATCCAGAGTCATCCAGTTGTGCAGACCAGTCATTGCGGTCCGCGCGGCGGCGACGCCGGGCCCCTGCTCCAGGTCGACGTCGCGGCACCGGGCCTGCGCGGCGGCCGCGAGGCGTTGCCGGCGCTGCTCGGCGGCCTGCCGGCTGCCCAATCCCACGGCGGCGGCGATCCGGGCCCACGTGGCGCCCGCGTGGCGCGCACGGTCGATGAGGTCCAGTTCCTGCTCGTCCAGCAGTGCACGAGCCGCACGGATCTCCGCAAGCCGGACCAGTTCGTCTGCCACGTCGTCAACGCTATGTTGACGCGCTCGCGGAACCCAGCCGCGGGACGGCGCTTTCCGCAACGGGCGGACCACGGCTGCTGCCACCGCCGACAATGGGCGGCGCGTACGGTTCCGGGCCTCTCGTGTGCGGTCACGCGACGACGAGAAGGGTCATCTCATGGCGGGGCGGATTCCCGGGGGAGGGTCAGCAGCCGGCGTGCTCACCATCGCCGTACTGCCATGACTTGTCGCCGCACCGGCATGACCCGTCGCCGTTAGCGGCATGATCCATCGCCGTTCTGGCGGGATCCGGTTCCCGCACCCGTTGGTGCGGGATTTCTCCGCCGGTTCTTGCCCCAGTGCCGCCCGGACGGGCCCCAGCCGAGATGTTGATCTGCTAGCGATACGAAATTGCTGTGATCAAGGGGTCAACACCGCGATTTCGCTACGCCAGCAGATCAACACCGCCGCGCGGACGCCACGCAGCCGACCGCTTCCCGTCACCGAGGTCGGGCTGGGGGCGACGTAGGCCCGCGGACGCCACGTAGCCGACCGCTCCCCGTCGCCGAGGTCGGGCTGGGGGCGACGTAGGCCCCCTGCCCAGCCGCGAGCGTGCCGGCGGGGCGTCGCCGAGCGGCCGGATGGCGCGGTCAGGCGCGGGCGGCGCGGCGGCGGGCGTTCTGGTTGCGGATTTTTGTGCTGGTGCCGCAGGCGTCCATGCTGCACCAGCGGCGGCTGCTGTTCTTGCTGGTGTCCAGGAACAGGCCGCGGCAGCCGGCGGCGCAGAGCTTGACGCGGGCGAGCGGGCCGGTGGTCAGCAGTTTCGCGGCGGCCACCGCGGCCGGCCACCACGCGCGGTGCAGGTGGTCGGCGGGCAGCGTCCAGACGAAGGTGTCGCCGCGCTGTTCGAGGCGGGCGGTGGCGAGCGCGGCGGCGTACCCCTGCTGGATGAGGGTGAGGTCCGCCGGGGCCGGTGGGGTGCCGCCGGCCCGGCCCGCGAAGACCCGGAAGATCGCTTCGCGCAGGGTGAGCGCCGCGGTGTGTGACGCCTGCGCGGCCTGCGGGCGCGCCGCGGCGAGGGTGTGCAGGTGGCGGGTGGCGGGTGCGTCGAGCAGCCCGGCGTACGCCGCCCAGCGCACCAGATCGCCGTATCCGGGCACGTGTTCCGGCTGCGGTGCGCCGTCGCGGCGGTCGGCGGTGTTGGCGAAGTCGAGGCAGGTGTTGCCGCCGTACAGCGCGGGGAAGCCGCTCATTGATCCCACCGAAACGGCTTTAGGGGGTAGCTGTGGCCGATGGCTACCGGCTACCACACTTTAGCCCGCATCAGCGCTGGTGGGGAGCGTCGGGGCATGCGCGAGTCGCGGGTGGCCGACCCGCGCAGGGCGGTGAGCTATCGTGAGCGGGAGCGCTCCCAGGTTTCGGCACGTGCCGGGCGGGCGCCAAGGTGAGAGCGCCGGTGAGAAAGCGCGCCGGGCGGGCCGGAGCCGGGGCAGTCGGCTCGGCCCGCCCGGCGCGCGGCCCGGGTTGCGGGGACGGTCCGCGACCCGGGCCGAACCCGCGGCGGCGCGTTCCTGACGGCCCGGCTTTCCGTCACCGCGTTCCCGGTCCGCATCGGCCGTCGCGCCTGCGAGTGGACCTCGGCGTCCCGGGACGCGTCGTCGTCGCTTACGCCACAACCGCCGGGCGCTACAGCGGGACAGCCTCCCGCTTCGGCCGCGGAAGCGACCGCCGGGCGGCCTCCCGTTCCGGCGGCAGAGGCGAGCGCCGGGCGCTACAGCAGGGCGGCTTCCCGTTCCGGCGGCAGCCCGACCACGGGACGGTCCGCGCGCTGCGGCGGCCCGTCCGGCAGGGACCGCAGCCACGCCCAGGTGTCGGTCACCGTGTCGCGGACCGGGCGGCAGCGCAACCCCGCCGCCACCGCCCGGGAGACGTCGCCGCCGTGCAGGAAGTCGTGCAGGGGGCCCGGCGGCAGCCACACCGGCAGCTGTGTCCAGGGTTCGATGCCGGCGTCGAGGATCGCCCGCGGGTCGGTCCAGCGCAGGTCGGCGTGCCCGCCGGTGACCTCGTTGGCGACGTCCAGGAACTCGCCCATGGTGGTGTGCCCGGGTTCGCTGACCACGTCGTAGGGGTCGGTGCGCCCGGCGGCCGCAGCGTCGAGGACGAAGTCGGCCAGGTCGCGGGCGTCGACGTACTGCAGGGGCAGGTCGCGCGGGCCGGGCGCCAGGGTGGGGCCGCCGCGTTCGAGCCGGCGCAGCCACCAGGGCAGCCGGCCGATGTCCTCGTGCGGGCCCAGGATCAGGCCGGCGCGGGCCAGCAGCAGCGGCCCGCCGAACCGGGCGGCCGCGATCTCCCCGCGCAGCTTGTCACCGGCGTAACCGGGGTCGTCCGCGTCCACCAGCGGCGCGTCCTCACCCGAGACCCGGGTGCCGGCCTGCTCGTCGTAGTGGTACACCGACCGGCTCGAGATGTAGGTGTAGTGTCCGGCCCGCCCGGCCAGCGCCGACGCCGCCGCACCCACCACGGACGCCTGCGCCGACCACGTGTCGATCACCGCGTCGAACGTCTCGTCTCCGAGGGCGCCCAGCCCGGCGTACTCTGCGGACCCGGCGTCCCGGCTCCCGATGCCGGCGTCCGAAGGCCCGGACCCGGCACCGGAGCTGGGCGCGGAGCCGGCGTCCGCCCCGGGCGACCGATCCCCGACGAGCACCCGCACCCCGGGCACCGCCGGGCGCCGCCCCCGGTTGAGCACCGTCACCGCACAACCGCGGGCGACCGCCGCGGAGGCGACCGCCCGTCCTACGAAACCACTTCCGCCGAGCACCAGGATCCGCATGCGCCGAAGCCTGCCCGACGGGGCCGGCACACCGGTAGCCCGATCTGCCGGCAGCAGATTCAGCGCCCGGCGGAAAACGTGGTCAGGGCCTCCACGACCAGGGCGTGGTCCTCGGCCTGCGGCAGGCCGCTGACGGTGACGACCGCGACCACGCCGGCGCCGGTGACCCGTACCGGGAAAGCTCCGCCGTGCGCCGCGAAGAGCGCGGGGTCCACGCCCAGCTCCGCCGAGAGGCTCTGGCCCTTGGCCGCCAGCCGGCGGCCCACCAGGTAGCTGGAGGCGCCGAACCGGTGCACCACCCGCACCTTGCGCTCGATCCAGGCGTCGTTGTCGGCGGTGGCGCCGGGCAGCGCGGCGTGGAACAGCTGCTGCTCGCCGCGGCGGATGTCGACGGCGACGGGCAGCTCGCGGGTGGTGGCGAGCTCGACCAGCAGGCAGCCCAGTGCCCACGCGTCGGTCTCGGTGAAGCGGGTCAGGACCAGCCGGCGTTCCTGGTCCTCGATCCGCGCGATCAGCTCGGGGAGGTCGTCACTCATGCGGACAGTCTGTACTGGTCCCAGCCGAGCTTGATGATCAGGGCCAGCACCACGACGAGCAGGATGACGCGGACGAAACCGGAACCGCGCCGCAACGCCATCCGGGCGCCGACGATCGCGCCGCCGATGTTGCAGACGGCCATGGCCAGGCCGAGCAGCCAGGCCACGTGACCGTGGTAGGCGAACACGGTCAGCGCGCCGAAGTTCGTCGCCGTGTTGACGATCTTCGCCATCGCGGAGCCGTGCACGAAGTCGGCGCCGATCAGGGTGGTGAACGCCAGCACGAGGAAGGTGCCGGTGCCGGGACCGATCAGTCCGTCGTAGGCGGCGATGACGCCACCGGCGACGGCGACGGCCAGGCCGCGGCGCCACGGGGTGCGCCGTTCGGGCAGTTCCATCAGCCCCATCTGCGGGCGGATCGTGACGAACACGGCGACCGCGACGAGCACGACCAGGACCACCGGCCGGTACGCGGCGGCCGGCACCGCCCCGGCCAGGGCGGCCCCACAGCCGGCGCAGAGCACGGCGAGCGCGGCGGCTGGCCCCGCCACCGTCCAGTCGATCTTCGTGCGGCGGGCGTAGGTGACCGCCGCCGTACTGGTTCCGAAGATCGCGGCCAGTTTGTTCGTTCCCAGCGCGGTCGCCAGCGGCAGTTGCGGCGCGGCGAGCAGCAGGGCCGGCAGCAGCAGCAGGCCGCCACCGCCGACGACGGCGTCGACCCAGCCGGCCGCGGCGGCCGCGATCAGCAGTGTGACGATCAACGCTTGCCACGTACTTTCTGCAGCCAGAGGCCGAGCATCGCGCCCGCTATGAAGATCGTCGCGGCGCAACAGACCGCCTTGAAGAACACGGCACTCACTCCATTGGCTAGGGTCGGCGTTGTGCGCCTGGCCACCTTCAACCTGCTGCACGGCAGATCGCTGTCCGACGGCACCGTACACGCCGATCGGATCCGGACCGCGATCGCCGACCTCGACGCCGACGTGCTGGGCCTGCAGGAAGTGGACCGGGCGCAGCCGCGCAGCGGCAACATCGACCTGACCGCCCTGGCCGCCGAGGCCCTGGGGGCGGGCACGCACCGGTTCGCCGCGGCGGTGGTCGGCACGCCGGGCCAGACCTGGGAGCCGTGGCATTCCGGGGCGGACATCGCGCACCCGCAGTACGGGATCGCGCTGGTCAGCCGGTTCCCGGTGCAGCGCTGGCAGATCACCCAGTTGCCGGCGGCGCCGATGCGTTCCCCGGTCTACGTGCCCGACGGCGGGTTGCTGCTGCTGCGTGACGAGCCGCGGGTGCTGCTGGCGGCCGTGGTGGAGACGCCGGCCGGTCCGCTGACGGTGGCGACCACGCACCTGTCGTTCGTGCCGGGCTGGAACGTGCGGCAGCTGCGGGCGGCGGTGCGCGCGCTGCGGGCCCTGCCGGCGCCGCGGGTGCTGCTCGGCGACCTGAACATGCCGGCGGGCCCGGTGCGGGCGTTCACCGGGTGGAAACCGCTGGCACGGGCGGCGACGTTCCCGAGCCCGGCACCGAAGACGCAGCTGGACCACGTGCTGGTGGATCCGCGGGGCGCGGCCGAGCTGGGCCGGGTGGTGCAGGTGCGTACCCCGCACCCGCCGGTCTCGGATCACCGCCCCCTGGTGGTCCGCTTCGAGCGCAGGTAGACGTCTTCCAGGCCGTCCTCCGGGTCCCACTGCTCGCCGATCTTGAAGAAGCCGAAGCCGGCGATGGTGGCCCGTGAGCCGGTGTTGTCGGGGCGGATGCTGGCCCGCACGGCGGTGACCCGGGGGTCGGCGTCGGCGCGGTCGAGCAGCGCGGCGAGCATCGCCTTGGCGTGCCCGCGGCGCCGGTGCGCGGGGTCGACGGAGTAGGCGACCTCGACCACGCCCTCGGCGTCCGGTGGCCCGTGGAAACCGCCGTGCCCGACGACCTGGCCGTCGTCGGCGACCGCGGCCCGGGCGATCCACTCCGCCGCGCCGGGGTCGGCGTCGATGTCGGCGAGCCGGACCTCCCACAGCCACCGCTCGTCCACCAGGTACGGGGTGAGCCGGATGCCGGCGGCCTCGCTCGCGGCGTCCAGGTCACCGGCGACGAGGGCCTTGAGGGCGGTGGGGGAGAGCTTCACGAAACGCATGCCGGCATGTTAACCAGCCCACGATTCAGTTGTGCACAACTGGATTGCTCACTACTGTTCCGGGGTATGAAGGCGAGCACGGCCCTGGACGACATGATCTGCTTCCAGCTCTACGCGGCCAGCCGCGGCATGACCGCGCTCTACCGCCCGCTGCTCGACCCGCACCACCTGACCTACCCGCAATACCTGGTGCTGCGCGTGCTCTGGCACGACGGCCCGACCACCGTGCGCGACCTCGGCCGCGCCCTCGCCCTCGACAGCGGCACCCTGTCACCGCTGCTCAAACGCCTCGAAACTCAGGGCTTCGTGCACCGGCTGCGCGACCCGGGCGACGAACGCGTCGTGGTCGTGCACCCCACGGCCGAGGGCACCGCCCTGCGGGAGCAGCTCGACGACCTCACCCAGCGGCTCATCTGCGCCACCGGGCTCACCCTCGACGAGCTCAGCACCCTGCACCACCTGCTGCACAAGGCCCGTAACCCGCGAAAGGACCTCCCATGAGCGCCCTCTACACCGCTTCGGCCACCGCGACCGGCGACGGACGCAGCGGACACGTCCGTTCCAGCGACGGCGTCCTCGACTTCGACCTCGCCGTCCCGAAGGAGATGGGTGGCCCCGGCGGCGCCCTGACCAACCCCGAGCAGCTGTTCGCCGCCGGCTACGCCGCCTGCTTCCACAGCGCCCTCAAGCGCGTCGCCAGCATGCAGAAGGTCACCCTCGTCGACACCGCGATCACCGTCGACGTCGGCATCGGCCCGCTCCCCGCCGGCGGCTTCGGCCTCAGCGTCACCATCGAGGCCGAACTGCCCGGCCTGGACGAGGCCACCGCCAAGTCCGTGCTCGACGCCGCCCACCAGATGTGCCCCTACTCCAACGCCACCCGCGGCAACGTCGAGGTCCAGCTCACCGTCGCCTGACACGCCCCGGCGGGGGCGCGCTTCACCCCAGGGAGTACGGGCAATCGTGCCCCGGGGCCACCGAAGAGCGCCCCCGCCGTCGCGTGGCGGCGCACACCGGACGGGCGTGCCGCTACGCTGGAACCTGCCACTGACGTCAGATGCGAGCGTTGCGGGCCAGGTCACCGAAGCCGTGCGCGCCGGAAAGGTTGGCCCATGCGGATCGGCGAGCTCGCGGCGCGCACCGGGGTGAGTGTGCGGTCACTGCGCTACTACGAGGAACAGGGCCTGCTGACCAGCGTCCGGAGCCCCCGGGGCCAGCGACACTACACCGAGTACGAGGCGGAGCGGGTGACCCTCATCCAGTCGCTGTACGCCGCAGGCCTGTCCAGCCGTACCATCCTTGAGGTTCTGCCCTGCGTGGACGCGCCCAGCGCGGCGAACTCCGACGGCGCGCTGGAGCGGATGATGCGCGAACGGGACAGGCTGACCGAGCACATCGCCGCTCTCACCGTCACCCGTGACGCCCTCGACGGCCTCATCGCGACCAACCGGCAGCATCGGAACTCGCTCGCCGTGATCGGAACTCGCTCGCCGTGAGCTGATGCGGTCAGGCCGCCAGCCCTCGATAGACCTCCCCGCACACGTCGAGGCAGTGCGCCAGCACCGTGTCGGCGGTGAGCGGACCGGGCGTGGTGAACACGAAGATGTCGCGGTCGGCGCGCTCCACCGACGTGGTGAAGGGCGCGGCGGCCAGGGTGTGCTCGAACACGTCGGAGCCGCCCGGATGCGACAGGCCGAAAAGGATCAGGCTCTCGTCGCCGAAGCTCAGCGTCCACCCGACGCCGTCGGCGGTGGACAGGCCCATCGAGTACAGCAGGTACTCCAGCGCCGGGTCCTGCGGCAGCCGCGCGACGGCCTGCTCGACCGCGGGCTGCCCGGCCAGCGCATCACCGGTGTAATGGTCCACCCCGTCGCTGTCGTGGTGCGGTTCGACACCGTCGACGGCGTGCGCGGGGCGGCGGGCGGGGGAGGAGCGTCGCAACCAGCTCATGCTTCCACTGTCTCTCACGATGCGGGCCGGGGCCCGGTGTCGCCACCGGGCCCCGGAACCAGGACGGGTCAGCCGTAGAAACTGCCGTCCGACGGATAGATGTTGTACGGGATGCGGTTGTTGCGCAGGCAGTCGAGCAGGTCCTGCGGGATGTCCAGGGTGCCGTCGGCGTTGGGCAGGAAGTGCCACAGCACCTCGCCGACCTTCTGGTTGTCCAGCGCCCACCGATCCTGCTGGCACTGCTTGAGGTACTTCGGCGGGGCGTCCTTCTTGCCCGGGTGCGGGGTGCCGGTCTTCACCTCGTGCAACTTCAGCGGCGGCCCGTCCTCCAGGAAGTCGGGTTCCCGGGCGGCGTTCGGGTACGGGATGTCGCCGGTCTTGAAACTGCCCCGGTTGCCGATCTTGCCGGTCTTGCCCTTGAGGATCTCCTCGACCAGGTACTGCTCGCCCTTCTTCCAGCCACGGATCCACGGCACCGCGGCCGGCGGGGGCGGGGCCGCCGAGGTCAGCGCGTCGGCCAGCCGGTTCAGGCTGTTGTTCTTCGACGCCGCCATGCGCAGCACGATCGCGTCCTGGAACCCGGCGTCGGTGAACCGGCCGTACCGTCCCACGAAGATCGCCTTGATCGCATTGATCTTCACGGCGTCGGAGATCTTGTTGTACTTCGCGACGAACAGGACCACCTTGTCGAGCCGATGCACGAACCGGGCCACGAACTTCGCGGCCTTGCCCGGGATCGCCACCGCGTCACCGACGTAGGGCACGATGCCCAGCACACTGAGGCCGGCACCCACCCAGTCCTGGTTGATCAGGCCCGCGATCGTGTCCCGCAGGTCCGCGAGCCCACCCAGCACCCAGCCCACCACCGGGATCAGGCTCAGCCCGCCCGAACACAGGTAACCCGACAGCCACGCCATCGAGTCCTTCGGCTTGAAGTCACCGGCGATCAGACCCACCACGAAGTCGGTGACGTACGTCCACTTGCTGATCCGCTCGTCCGCCACCCGCGGGTCCAGGCCCTGGTCCTCGGCGTGCGCGATCTCGTACGCGTCGGCGATCGCATCACTGTCGGTGTCCGCCGCCAGCGGATCCGTGTAGTGCTCACTGATCTCCGTCAGGTCACCGAGGCCGTCACCGTCGGAGTCTGGGTTGGCCGGATCCGTCTCGGTGTCGTCGACCTCCGTGGTGTCCAGCAACCCGTCGCCGTCGGTGTCGGTGTCGGTGGGCGCGGTCGGCACCGGCGCCGTCGGCTCACTGACCGGCGGGGGAGGGTTGTCCGCCACCAGCGGGTCACGGCCCTGGGCGATCTCCGCGCCGTCGGCCAGGCCGTCGCCGTCGGTGTCCGGGTCGGTCAGCCGCGTACCCAGCTCCTGCTCGCGCAGATTGCTCAGGCCGTCGCCGTCGGTGTCCTGCGCGCCGTCGTTCGTGCCGTCGTCGTCGGAGTCCGGGTCGTTGGGCCGGGTGAACGTGGCCAGCTGCTCGATCTCCGTCAGATCGGTGAGCTGGTCACCGTCGGAGTCGGCGATCAGCGGGCTCGACCCGAACCGCAGCTCGGTGACGTCGACGACCCCGTCCGCGTCCTTGTCGCCCTCGTAGGTGATGCCGAACCGGCCCAGAACCGCGAACCCGTGCTTCCACGCCGCCAGGTTCGCCTCGGTGGCGTCCTCCGGGTCGGCCTCGCGCAGCTGCTCGTCGGCGTCCCGGAGCGCGCTCTTCGCCCGCTTGACGTCGTCCTGCGCCGTGGCCAGCCCCGCCGGCGCGGCCGGTGCCGGGACGATGATCTTCCACGGGTTGACGATCGCCTCGGCGTCCTGGATCGACGCGTCCGCCAGCAACCGGATCCCGGTCAGCGTCCCGACGAGCGCGTCCGCGAACGGCTTGCGGTCCTCGGCCTCGTCCTCCAGCAACTCCAGGTACGGCTCGAAGTGCCCGAACACCACCTTGGTGTCCGCCGTGCTCTTCAGCCGGGCACCGTCGAAGTACCGGGTGTCCAGGTCGCTGAGGACCGGCTGAAGCGTGGTCTGGATCGTCTTGGCGCTCAGCAGCGGACGCACCCGCTCCGCGGCCTCGCGGATGTAAGTGGGCGCGTCCTGCTGGTACTTCGTGGCCGGAATCTTCGTGACCGCGGACTCCCAGTCCACGTCGTCGGCGTAGGCCGGCGACGCGAACAGGAAACCGGTGGTCAGCAGAGCGGCGGACCCGATGATCCCCACTCTTCGGGCAGCGCGCATGAAGCCTCCCCGTATTGACAACTGCCGATTGACAGCCGCGGGGAAGGTTATCGACGCGCCTCTATTGAATCAATGGGCCGTTCAGGTCGGTTGCCCCCCGGCCGGCACACAGCACAGGGGCCGGCGCGGCAGGGTGTGTGCCACGCCGGCCCCCGGCGTCGTCCTACATCAGCGGTCCGACCGCCCTCAGCTCAGTCGTCGTCACCACCGTCGTCGCCGTCATCATCATCGTCATCCCCGTCGCCCCCACCCGGGCAACCCGTCAACGTCAGCAGCCCCGCCGCCGCAGCCCCGAGGAACAAGGCCCGACGACTCATCGAACGGTCGTCATCCATGCGCGGATTCTCGCAGCCCGGCGCCGCCCGCGCGAGGACCCGGCACCCGTTCCACACGAGTGAACAACATCCGGCACGTCGAACCACTGGCAAACGTCACCGGACGCACGAACCGCAGATCATGGCGCGCCGGCTCGATCGCATCCGCCCAGTTCAGATCGAACCGGCACAGGACCGGCTGCAACTCCTCGCGCCCCGCCGCCACCAGCGCCTCATGGAACAGGCAGCGACGCACATCCAAGACGTACGAATCATGATCGTCCACCGGCCGCTCGAACCGGAACGACGGACCAAAGTACGACCGCTCCCGCTCCTTGCTCACCGCGACCAGCGCCGCGAACGCATCACCGGCACGATCCAGCACCTCCCGCGTACCGGCGAGAATGTCCGCCCGCAACGGGGCGTTGAGACAGTCCTCCGCGACCGCCGCCGCCCCGGCCGCACCGGACACCGGCGCGAGAACGTCGTACACCGCGACCGCCAACGCCGTGAACCGCAGATTCGCCGCATCCATCGGGTTCGCGACAAGTGGCCGCCATCGCACCTCCAGCTCGGCGAGCCGGTCCCGCACCAGATCCTCGACGGGCCGCTCCGCGGCGGTGCTGTCCGGCCCCTCCCCGGCGGGGTCGGCGGGGCGCTCCCCGGCGGGGTCGGAGGGCCGCTCTTGGATGGCCTCGGAGCCGAGCAACTCCCGCAGGCGCACGAAGAACGCCCGCTCGATGATCGGCGTCCAGTCGACAGGGTCGTACTGATCCTTCATGGTGGTGCCTCTCCGGTCAGGGCCACGCTCGGTTACCCCGTGTGGCCCGGGTGACCAGCGCGCTCCACCACCGACCGGCGCTGCTTTCCTCCCATCATCGCCACCGCGTCAAGGCCCACCGGCTCACGCCAGCTCGCGCAACACCCGATTCGTCCGGTTGGCCCGCACCGCCGCCCGCTGCTGATCCGCCGTCACCTCGATATAGCTCTGCGACGTCGCCAGCGACGCATGCCCCATCAACCGCATGATCTCCGACGCGTTCGCCCCGTCCTCCGCCAGCCGCGTCGCGAACGTGTGCCGCAACGCGTGCAACTGCGCCCCCCGCGGCACCCGGTCACCGATCCCGGCCCGGCGATAACAGGCCCGCACCAGATATTGCAGCCCACCCCGCTGCAACGCCACACCCTGCCGATCCACCAGCAGGGGAGCGGTCTGACCCACCCGCCCGAACCGCACCCGCCGCGAATCCAGATAACGCCCCACCGCAGCATCCAGACCGGAATCGATCGGCACCACCCGAGGCCGCCCACCCTTACCCGACACCTCGATGCGGCGCTCACCGTCCCGGCCACCCACCGAACCCACCCGCAACGCCAGCATCTCCGACAACCGCAGACCCGCACACAACGCCAGCGCCAGCACCAGCACATCCCGCTCCGGCCACGGATCCCGCTGCCGCTCATCAGCCGTGTTCACCGTGCGTAACAACAGCTCCGGCGTGTCCTCACCCTTGAGCGGCTTGGGGGAGAGGGCCACCTGCCGCGGCTTGTCCACCGCCGACATCGGATTGCCGGCCACCACGCCCTCGGTCACCAGGAAGGTGAAGAACGCATTCCACGACGACCAGGCCCGGGAGACGGAAGCGGGGGCGCGGTCCGCCGCGAACCGGGCGAACGCGGACCGCAGCACGCGAGGGGAGAGGTCACTCACGGTGAGCGGCGCGGGATCGGCGAGTTGCAGGATCAGAGCCAGATCCCGGCGGTACGCGGAAAGCGTGTGCACCGACGGTTTCCGAACAGCCCGAGCCGCCAAGAACTCGTCCACATGCGCCGTAATCCCAGTGTGATGCATAAGCACCATTATGCATCACTTATAGCCGTTTGCGCAGCTGGGCCGGTTATCCATCGCACGATCAGATGGATCCGCCGACCCGTCATCGGCCGCAGCGCGCCGGTCGCACACACGCACGCGGCTACACCGAGTTAGAAGATCTTGCAGTGCTGCGGTCAGCGCTCATGCGCGTGTGCTCACCCATCCGGCCGGGCGGGGAGAGGGCCGCCCGCCGCAAGCCGGCGGAACAGCGCGGCGGGCCCGCCATGGTGAGGCGCAGCGCGAAGCTGCCACCGCCCGGCGCAAGAGGGTGATTCCGCAAACCCCATCCGGAGCTGCCCGGCCGCGGTCGGGTCGCCCTCGCGGCGGCTACGCCATTCCAGTCCTGCACCCGGCGATCTTCCTCAGACCCGTGCTGAGCCAGAGACCCGTGCTGAGCCAGCGCCGCCTGTCGGCATCGAACCGGCACTCGCGTCGACTCGTTCTTGCCATGATGCTCTGCTCCAGGCCCACAGTCGGACCCCGGTTCATGCCGGCGGCGCGGAGGAGTGTTCGCGCAGCTGTAACCCGCGAAAACGCCCGGGGCGAACCCCTCTCAGAAGGCCCCTCACTGAGCCGAGTTGACATAATGTAGATTATCGACCAGAAAAATATAGGCAGGTGGGCAGCCACTCGCACCGCGGTCGACTCCGATCATCGCGTACCGCCTCGCGCATGCCGCCCGCGCAGCACACGGTCGACGACGCTGCCCCGGCTGCGCGCACAGCGATCCTCGATTGGTTACGCCAGGAACGATGCACGACTCCGGCGGACTGACCGGACTATCTACCCACCGAACGGCTCACGGCGATGGCCCTCGGCCACGCCGGGCGTCAGACGTGCTGGTGCCGTCCGCACGGCGGATCGCGGTTGGGACCGCGCGAGAGAGCCCAAGCCAGGAGACACCACACCACCCGGGCGGCGCGCCCGTGGCAATGACGGGGGCTGGCGGATCCCTGCGTGCCCCGTATTCCGCTCCCCCGCTTCGCCACTGGCGCGCCCAGCTCCATCACGCTCTGTGGTTATGAAGAGTGTTCGGCGAGGTGTTTGAGGGTGCGCAGCTGTTTGCGGGCCATGATCAGGTCGCCGACGGAGCCGGCCAGGGCGATGATCGGGTGTGTGCGCATGACGACTTTGAGCAGCAGGCGAGTCGTGTCGTCGGGTTGGGGCACCAGGACGTAGGACAGGACGGCGCCCATGATGGTGCCGGTGAACTGCTCCCCCGGTGTGACGGAGAGTATCCGGCCCTGGGGGTGGCCGCCGGTGGCGGTGAAGGGTTCGCCGGGGCGTGGTTCGGGCAGGCCGGTGAGGTGCCGGGGTGAGGTGCGGCCGAGGTTGTCGAGCCAGTCGTAGGAGTAGGGCGCGAGCCGGATTTGGGTGACCCACGGCCAGAGCGTGGTGTGGGGTGCGCGGACGTGGACGCCTCGCCAGGCCTGCAGGGTGGGTGCGGTGACGTGGTCGTCGCACGGGTAGTGCCGTGTCGTTTCCTGGTCGGTGACTCCCCATCGATCGCCGAGCATGTCCCCCACCCTGTCAGAAAACCTGCCAAGGGGCGGGCGGTGGCTCTTTCTGCGGGCCGGCCGCGTACCGAAAAATGGCGGGATGCGTATCGCGGTGGTCTCCGATGTCCATGGGAATGTGCTGGCGCTGGATGCGGTGCTGGCGTCGATCGATGCGGAGGGTGTCGATCTGACGGTGAATCTGGGTGATCTGCTGTCGGGTTTCGTATGCCCGGCGGAGGCGGCGGATCGGCTCATGGCGGCGGATATGGTGACGGTGGCCGGTAATCACGAGCGGCAGTTGCTGACGTTCGCGCCGGAGGTGATGGGGCTGGCGGATCGGGTCGCCGACGAACAGCTCACGGTGGCGCATCGGGATTGGCTGGCGTCATTGCCGATGACGGTGGAGCCGGGGCCGGGGATTCTGGCTTTTCACGGTACGCCGGGCGATGATCTGCAGTATCTGTTGCATTCGGTGGATCCGGTGGGTGGGGCGCGGGAGGCGACCGGCGGTGAGGTGGCGCAGCGGCTGGGTGACGTTTCCGGGTATTCGCTGCTGTTGTGCGGGCACACGCATGTGGCGGGTTCGCGGCGGCTGGGCAATGGTGCGCTGGTGGTGAATCCGGGAAGTGTGGGCTGGCCGGCGTATGCCGATGACACGCCGTTCCCGCATCGGATGGAAGCGGGTTCGCCGCATGCGCGGTACGCGGTGGTGGACGACGTCTCGGGGGTGTGGCGGGTGGAGTTCCGGCAGGTGGCGTACGACTGGGAGGCGGCGGCCGTGCGGGCGCGGGGATTCGGCCGTGCGGATGTGGCTTTCGCGTTGCGGCACGGGCGGGTGCCGGCGTGATCGTGCGGTGGGTGACGGGTTTTCTGGATACGCCGGCGCCGGGTGCGGCGGTGGCGGAGGCGTTCTGGCTGGCGGTGACGGGTTCGGTGTTGTCGCCGCGGCGGGGGCCGTGCGTGACGCTGCTTCCGGAGAAGGGTGACGCCTATCTGCGGGCGCAGGTGGTGGGTGATTCCCCGGCGCGGGCGCATCTGGATCTGCACGTGGACGATCCGGGTGCGGCGGTGGGTGCGGTGGTGGCGCTGGGTGCGGTGGTGACGTTCGAGGAGCCGGGTCTGGTGGTGTTGCGTTCCCCGGCCGGTATCGCGTTCTGTCTGGTGCCGTGGGAGTACGAGCGGGAATTGCCGTTGCCGGTGCGGTGGGACGGTCCGCAGAGCAGCATCGTGGACCAGTTGTGCCTGAATGTTCCGGCGCCTTTCTACGCGCGGGAGTTGGTGTTCTGGTCGGAGGTGACCCGGTGGGAGCGGCGGGCCTCGGATCTGCCGGAGTTCACGTTCTTGGAGCCGCCGGCGCGGATGCCGGTGCGGTTGCTGGTGCAGCGCACCGGTGAGGGGCCGCCGGGGGTGCATGTGGATCTGGCGTGTGACGAGGTGGATGCCGAGGTCGCGAGGCATGTGGCGCTGGGGGCGTCGGTGGTGCGGCGGGTGCCGCGGGATTGGACGACGTTGCGGGATCCGGTGGGCCGGGAGTACTGCGTGACGGCCCGGTCCCCGTTTAAATGATCACTTCGGTGTGGTGGCGGGTTTCTGTCGGTGGGTGCTGGTAGAAAGAGGGCGCTCTCATACAGGCGTACGAAGGTGGTTGGGGATGGCGGCGCTGAGCGCGGAGGACATACAGGGCATCGAGACGGCTCTGGCGGCAGGGCGCAAGCCGAAAGTGCAGTTCACCGAGTCGGCCGGGCAGATCGCCGGGCAGATAGGTCAGGTGGTGGGCCTGACGGATCGGTCCGAGTCGGACGAGTTCGTGGTGGTGCGGTTCGGGCGTGACGAGCTGCCCTTCTCCCCCGGTGACCTGCAGATCGCCCCGCGCGGTGCGGTGGCGGCCAAGAAGGCCGTGCCGGCTGTGGCGCCACCGGCGGAGCCGGAGCTGACCGGCCCCGAATTCATGATCGACAAACCGCTGCCGCCGCAGCGCAAGGAGTCGCCGGCCCCCGCGAGGCCGGCGGCGGAGGGGACTGACGTGACGGCTCCGGCACCGCGCAAGGTGACGAAACCCGCGAAGGCCAAGCCGGGGCCGTCGCTGACGGTGACCCTGGCCTATGGCGACGGCGAGTGGACCGTGGCCGCGCAGCAGGGCGCGAAGTCCTTGGCCCGGCCCTACGTGATTCGCCCGGCCGAGGCCTTGAAGATCGTCTCGCTGGTCGACGTGCCGGGGGTGCAGGACGCCGTCGAGCAGATCATGACCGCGGAGCGGGCGGAGGCGCAGGCCCAGGCGGAGCGGTTGCGGGCCGAGTTGGCCGAGGTGGAGGCGAGACTGGCCGAGCTGACCTGAGGTCGCGGCCGGGCTCGTCAGTGGAAGTACTTGAGCCCGGCCACCCCGGCGATCACGAGCAGCAGGCAGAGCACGCGCGGGAGGTTGGCCGGCTCCCCCAGCGCGACCATGCCTACCAGGGCGGTGCCGACGGCGCCGATGCCGACCCACACGGCGTAACCGGTGCCGACCGGGATGGTGCGCAGGGCGTAACCGAGGCCCAGCATGCTGAGCACGACGGCGACGCCGAAGACGACGCTGGGGACAAGCTTGGAGAAGCCGGCGCTGCGTTCCAGGGCGATCGCCCAGACAGTTTCGAGCACGCCGGAGACGATCAGGACCAACCATGCCATGACGGACTCACCTCGTCGGCGGTCGTCTTGTCAGGCCGGGTACGACACGCAACTCGTCCGGGATGTCCGCGGGTGGCGGCATCGGTTTCGAGCGTACCCATCGGCGGCGTGGCCGGCAGCGGTGGTGGCTGATCTCACCACCCCCCCGGCGTTCCGGGTGGCTGGCGGCGGCGTGCCATCATGGCCGCCCTATGGATGCGACGACTACCTGGCGGGCGCCGCTGATCTGGCGTTTCCTGACCGCCCTCTCCCCCTGGCTGGTGGCGCCGCTGTGCCGGCTGCGGGTCAGCGGCGAGGTGCCCGAGGCGATGCGGGCCGGTCCGGTGATCCTGGCCGCCAACCATGTCAGCCCGTTCGACCCGGCCGTGCTGATCGTGGCCTGCCGCCGGGCCGGCCTGACGCCGCGGATCATGGCGACCGGCGGGGTGTTCCGGGTGCCGGTGGTGGGTGCGGTGATGCGCCGGTGCGGGCACATCCGGGTCGACCGCAACACCGCGCGGGCCGCGGACGCGTTGACCGGCGCGGCGGCGGCGCTGGCCGAGGGCTCGGCGGTGCTGGTCTATCCGGAGGGCCGGATCGGTCTGGACCCGTGGATGTGGCCGGAGCGCGGCAAGACCGGGGTGGCGCGGATGGCGGCGCTGTCGGGGGCGCCGGTGCTGCCGGTCGCGCAGTGGGGCACGCACGCGGTGATCCCGTACGAGGCGCCGAAACGGCTGGGCCGCGCCCTGCTCATGGCGCTGCTGCGGCGCCCGGTGGTGCAGGTGCGATTCGGGGAGCCGGTCGATCTGGGCGCGGCATCGGGAACCCCGGCTGCGTCGGACGCTCCGGCTGCGTCGGGCAATCCGGCTACGTCGGACGCTCCGGCGGAGCCGGGCGCCGCCGCGGTATCGGGCACCGCGGGGGCGCGGGCGATGCGGGCCACCCGACTGATCATGTCCGGGATCGATGATGCGCTGGCACCGCTGCGCGCAGACGAGATGCGGATGCCGAAAGTGGTCGATTCCAGCCGGCCGCGGGACATGTCGCGGGTGCGGCCGCGTCAGCTGCTGCCGTAGTCGTTGGTCTTGTCGCGGAACACCGCCACGTCGCCGAGCACTTCGATCCACCCGGCGGGGCCGTCGACCCGCAGGTAGGAGTCGGTCCACGACAGCCGGGTCCGCGGAAACTCGGCGCGGTAGGCGGCGAGCAGCCGGTCACCGGCGGGTGCGGCCAGGTCACCGGTGTGCGCCGCGAGCAGAGCGGTCACCTGCCGGCGGACCTTGTCGGCGAGTTCGGAGACGAGCAGCCCTTCCGGGTCGGGGAAGTCGCCGGCATCGTGACCGGGGCCCATCACGAGGTCGTCGGAGACGCCGGTGCTCAGCCGGGCCGCGACGCGTTCCTGCTCGGTGAGGGCCGCCAGCACGGCCCGGGTGGTGGCGCTGTTGGCGGGGTCGGCGCCGGTCAGGCTCGGTGTCATGCTGACCTGGTCGCCGCGGTAGGTGAGGTTGCGCGCCAGGTGTTCACCGCCGAGCTGCACCACGAACGGTGTGCTCGCCGCCGGCGTGCCGTAGACGGCGAGGTGCGCGTCCCCCGGCATCCGCCTCGTGACCTCGGCGTAGCCGCTGTCGCTGAGCGCCGCCTCCAGGACCTTGAGGGCGGCCGCGTGTTGCACCGGGCTCAGCTCGGCCAGGGCGATCCCCGGCCGCGGCACCGCCGACGCCGCATGATCCGACCACGTCTGCCGGCCCCGGTGGTCGCCGAGGGCCCGGTGGGCGCGCTCACGCCGCCCGGTGTCGAGGGTGGCCAGGAACGCGGCCGCCGCGGTGGCGACCTCGGCACTGTTCGCCCCGCCCGGGCCGTGGCCGGCGTCGTCCAGGGCCACGGCGGCGCGGGCGGCCACCGAACTGGCGGCGGCGCGCGGCAGGGGCTCGCGCGCGGGCTCCTCGGTGGTGTCGCAGGAGCCGACGGCGGCCAGGGCGGCCACGAGAACCAGTCCGACGCCTCTGCGCATCCGGACCTCCGGGATATCTAGGGATCAAAGCCCCATGACGGTACGGCAGATGGTCGTACCCCCGTGCCAGCATCCACGGCATGTCCCGCCAGCGGATCGCCGCCTCCTCCCGCACCGGCGACGGCCGCCGTCGCCCGGGCGCGCGGGTCGCCGGGCGAGAGTCCGGTGGCTCGGCCGTCCCCACCGATGGGCAACGCCGATGCCGCGCGTCAGGCCGTGCCGGCCGGCCGCACACGCTTCTCGAAGGCGAGCTGGTTGTACGGCGAGTCGCTGTAGTCGGCGATCTCGTGGTAACCGCCGCGCCGGTACAGGGCGATCGCCTCCGTCAGCGCGGTGTGCGTGCCGAGCCGGACCGTGCCGGCACCGTCGCGTGCCGCGCCCTGCTCCAGCCGCTCGAGCAGCAGCCGCCCCAGGCCCAGGCCGCGGGCCTCCGGCGCCACCCACAGGTGCCGGATCTCGGCGACGCCGGGGCCCAGACGGGTCCAGAGGCCGCAGCCCACCGGACGGCCCTCCTCGCCGGCCAGCAACTGCTCGCCGGTCACCGCGGCGGCCGGGGTCAGGCTCGCGGCGTCGTAGCCTTCGGGGAACCGCTCGTTCAGCTCCGCCGCGTAACGTCGCAGGCACTCCCGGGCCGTCTCCGTGGCCGGCGGGACGGCCGTCACGCGTACCGCTGCCAGCCGCAACAACCGCTGGACCCGCGCCTGCGCGGCGATGAGTTCGGCACGCTGCTCGTCGCTGAGCCCGCCGAGCAGCCCGGCGATCCGCTCCCGCGACCGGTCGTCGAGGTCGTCGCGTTCGCGCCGTCCCGTCGTGGTCAGCCGCGCCACCCGCACCCGGCCGTCAGAGGGGTGCGGCTCCACCTCGACCAGGCCCTGCTCCTCCAGCGCGCGCAGCAGCCGGCTCAGATAGCCGGAGTCCAGACCCAGCCGGGCCCGCAGCTCCCGCAGATCGCAGCCGTCCCCGATCTCGAACAGCAGCCGGGCCTGGCCCAGCGGCCGGTCCTGCCCCAGGTAGTTCTCGGAAAGCAGGTCCAGGCGGCGCGTGTAGTAGCGGTTGAAGTCCCGGAACCGCTCGATCTGGTCGGCCTCCATGCCGATGATGCTAACCCCGTCCTCTGACCCTGGTCAGAGAAATCCCCTCCATGTCGCGTGCGGCAGGTGCCGAGCCCTCACCCGCCCGCCCACCGGCGCCACCGCCACCTGCGACCGTGCCACCTGACCTGACCTGCCCCACAGCCCGCTTACCGGTGCCACCGCCACCTGCGACTCGGTGCCGACTGACTGCCCCACCCCACCGCCCGCCGGCCGGCGTCGCCACCACCTGCGACTCGGTGCCGACTGACTGCCCCACCCACACGCCGATCGGTGCCGCCGCATCGGCGACCGTGCCGAGGCCCGACCTGCCCGTTACCTGTTTCGTTCCCCAGCCGACCCCGCCCGCGCAACACTTTCCGTAGCCCTGCCGGTCTCGATGGCGCGCCGGACGCGCCGCCCATGGCGAGATGTTGATCTGCTAGCGATGCCAAATCGCGGTCAAAACCCCATGATCACAGCGATTTCGCATCGCTAGCAGATCAAACACCGCCACGCGGACCCAACGCAGCGGACCTCGGCGACGGCACGCAGCGGACGTCAACGCAGCCGAGCGCGGCGACAGCACGCAGCCGAGCGCGGCGACGGCGCGGTGCCGGACCGCCGCGGCCCTGCCGCGCTCCCCGCATCGAGCCCGTCGGATCACACTACGGGCGGCGCGCAGGGCGGTAGGTTGCCAGTACGGCACACAGCGAAGCGCGGAGGCGGCGATGGCGAAGCGGCGGTGGCGTGACCTGAGCCGGTCACAGAAGCGGACGATCATTGTGGTCGGGGTGGTGGAGACCGCCTTGAAGACGGCGATGGCCGTCGACCTCAAACGCCGCCCGGCGCAGCAGGTGCGTGGCCCGAAATGGTTGTGGGCCGGCAGCACTCTGATCAACTCCGGGGGTGTGGTCCCGATCGCCTACTTCCTGTTCGGCCGCATCCGGTGAGTGGCGCCGCCGTTTCTGCGAGACGTGACCCAGTGACAGGCTCGGACCGGGACCGCCGCACAGACCGGGACCTCCTCTCGGACCTGGGCCCGGGACGGGCCGGTGCCGATCACGCGCCGTCGAGGGTGCTGAACTGGATGCCGGCCAGCCGCCAGCCCGCAGGCGTCTCGACCCACGTCTGGCCGGCGCGGACGGTCAGCGCCATCCGCTGCCCGTGCCACGTCGAAAGGCTGCGCTGGACGCACCGGACGATTGCCGCGTGACCGTAGGAGCACACCTCGACGTCGCTGCTCACCAGGCTGGTGTAGGAGAAGTCGGCGAATTGGCCGAGCCACCGGGCTTTGTCGAGGACGTGGCCGCGCTCGCCGATGGACCGGAAGTCGTCGGCCAGCAACACGTCAAGCGCGCCGGTGTCGGCGCCCAGCTCGGCCGCGTCGAAAGCTTGATGGAGCCGATGGATGTGGGTGGTCACCAGCAGCTCCTGCCGTCCGTGGGGCGGGGTGTCACTCGTACCGGTACTTCAGGGCGTCGGCTTCCGTCTGCTCGATCTGGGCGATCGTCAGGTCCGGCATCCGCAGCTGGGCAAGCGTCACCTCGGCCGAGGTGGGCTGGGCGTCCGCCGGCAGCCACTGCTCCGGTTTCCAGACCCCGCCGCGCAGCAGCGCCTTCGGGCAGTGCGGGTAGACCTCCTCGATGCCCACGACCAGGGCACTGGCCGGCGGCTTACCCACGGCGGTCAGCTGCGACAGCAGCTCCGGGCGGGTGGAGACGCAGGCCCGGCCGTTCAGCCGCAGCGTCGTGGTGCGGCCCGGGATGACGAACATCAGACCGGCCCGGCCGGTCGCGATGACGTTCTGCAGGGTGTCCAGGCGCTTGTTGCCGGTCGCGTCCGGGATCGCCACCGTCCGGGCGTCCAGGACGGAGACGAACCCGGCCGGGCCGCCGCGCGGGGAGACGTCACAGTTGCCGGCGGCGTCCACGCTGGCGATCAGGACCAGCGACGAGCAGGCGATCAGCTGACGGGTCTGCTCGGTGAGTTCGGTCATCTGTTTGCGGACGGCGGCGGCGTTCGGCATGTCGTAGACCTGACGCAGCGCCTGCTGGTCGGGCACGGCGTCCAGGCGCAGCGAGTCGAAGGTGCTGGCGGCAACGGCTGACGTCATGTCACCGACCTTAATGGACCTGCCCGGCGGCGGTGTGCCCCCGCCGCGGCCGGCCGGCGCCGGCTCACTCCGGCTGGCGCTGGCGTTGCCGCAGGTAGGCGAGGACGGCCTCGCGGGTGGTGCGTACCCCGAAAAGTTGCCGGGCCTCCGCGATGCGCCGGTTCGCGGTGCGCAGGGAGAGGAACTCGGCGGCCGCGGCGGCGGCGATGGTGTCGCCGGAGGCGAGCCGGTCGAGCAGGGCGCGCTGCTCCGGGATCAGGTTGGCGATCACGTCGGAGCCGTCGACGGCGGTGTCGGCGCCGCGGTTGAGCGGGCCGAGCCGGGCCAGGTCGTCGACCAGGGCGCGCCCGGCGCTGGATTCGGCGTCGCAGATAGCGACGATGCCGGCTCCGCGGGCCGCGGCGAGCACGACCAGCCGGGCCGTCTCCAGGTCCTCGTCGTGGACGCGGCCGTGCAGGACGAGCTGGGCGGCGCCCACGTCCCAGGACGGGTCGGGCAGGGCGAAGCCGGACCGCGCGGTCCACCCTTCGCGGGCCAGGCGGCGCAGGACCGTGTCGGCCTCGGCCGAGTTGGCGACTACGTGGCGTGGTGCGTCGGGCAGATTGGTCACCGGCCGTCCTCGCTGTCATCGAAGGGGGCAGACCGCGCCGGGGGCGCGGTGAAGGCCAGGGCGGCAGCTTCGGTGCGGGTACGGGCGCCGAGCTTGCGCATGCTCGCGCGGATGTGGGTGTCGACGGTTTCCGCGGAGATGCCTAGCTGCCCGGCGATGCGGCGGGTCGGTTCACCGGCGGCGACCAAGCGCAGCACGTCGATCTCCCGCTGGGTGAGCCGGCCGTGGGAGCGGCGGCTGCGGGTGTCGCGGTGGATCTGGTGGCGGCGCAGCCCGCGGCGGGCCCGCCCGGCGAGCACGGTGAGGCCGGCCTGGTCGGCGAGTTGTTCGGCGCGCAGCAGCGCGGCGACGGCCCGGTCCCGGTCGGGTTCGGTCAGCCCGGCCGCGAGCAGGCAGCGGATCTGCTCGCGCAACGCCACCGGCCGCCAGGCGTCCGCGGCGGCCGCGAACCCGGTGCCCAGCGCCCACGCGGTCAGGGTGCGGCGGGCGGGGCCGGGCAGGTTGACCGGGATCTCCACCGGCCCGGGTACGCCCAGGTCGTGCGCCGCCCACCACCCGGTGACCGCGTGCAACCCGGCGAGCAGCCCGGTCACGCCGGCCGCGGGTGGCGGGACCGCCCGGTCCGGCTGCCCGTCCAGCCACGCCGCCTCCCGGGCCACCCACCCGGCCGCCGGGTGCGCGGCGGCGCGGCCGAGGCGGGCCCGTGCCGCGGCGAGCAGACCGGTGTCGGCTTCGATGAGGGCGGTGGCGGCCGTCGCGTACCCGAGGGCGTCGGCCGGGATGGCCAGGTCGGTGAGGTTCGCGGCCCGCCGCAGCACGCCTTCCGCGCCGTCCCAGTCAGGTTCCGGCGCGAGCCGGTCGCCCGACCCGAATTCGTCGGCCGGACCGGCTGGTCCGGCCGGCAGGACGGCGTCCGGTGACGACGCCGGCGGCACGGTCAGTGCGCCGAACGCGGTGTCCGGCGCCGCCGGTGGGCCGGCTCCGGGCGGTGCGGTGGGCGGCAGTCCCAGGTGGTGGCCGTGCAGGGCGAGCGCCCAGTCGGCCGCCGCGAGGAACCGGGTCTGCCAGCCGTAGGCGAGCGCCGCACCGGCAGCCGCCGCCGCGTGGGAGGCGGCGTGCGCCGATTCGACGAGCCGGCCGTCCGCGGCGAGGTGTTCCACGAGCAGCCACGCACTCCACCGCGTGATCAGCGGATCCCCGCCCGGGCCGGTGGCGCCGGTCGCCGAGTCACCGGAGGCCGAACCGCGCGCTGCGGATCCGGAAGCGGCCGCAACGGGCGTGCCGGCGAGTTCGGCGGGGCCGGACATCGAGGACGTCCCGGAAGCGAAGCCCGGACCGCCCGGTGCGGCGGCGGGGGCGTTCAGGCCGGGGCGTGAGGCCGGGCCGGGCGGGCGGCCGGTGGTCGTGACGGTGCCGAAGGCGGCCGCGGACAGGGCCTGTTCCCAGCCGGGCAGGCGGTGGGTGGCGCGCACCGCGGCCAGGGCGGCGGCGATGCCCGGCAGCGGGTCCGGGTGCCGGACGGCGATCTTGTCGGCGAGGTCGAGGGCGGCCATCGGTTCCAGCGTGAGGGCGGTCAGCAGCAGCACCCGGTCGCGGGCGGCGACGACGGGGACGGCGGCGGTGTCCGGGATCTGGCGCACGGCGTCGCGGGCCGCGGCGGTCTCGCCGGCCTGCAGCAGGGCCTCGCCGCGCAGCACGGCCGCTTCCAGGGCGAGGGTTGTCGCGGTCGGCGGGGTCAGCGCCAGGGGCCGCAGGACGGCGGCGGCGTCCAGGGGGCGGCCGGTGGCCAGGGCGGCGTCGGCGGCGGCGAGGCGTACCCGGGGGTCGGTGGTGGTGCCCAGGCCGCAGGCGAACAGCAGCAGTTCGGCGCGTTCGCCGCCGGTGGCGCGGTCGGCGGCGGACAGGGCGCGGCGGTAGGCGCCGTCGGTGTCGCCGGCGGCGGCGAGGTGCCGGGCCGACTCGGCGGGCGGGGTCAGGTCGGCGAGCCGGGTGTGCAGGTCGGTGCGGGCGGGGGCGTCGAGCAGCCCGGCCGCGGTTTCGGCCACGTAGGCCGACACCGGGACCAGTGAGCCGCCCGCCTCGGCCGTGACCAGGCCGGCGGCGAGCAGGTCGGCGGCGCCGGTGCCGAGTAGTTCGGCGCGGGCGGGGCGGCCGAGCAGGCCGAGCGCGGCCAGCGCGGTGCGGGCCGGCCGGGGCAGGTCGGCGAGGGCGGCGGCGATCGCGTACGCCACCTGGTCGATGTCCTCGCCCACCGGGGCGCGCCCGGCGGCAGCCTGCCGGGCCAGCGCGGTGATCGCCAGGGGGTTGCCGCCGGCGCGGGCCAGGACCGCGGCCAGGGCGGCGTCGTCGAGGCCGGCGGCGGTGGACCGGGCCAGGGCGGTGGCCGCGGCGGTGCCCAGCGGCGGGACGGGGAGCCAGGCGGTGGCGGCGGCGCGCAGGGCGTCGGCGGGCAGGCGATGCGGGGTACGCACGGCGACCAGCACCCGGCAGTGCCGGGCGATGTGCGGCAACGCGGCGAGGGTGGCCGGGTCGACGTGGTGCAGGTCGTCGAGGACGAGCAGGCCGCCGCGGACCCGGGAGCGCACCGCCTCGGCGAGCAGGTGCACGTCGTCGGCGGGCAGGCGGGCGCGCACCGCGCGGGACAAGGCCAGCGCGGGGACACCGGCGAGCATGGCGAGCCCGCCGCCGAGGTACGCCGGTCCCGGCACCGAGGCGGCGATCTTGCGTAGCAGGGTGCTGCGGCCGCAGCCGGGTGGTCCGGCGAGCACGACCAGCGCCGGCCCGTGGCGCAGTGCGTTACGGGCGGCCACCTCTGGCTCGTCCGCCACCTGCGCTCCTCCCCCTCACCGACCCGAACTCCCGCTACCCCGAACTCGCGCTGCCCCGGACCCCCGCTGTCCTCAGGCCCCGCTGTCCCGGGCCCCGGGACGCGCACTGGCACGAACTCGGGATCCCGGACCCGGCCCCCACGTCCGTAGGCTGTGGTGCGGGCAGGCGATCCGCCCTGCCGCGCGCCGGATGAAAGGTCCCTTCGTGACGACGACAGCCGCGGTACGCACATTGTCGCCGACGGTGCGGCCGGCTGACGAGTCGTGGTGAGCGGGCCCCTCACCACCGGCATCGCGACTCTCTGTCACGAGATCGTCACGAAAGTCTCCTCCGACGCTGGTGGCCAGGTACAACAGATCGGCGACCGTCTTGACGATCCGTTACGGGTGGCGATCGCGGGTCGCCTGAAAGCCGGAAAGTCGACACTAGTCAACGCTTTGATCGGCCGCCGGGTCGCCCCTACCGCCGCCGGTGAGTGCACCCGGGTGGTGACCCGGTTCCGCTACGGACCGGCCGACCGCATCGACGTCGTCACCCGCGATGGTAATCGGCACAGCCTGCCGCTGGACGAGGACGGCATGGTCCCGTCCCGGCTCGGGGTGCCCGCCTCCCGGGTCGCCCACGTCGACGTGACCCTGACCAGTGACCGGCTGCGTGACCTGACCGTTGTGGACACGCCCGGCCTGGCCTCCACCGACGCCGCCAGCAGCGGCCGCGCCGAGGAGGCGGTCGGCATCGACGCCGACTCGGCCGGTGAGGTCGCCGCCGCCGAGGCCGTCGTCTACGTCTTCACCCAGGCGGTCCGCGCCGACGACCGGCAGGCGCTGGAGGCGTTCCACACCGCGTCGGCACGGCTGGCGACCAGCCCGATCAACGCGATCGGCGTGCTCGGCAAGGCCGACACCCTGACCGGTGGCGCCGACGACCCGTGGCCGGTGGCCGGCCGGCTCGCCGGGCAGCAGGCGGGGCTGCTGGCCCGTACCGTCGGTGATGTCGTGCCGGTGGCCGCCCTGCTCGCCGAGACCGCCGAGGCGGGCCGGTTGACCGCCGCCGACCGGGACGCGCTGGCCCGGCTCGCCGCCCTGCCGGCCGCGACGCTGACGCTGCTGCTGGCCTCGGCCGACCTGTTTCGCAGCCGTCCCGCGCCGGTCTCCGCCGAGCAGCGGGAGCGGCTGCTGACCCGCCTCGACCTGTACGGCATCGGCTTCGCCTGCGCCCAGCTGGCCGCCGATCCGCGGCTGGGCACCGGTGAGCTGGTGCGGCGGCTGCTCGGCGCGTCCGGGTTCCCGCGGCTGCGCGACACCGTGGACCGGACGTTCCGCTGGCGCTGCGACGCGATCAAGGCCGGCTGGGCGCTGACCCGGTTGCAGCGTCTCGCCGGGTTCGCCGCGGACCCGCGCGACCGGGCGGCGCTGCGCGACGCACTGGAGCAGGCGCTGCGCGACCCGGCCTACCACCGGCTGCGGCTGCTCGACGCGGCGCAGCGGGCCGCGACCGGTGCGGTGGCGCTGCCGCAGCCCTGGGAGCAGGACCTGATCCGGCTGGCCACCGCCGACGACCCGCGCGTGGTGCTGGGCCTGCCGGACGCCGGCGACGACGAGCTGGCCGCCGCGGCGATCGCGGCGGCCGGGCGCTGGCGGGCGTGGGCCTTCGACGGCGCCGGCCCGGCACAGGCGCGCATCGCGCAGGTCGCGTCCCGCGGCTTCCACCTGCTGGCGCGCGAGGTCTCGACGAAACCCGCCGGGGAGCCGGCGACCGGGACGACGACCGGGGAGGTACGCCCGTGCAGGACCTGACCGTCGTGCTGGACACCGCCGTCCGCGACACCCTCGCCTATCTGCGCACCGCCGACCCGGACGCGGCCGGTGAGCTCGCCGAGTTGCGCCGAGCCCACCTGGTCCGGCCCGGCGTGGTCGTGGTCGGCGAGACCAAGCGCGGCAAGAGTTCCCTGATCAACGCGCTGCTCGGGGTGCCCGGGCTGTCCCCGGTCGACGCCGCCGTCACCACCGCCGCCTACCTCGACTTCGTGCCCGGCGACGCCTTCTCGGCCCGGGCCTGGCTGCCCGGCGGCGAGGAGGTCCCGGTCGACGACCTGGCCACCTGGGCCACCGGCAAGCAGCGCGCCCGGCGCATCGAGGTCACCCACCCGGCGCCGCTGCTGCGATATCTGAGCCTGCTCGACACCCCGGGCGCGGGTGGCCTGGACCCGGCGCACGCCACGATCGCCCTGGCCGCGGTGCGCCGCGCCACCGCCCTGCTGTTCGTCGCCGACGCCTCCGCGCCGCTGTCGAAACCGGAACTGGACTTCCTGACCGCCGCCACCGAACGGGTCGACGCCGTCGTGTTCGCCCTCACCAAGATCGACGCGTATCCGCAGTGGCGGGCCATCGCCGAGGACAACCGGGAGCTGCTGCGCGCGCACGCGCCCCGGTTCGCCGACGCGCCGTGGTTCCCGGTCTCGGCCCGCCTGGCGGAACTGGCCCTGGGCGGCGTGGACGAGCTGCTCGAGGAGTCCCGGGTGGTCGGGCTGCAGCACGCGCTCATCGAACTCGCCGGCCGCGGCCACCAGCTGCGGCTGGCCAACGTGCTGCGCGCGGCCCGCGGTGACCTGGCCCGGCTGCACGACAACGCCGAGGCCCGGGTCCGCGCGGCCGCCGCCGACCCGGCGTCGCAGGCGCAGGCCCGCGCCGAACGCAACGCCCTGGCCGGGCGCAAACGCACCGAGGCCCGGCAGGCGACGCTGCGGTTGTCCACCGAGATCCAGCGGGCCCGGGTGGCGACCGTCGGGCACCTGCGCACCCGGATCGGCGAGGTTCAGCACGTCCTGGCCGAGCGGATCGACGCGACCGGCACCGACGGGCTGCCCGACGAGGTCGACACCCAGTTGCAGGCGATCGCCGCCGAGGTGTCCGAACGGCTGGAGGACACCTCCCGGGAGATCGCCGAACGGATCCTGGTCGAGACGAACAGCGCCACCATCAGCCTGCGGCACCGGGTGACCACCCAGCCGCCGCGCGGCGGGTCCGGCGACAACGTGCTCATCGCGCTCTCCGCCGGTGGGATCGCCCTGGTCGCCGGGCGCGGCGCGGCCCTGGGGATCGCCGCGCTCGGCGGGGCCGGTGGCCTGCTGCTGCCGTTCGCCGGGATCGGCCTCGGGCTCGCCGCGGGCGGGTACGTGCTCTACCGCCGGCGCGTGCACAACGACCGCCGGCAGGCACAGACCTGGTTGCGCGACGTGCTCGCCGAGGCCCGGGCCGCGCTCGGTGACGAGGTCACCCAGCGGTTCACCGACCTGCAGTACACGTTGTCGGTGGCGCTGGACGACGCCATCGAACGGCGGCTGCGTGAGCTGGACGCGCACATCGCCGAGATCGACGCGGCCGCCGCCGAGGACGCCGCCGGGCGTGCCCGGCGGCGGGCCGCCGCACAGCAGGAACGGGACGCGGCCGCCACCCGGCTGCGGCAGGCCGACGAGGCGCTGCTGCGGGCCCGGGCACTGACACCCGCACCGATCGACGACGACCGGGAGACGATCGCATGACCGACCACTGGGACGACCACTTCGACCACGACTTCGACGACGCGCACCGCCCCGGCGAGGGGCCTGCCTTCGACGAACCCGGCTTCGACGACCCGCATGCCGCGGCGCAGACCGGTGCCGCGGCGGATGACCACTTCGATCTGCCCGGGACACCGGAGCTGCCGCACTTCGATCCGCCGGACACACCGGACCTGCCGGACGTCGCGGACCCGCCCGACGAGGTGCCGGCGGACGACCCGTTCCCGCCGGCGCTGGAGCTGGGTGACCTGCCGGAACCCGTGGACGGCTTCCCGTGGATCGACACCGCCACCCTGGGCACCCCGGACACCGGTGGCTTCACCCCGCCGCTGGACCCGGTCACCCCGGAGGAACTCGCCGCGTACGCCCACACCGGCGGCCCCGCCGACTGGGCCGCTCTGGCCGACAGTGACGACCCGGCGACCAGTGCCCTCGCGCGCTGGTGGACTCCGGATGAACAGTGATCCACATCTCCCCATCGCGGCCGGTGGGTGACATCATGTGCGCGCACAAATCGACTTCTGGGAGCGCACGTGACCGGCACACAGACCCCCGTCCCGGCGGGTAGACGAGAACGCACCGGCTGGTACTTCTACGACTGGGCCAACTCGGCGTTCTCCACCACGGTCATCACGGTGTTCCTCGGCCCGTTCCTCACCAGCGTCACCGAACAGGCTGCCGGCTGCGCCATCGACGCCGACGAGTGCAACGGCATGGTCCACCCGTTCGGGATCCCGGTCGCCGCGGGCTCCTACTACGCGTACCTCGTCTCGCTCTCGGTGCTGCTCACCGTCTTCGTCCTGCCTGTCATGGGCGCCATCGCCGACCGGGCGCCGCGCAAGAAGCCGCTGCTCGCCGGCGCCGCGTTCCTCGGCGCGACCGCCACGATCAGCATGGCCTTCGTGACCGGTGACCGCTATCTGCTGGGCGGCCTGCTGTTCCTGATCGCCAACATCGCGTTCGGCGCGGCGATCGTCGTCTACAACTCGTTCCTGCCGCAGCTGGCCGGCCCCGACGACCGCGACCGGATCTCCAGCCGGGGCTGGGCGATCGGTTACCTCGGCGGCGGTGTGCTGCTGGCCCTGAACCTGGTCGCGGTCATCGTGCTCAGCGAGGACGGCAACCCGCAGCGCACCCTGGACCTGGCCCGCTGGTCGATCGTGTCCGCCGGTGTGTGGTGGGCGGCCTTCACCGCCGTACCGCTGCTCTGGCTGCGGGAACGCCCCGGCACCGAGTCGTCCGCAGCCAAGGGCAACGTGCTGACCGACGGGTTCAAGCAGCTCGGGCACACGATCAAGGCGATGCGGGCGTACCCGTTGACGATCTTCTTCCTCGGCGCCTACCTGATCTACAACGACGGCATCCAGACCGTGATCGCGCTGGCCAGCCAGTTCGGCACCGAGGAACTCAAACTCGACCAGTCCACCCTGATCATCACGATCCTGATCGTGCAGTTCCTCGCGTTCGGCGGCGCCCTACTGCTCGGCGCGCTCGCCACCCGGATCGGCGCGCGCAAGACGATCCTGCTCAGCCTCGCGCTGTGGCTGGTCGTGGTCACCGCCGCCTACTGGCTACCCGAGGGCGAACCGCTGCCGTTCATGCTGCTCGGCGCCGGCATCGGCCTGGTCATGGGCGGCAGCCAAGCCCTGTCCCGGAGCCTGTTCTCGCAGCTCATCCCTGCCGGGCGGGAAGGCGAGTACTACGGCTTCTACGAGATCAGCGACAAGGGCACCAGCTGGCTCGGCCCGCTCTTCTTCGGCCTGATCTTCCAGCTGACCAACAGTTACCGCGCCGGCATTGTCTCGCTGATGGTGTTCTTCCTGGTCGGCGGCGTCCTGCTGGCCTTCGTGCCGCTGCGCCGCGCCATCACCGCTGTCGGCAACACACCTCCCAAGCTGCTCTGAACCGGGCACCGTGCCGCAGACTGCCCGGATGGACATCACGATCGACCCGGCGTCCCCGGCACCGCCCTACGAACAGGTCCGGCTGCGCATCGCGGCGCTGGCGGCCGCCGGGGACCTGCCCGCCGGCACCCGGCTGCCCTCGGTGCGGCAACTCGCCGCCGATCTGAACCTGGCAGCGAACACGGTGGCCCGCGCCTACCGGGAGCTGGAACACGCCGGCCTCGTCGAGACCCAGGGCCGCAACGGCACGGTGATCACCGCCCGCGCCGCGGGCACCTCGCTGCTGGCGCAGCAGGCCGCCGCCGACTACGCGGCACGGATCCGGGCCCTGGGCATCCCGGCGGACCAGGCGCTGGCGCTGGTCAAGGCCGCTTTGACTTCTTGAGTACGGCTGGAGCGACGTCCCGTCCCTTCACTGAGCCGCCCGGGCGTTCCGTTCCTTCCGGCGAGGCGCGGCGCGATGATCAGGTCGGGGCGGGTGCGTCAGGGCCACTGGTCGTTCTCACGATCCACGTCGGGGATCGGCCCGAGAATGACCCATCCGGGGGTGAGCGACCGGACGCCGCGGAACCCACGGTCCTTCGCCCACGCCGCTGGGTCCGTGTCGCCGGGCGCGTGCATGATCGTGTAGCGCGGCGGGTCCTGCATGAAGAGCCGGAAGAACGTGCGCCCCGGGTCCTTCGACTGATGCACGATCAGGTTGACGTCCGGCAGCGCCTCGTAGGTCGCTCGGTCCCGTGCGGTGGTGGGCTCGCAGGCGTCGCGGACGCAGATCAACGCCCGGGTCCAGGAGATGCGCGGGGCCCGCGGGTGAGCGGCCACCAGCTCCTGCATCCGGGCGTCGGCCTGGGCGAAGGCCTCCGGCGAACGATCGAATTCCGACTCCAGCCGGTCGAACCGCTTCTTGTCGAACCCGCTGCCGAAGTGCAGCTCCAGAGCGCCGAGGACGGCGACCCGCCAGCCCACCACGAGCGCCGCCACGACGATGAGCGTGACGAGCACGATCCGGACCGGCGAGCGTCGTCCCCGGCGCTGCTGCTTCACCGCGTCAGGTTCCGGTGAATCAGAACGAGCCACTGATGGGGACTTCGACGTCCGCCACCGCGATCGCCGGGGGGTACTTCCCGTTGAACCGGTCATAGTGCTGGAGCGTAAACCAGTCGATGAAACCGTAATTCGTGATCTCGTCGTCGGCGTCGAGCCCGAAATGATCGTACGAGTGGAAGAGCAGCGTCCCGGAGAAGGTATTTCCGGTGATCACATAGTTCTTCAGTTCGATCGTGTGCCCGTGGAACTGGTGAATGGCGATGGAGAGGGCCCGCTGGTTGGCGTTGGTAAGGGAGAAGTCGTACACCGGATACTGCAGGCCGCTGCTGTCGAACAGCTGATACAGCAGGTTCAGGTTGAGATCGTCCTGGACCTGGAACTGCGCGATGCCGCCCAGATTATTCGTGATCGACTGGACGATGATTCCCTTCGCCTTGTCGATGTAGCTCTGCTCCTGCGGCGAGGCCGCGACCGCCCGCGACAGCGCGGTGCCGGAGCCGACCTGGAGGTACTTGGCGGGGTCGTAGTTGTCGTCCACGTCGACGGTGCCCGCGCTCTGCCCGTTGCGGCCGTAGCGGAAGGCGTTGCGGAGGTCGTCCACCGCCTGCTGGTTGTCGGCGGCCGCGCCGAGCTTGCCGATGTTCATGATGTCGTTGAACTCGGCCCACATGAGGAACTCGGGCGTGATCCGGGCGACCCAGAAATCCCAGCCCAGATCGGTCAGCTCGCCGAAGGTGTAGTCGTTGAACGTCAGGTCGTCCGCCACCTGCGGGCTCGGCGGAACCTGGAAGTTCTCCGGGTCGGGCTCCTTACGCCGGCCTTCCCGGTTCTGGGACTGGTGGATCAGCATGGACACCGGGTCGGCGGCGAGGGGCTGCCGGTCGGCGGCGTCGCGGGCCCCGTCGCCGTCGGTGTCCTGCCTCAGCGGATGCGAGGCCAGCCTGGCGTAGACCAGCTCCTGCGAGCCGGGCAGCTCGTCGGTGACGATCCGGACCTCGGTGCCGTCGGTGAGTGAGTCGCCATCGGTGTCCGCGTTGTTCGGGTCCAGTGCGCCGAGCGGCACCCCGTTGCCCTGCCGGAGCCGCCCGGACCGGCTCTCGTTCTCGTAGTGGTCGCTGACCCCGTCACCGTCGGTGTCCACCGAACCCGCACGGGCGGTCCGATCCCAGACCTCGTCGAAAACGCGGCTGTCGAGCACCACGTACTTGGCGGCGGTCGCGGTGGTGGCCGTGATCGTGCCGCCGTTGATCCGCTGGCCCTCGACCTTCACCAGCCGCTGTGACGTGTCGTCGTAGCGGTAGACGGCGGGCCTGACGTCCGCTCCCATCCGTGCGGGGTCGACCGTGAAGGTCATCGTCGCCGGGGCGAACCGGCCGTCGACCGAGAACTCGTAGCCGTTGCCGAGGTGACCCGGGGTGGACGCCGGGAACTGCGGCTGATCGGCCGGGAGCTCAGTGATCCGGAATGTCGGCACCTGGCGGGCGCCGAGATCCTTGATCGTGGCCGAGGCCGCGGTGGCGCCGGCAGTGGTGGACCGCGTCACGTCGAACGCGGCCTGCGCGGCACGGGGGTCCGATGTGATCCGCGCTTCCTGGCCGTCGTCCACGCCGTCACCGTCGGTGTCGGGCTTGACCGGGTTCGTGCGCCGGGTCAGTTCCTGCCCGTCGGCCAGCCCGTCGCGGTCGGTGTCCGCCCCGGTGAGCGCGGTCCGCAACCGCACCTCACGCTGGTTCGTCACCTTGTCGCCGTCGGTGTCCTCGCTGCCGTCCCGGGCGCCGTCACCGTCGCTGTCCGCCTTCGAGGGGCTGGTGCCGGTGCCGAGTTCGAGGAAGTCGGAGAGGCCGTCGCGGTCGGTGTCCGCACTTCTCGGGTTGAGCTTCGCGCGCTGTTCCATGTCGTCCGGGAGCCCGTCGCCGTCGGTGTCCTGCGTCGGCTGCGCCCCGCCCTTCGCGAACGTCGCCCACATGGGCGTGTACGCGGCTGTCCTGCCGTCCTGCGCGCGGTACCAGAGGGTCGAGGTGGTGCCCGCCTCGATCAGCTTGTCCGCCGGGTCGTTCTGGATCGTCGCGCGCAAGCCCCGCGGGGCGTCCAGCTTCGCCGCCGCGGTCGCCGTGATCCGGTCCGGTGACTCGAACGACAGCGACCAACCGTCGATGTCGTCGCCGGAGAGGTTCTTGATCTCCAGCTGCGCGATGTAGGAGCCCGCCGGCACGGTGTCGCGCAACGTCCGCGGCACTGAGCTCCACTGCGGATCGCCCGCCGCGAGCCGCCGGTAGGACACGTCGACCGTGGCGTCCCGGTAGATCGTCTCCCCGGGGGCCGGGCTGGCGCCGGGGCCCGCGACGGCGGGCGCCGCGGTGGCGACCATGAGTATCGAGGTGCCGAACGAAAGGCCGAGCCGATGGAGGTACTGAGAAGTACGCACACTTTCCTCCCCGTGCTTGGAATGTGGTCGCGCCCGGACCGCCGAATGGGCGTGGCGTGACCGACTCAAGGTAGGGCGGCGGTGAGGTCAATGCGACCCCATGACATTGATGACAGTCAAATCTTGACCCCCTATGGTGGATCACGTATAGCGGGCCGTCTGTCAAGTGGTTCCGTGTGAACCGTGAGTGATGCCGGACTGCGCCGGGAGGCGATCAGTGATGTGCGTCACGTGCTGAATAACAGCTGGTTTCATGGAAACTGGTCAATACGACGTCTTTTAATCGACCCGTGACTAAAAGATTCCGAAAATCTGCCGGCGGGCTCAATTCGCTGCGGCGACGCCCGGTTCGTCGCGGCGGCGGGACGCGAGCCCGCCGATCAGCAGGGCGGCCGCCAGCAGCACGGCCAGCACCGGCAGGGACTTCTGCCAGGTGGCGTGGTACATGCCGCAGGTGGCCGCGTCCTGTCCCACGCAGCTGGCCGGCGGGCGGTAAATGATCCAGTCACCGGCCACCCAGGCGACGAGGTGGGTGGAGAGCTGGAAACGGCCGGTCGGCACGGCCCAGCCGATCGCCTCGGCGAGCAGCCACAGCAGCAGCGCACCCGCGCCCACACCGGCGGTGGGCAGCGCGAACCGGCGCGCGACGGCGGCTGTCGCGAACCCCAGGGCGGCGCCGAGCACGGCCAGGGCGACGGCACGGGTGGCGAGGGCCGGGTCGATCGAGGCGTCGGTAGCGGGGTGCACGCTGTGGTACCCGTACCACAGAAAGGCACTGAGCGTGAGCACCAGAATCGCGCCGCCGCCCGCGGACAGAAGCATCGCTCGCGTCAGCGAGCGCACGAGGACACCGACGGTGAGGGACCACAGCAGCAACAAGATCCCGGCGGTCTGCATGGTCTGCTCGATCTCGCCCAGGTCGTCGACGTACTCCTGACTACCTGCGGACGCGGCGGAGACCCACCCGAAGCCCAGCGCCACGACCAGGACGAGCGTGCTGATGAGGATTCTGCGGGTGGTCTGCACACTCCCAGTGTGCGACCGGCGGTCCAGTGTTCAGCCGAAAGCCGCCGCCATGACGAGCAGGCTCGCCGCGCCCGCCAGCAACGTCGACAGGGTGCCCGCCCAGAACGCCGACGCGACCACGCGCGACATCGGGATCGCGACCAGCGAGGACACCACCATCAGGCCCAGCCACAGCGGCGCACCCCAGGTCAGGCCGATGGTGAAGACCATTTCCGTGGTGACGCACCAGCTGGGCGCGTCCGTGCAGTCGCGGCCGCCGGTCAGGATCTCCGACTGCGTGATCAGCACCCCGGCAGTGATCACGATGCACCAGCCGACAGCGATCAGAATGGTGGTGTCCAATGGCGCACGTCGATCGGTCACTCGTCTCCCCCGTCGAATCCCGTCTATTTTTACGCGTATGAGATTCCTGCTCGTGCCCGGGCGCGGTGTCCCGTACCCCGAACACTGGTCCTGGCAGTGGGCGCGCACGCTGCCCGGATGTGCGTGGGCGCCGGAACCGCCCGGCCCGCCGTACCTGGCCGGCGAGCGGGTGGCGGCCCTGCACGCGGCGCTGACCGCGGACGACGAGCCGGCCGTGCTGATCGCGCACAGCGCCGGCTGCCTGACGGTGGCGCACTGGGCGGCGCGGCACACCGGTCCGGTCCGGGCCGCGCTGCTGGTCACCCCGCCGTTCGTCGGCGACGAGGCGCCGCACGACCCGCTGCCGATGCGGTCGGTGGTGGTGGCCAGCCGCACCGACCCGCACGCCACATTCGCGCAGGCGACCCGGATGGCCGCGGACTGGGGTGCGCAGCTGTACGACGCCGGCCCGGTCGGGCACCTGGACTCCAAGACCGGGTTCGGGCCGTGGCCCGACGGCGAACGCCTGCTCCGGGAACTAGCCCACCGCGGCGCGGAAGCGTAGCCGCAGATCAGCGGCGTCCGGGTCCCACATCCCGGTGATCCAGGGCCAGGCCCGGGCCGCGGCGGCCCGTTCCGGTGGCGTGCCGGTCGCGGCCGCGGCGATGAGCCGCTCGGCCAGGGCCCGCTCGCCGAGGGCGCGGCACATCACCGTGACGAACCGTCGCACCGTGCTGCCGCTGATCTCGTGCAGGATCGCGTCGAGCACCAGGGATCCCAGGTCCGCGCCGTGGTCCGGTCGTTGCTCGAGCCGGTCGGCGACCTCGGCCCGTTTGTAGTGGACCCGGTTGAGCAGATTGTTCAGCTCGCCCAGCGGGGGAAGCGGCGGCACCGTCCAGTCCGGGTTCAGCACCCGCAACAGGCCGTCGAGGCGCTGCTCACACGCCGTCACGGCGTCCACGTCAAGCCCAGGCTCCGGCTCGTGCATCCCGGGGTGGTGGCGGGCGCGGCAGCGCAGGCAGTACCGGCGCGGATCGTCCTCGGCGCCGGTGGTCGCGGCGAGCACCTCCCGGATCTGCTCGGCGGTCAGCCGGCGGGCGTCCCAGACGAGTTCGGCGAGTGCGGCCGCGTCGGGGTGCCGGCGGTTGGTGGGCGCGCCGCCGACCCCGGTGGCCGCGGCCACGTCGTCCACCGGCATCCCGAACAGCGCGGCGAACGCACTCACATACTGCGGGGTGAGCTCGGCCCGGTCGGCGCAGACCATGTGCACCGTGGACTGGGAGACGTACGGTCCGTCGCCGACGATCATGAGGGTCTGGACGTTGATCAGGCGAATCCCCCGGTTGCGCGCGAGCGCCTGCACCAGCTGCCCCGGCTGCCCCGGTTCGGGCGCCGGCATCGGCTCGGACGGGGCCGACACCGGCATCCGCCGGATCATGGCGTGCAGCCGCCGCCGCTGGGACGTCCCCAGCATGACGGCCCGGTCCATGATCTTGCCGACGTGCGGCGAGCCGCCCGGGTTCGGTGCGGCCGCCAGCTCGGCCGGGACCGGACGGCCGGCCAGCACGAACAGGTCCGCGGCCCGCCATCCGAGCAGCGGTGCGAGAGCACCCAGCGCTGCCGGGGTCCGTTCGCCCGGGTCGACGACCTGGTGATGAGCCAGGAGGCGGCGCAGCGGCGAGTCGTCCATCCGGCCGAGACTATGCCGACGTGTCCACTGCTGCTGGGCGGTGCACGCCGGGCCGGCGGCCGAGCAGGACCAGGATGTGCCACAGATACTTCACGAGCTGCGTGTCGGCGCCGTCCCGGGCGGCCCGGCCGAGCACCTCGGCGTCCAGGACCGGCCGGCGGTACCGGTCGGCGAGTTCCTTCGCCAGCGCCGGGGTGTCGGGGCCGCGCAGCAGCACCGGGAACTCCGCGGCGGGCAGGGTGAACCCGGCGTGCCAGCGCACGGGCACACCCATCGCGTGCAGGTGCGTCTCGGTGGGCGTACCCCGGAAGCAGGGGTCCGCGACGACGGCCTCGACGTGGTGGCGGAGCGTGAGCCCGCCGTGGACCTGGGCTTCGACGTAGTCGTCGAGGGTGCGCCCGGGTTCCGTCGCGGACCCGGCGCGGCGCGCCGCGAGGATGGCCGCCCAGGCGCCGGCGTCGGTGGCGGGGACGCCGAGCGCGCCACCGAACCGGGGCACCTGGTCCAGCAGCTCGGCCCAGATCGTCGCGAACGCGTCCGCCGTGCCCACCAGGTCCGGTTGCCGGTGGCTGTCGCCGAGGCAGAACGTGGCGCGCTGCGACACCGCGCGGTGCAGCACCAGATGGCAGCTGCCGAACCGGGGTGCGGCGCCGTCCGGGTGCCCGGCCAGGTTCAGCGCACCGTAGATGGGCCGGCCCGCGACGCCGGTGTAGGCGCCACCGAACATGCGGTGCTCCCAGTGGTCGCGGTCGCCGCCCGGGTACGCGATGAGCGCCCCGCTGGAGATCCGCGTCTCGAACTGGCTGCGGTAGACGCCGTCGGCGGCCAGGCACTCGGCCACCGTCCGGCCGTCGGCGAGCGGGCGGTCCGGGTGGAAGTTCACCGTGATCGGGGCGTCCGGGACCGGCCCGGGCGCCCCGAGAGCACGCACGTGCGCGAGCGCGTGCCGCTCAGGCATGTGCGGGTCGTGCGCGGTCACTTCGCGGTCCTCTCCGGGCGGCTCTTACCCGGTCACTTCGCCGTGATCGTGCCGGTGGCGAGCAGGACCAGCAGCAGCGAGCCGAGGGCGAGCCGGTAGAAGATGAAGATGCTGTACGAGTGCTTCGAGACGAACTTGAGCAGCCACGTCACCGACGCGTACGCCACGACGAAACTCACCACGGTCGCCACGATGGTGTTCGTCCAGCCGACGCCGTTGGCTATCCGGTCCGCCTCGCCGACGCCTTGCAGGATGGACGCGCCGGTCAGTGCCGGGATCGACAGGAAGAACGACAGTTTCGTGACGGTGACCCGGTCGAGGTCACGCAGCAGACCCGCCGACATGGTGGCGCCGGAACGCGAGACACCCGGGATCAGGGCCAGGCACTGCACGGTGCCGATGATCAGTGTGTCTTTCCACGAGACGTCCTTCTCGTGGCGGACCTGGGTGGCGGCGTGGTCGGCGAACGCCATCACACCGCTCCACAGGATCAGCGCGCCGGCGACGAACCAGAGACTGCGCAGCGTCGTCTCGATCGCGTCCTTGAACAGCAGCGCGGCGAACACGATGGGCAACGAGCCGAGCAGCACAGCCCAGCCGAACCGGAAATCCGGGTGTTCGCGCTGCGTCTTGTCGAACAGACCCCGGAAGAACGCGGGCACCACCCGGGCGATGTCCTTGCGCAGGAACAGGATGGTGGCGAGCACCGCACCGGACTGAATGATCACCGTGAAGGCGGTGATGTCCGGGTCGTCGATGGTGTGCCCGAACAGTTTCTCCAGGATCGTCAAGTGACCCGTGCTGGACACCGGAAGGAACTCGGTGACGCCCTCGACCGCGCCGAGGATCACCGCTTCCACGATGCTCATATCCGAACTCAATTTATCCCGCTTTCCCCTAGCCAGCTTGAGAGCATAGGGGTGCCGATCACGCCGGGTTCCGCCGGGCACGGGCCGCCGCGATGGTGTACGCCGGGTCACGGTCCAGGTTGAATCGGTCACGGTCATAGCGCCGGGTGGTCCGCGGGTCGGCGTGTCCCATGGCGTCCTGAACGTCCTCCAGCGGGACCCCCTCGGCACGCGCCGACGTCGCGAACGAGTGCCGCAACGAGTGCGGTGACAACCGGTCGGCGGCGGCGATCCCGGCCTGCTTGGCGAGCCGGCGCACCAGGCGGAACACGGCGTGCCGGTCGATGCGGGCCCCGGTGGCGGTCACGAACAGCGGCCCCTCGCCGCTGCCGCGCAACCGCAGGTACTCGTCGAGGGCGAGCGCCGCGCCCGGGGTCAGCGCCCGGCGGCGGGCCCGGCCACCCTTGCCGACGAACCGCACGGTCCGGTGCCCCCGCTCCCAGCTGACGTCGGCCAGGTCGAGGCTGACCAGCTCACCGACCCGCAGCCCGAGGTCGGCCAGCAACACCAGCACGGCGCGGTGCCGGACCGCGGTCGGCCCCTGGGCCTGCTCGGCGGCGGACAGCAGCGCGTCCACCTCCTGCGGGGTGAGCCCGACCGTCGAGGAGTGGTCGCGGTCGACGTGCGGCCGGTCCGCGCCACCGACCGGGTTGGTGGCGACGGCGTTCAGCTTGACCAGGAAGTCGTACCAGCTGGAGACGCCGGAAAGCTTGCGCGCCACGGTCGCCGCGGCCATCGGCCGGGCTTCGAGCCCGCGAGCGTACGCGTTGACGTCCAGGAACGAGGCTCGCAGCGGGTCCAGGCCCCGGTCGTGGCACCAGGCCAGCCACGACGCCACGTCCCGCCGGTAGGCGGCGCGGGTGTGCTCGGACAGGCGCCGGTTCGCGAGCCAGGCCTCGGTGAACTCCGCCGCCGCGCCCGGTGTGCCGAGCGCGCCGGGCTGATGCGGTACCAGGGACATGCTGATCATTTTCTCAGCTCTCGATCACATGTCCGTCCGCGACATGCCAGTGCCGGGTGTGGCCGACCGCATCGGCGAACCAGCGGTCGTGAGTGACGATCAGCAGCGTCCCCCGGTAGCGGCGCAGCGCCTCCTCCACCACGTCGAGGGCCTCGAAGTCGAGGAAGTTGGTGGGCTCGTCGAGCAGCAGCACCCGCGACGGGCTGTTGACGACCACCGCCAGCAGCAGCCGCCGCAGCTCGCCGGCGGACAGCTCGCGCACCGGGGCACTCCACTGCTCGGCCTCGAACTGGTGCCCGGCGAGCAGCCGCTCGGCGTCGTCGACGTAGACCGGGACCCGCTCGCGGAAGAAGTCGAGCACGGTGGTGGCCGTGCGCAGCCCGTCGTCGGTCTGCGGCAGCACCGCGACCTCCGGGTGCCGGCTCGCGAGCGACCGCAGCAGGGTGGTCTTGCCGGCGCCGTTACGCCCGGTGATCAGGACGCGGTCGCGGCGGGTGACGTCGAGGTCGACGTGGTCGAGCAGCACCCGGTCGCCGTGCGCGACGGTCAGGTCGCGGACCTTGAGCACGATCTCCCCGTCGGCCGTGTCGTCGCCGGGGAACGCCAGGGTCAGCGGTGGCCGGGTGCGCGGCTGCGCGATCCATTTCACCGACGCCATCTGCCGGCGCAGCCGCCGCTCGCGGACCTTGGCCTTGCGGGCGACCAGGCGGGCCACCCGCCGCAGGTGCGGTGCGGTCACCCCGGACCGCACCGTGTTCTCCACACCGCGCGCCTGTCCCTTGGTGCGCTCGATGTCGGCCTCCCAGCGCAGCCGGTCCTTCTCCTGCGCCTCGAAGTCGAGCAGCAGCCGCTCCCAGCGGCGCTGCTTCTCCGCCCGGTAGGCGGTGTAGCCGCCGCCCGGGTAGTCCTGCGGCTGCTCCTCGATGCCGTCGAGCTCGACGATCCGGGTGGCGAAGTCGTCGAGGAACGCCCGGTCGTGGCTGACCGCGATCACGCCACCGGGGAAATCGTGCAGCCACCGCTGCAACCAGGCGGCGCCCTCGCCGTCGAGATGGTTGGTCGGCTCGTCGAGCAGCAACAGGTCCGGTGCGTCGAGCAGCGCCCGGGCCAGCAGCAGCCGTGCCTGCTCGCCGCCGCTGACCGCACTGACCGGCAGGTCGTCGGCGAGATGCTCGATGTCGAGGCGTTGCCGGATCTCGGTGAGCCGGGCCTCCGCGGTCCACCCTTCGAGGGCCGTCCACCGCTCCTGCACGGCGCCGAACCGCGCCAGCACGTCGTCACCGGCGGCCAGGCGCGTTTCCAGCGCCCGTAGCTCCGCGGTCACCTCCGCGAGCTCACCGAGACCGGCGGCGAGGAAGGCGCCGACGCTGTCGTCCTGGCCGGGCATCCGCTGCGGTACGTAGGACAGCCGCGCCCCGGGCGCGACGGTGACCGCACCGGCCGTCGGGGCGAGCTCGCCGGCCAGCACGCGCAGCAGGGTCGTTTTGCCGGCGCCGTTGGGGCCGACCACCCCGATCCGGTCGCCTGCGCGCAGGACCAGGTCGAGGCCGGCGAAGAGCAGGTCGCCGTCGTGGGCACGGCCGAGGCCGGCGGCTTTGAGATGGGTGGTGGACAAGGAGCGCCTCCGGAGCATGCGACACCGACAAAAGGGCAGCGAGGTCGGGTCGCTCTCACATGATCGGCGTGTGCTCCTGATCTCCGGCGGCAGGTCCGTGATCCACCCTGCTCCAGTGCGGCGCCGCCCGCAACCGTATTTCCCGCACCCGCATTTCCCTCCCCCGTGTCGTCATGCCGCCACGATAGATCGGTTGACGATATATAGCGACGGCCGTACTGTCCTTGGCGTGGACGCACCACCACCGGCGGACTGGCCGGTGCCCGCTCCCGAGCTCGAGCGTGCCTACCGGCGACTGATCACCATCGCGACCCTGCGGCGAGCCTCCGACCCGCTCGCCGTCACTACCTGAAAGGAGGCCCCGGCATGCAGGAACCCACCTTTTTGATCCTGACCGCGCTCGCGGCCCAGCCCCTGCACGGATACGGCATCGTCCAATCCGTGCTCGGCCTCTCCGCCGGTGATGTCAAGCTGCGCCCCGGCACCCTCTACGGCGCCTTGGACCGTCTCGCCGACCAAGGCCTGATCGAGGTCGACCGGGAGGAGGCCGTCGAGGGCCGGCTGCGGCGTTACTACCGGCTCAGCGACAACGGTGCCGCCGCCCTGTCCGTCGAGGTCGAGCGGCTGCGCAAACGGGCCGCGGCCGCGGAGACGCAGCTCCGGCAGCGACCGGGCGTCGTCCCGGGCCTGTCCCGGATCGCCGGCCTGCACGCGGGGCTGAACGGATGACCACAGGCGACCCGATGACCGCGGACGACTGGCCGCAGGCCGATCCGGGGCTGGAGCGTGCCTACCGGCGACTGTTGCGCGCCTATCCCCGCGCCTACCGGCGGCGCCACGGTCACGAGATCGTCACCACCCTGCTGGAGATGGCCGAGCCCGGCCGGCGGCGGCCGTCGCGCACCGAGCGGTGGCACCTGATCGGCAGCGGTCTGCGCCAGCGGTTCCGGCTGCCCGCCGGCCGGCCTCTCGCCCTGGTGGCGGCGGTGCTGGTGACCCTGATCGGCGGCGCGTCCGGCGCGGCCGCCGGGTCCTGGACCGCCGAGCGGACGTCCACGGCCGTGCCCAGCCAGGCCGGCGTCGAGGCCCTGCACGAGCGGCTGCTCGGCGACACACCGTCCGGCGCGGAACGCGGCCGAGGTGTCATCGACGACAGCGGCTCACCCTGGTGGGGCCGGATCGTGCTGGTGGACAGCAGCCTGCACGGCGGCATCGGCTGGGATGCCGAGGCCGCCCGGCAACAACTGATTGCCGACGGCTGGCAGGTCGGTGTCGTCCAGCAACGGCCCGAGGGCACCACCGGCGTCGAGCAGCAGGGCGGCACCGTCGGGTCCGCGCAAAGCCGGCAGGAGTTCGTGGCCCGCCGCGACGGCCTGACCGTGACGGTCATCGGCTCGTTCACCGAGCTGGGCGGCAGCGTGTCGACCGCCGTGGGCGCCACCGGCAACGCGACGCTGCTGCCGTTCACCGTGCTCGGCGCCCTGGCCGGCCTGGTCTGCGGCTGGCTGGTCACGGCCGCGGCCACCCAGCGGCTGCGACACGCCCGGGCGGGCCGGTCCCGGACGGCCGGCGTGCTGACCGGGGCGGCCGTGACCGCGCTGGCTCTGCCGGCGGTGGCGGTCTACGGCAACGTGATCCGCGCCGTCGAGCACGCGGCGCCGTCGCAGGGGCCGGTGTTCACGGTGCACAGCGCCCTGAACCCGGGGCCCTACTGGCCGTTCGGCCCGCCCGCGCTCAACCTGATCCTCGCCGCGACCGGCCTGGCGCTGGCTTTGGCGGTGCTGGTGACCGTCCTGATCCGTCCCGCTCCGGCCGCGGTGCCGCACCCCGCCGTCCACTGACCACTGACCGACCCGCTCACACCACGAGGACGACACACATGTCAACCAGTCAGTGGCCGCCGCAGGCCGAACCGGGGTTGGAACGGGCGTACCGGCGACTGCTGCGCGCCTACCCCGGCGACTTCCGGCAGCGGCACGGCCACGAGATCGTCACCACGCTGCTGGAGATGGCCGAACCTGGCCGGCGCCGCCCGGTCGCCGGGGACGCCTGGCACCTGATCGGCAGCGGGCTGCGCCAGCGGTTCCGGCTGCCCGCCGGCCGGCCCCTCGCCTGGGTCGCGGCGGTCCTGGTGACCCTGATCGGCGGGGCGTTCGGCGCGGCCGCCGGCTCCTGGGCGGCCGAACGCACCTTCCCGCAAGCGCCCGACGTCGCAGCGGCCGCGGTCCTGCACCGCGCCGTGGTCGGCGGACCGGGCATCGAAAGTTCGCGCACCATCATGGACCCGCCGCGGTCGCCCTGGTCCACCGATCAGATCGGCTGGAACACCTCGCTGGCCGGAAGCTGGGACGTCGCATCGGCTCGCGAGCGGCTGATCGCCGACGGGTGGCAGGTCGGTGCCGCGCCCCTGCGGCATCAGCTGCCACGGATCAGCGACGGGCAGGGCGAGCTGCTGCAACGCCAGGTGACCAACACCGAGTTCGAGGCTCGGCGTGACGGCGTCCGCCTGCGGGTCACCTCGTGGACCATCGACGCCGACGGGCCGCCGGGCACCGAAAGCTCGGTCGGCACGACCACGGGGACGACCGGCAACGCGGCACTGGTGCCGGCGATCGTGGCAGGGGGTGTGCTCGGGTTGGCCGGCGGCTGGCTGCTCGCGGCGGGCGCGGCGCGCCGGATCCGTCATCTGCCGAGCGGGCGGTCCCCCGTCACCACGGCGCTGGCCACCGCGACGGTGCTGCTCCTGGCGCTGCCGGCGGTCGCGTTCTACGGCAACGGGGTGCGGGCCGTCGAGCTCGCGGGGCAGCGGGAGATGGTGTTCACCGTGCACAGCGCGCTCACACCGGGGCCGTACTGGCCGTTCGGCCCGGGCTGGCTCAACCTGGCCCTGACCGGCGCCGGGCTGCTGGTGGGCGCCGGGGCACTGACGGCCTCGCGGGGACGATCGCCGGTCGCGGCACGGCAGCAATCCGAGGAGTTGGCGTGAGGCCGGACGGGGTGGCGTGATGCGGGAGCGGACGTTCCTGATCCTGCTCGCTCTGACGCCGCAGGCGCGGGACGGCTCCGGCATCACCCGGGCAGTGCGGGAGCTGTCCGGTGGGGCGGTGTCATTGCGGGCGGCGACCCTCTACGGGGAGCTGGACCGGCTCACCGGGTGCGAGCTGATCGAGGTCGACCGGGAAGAGGCGTGGCGGGGACGGATGCGGCGGTACTACCGGCTCGACTACCACGGGGCGATCGAGCTGGACCGGCAGAGCGCGCTGCGGCGGCGGGCCGCGGCCATGGGCGGAGGCGCGGGCGCAGCCATGGGCGGAGGCTTGGGCGCGGGCGGGGGGTCGCTGTGGCGAATCTTGCTGAGAGGTCTGTCGCACTGACTCAACCCCGGCACCGGTGAGCCGATGAACTCGGTGACGGTGGCGCCAGCGGGATGCCGGTACGGCCGGGGAGGTTTCGGGGGCGGCTGTGTGCCGTACTCCTGGAGGTGGGGGCTGTTGCGCGGTTCGCGCGGCAGCCCCCAAAATCCCCGCGGCGTGGTCACGCCGCCTGCGCCAGGCCCGAGGCCATGTCGGACAGGCGCAGACCGGTGACGTCGGTGACGCCAAGTCGGCCGGCCAGGGTGCTGCGGGCCGCGATCTGGGCGGCGTAAGCGGCGCGGCGGCGGGCGACGCAGCCGTCCTTGGCGTCCGGGACGCGCATCTGCTCCATGTGGGTGATCAGTCCGTCGCGGAGCAGGGCCAGGGCTTCGGTGCGCAGCTGCGAGACCCGGGACTCGGTCACGCCGAGTTCGGCGGCCACCTCGGACAGGGGGCGTTCCTGCAGGAAGGACGCCTCCACGACGTAGCGCAGACGTTCCGGCAGCACGGTCACCGCGTCGTGCAGGTAGCCGAGCCGTTCCCGGTGCAGCAGCAGCTCCTCCGGGTTCATCGCCGTCTCGGTGACCAGGTCCTCGGCGGTGCCGGTGGCGAAACCCTGCAACGACAGCACGGCGGCCCGCTGCACGTCGTCGTCGACGCTGCTGAGCTCGTTGACGGCGACACCGAGCAGTTCGGCCAGTTCCTCGGCCGTGGGCGTGCGACCCAGCTGGCGGGTCAGTTCCTCGCGGGCCACGTCGGCGCGGCGGGCGCGGGCCCGGACCGACCGGCTCGCCCAGTCCATGCTGCGCAGCTCGTCGAGCAGGGCACCGCGGACCCGGACCGCCGCGAACCGGCCGAACGGGATGCCACGTTCCGGGTCGAACGCCTGGGCGGCCGTGACCAGCGCGGCGTAACCGGCCGAGGCGAGATCGTCGCGGTGCACGTGCGGCGGCACCTTGAAGAGCATCTCGCGGACCATGTGTCCGACCAGTGCCATGTTGTCCCGGATCAGTTCTTCCTGCTCACGGGTGACAGAAGTCTGAGCGGTCGCGGTCATTTCGGTTCCCCCCTGTGTCGGCGCCATGACGGCTCACCGGCTTGCAAAGGGAACTTTTCGCCGCTACGGGTGCAGGAAGCAGGCACTCTCGGTTGCCGCTTGGTTGCACTGTGCGATTTACCTCAAGTGCTGCTACCAGATCCGTCACGGCACGGAGGGGAAACCGGGAAACCACTGGAACTGTCGTTGCCGGGGGAACGGCGATGGCCGAGACTGCGACGATGGAACCGACACACAGTTCTCTGGTTGTGCCGATTCCGGAGGCGGAGCCGGCGGTCGCCGCGCTGCGGTCGCGGCTGGACAGCTCCGCGGCCGGCGGGATGCCGGCGCACATCACGGTGCTCCACCCGTTCCTGGCGCCGGCGCGGATGACCCCGTCGGTGCTGGCGGCGGTGCGCCTGATCGTGGCCGGGGTGCCGCGCTTCTTCCTGAGCCTGGACCGGGTCGGCTGGTTCGGGGAGCGGGTCGTCTGGCTCGATCCGCAACCGGCCGAGCCGTTCCGGGAGCTGACCAACCGGATCGCGGCCCGGTTCCCGCAGGCCCCGCCGTACGAGGGCCGGTTCACCGAGGTCGTCCCGCACCTCACCGTCGGCCACGACCACCCGGTCGCCGACCTGCGCGCCGCCGGCGACGAGGTGCGGGCGCACCTGCCCATCCGTGCCCGGGTGACGTCCCTGCACCTGATGGCGGGCTGCCCCGGCCACGCCGGCTCCTGGCACACCGTCACGGACTTCCCGCTCGGCTGACCGGGCACGGCCGAGCGAGGAGAACGGGCACAGCCCGGCGAGCAGGAAGCGGCGGGGTCAGGCGCCGACCCAGGCGGAGACCGTCCGGGTCCGGGTCACCGTGCGCGCCGGCACCCACGTCCGCACCGGCCGCTTCGCCCAGTGTCCCTTCACCCACACCGTACGGCTGATGAGTTTGCCGCCCTCCTTCACCGTGCGCACCTGGTGGTGCCCCTTGACCCAGACCCGCCGGTCGACGCTGCGGTAGTGCCCCGGCACGGTCGCCCGGTAGCGTTCGGTCACGAACCGCCGGGTCTGCCACTGCACCGTCGTCACCTCGGTCCCGCCGACGACGGCGGTGACCGGCCGCCGGTGCCACCACCGGCAGTCGCGGACCGTGCGGTAGTGGCACAGGTACGCCTGGTCGGTGTCGTCCGGGTCCGGCGTGACCGGCCAGGACGGGTCGATCGTGGTGCGCAACGCCTCGTACCAGGTGTGGGCCATCCGCGCGTAGCCGTACGCGTTCGGGTGGTGCCGGTCGTAGATGGACAGCCCGCCGATCGGGGCCTGGTCGACCAGGTGCACCCGCGGCCCCTTGTCCGCCACCACGCCGGGGATCAGCCTGTTGTAGCCGACGTTCGCCGCCTCCTCCGAGGTCACCGCCGTGCCGACGATCGTGGCGACGTAGATCTGCGCCTCGGGGGCGGCCGCCCGCACCTGGTCGATCAGGCCGGCCAGTTTGCCGGCCACCTGCGCCGGCTTCTCGCCGCGGGTGATGTTGTTGGTGCCGGCGTGCAGCAGCACCACGTCGGGGTCGTAGGTGTTGACCCAGCCGCCGGCCTGCTCGGTGAGCTGGTCGATGGTCCAGCCGCCGTGGCCTTCGTGGTCCGGGTCGCCGGCGGTGCCGCCCTGCTGGGAGCCGACGAAGTCGAACGTCATCCCGGCGTTGGTGAGTTTGCGTTGCAGGCGCAGCCGGTACCCGTCCTTGCCGACGACCCCGACCCCGGCGGTGATCGAGTCACCGAGCGGCATGATCCGCACCGGGGCCGTGTCGTCGGTCGCAGCCGTCACGGGCGCGGCCGTCGCGGGCACGCCGAACAGCACGCCGGCGGAGACCGCAAGAGCGGGGAGAAGAGCACGCAGCATCGCGGAAAGCACCGTCCTCAGGCAGCCAGAAACCGAACTCGCGAGATCTGTTCGGCATGCTGCTAACGGTGCAAAGCCGGAAACGGGCACGGCGACCGTTCCGCACCCGGTTCGCAGGGCTACGGAACCCCGCGCCGCCAGCCGGGACAAACTGCCTATAGTGACGCATATGACTATCAGCCCGGTCCGTCACATCACGTTCGACGCCCGCGAACCCCTGGCCGTCGCCGCGTTCTGGTCACAGCTGACCGGCGCGCCCGTCGACGCCGAGTCCGACACCGAGGAAGCCCTCGTCGAGACCACCCCCGGCCTGCTGTTCATCGCGGTGCCCGAGGGCAAGACGGTGAAGAACCGCGTGCACCTCGACATCCAGCCACCGACCGGCACCCGCGACGAGTTCGTCGAGCGGATGCTGGCCGCCGGCGCCACCGTCCACGAGGATCACCGCAAGCCCGACGGCACCGGCTGGGTCACCATGCGCGACCCCGAGGGCAACGAGTTCTGCGTGGAGCGCAGCGCCGCCGAACGCGCCGGCTGAGAACGCTCAGCCCTGCAGGCGCCGGCCGCGGGGACCGAGCGGGACCTCCGACATGTCGACCGTCTGCGAGGTGAGACGCTTGAAGCCGTACCCCCGCTCGGTCATCCAGGCCGCCGCCTTCGCCTCCGAGCGCGCCGTCACCTGCGGGATGTCCTTCTCCTGCGCCACCTCCTCGGCGAAGCGGAAGGTGAAGAACGGCCGCGCCGCGAGGTCGTAGGTGAGGTGCCCGTCCGCGGTGTACCGCACCGCGAGGATGTCGGCGTGCTCGGGACCGGCGGCGAGAAGTTCGGCCTGCTGCTCGGCGGTCAGGTTGTCGAAGGAGCCGCGCACGGTGACGCGGACGGTACGGTTGTCTGTCACGCCGGACAGTATCGGCAATCGGGCCGCGCGTTTCATCCGATAAATTCGCGCGCCAGGCGCAACCGCATCGACGTCCGCCGGAATGCTAGGCGACCTTGGCGCGCAGGGACACGTCGCGGCCGCTGAGCCAGAGCAGCCCGTACGCGATCGCCACCGCGACCACGGTGACCGGCAGCAGCGGCAGGTCGGTGCGCGCGAACGGCAGGCTGAAGAACCCGTTGACGCCGCCGCTGAGCACCACCAGCACCGCCGCCGGGATCAGCGCCAGTCCGCCGCCGGCCTCCCAGCGGTAGAACGCGACCCCGACGAACACGCCGACCATCAGCCAGATCAGCAGCATGCTCCAGTACGCCGTGAAGATCGTCCCGTACTCGTCGGCGGCGTAGATCCGCTGTTGCTGTACCTTCTGCTCCCAGTCGAGAGCCCGGTAGGCGGCCGTCTCGATCGCGTAGCAGCCGGTGATCAGGGCCGCCACCAGCCCCGTGGTGATCACCTGGAAGATCGGGTGCTGGGTCAGGAACTCGCGGCGCGTCCGGCCGTGCACCAGCATCGTGGGCAGCAGATTCGACGTGGAGGCGCCGTAGCCCAGGGCCGCCCACGGCAGCACCTGCCCGACGACGTCGACACCGCTGAGCCGGATGTCAACGTAGATCGACACCGCGCCGACGACCACGCCAACGAACAGGTAGATCGGGATCAGGACGAGCAGCAGGAACACGGTGTGGCTGCTCAGCAGGTAGCGCAGGATAGGCCAGCGCGTCATCGGATCGCTCCCTCAGCCTCGGTCCGGCCGTTGTCCGTCAGGTGGATGAACAGGTCCTGCACACCCACCGGCCCCAGTTCCAGCCCCTTGGCCCGGGCCCGGCGGCGGTGCTCCTCGTCGAGCAGGCCGTAGACCATGGCCTGCACGGTCGGGCCGAGCCGCTGCCGGCTCAGCACGGTCAGCCCGGTCACGAACTCCTCGACCAGTTCGGCCGGGCCCGTCACCGACACGCCCCGCGTCCGCAGTTCGTCCAGCTCCTCGCGCACCAGCAGCCGGCCGCGGTCGATGATCAGCACCTCTTCGAAGATCGGGCTCTGCTCCTCGATCAGGTGGGTGGAGATGACGAACGTGCGCGGCCGGGCCAGGTAGTCGCGCAGCAGCTCGTCGAGGAACAGCTGCCGGGTCGGCGCGTCCATGCCCAGGTGCGCCTCGTCGAACATGGTCAGCGGCGCCCGCGACGCCAGGCCGACGACCACACCGAACGCCGAGCGCTGCCCGCGCGACAGTTGGCCGACTGTCTTCTTGCGGGGCAGGGTGAACCGGTCCATCAGCTCACCGGCGTACTTGTCGTCCCAGTCGGGCCGCAGGTGTTTCGCCATGTCGAGGATGTCGCGCAGGTTGTCCCCGGTGTCGCCGACGCCGCTGTCGTCGCGGATCAGGCAGGTCCGCGACGTGACCGGCAGGTTCTCGAAGATCGGTTCCCCGCCGATGCGCACGGTGCCGGCGGTCGGCTTGCGGAAACCGGCGAGCGTGGCCAGCAGCGTGCTCTTGCCCGCGCCGTTGCGCCCGAGCAGGCCGTAGATCTTGCCGCCGGGCAGGTCGAGGGTGAGGTCGCCGAGGGCCTCGGTGTCGCCGTAGCACACCCGCAGGCCGTCGGTCCGGATCGAGAGTGTCATCGGCCGTTGCCCCCCTGGTCGAAGAGCTGCTGGATACGGGTCTGGATCTCGGCCGCCGGGATGCCCAGGGCCTGGGCCTCGGCGACCATCGGCTCGAGCACGTCGGCGAAGAACCGCTCGCGGCGCTGGTCGCGCAGCCGGCCCTGGGCGTCGGCGCTGACGAACATGCCGACGCCGCGCCGTTTGTAGATGACGCCTTCGTCGACGAGGTGCTGGAACGCCTTGGCGGCGGTGGCCGGGTTGATCCGGTAGTGCGCCGCGTACTGATTGGTCGACATCACCTGCTCCTCCGCGTTGAGCACACCCCGGAGCACATCCGCCTTGATCTGCTCAGCGATCTGCCGGTAGATCGGGCTGTGGTCGTCGAACACGGGACCCGCCCTTCGTTGGTTAATTACTCTAGTAACGAACCATAGAGGCTCGGGGCAAGCGCAGGCAACAGCGGCAGCCGTACCTCAGGTGTCGGAATCCGGCCTCGCGCGTGCAGCACCGCCTTGACCACCGTGGGGTTGGGCTGCGCGAACACCGCCTTCGACAGCTTCGCCAGCCGCCGCCCGGAGGCGATGTCGCGGTCACCGAAGAACCGGACGAAAGCCTCGGTCTCCAGGTGCGCGGACGCGAGGATGCCACCCCGCGCGCCCATCGCCAGCATCGGCGCCAGGAACACGTCGTCGCCGCAGAGCACCGCGAACCCGGTCGGCGGATCCGCCAGCAGATCCACCAGATCGGCGTCCACCGCGCCCGTCGCGTACTTGATCCCGATCACCGCGTCGATCGCCGCCAGCCGCCGGATCGTGTCGGCGCCCAGCGGCTGACCGGTGCGCTGCGGCACGTGATAGACGACAAGCGGGATCGGGCTCGTCGCGGCCAGCGCCTCGAAGTGCGCGACCACGCCGTCCGGGCCCGGCCGGACGAACGGCGGCACCAGGGTCAGGGCGGCTCCGGCTCCGCTCGCTGCCGCCTCACGAAGCTCCGCCGCCGTGTTCGCGCCGACGATCAGATCCGGACTCGCGCCGAGAACTCTCAGCACCTCACGCCGTTCGGCACTGCTGAGCGACGCGGCCTCCGCGGTGGTGCCGAGCGCGACGAGGCGGGCGCCGGCCAGGAGCATGGCTTGCGCCAGATCTTCGAGTACGGCGTACGCGACCGCGTTGTCGGCGTCGAAGGGAGTGATCAACGGAACGTGAATGCCGGAAAGATCCATGACCTGACGATCGTCGACCCGACCGTTAAGCACCAGTTCCGATCCCTGGCCCCGACCATAAGCTGAGCTGATGCTCGACGTCCGGCGGTTACGCCTGCTCCACGACCTGGACCGGCTCGGCACCATCGCCGCGGTCGCGGCCGCGCACACCTACACCCCGTCCGCGGTGTCGCAGCAACTGTCCGCCCTGGAACGTGAGGCGGGCGTGCCCCTGCTGGAACGCACCGGCCGCCGCGTCACCCTCACCGCCGCCGGGCACATCCTGGTCCGGCACACCGCCGACGTGCTCGCCGGCCTGGAACGGGCCGCCGCCGCCCTGGCTGCCGCCCGCACCGGACCCGCCGGTCCGTTCCGGATCGGCGCGTTCCCCACCGCCGTGCGCACCATCCTCCCGGCCGCGCTGGTGGCCCTGGCCCGTGACCATCCCGCCCTCGAACTGCAGGTGACCGAACTCGATCCGTCCGCCGTGCCCGCCGCCCTGCGCGAACGCCGCCTCGACGCCGGGCTGGTCCACACCTACGACTCCCCCGGCGCCGTCCCGCCCGTGCCCATCGACCGGCAGTCCATCGCGCCGGCCATGATCGACGACCGTGACGTGACGTCGGTCGCGCCGTCCGTGCACGACGACCGCGACCTGGAGTCGGTCGCGCTGCTGGACGAGGCCGTGCATCTGGCAGTCCCGGCCGCCCTGCCCGCCGCCGGCCTCGCCGACCTGCGCGACCAGCCCTGGATCATGGCGACTCCCGGAACCCTGTGCCACGAGATCACCGTGCGGGTGTGTCAGGCCGCCGGATTCACCCCACGGGTACGCCACCGGGCCGACGACTTCACCGCGGTCCTAGCCCTGGTCGCCGCGGGCCAGGGCGTCTCCCTTGTCCCAGCCCTGGCCCTGGCCCCACCGCCGTCCGCCGCTCCGCCCGCGCCTGGCCCGTCCGCGCCCAGCCCTTCCGTGCCCAGCACTTCCGCGCCCAGTCCGTCCTTGCCGGGCCGGCCGTCGCCCGCCCCGGCGCCACCTGAGCCGGTGCCGCCCACCCTGGCGCCGGCCGGGATCCGGTTACTTCCCGCACCCACCCGCCGCCGCACCCGGATCGCCCACCGCCGGGGCGCCGCCACGCACCCGGCCGTGACCGCCCTGACGGCTGCCCTGCGCGTCGCAGCCCAACCCTTCGCCCCGCTCTGACGGCTCCCCCTGCGCGGCAGGTTCCCGGTCCAAGCCCCTTCCGGCAGCCCTCGGTGACGCCTGACGCGCTGTCGCTGTGCGGATGTTGATCTGCTGGCGCTACGAAAACGCGGTGATCATGGGGTTGAAACCGCGATTTCGCATCGCTGGCAGATCAACACCGCTGCCCGGACGCGGCTACTCCGGTACCGGCCGCAACGGGACCGAAGACGCGCCCTTCAGTTCTCGAGCAGGTAGCGCAGCATCCGCTGCGGGTCGGCCAGGAACGTGCGCGTCAGCGCCACTGCCTCGGCCTGGTCGTAGGTGACCTCGCCCAGGCCGCCGCCCGGACCGATCTCGACGATCGTGGCGTCCGGGCAGGCCAGCAGGATCGGCGAGTGCGTGGCGATGACGAACTGGCTGCCGGCGTCGACCAGTTCGGCGATGCGCGCGATCAACGCCAGGCAGCCGTTCACCGACAGTGCCGCCTCGGGCTCGTCGAGCAGGTAGAGCCCGTGCGCGCCGAACCGGTGCGTGGCCAGATCGAGGAACGATTCGCCGTGGGACCGTTCGTGCAGTGACGTCCCGCCGTAGGACCGGGACACACCCAGCTGATCGATCTCGGTCGCCACGTTGTAGAACGATTCGGCGCGCAGGAAGAACCCGGTGCGCGGTTTGCGTCCCGGGGCGCGGGACAAGGTGAGGTGCTCACCGAGCGGCGACTCGGTGGCGCGGGTGGCGAAGTTGAACGCGGTCGTGCCGCCCTCGGCGTTGAAGCCGGCCGCGACCGCGATCGCCTCGATCAGCGTGGACTTGCCGGAGCCGTTGTCCCCGGCGAGCAGCGTCACCGGCCGGGTCAGCCGCAGGCCGCCGCCGGCGTGCAGGGACCGGACCACCGGCAGGTCGAAGGGATACCCACCGGCCGGCACGGTGTCGAGCCGCACCCCTTTGATGAACACGCCCGTATTAGATCGTGCCCGCCGGCCGCCGCCCGCACGGCACCGTGTCGAACGGGTGCCGTGCCCGGCGCAGTCGTTCCTCGCCAGGCCCCGAGAAGGCCTGCGCGATCAGTTCGGCGTCGCTGTGTGTCGTCATATCGCGTGTCGTCATACCGCCGAGGATGACCCCGGTCGACCGCAGACAGCGAATTACTTTGCCAGAACGGCAAAGAGCTGACCCTCAGACGCCACCGGGGTACGGGCTCGCCGCCCGCGCCGCCCGCAACGCCTGCGACCACCAGCTCAGCTGCTCCAGCATCGTCTTCGCATACCCCGCCGCCGCGTCGTCGCCCGGCGCGCCGTCGCGCCAGCTGGTGAAGTAGTCCGGGAAGGCCAGCCCGTCCCGGATCGTCACCGCGTGCAGTTCGGTGAGCACGTTCTCCAGGTGCAGCACCGCGTGCCGGCCACCCGCCGCGCCGCCGTAACTGACGAACGCCACCGGTTTGGCCGTCCACTGGGTGAAGTGCCAGTCGATGAGCGCCTTGAGGCTCGCCGGGTAGCTGTGGTTGTACTCCGGCGTCACGATCAGGAACGCGTCGGCCTGCTCCAGGTCGGCGGTCAGGTCCCGCATGCCGGCGGGGCGCGGGTAGTCGTCGCCGGCGAACTTCGGTGGTGCGGCCGGCAACGCCAGCGGGATGTCGGCCGCGGCCAGGTCGGCGATTGTCACCTCGAAACCGCCGTGCGTCCGTGCCTGCGCCGCCACCCAGTCGGCCACGACCGGCCCGAACCGTCTCTCCCGGACACTGCCGATGATCACCACGAGTTTGCTGTGCTGTGTCATGGCGTACACGCTGCGGTGTTCGCCGGGCCGCAGCCAGACCGCCCGCAGGCTGGCCCCCGCAGGGCCACCCTGGATCCGCCGGCGGCCCGTAGGCTCGCCGCATGGGCACGCCGCTGGGCACCTTCATCCGAGCCAAACGGGACAGCATCCGGCCGCAGGACCTGGGGTTCCCGCAGCATCAGCGGCGCCGGGCGCCCGGACTCCGGCGCACCGAACTGGCCGAGCGCGCCGGGGTCAGCGTCGAGTACCTGACCAGGATCGAGCAGGGCCGCGACCGCAACCCGTCGGCCCCGGTTGTCAACGCCCTCGCCGACGCGTTGCGCCTGGACGCCGCCGAACGCAACCACCTCGGCTACCTCGCCAAGATCAGCAGCGGGGTGTGTGCCGGTCGGACCCGGCCGGCGCCGCCCGAACGCACCGTGCGGCCCGCCGTCCGGCGGATCCTGGACCTGGTCGAACCCGGCGTCGCCGTCGTCACCAACCGCATCGGCGACGTGCTCGCCCACACCGAGGCCTTCGCCGCGGTCATGCGGGACACCGGGCTGCTGGACGGCGGGGAGCCCAACCTCACCCGGTACGTCTTCACCCACCCGCAGGCCCGCACCGTCCTGACCGATTGGGATCAGATCGCCGACGAGCAGGTCTTCAACCTGTGGCTGGGCCCGTCCACGGCCACCTTCGAATGGTTCACCGCCGACTTCGCCACCGTCGCCGGCACCGAGTTCACCCGGCGGCTGCACCAGCACATCCCGCCGGCCCGCCGCCCGCTGCGCCTGGCGCACCCGCAGGCCGGCCCGCTGCGCTGGGAGCGGGAAACCCTGGAACTGCCCGGCGACGACGCCCAGCAACTGATCGTCCTGCTCCCCGCCGACGACACCACCGCGGCCGCGGTGACCGGCCTGGCCCACCGCCCGCCGTTGCGCGCGGTCCGCTCGGCCTGACCGGTGCGCCCAGCCCGACCGGTGCGCCCAGCCCGACCGGTGCGCGCGGTCGGCTGGACCCGGTTGGCCCGACCCGGTTGGCTCGGCCGCGCGCCCGCTTCGGATCAGTCTTCCGTCACCGCCGGGCGCTCGAAGTGCTGGACCAGGTCGGGGAATTCGTGCGGCCGCGACAGCACCAGCACCCGGAACGCCGGCTGCTTGGTCATCTCCACGGCCACACCCGTCCAGTCCGACCCGACGTCCGGGAACCGGCTGCCCACCCGCAGCGCGTAATCCACCGCCCCCGCCATCAGGTCCGCGACCGTCAGCAGCCGCGCCAGCTCGTCACCGTCAAGGTCGAGGGGCTTGCCGTCGAAGATGTAGGGCCGCAGGTCCGGCCTCTGGAAGATCAGGGCCAGGCCGGCGTCGTACCGTTCGCTGGCGTGGTTGAGGGCCTCGTACCGGCTGAACAGGTTCGAAATGGTGATCTGCTTGCGCAGTCGCTGCGCCTGCATCCCCGCGAAGTACGTGGTGACGGCGACCGCGACCAGACTGACGACCTGAACCACCTCGCCGACCAAGCCGCACCTCCCCCGCGCAGACATCGCTGACCACCGATGTTAGGAGCCGTGTTCAACCACGCCCGGGCCCGCGTGGTGCCGGGCCCATAGGGTGGGCGGCATGCCGCTGCGACTGGTCCAGGTGAACCTGAAGGCTCGCGACGATGCGGCGCTGGGCCGATTCTGGGCGGACGCGCTCGGCTGGATCACTTCCGGTCAGGGCGGCGGCGCCAGCTGCGTCGCACCAGCGGGCTTCGTGTGGACGGCCCCCGACGCTCCCGTCTGCCTCGACGTCATCGCCGTCCCCGACCCGGCGACCGTGCGGTGCCGCGTCCATCTCGAACTCGCCACCACCTCGGCGGCTCATCGCACGGCGCTGGTGGCGCGCCTGACGGCGCTGGGTGCGAGGCAGGTCAACAGCGACAGCCAGCGTACGGTCCTCGCGGACCCGGAAGGCAACCAGTTCTGCGTGCCGGCGCCCCGGGACCGCCACCGCGACACCGGTCCGATCGCCGCGGTGGTCGTCGACTGCGCGGATCCGCGGGCGATGGCCCGGTTCTGGGGTACGGCGACGAACGGGACTGTGCACGAGGTCAGCGGCGAGCGTGCCCTGCTGAGGCCGGCCGGCGGTCCCGGCCCTGACATCGAGTTCCAGGCCACGCCGCATCTGGGCGACGCCCACCATCGCGCACACCTGGACGTGGTGCCTGTCGCAGGCACCGGCCAGGCCGCCGAGGTGACCCGGCTGCTCGATCTCGGCGCGACGCCCGCCGACATCGGCCAGGGCGAGGTGTCATGGGTGGTGCTGACCGACCCGGAGGGCAACCAGTTCTGCGTGCTCGCCCCGCCCTGAACAACCCCGCTGCGTTCACCGTCCAGGGTTTTCAGCATCGGCTGTCACGACGGTCGGGGTCGGTGAGGTGGCGCGGGCCAGGATCCCGGCGGCGGCGATCAGGGCGGACATGGCGATCAGGACGAGTACGAGGGTGTAGTCCCCGCCGCTGCCGGTGAGCAGCGCGGCGGCGGCCAGCGGCGCACCGGCCTTGGCCAGGGTGACCGGGGTGCCCAGGACCCCGGCGATCCCGGCGTAGGCGCCGGCTCCGTAGCGGTCGGCGAGCAGTTGCGGACCGGCCAGGCTGGACAGGCCGAAGCCGAGCCCGAACGCGGTGACGGCCACGACCGCTCCGGCACGGCTGCCGGCCGTCAGGGGCAGAGCCAGCGCGGCCGCCGCTTGCAGGGCGAACACGGCGGCCACGACGCGGTACGGGCGCAGCCGGCGTCCGGTGGCGGTGAGCAGGAGCCGGCCGGTGACGGACAGGACGCCGAGCAGCCCGGCCACGGTCGCGGCGAAGGCGGCCGGTGGGCGGCGCACGACGAGCAGGTGAAGCGGGACGGCGACGCCCGCGTACAGCGCGGCCAGCAGCATCAGGGTGGTGCGCCAGCCGTACCGGTCGGCGAGCCCGGCGGTCAGCGGCATGAAGATGGTGCTGGCGAACCCGGCCACGACGATCATGCCGAGGATCGCTTTCGGTCGCCGGTCGGCGTCGAACCAGGACACCAGGACCGGGGTGGCCGCCTCGTAGAGGGCCATCGCCTTCGCCACGCCGAGCCCGGCGAAGATCAAATACAGCTGCCACACCGTGCGGGCCTGGGACCAGGCGACCAGCATCCCGGCGCCGAGGACGGTCCCGGTGGTCATCAGGGCGCGGCCACCGTGCCGGTCGAGCCGTCTGCCGACGGGTACGGCGGCCGCGGCCTGCGCGAGGATCGCCGTGGTGAACGCGCCGGTCACCACGGCCGCCGACGTGTGCAGGCCGGCGGCGACCGGGTGGAGCAGCACGGCGAAGGCGTAGTAGAGGGTGCCGTACCCGATGGTCTGGGTGATCGCGAACGCGGCGACGATCCACCAGCCGCGCCCGGCCGCCGCCGCGTTCACGCGGGTCAGCAGCAGGAGCCGGCCCGGCCCTCGCTGGGCTTGTCGCCCAGGGTGATCAGATTCAGCGGGGCGGTGAGCAGCCCACCGGCGATCCCGGTGGCCAGCCCCCGTCCGGCCGGCTCCGCAGCGTCGACCGAGGGGGCGTCGGCCGAGGCGGGCGCGCCGCAGCAGCCATCGCCGGCGGCGATGGTGTCGTCGCCCTCGACCGGGTTGCTGTTGCAGACCCCGGTCTCCGGCAGGTCCAGCCGCACGTCGCGGGCCGCCTCCCAGTCCCCGGCCAGTGCCGCCACCACGGAGCGGGCCTGCTCGTACCCGGTGGCGAGCAGGAACGTCGGCGCCCGCCCGTAGCTCTTGACCCCGATCGCGTAGTAGCCGGGCTCGGGGTGGGTGAGTTCGTCGATGCCGTGCGGCGGCACGGTGCCGCAGGAGTGCTCGTTCGGGTCGATCAGCGGGGCCAGCGCCCGGGTGGAGCCGAGGATCGGGTCCAGGTCGAGGCGCAGCTCGCCGGTGATCGTGTGGTCGGGCCGGAACCCGGTCGCGGCCACGATCCGGTCCGCGGTGACCGTGCGTTCGCCGTCGGACACCGTGACCGTGTCGCCGTCGGCGGTGACACGGTCCACGGAGAAGCCGGTGAGCAGGGTGATGGTGCCGTTCTCGACGTGTTCGCGCAGCCGGGAGCCGAGCGCGCCGCGGGCCGGCAGCGCGTCAGCGGCCTCCCCGCCGTAGGTGCGCGCCGGATTCGTCGCGCGGATCGCCCAGCTCACCGTGGTGCCCGGCGCCTGCCCGGCCAGTTCGGCCAGGGCCAGCAGCGTGTTCGCGGCGGAGTGCCCGGCACCGACGACCAGGGTGTGCGAGCCGGCGAACCGGTCCCGGTCACGGCCGAGGACGTCCGGCAGCGCCGGCTCGACGAACGCGGCCGCGGCGGTCTCGCCGTGGGCGGGGATCCCGGAGGCGCCGAGCCAGTTCGGCATCCCCCACGTGCCGGAGGCGTCCACGACGGCCCGGGCGAGGATGTCGGTGCCGTCGGCCAGGCGCACCAGGTACGGGGTCTGCTCGCGGCCGAGGCTGCGGACCCGGTCCAGGCCGAGCCGGGTGACCGCTGTGACGCGGGCCCCGTACCGCAGGCTGTTCTTGATCGCGGGCAGGTCGGCCAGGGGCTGCAGGTAGTCGGCGGCGAGCTGGGCGCCGGTGGGCAGCTTGTCGTCGTCGGGCCGCACCCAGCCGGCGTCGGACAGCAGCCGGGCGGCGGCCGGGTCGATGTCGAAGCGCCACGGGGAGAACAGCCGGACGTGCCCCCACTGGCGTACCGCGGCGGCGGCGCTGTCGCCGGCTTCGAGGAGGAGGAACGGCAGGCCGCGTTCGGTGAGGTGCGCGGCGGCGGCGAGGCCGACCGGTCCGGCGCCGATGACGACGACGGGCAGGTCGGGCACGGTGCTGGTCATGGGAGGAGCTCCTGTCTGGTTCGGATCACCTGACGTACGGGCTGCGGCGCTCGATCAGGACGATGTCGCGCCACCGGTTGCCCCGGGCGGCGTGGCGGCCGATGCGTTCCCGGGTGCCGACGACGCGGAAGCCGTGCCGGGCGTGCAGGGCGAGGCTGGCGGTGTTCTCCGGGAACACCCCGGACTGGATCGTCCAGATCCCGGCCGCCTCGGTGGAGCTGATCAGGGCGTCGAGCAGGAGGCCGCCGATGCCGCGCCCGTGCGCGCCGTCGTCGACGTAGACGGAGTGCTCGACGACGCCGGCGTAGACGGGGCGGGCCGAGACCGGGGACACGGCGACCCAGCCGAGCACGGTGCCGGTGTCGTCGACGGCGACCAGGCGGTGCTCGGGCAGTTTCGCCGCGTCGAATTCCGGCCACGACGGCGCCGCCGGTTCGAAGCTGGCGTTGCCGCCGTCGATGCCGGCCTGGAAGATCGCCAGGACGGCCTTGGCGTCGCCGGCCGTCATCGGGCGGACGGTCACGGTGCCGGACACGGCACCTCCTTCGATCGTGAATCGGCGTCACGTTGATTAGACGTACGCTGAAGTAGACGTTTCTCGAAACAGAGAGTTGCACGTTGTTTTGATAGATGTCAACCTAGACACATGCCGAAATCAGCCGGGTCGCCTGCCCTCCTCGACCTCGACGCGGCGACGCCGTGCTGCCCGCCCCTGGCGCGGCAGCGCGTCCCCGCGGAGGCGGCCGCGGTGCTGGCGCCGGCGTTCAAGGCCCTCGGCGACCCCGTCCGGCTGCAGCTGATGTCGATGATCGCGTCCGCCCCGGACGGCGAGATCTGCGTGTGCGACCTGACGCCGGCGTTCGAGCTGTCCGGGCCGACCATCTCGCACCACCTGAAGACGCTGCGCGAGGCCGGCCTGGTCAACGCGGAACGGCGCGGCACGTGGGTGTACTACCGGGCCCGGCCCGGCATCATGCGGCAACTCGCCGGCCTGCTCGCCACCTGAGGGCACGCTCGTTTGCCACGACGGCATTGCCTCAACGATGATTGAGTCAATGAATGCTGAACCTTCGTCGCTGACCGCGCGGGCGCGGATCCACGCCGCCCTCGGCGACCCCGCCCGCCTCGCCGTCGTGGACGCGCTCGTCCTCGGCGACGCCTCCCCCGGCGAGATCGCCGCCGACCTGGACATGCCGACCAACCTCGTCGCCCACCACGTGAAGGTGCTGCAGGACGCGGGCCTGGTGATGCGCATCCGCTCCGAGGGCGACCGCCGCCGCACCTATCTGCGGCTCGTCCCCGGCGTGCTGTCCGCGCTTACCGCACCACGGCTCGGCGCTGCGGACCGGGTCGTGTTCGTCTGCACCCACAACTCCGCGCGCTCGCAGCTCGCCGCCGCCCTGTGGCGCGACCGGGTCGGCGGCCACGTCGCCTCCGCGGGCATCGCACCCGCCCCGCGGGTCCACCCCCGCGCGGTCCGCGTCGCCCACGAGCACGGCCTCGCCCTCGACCCGACCGGCACCCACCACGTCGACGACGTCGTCCACGACGGCGATCTCGTCATCGCGGTCTGCGACAACGCCCACGAAGACCTCACCGGCCCGCACCGGCCACGACTGCACTGGTCGGTGCCGGACCCCGCGCGCATCGACACCGACGAGGCGTTCGAGGCCGCGTACACCGATCTCGCCGACCGCATCGACCGCCTCGCCCCCGCGCTCACCACCGGGGCCGACCATGGCTGACCTGGCCCGCCCCGGGACGCGCGACAGCGCGCCGGACACCGCGGTCGTGGCCCGCCTGTCGCGCCTCGACCAGTTCCTGCCCGTCTGGATCGGCCTCGCCATGATCGCCGGGCTGCTGCTCGGCCGGCTCGTGCCCGGCCTCGACGACGCCCTGAACGCCGTCCAGGTCGGCGGGATCTCCCTGCCGATCGCGATCGGCCTGCTGATCATGATGTATCCGGTGCTCGCCAAGGTCCGCTACGACCGGCTCGACACCGTCACCGGCGACCGGCGCCTGCTGCTGTCGTCGCTGGTGCTGAACTGGGTGCTCGGCCCGGCCCTGATGTTCGCCCTGGCGTGGCTGTTCCTGCCGGACCACCCGGAGTACCGCACCGGCCTGATCATTGTCGGCCTGGCCCGTTGCATCGCCATGGTCATCATCTGGAACGACCTGGCCTGCGGCGACCGCGAGGCCGCTGCCGTGCTGGTCGCCCTCAACTCCGTCTTCCAGGTCGTCGCGTTCGGTGTGCTCGGCTGGTTCTACCTGTCCGTGCTGCCCGGCTGGCTCGGCCTCGACGGCGCCCGGCTCGACGTCTCCGGCTGGGAGATCGCCGGCAACGTGCTGGTCTTCCTGGGCATCCCGCTGCTGGCCGGCTACCTCACCCGCCACTTCGGGGAGAAGATCAAGGGCCGCGACTGGTACGAGAACCGGTTGCTGCCGACGATCGGACCCGCGGCGCTGTACGGGCTGCTGTTCACCATCGTCATCCTGTTCGCCCTGCAGGGTGACGCCATCACGAGCCGACCCTGGGACGTCGCCCTGATCGCGGTGCCCCTGCTCGCCTACTTCGCGATCATGTGGGGTGGCTCGTACGCGCTCGGCAAGGCCATCGGCCTGACCTACGAACGCACCACCACCCTGGCGTTCACCGCCGCCGGCAACAACTTCGAACTCGCCATCGCCGTGGCCATCGGCACCTTCGGCGTCACCAGCGGCCAGGCCCTCGCCGGGGTCGTCGGCCCACTGATCGAGGTGCCCGTCCTGGTCGGCCTCGTCTACGTGTCCCTGTGGGCGCGCCGGCGTTTCTTCTGACTTGGCGACCCGTCACCCGTACGCCCTCTCGTTGTTCGCCCTTCCCACAGGAGGCCCCACCATGAGCAAGCCCAGCGTCCTGTTCGTCTGCGTCCACAACGCCGGCCGCTCGCAGATGGCCGCCGGCTGGCTGCGCCACCTCGCCGGTGACAAGGTCGAGGTCCGCTCCGCCGGATCCGCGCCCGGCGACAGCCTCAATCCCGCCGCGGTGGCGGCGATGCGCGAGGTCGGCATCGACATCACCGATCAGACCCCGACGAAGCTGGCATGGGAGACCGCGCAGTCCTCCGACGTCATCATCACCATGGGGTGCGGTGACGCCTGCCCCGTCTTCCCGGGCAAGCGCTACGAGGACTGGAAGCTGGCGGACCCGGCCGGCAAGGGCGTCGACGCCGTCCGCCCCATCCGCGACGAGATCAGGACCCGCATCGACGCGCTGCTCGCCGACCTGGTTCCGGCACGCCCATAGCGTTCATCCTTCATCCAATGCAACGCTGACGTGCTGTCGTTGCGTTGAATTCAGCCTCATTGCAATGAAAACGTCGTATCCACCTGCGTAAACGGCGACCTATAGCAATAGTCGTGTTGCTCCATCATGGAATGCAACGTAGCGTTTCGCATATCGGAAAGGTCATCGGTCGCCGTACGAGCAAGGTGGAGAACATGATGAAGAACAGCAAATCCCCGGCCGGCTCGCCGTGGACCGGCATGGTGCCGGTGGACGACACCGCGCTGGCCGTCACCGACACCGGCGGTCCCGGCGTCCCGGTCGTCTACCTCAACGGCCAGTTCGCCACGCAGGGCTACTGGCGGCGGGTCATCGCCGGCCTGGGCCCCGCATGGCGCCACATCACGTACGACGAGCGGGCCCGCGGCCGCACGTCGCAGCGGTCGGCGGACTACACCTTCGAGGCTGCGGTCCGGGACGTCGACGCCGTACTCGCGGCCCGCGCCGTGGACCGGCCGGCCCTGCTGGTGGGCTGGTCCTACGGCGCGGTCGTCGGGGCGCACTGGGCCGCCCGTAACCCGGAGCGCACCCTGGGCGCGGTGCTGGTCGACGGCGCGTTCCCGCACGACTGGCTCGACGAGGCCATGGAGCAGCGGATCCGCACGCTGTTCCGGCGGATGGGCTGGTTCACCCCGCTGCTGCGCCCCACCGGCCTGACCCCGAGGATGACCGCCGCACAACAGGCGGACAGCAACATCGAACTCGGCAGGCTCAGCCGCGAACGGGAACTGGGCCCCGTGCTGGACAGCATCACCGTCCCGGTGCGCTATGTGGTGGCCTCCGGGACGTCTCTCGGCAGCCGCGGCGACGAGCAGGAACAGATCCGCGCCGGCCTGGACGCGGCGACCACCCGCAACCCGAACATCCGCATCAGCGCCAAGGTCACCAGCAACCACGGCGCCATCCTGAAGAAGGACTACCCGGCTGTCGTCGCGGCCGTCCGCGAGGTCGCCGCCCTCGGCCGGGTTCCTGGCTGAACCCGGCTCAGGACGTCCGTTCCCCGGCCGGGCGGGTCAGGCAGAACTCGTTGCCGGCCGGCGTGCGGTGGTCGCTGCGCAGTCTCCCGAGGACCGTTGCCGCGCCGCGGTGAAGATCTCACAAATACTCCCCAGTGGGGTCGAAGGCCGTCACTACGTCAGGGCCTCGGCGCAGACTCGACAGGTGAAGCGGGACAGGGGCCCAGACGTGGGCCACGCCCTGCTCATCGGCATGGTCGCCGGAGCGGCGGCCACCATGCTGTGGGGCCGCCCCCGCCACGCCGGCACACCGCTCGCCGGCGGTCCGGCACCAACCGGCGCCACCGAACCGGCGCCATCCGGCGCCACGGCGGGCCCGGCCACCGCGCCGGCCGCGGCCGGCAACGGTGCGGTGGAAGAGCTGCGGGCGTCGAAATCGCAGGCGAGAGGGACCTGGATCAGTGCCGCCGTCGCCACCGTCGCGCTCCTGGCGTCGCTGTTCACCCTGTCCGGGCAGGTCCGGATCAACGCCCAGCAGATCGACCTCAACACTGAGGCGGACAAACGCGCCGCCCAGGTATACGCGTCCCGGGTCGCGGTCTGGTACACCGACGGCCTCGACGCGACGAGCACCACCCCGGCCGGCCTCGACGTGACCGTGCAGAACATGTCACCCGCAACGATCGACAACGTCCGGATCATCGCGTCCCTGACGACCGCGGCCGGTGCCGGCGCCGGCGACGCCGAGATCGCCATCGGGGCGGTGCGGCCCTGCTCCGCGTCGGCGCTGCGGATCGGGGCGCCGCCCGGCACCCGGTTCCACCGGGACACCGACGCGGTGACACCGCAGGTCCAGCTGAAGCTGGCGTTCACCGAGACGAACCGGGACTGGTACCTCGACGGCGCCAACCTCGTCACCCTCGACGACACCAACAGGCACCTGGTGCCGCCGTACGGTGTCCTGCCGCCGTTCCCGACCGGCCGGAAAGTCACCACGTCGCAGGTCGCCGACTGCGGCGAAGCGTTCTGACCCCCGACCCCACGACGAAGGCAGGTCCTGATGCTCCGATTCGCGACCGGACGGCCGGCCCGCGCGGCAGCGGCCGCGGCCGTCGTCGTCCTGCTGGCCGGCTGCGCAGGGTCCGGCGCCGACGACCCCGACATCGACTGGCCGTCCCCGGCCACCGCGCCCAGCCCCGCCGCGTCCCCCGGCCTCAGCACCACCACGCCCGGCGGCACCACCACGTCGGCCACGAGCGCGCCCGCCGCCCGCCGGATCGCGCCGACCAGCGGATGCCCGTCAGCACCGGAACGACCGGCCGAGCCGGCCGACGGCGCGCTGACCACGCGCACCGAGCGGTACATCTCCGAGGTCAGCCAGAACCTGGTCCTGGACGCCGAGACCCTGGCCGCGCTACCCGGACTGCTCACCCTGAAACAGTCACCCGACCTGGACACGCCCGCAGCGTTCGCGAACGGCGCCTACGCCGCCAACACCGGTTGGGCGCAGATCGAACTGCAGAACACCAGCGACACCAGGATCCGCGTGCTCGACGCCTACCCGGTCAACCTCGTCCGCGAGTGCATGCCGCTGGACGCGCTGCTCTGGCTCCTCAGCGAAGGCGGCGACCCGCCCGACATGACGTTCGACATGGACAAGGCCGCACCGGCGGCCCGCGACGCCGCCACCGGCGACCTCTACTTCAAGAAGACGAAACTGACGCTCGACCCGAACAGCACCAGCTACCTGTCCATGTTCTTCACCACGACGTGGGGCGCCTACACGTTCGACGTCGGCATCGAGTACGACCACGACGGAGAGACCCGCACCGCCGTCCTGGACAACAAGGGCCGGCCGTTCCGGGTGGCGTCCGACCTCTGCGGCCAGGCCGCGGACCTCCTCGGCCTCCCGGAACAAGACGTCACCCACCTCAAGTCGCTGCGGTTCGACCAGGTGCGCGTCGTCGCCGACGACTTCAACGTCGTGAAGGCCGACCCGAAGGCCCACGCCGCGCAATGCCCCTGGTAACCCTCTGCTCCCCGCCGTCAAAGTTTGTGACCGCCGGGCTGAGCACGTCGTCACCTGGGCCGCAACAGGCCTGCGCTTCATGGGCCGACGGTGATGCCGGAGCTGTCGGCGTCCCGGTCAACGACGAATTTCGCCATGCAGCCCCGGTCGTTGTTCGCGATTTCCCAGACGTGCCCCCGGTAGGTGGTGATGTCGACTCTGTCGCCCGTTTGCAGGGTGTAATACAGAACTCGACTACCGGCCCCGTTGCGCCAGTACAACTTGACGTCTGGACTGTCGTTGTTCGTCACGGCCAAGGGCACCTGCACCCCATCGATGGTGTGCGATCTCATGGGAACGCACGAATATTGCGTGACCCCATAGTGGCCCCATGAGCCCCTTGCGTCCTCCGGAGCCTGCTCGACGCAGCCCCGAGGTGCGCATGCGGTGCCGGCGGCCGAAGCCGGGCAGGCCCCCACCGTTACGCCAGCGACCAGACCTGTGACCACGGCGGCGGCCCGTGTCGACTTTTTCATAATTTGTCCCCTCTCATAGCCGAGGACCCCAGCCCACCACCCCGTTTCGGGCGTCGTTTCGACATTCGCCCCGGCGGGGCCGTTCGCCCGATGGGCTATCGCCCGAATGGGCAGCTATCGGCTGATCGATGCCGAGAGAAATCGCCCCGCCCCGCACAGATTTCGGCCTGGCGGGCATGTCCAGGGGCGGGGCGATACCTCCCGGTCAAGTGACGCCCATGCGGTGCGCCGGCGACGTGCGGTTGCTGGTGTGGTCAGGCATAGCCGTAGCAGTAGACGCCGCCGGCGTTCCCGGTCGCCGTCCGGCACAGGCGGTGCAGGTCGGTGGCGAAGGCGTGCAGGCGTCGGGCAGGGTCCGGGTCGGCGAAGTACGGGAACTGCGCCCATGCCGGGACCAGGCTGTGCAGGTGGTCGAGGTCGCTGTCGGCGACGGCGCGGACCAGAACCGGCGGCAGCCGCAGCATGACGCGTCGCTCGTCGTTGGCGGCGGCGATCCGGTACTCCCAGTCTTCGAGGTCGATGTCGCTGCCGGCGCCGAGGACGAGACGGGCGTAGTGGCCGAGTTCCTGCGAGAACCCCACTCCGTCGATCTGCTCGCTGAGCAGTCCGGCGTCGGCCGGTTTCGGTGGCTCGTACGGGCTTGCGTCCCTGGTCAGCACCGCGACGGCGGCCGCGTCGGACCGGGCGGCGAAATAGGTGTAGTTCATGCCGCAGAAGGTAGCGGCCCTTGCGGAATGCCGGAACGGAGACCTGGCGCCAGCGTGCGCGCCGGCGCAGCACGGTGTACAGGCGGCAACAACGTTTCACCCCGGTCGGCGAGACGGGCGGCTCGGCGGTGGCGCGGTAGACGAGGGATGCGTACACCGTGCTCAGATCGTGTGGTCTGGGCGGAAGCGCCGGTCCAGGCGAAACGAGATGCGTTCCGGCTGCGTCCTCTTGTCCTATCGGCGGTCCGCAGCTGTACCCCCGGGGGTACAGCTGGCGCGACAGGCCAGCCGGTGCGGATATTTCCGTGAGGCCGTTTCCTACCCGGATGTGACCCGCCCCGTCGCCTCCTGGCGCAACAGGTCGAACAACATAACAGTCATTATGGTGCTAGCCGGTTTTGTCCGTTTCAATCGCGCGGCCGTATTATCGGATTACTGGTAATAGCAATGCGGTAATAGGACCGGCGTGATCCGCCCGGGACACGTCCGAGAGGGCCGGGCCATGGACACGCCGCTGCCTCGTGCGAAGGTGAAGCTGAGGGTGGCGCTTGAGCCCACCCGAGAACGCCGTGCCGGATCCGGGACGCGAGAACTGGTCGCGGACGCGGATCGGGCACCGATCAGCTTCGCGCGTCGCGCCCGTCTGTACGTGTGAGATCGAACTGACGAGAGGCCGCACGATGCGAAAACTGACCTTCGGGATGAACGTGAGCCTGGACGGCTACATCGCCGCGCCGGGCGGTGATCTGGGGTGGAGCGTACCGAGCGACGAGCTGTTCCAGTGGTGGTCCGACCGGGTGGGGGCGACCGGCCTGGCGTTGTACGGGCGCAAGCTGTGGGAGGAGATGAGCGCGCACTGGCCGACCGCGGACCAGCGGCCCGGCGCCACACCGGCGCACATCGAGTACGCTCGCCGCTGGCGGGACATGCCGAAGGTGGTGTTCTCCTCGACACCCCGCCCGGTCGACTGGAACACCCGCCTGGTCACCGGCGACGCGGTCACCGAGATCACCCGGCTCAAGGCCGGGGACGGCAGCCCGATGGACATCGGCGGCGCCACCCTCGCCGCGGCGGCCATGCGGGCCGGGCTGATCGACGAGTACGTGCTGCTCACCGCACCGGCGCTGGTGGGCGGTGGCACGCCGTTCTTCACCGCCCTGGACAGCTGGGTGAACCTCAACCTCGTGGAGACGCGGACGTTTTCCGGCGGCGTGGTACTGACCCGGTACGAGACGAAGCGCTGAACACGGCCACGACGCCGGTGACCGCCCCGCCGGCGGGGCGGTGGTGTCTCACAGTGTCGGTGGCAGGCCCAGCCATGGTTTGTCGGCGGCCTCGAATCCGGTGAGCTCGGCGATCTTCCCGTCGATGACGCGCAGGACCGCGACGACAAACAGCCGGTACTCCGCATCCCCGGGGGTGCGGAGGTACAGCACGGCGGCAGGCATGCGGTTGACCGTCGTCATGACGCCGCGCCAGTCGTCGTGGCCGCGCTGGAAGAGCCCACCGGAGACCCAGCCGTCCACCGCGTCCCCGGCCGTCGTGGTCACGACGCCCGGATCGGGCAGCATCGCGAAGCGCAGGTCGTCGCGGAGCAGGGACGTCAGCCCGGCGAGATCGTTGCGCTCATGGGCTTCGATGTACGCCGTCACAGCGCCACGCTCGGCCTCCGACAGCTCGTTCGTGGCGGGGCTTCGCCAGTCGAGGCGGCGGCCGGGCAGCCGCTCGCGCATCGTCACCCGGGCCCGCTGCAGGGCGCTGGTCACTGATGCGACGCTCAGGTCGAGGGCGCCGGCGGTTGTCGACGCCGGCCAGCCGAGGACGTCGCGCAGGATGAACACGGCCCGCTGCCGCGGCGGCAGGTGCTGCACGGCGACGATGAACGCCAGCTCGATCGTCTCCCGTGCCACCACCGATTCCTGCGGGTCCTCGGGAAGCATCCGATCCGGGTACGGCTGCAGGTGCGGCACCTCGGAGTCCGGGTCCGGCAGCTCCGACCGTACGGGCGTGCGGCCGTTGCGTTTCTCCAGGAAGTCCAGGCAGGCGTTCGTCGCGATCCGGTACAACCAGGTCCGCAGCGTCGCGTGGCCCCGGAACGACTCCCGCTTGTGCCACGCCCGCAGGAACGTCTCCTGCGTCAGGTCCTGAGCGTCCTCGTAGTTCGCGAGCATCCGGTAGCAGTGCACCTGCAACTCACGCCGGTGGCGCTCGGTCAGCTGCGCGAACCGCCCGGAATCCGCCGCGCGGACCGCCGCGATGAACGCGGCCTCGTCGGCGCCCAGCTGTCTGGCGTCGGTCATGGTCATTGATCCTTCCACCGGTGCGGGAGTTCCGACAGAACTGACGACGTGGCGGAGCAATCCTGATCGGTGAAGCCTGGCGAGAGCGCCGAAATGGTTGATTCCCGCCAGCACCCAGAGAGGCTCCGGCGGCGGGAGATCGGGTACGACGGCGAAGGCGAAGATTGCCTTCCACGAGCCCCACGCGAACAGGAAGCCGGACGCGGCGAGCGTCGCCACCGTGCCCTGTACGGCCCGGGCCGCGCCGGCCGTCGGCGCCCCGGCCGGTGAAGGCATCGGGCCAGCGGTGGCGTACGTAGAGCGGGAAAGCGATCGCCACCGCGAGGCATCCCCCACCCCTGACCCAGCGCCAGGCCCAGCAGGATGGCGGCTCCCGCCATACCGACGGTCAGACCGTTGATCAGCGACCGGTCGAGCCTGCTCCAGGCCCCGTCGTGCAGTCCTGCGCCGCGCAGGCCCTCGAGTGTCCAGACGATTTTGACGACGAAGTACGGCACCGTCGCCAACGCCGCCCCGTACCCGGCGACACGTTGCACCTTCGCCCACCGCGGTGGTGTGGTTCCGATACCGACTGCCATGGTCGATCCCCCGTTGCAGGCCCCGACATCGAAACACGCGACGTCTGTGGTCAGGCTGAGCTCCGCTCCGGGGACGGACCGGCCGGGCGGCACCGTGCCGTTGATTCTGAAGAGTGGCCGAGCCCTGTGCTGGGCGAACAGTTCAGCGAGGATTGCGAAGAGATCGACGGAATCGGGGGGCCGGCAATCAACGTGTCACCAAGTGCCAGATAGTTGATCTTGTAGTTTTGGCCGCGTCAACATGGTCAGCCGGTGGGCCGCCGGGCAACGGATTTTCCGCGTGACCTGCCGTCCGGGGGCGGGGAAATCCGGTGTCGGTTGTCGCACGGGGATGGTAGAAAGCCGCGGTGGAGAACACTGTGGAGTTCGCTGACCTGTTGCGGCTGATGGACGACCGGGCTACCGCTTTCCGGGCGGCGGTCGCCGCGGCACCCAGCCTCGACGTACGGGTGCCGACCTGCCCCGAGTGGACGGTGTTCGACCTGGTGCAGCACCTGGGCGAGGGACGCCACCGCTGGGCCGCCATCGTGGCCGCGGGGCCCGCCGACACTCCGCCGCCGACGTCCGCGCCGGTGGTGCCGCGGGAACGCGAGGCCCTGCTGGACTGGTTCACCGCGTCGACGGTGGCCCTGCGGGACGCACTGCGCGAGGCCGGCCCGGATCGTGGTTGCTGGACGTGGTGGGGTCCGTCGCAGTCGCCGCAGACGACCGGTGCCGTCGCCCGGCACCAGCTCCAGCAGGTCGCCGTGCACACCTACGACGCACAGGTCGCGGTGGGCACCCCGCAGCCGCTGCCGGACGAGGTGGCCCTCGACGGGGTCGACGAGTTCCTGACCACGTGCGTCGCGAACACGGCCGCGTGGCCGCACCGGCCCGCGGTCATCGACTACCACGCCACCGAGGGCCGGTCCTGGCGGCTCTGGTTCTCCACCGACGGTGCCCGCACCACCCGGCTCCCCGAGCCGGCCGCCGCCGAGAGGCCCGACGTGGCCTACGTGTCCGCCCGGGGCACGGCCAACGAGCTGGTCATGTTCTTCTACGGCCGCATTCCGGCGGACTCGCTGCGGGTCGACGGCGACCGCCGCGTCCTCGACCAGCTGATCGCCTGGGAACCGGAGGGATAGGACGCGCCGGCCGCGGCGCCTCTCGCCCCACGCCGTGGGCCCGGCGCCCGGTGGGCGTCCTCCAGGCCGTCAGTCAAGGGTCGACGCGTACCAGACCGCGCAGATCAGCCCGGCCAGCAGCGGAAGCGACCACACCATGAGCCCGACGCGGTACCGCCGCCAACGATCCGCCGAGTGCCGGAGCGCGAACCCGCCGGCACGGGGCGCCGCCGGCGCCGGCGGCTCGAGTTCCGGCGACCGCGTGACCGCCGCGATGCCACCGGTGTCCCGCGGTGGGCCGCCCACGGCAGCCCGGCCCGTGACCGGCGGCTGCGCCGACGGGAAGGCGAGAGTGCCGTCCGCGCGGTAGGTCGTCGATCCCGGACGTGGCGGGGAGACGGGCCGAGGATGATGGACGGCGGCGTACGGCACGTTGCTGTTGGGGATGATGTCCGGGTTCGGAATGCTCGTGCCCGCCAGATAGTCCGGCCTGTCATACCAGGGCGGAATGGTGCCGGGATCGAAGTCGCCTGCCGGATTCACACGGCCTCCCCAGATCGCTTCCGGTTCTCGGCCATCGTAGACGCCGGCGCGATGCGAACCCGGCCATGCATGTGCCGTTTCCTGCCGTGTTCTGGACCGCCTCATGCGCCGCGGCGCATGCAGACCCGGGGCCACCGGTCCAGCCCGTGCGCCGCCTCCCGAGCCCGGATCTCGCGCAACGCCGGCGTCAGTTCCTCGTCGGCGAGCACGACGAACCCGCACCGCTCGTAGTACGGCCGGTTCCACGGCACCCGCGCGAACGTCGTCAGCGTCAGCACACCCGGCACACTGTCCAGCAGCCGGCGACCCACACCGTGCCGCGCGCACCGCGGATGCACCGACACCTGCTCCACGTGCGGATGCGCGTCCACCACATCGGCCAGCAGATAAGCGCACGGCACATCCGCGTCGTCGGCCGCCACCCACGCACGACCGGCCCGCCGGTATTGCTCGAGCACCGCCACCGGCAACGGCTCGTCGTCGGCGATCTCCGGCATCCCCGCCGCCCGCTCGATGTCCCGCAACACCTCGAGCTCCCCGGCACGGACGACACGAATGCGCATCCGTCCATTGTCGTGCCACGATGCCGGAAGTGACGACCGCATTGACGTACACCGCCTTCGCGGACCGGGAAGCCCGCGGCGCCTCACTCACCTATGAACGCCTCTGCCGCGCCATTGCCGCCGACCCGGACATCCTCGCCCTGCTCGACACCGTTCCCGCGGCCAAACGGCAACCGAATCTGCTGCTCGCCGCGGTCCGGCTGCTCGGCGGTCCCGTCCACGACCCGGCCGCCTTCCACGAATTCACCCGTGCCCGCCTGAACCATCACGGCACCCCGCCACCGCTTCCCACCCGTACCCCCGCAAAGCCCGTCAGGGCTTCCAGCCCGGATCCCGCCCCGTCCGGGCCAGCAACCGCGCGAACGCGCCGGCCCCCGCAGGCGCCGCCACCTCAGGACCGAAAGCGCCCATCTTGCGGCCCATGTCGCCCATCTCGTCCAGGAACTCCCGACCGGCCGCGAGCACCGCCGGCGGCACGTCGAAACCCTGACCCGTCGCCACCGACAGGTCCCAGCCGTGCACGAGCAGGTCGGTCACCAGCATCAACCCGACCGTGCGCTGCGGCAGACCCATCCCCGGTGACACCCCCTCCAGCACCGCCGGATCACCCCACGCCGCACTCAGCGCCCGAAGGTCGGCGCCGAACGCCGCCCGCCAGTCACCACGGAGCCGGTCCGGGCCCGGCGACCAGTCGACCTCCTTGCGGGCCGCCAGGTCGGCGAAGTTGCCGGTCACCTGCAGCAGATGATTGAGCAGGTCACGCACCCGGTAGTCGGTGCACGGCGTGGGCGCGTCGAGCTGGTCGTCGCGGACACCGCGGACCAGGCCGGTCGCCGCCGGTGCTTCGGCGTCGATAAGTTCGCTGATCTCTGTGGACACCCGGACCAGCGTACGGAGATCCGGCACCGGCTTCCAGGCCTTCACCCGAAGGGAATCGCCGGACATGAATGCCGAGGCCGTTCAGTCCACGTCCACGGCACCCGGATGCGCCCGCAGGAACGCCGCCACCCGGTCCTGCCGCACCGCCCGGAAGAACCCACCGGCACGCACCCGCTCACCCAGATAGCGGCCGTCCTCGAAATACGGCTCCCCGCGCAGACCGAGAGTGGTCATCCGCCGCACCTCCAGCCCGGCCAGCTCCGCCGCCCACCCCAGCACCCCACGCCGCCCGGAGTCGACGGTCAGCGCATCACCGGCCGCGTCCACCACCCGCACCAGCCGCACCGGGTCCGCCGCGATCCGCTTCGCCACCGCCCGCACGAACTGCCGCTGATGACGCTGCCGGTCGTAGTCGACGTTCGGCAGCCCGTACCGCTGCCGCACATAATCCAAGGCCTCCCACGGCTTCAGGCGCACCGGCCGGGAACTCTCGCGGTACACCTTCTGCGGCCCCGTGTACGGCCGCAGGCAATCCGGGTTCACCCGGCACCGCGGCAACCGGTCCCGGGGCCGCCCGTCCGGCTTGCGATGCTCCGACACCACATCCTGATCGATGCGCATCCGCACCCCGCCGAGCGCCCCGACCATCCGCTTGAACCCACCGAAGCCGATCACCGCCCCGGCGTCGAACCGGCGGATCCCGGTCACCTCACCGACCGTACGCTCCAGCAGCTCCAAACCCTGCGCCACGTCGAACGACCCGTCACGCTTCCGGCTGCCCAACGCCATCGCCGAATTGATCTTCCCGCGGGTCGGGCCGGTACCCGACTTCACGAACCCCGGCACCCGCACCACCAGATCCCGCGGCAACGAGAACAGATACACCCCACGCCGATCCGCCGGCACATGCGCCACGATGATCGTGTCCGCCAGCGGCGCCGTCCGATCGTCACGCGGATCAATCCCCACGATCAGCATGTTCAACGGCCGCACCGGCTCCGCCGCCACCACCGGACTCGTCAACAGCCCCGGCGCCAGCAACACACTGCCCACGCCCGCCCCGATCCGCCCCCACCACCGGCCCACCAGCACAACCCCCCGTCCCGTCCCGCATCGGACACCAGGCAAACGCTAGAACCGCGACCGCCGCCCGGCCCGCCGTTCCGCACCCGATGCCCCGGACGGGCGACGCCGCTGCGCCGCCACCACCGCCAGCACGTTCACCACCACCACGATCACGATGCCCGCCCACTCGTGCACCGCCAGCACCTGACCCAGCAGCACCAGCCCCGCCAGCGCCGCGAACACCGGGTGAACGCTCATCACCACCCCGAAGAACCGCGGCGGCACCGTCCGCAGAGCCACCAGATCACAGGCGTACGGAATCACCGAACTCAGCACACCCGCACCCACCGCGAACAGCACCGACACCCACGTGAACGCCCCCTGCACGACAAGCACCACCGCCACCGGCAGATACACCACCGCCGACACCGTCGTCGCCGCGGCCGGCGCCTGCAACCCCGGCAACCGGGCACCCAGCATCCGGTTCAACACGATGTACGCCGCCCAGCACACCGCCGCCAGCACACCCGCACCGATCCCGAACCAGTCACTGCTGCCACCCGGCAGCACCAGCGCATACACCCCCAACCCGGCACCCACCGCACACACCAGGTCCAGCCGCGTCCGCGAACCCGCCAACGCCACCCCGAGCGGACCCAGGAACTCCAGCGTCACCGCCAGCCCCAACCCGATCCGGTCCACCGCCGTGTACAAACTCAGATTCATCGTCGCGAACACCAACCCCAGCAGCAGCGTCGGCCACCACTGCGCCCACGTGAACCGCCGCAGGTTCGGCCGCGCCACCGGCAACAACACCGCCGCCGCCACGAACTGCCGCACCGCCACCACCCCGGCCGGCCCGATCGCGTCGAACGCCCGCGCACCCACCGCCGCACCGACCTGATTGCTCGCCGCGCTCGCCACCATCGTCACCAGGCCACCGGCCAGCCCCGGCCCCCGCGCCGCCACCGGCAGCTCCACCACTCCCGCAGTCACGACCGCCAGTCTTCAACCCCACCGGCCGACAGAGAAATACGCGCGGCACCCGACTTATACGCTCACCGCATGGACGTCCAGTTGAGGCACCTGCGCGCCCTCGTCGCCGTCGTCGACACCGGCACCTTCACCGACGCCGCCACCGAACTCCGCACCTCCCAGGCCGCCGTCTCCCGCGCCGTCGCCGCCCTGGAGACCACCCTCGGCGTACGCCTGCTGCAACGCACCACCCGCCGCCTCGCCCTCACCGCCACCGGCGAACAGGTCCTCGCCGGCGCCCGCCGCATCCTCGACGAAACCGCCCACCTGCACCGCATCGCCGAACAATCCCGCACCGAACTACGCATCGGGTACGCCTGGGCCGCCCTCGGCAAACACACCCGCCGCCTGCAGCGCGCCTGGGCCACCGTCCAACCCGCCGTCCCCCTCGTCTTCGTCCACTCCAACACCGCCACCGCGGGCCTCAGCGAAGGCACCGCCGACGTAGCCGTCCTCCGCCGCGGCGCCCCCGCCCTCTCTCCCGCGCCTCCTCCCGCCGGCCCCCTGCTCGACGCCCGCTTCGACACCGCGCGGATCGGCCTGGAGCACCGCTGCGCCGCCATCGCCACCGACAACCCGCTCGCCCGCCGCCGCACCCTGCGCATCGAGGACCTCACCCGCTTCACCGTCGCCATCGACGCCCGCACCGGCACCACCACCCCCGAGCTGTGGCCCACCGGCCACGCCCCCGCCACCATCCGCCGCACCCATGGCGTCGACGAGTGGCTCACCCTCATCGCCGCAGGCCAGGCCGTCGGCATCACCTCCGAGGCCACCGCCAACCAGAACCCCCGCCCCGGAGTCGCCTACCGCACCCTGCGCGCCGTCCCACCCATCGAGGTGTGGCTGGCCTGGTGGCGCGACGACCCACCGGCCCAGCTGCCCGACCTGATCCGGCTGAGCCGAGAGGCGTACGGGACGGCGCTCTGAGCCCCACCGCGCAGCCCCACCGCACCGTCCGGGTCCGTGCATCCCGGACTTCTGGCACGGCGAGCCGCAGCCTCCCGGAATCGGCCGACCAAAGTTCTGTTGGGCGGCTGCCGTTGATTCCTTTTTGCTTTTTACGGGCTTTCAGCGAGCCGCTGAGCCGCGAGGCACACCCCGTAAGGCATCCTAGGAAGATAGGATGTTTGGCTGCCGGGTATCTTGAGCTGCGTGAAGACGCGTCTTGCCGTCACCCGCGCCGACCTCGCCGCCGACGTGTGCCAGGTGCCCGAGCAACTCGCCAAGCGGCTGCCCTCCTCCCTGACCGTCGTGTTCGACCACCGGGCGGACGGTGTCACCCCCGGGCGCATCGGCTTCACCAGCACTCTCAGCCAGGACATCGGGTGGCAGCTCAGCGACATCGCCTGGCCCGACGACCTGCAGCCCGGCGTGCTCATCAGCCTCACCTGGCAGGCCGCGAAGGAGGAGCTGCACCTGCGCACCGTGGCACTCGACGAGCCGATGCGGGTGGACGGCGTCGACTACTTCCACGAGTACGACCCCCGGGTCGTCACGCGCGAATTCGACCCCGGCCGGTCCAATCACGGCCAGGTGCTGGGCGTGATCCGTACACAGGGGCGGGTCTTCGAGGACGGCAGTGCCGTGTTCGCGGAGGCGGACCTGGCCGCGCGGTCGGGCCTGGGCCGCGGCACGAAAGGAACTTTCCTGTTGAAGAACGCGGTCGAACAACTGCTCCGTGAGGGGTACGTGACACGCGTCGAAGGCAGCCTCGACGCGGACGGAAACCCCTCCTACCCCGCGGTCGACGGCGAGCAACAAGCAGAGATGATGTTCTATGCGCCGCTGGTGGAACCGGTCCCCCACCCGTCCGGGGAACGGTCGGAACACTGGGTGAACGGTTTCGTCCGGAAACTGCCGCCGGGGGCCCGGCCGTCACCGAAACAAATGTCGCTGCACCGGCAGGCCATAGAATCGGAACAGATCGATGAGCCGCTGGCCCCGGGGTATACCTTCGTCAAGAAACACCACCGGCACGGCTAAGAGCAGCGCAGCTTCTCACAGCAGCCTCTCGCAGTAGCTTTTCGCAGCAGCCTTTCGCAGCAGCCTTTCGCACACGAACGGGCCGCGCACCCCGGCACTGTTGTCCAGAGGACCGTGCGCGCGCCCGTACGTCAACGCAATCTGGCCACCGCCGTGCGCAGAACCCGTGCCGGTGTGGCCGCGTGAGTCGGGTAGAACCCGAGCAGGACGACGGTCACCGCCCGGTTCCGTTTCGCCGCCACCGCGAGTTCGGCCTCCACGACATCGACGTAGTTCGTCGGCGAACTCGCCGCCTTCACCCAGACGGTCACCCGCAGGGCCGCCGAGGAGTCGCCGATCCGGTCCATCACGGCCGGCCTCACAAAGATCGTGTGTCGCGGCGTCTCGACCTTGGCGCACTTCCCGGGCAACGCCCGGGCCCGTTCCACCAGCGCCCGGGCGGCGTCCGCGCCCGGCTCGGTGATCACTTCGACGAGGGATTCGAGGTCGAGCGTGTTCCGCACCTCGGTCCGGAACACCGCGTGCACCGACCGGCGTACGTCGATCGGCAGGGTGCAGGCTTTCCCCGTACGGCCGAACAGGTCATCCCGCACCGACGCGAACGGGTCCTGCTCCACCCGGGCGTACTGCGCCGGCAGATCCTTCTCGGTCAACAGCATCGTGGCCAGATCCTTCGTGCCGGCCGTCCGCGCTTCCTCCTTCGTGCTGGCCCTCCACGCTTCTTCCTGGGACGGGATCGCCGGCGGGGCGGCCGTCACCGCTGCCGACGGTCCCACCGCGAGCCCGGCGGCCAAGCCGGACGCCAACATCAAACGAGTACGGAATCGCATGGCCGCCAACGTAAGACGATCTTCCGCGCAATCCACGCGAATCGCCGGGACCCTGATCCACACGAGTGATCATTAAGTTTGCGCCTGGTTTCGTCGTTTAAGTCCGGTTGGCAGCGTGGTGCCCGCCGGCAGAGCCTCGGGTCGGATGCCCGGCCACCGCGTCGTCCCGGCCGACTTCGCCGGGCTGAGCTGCTACGACATCGGAAGGCCCAGAGCGCGCGCGGTGTTCGCTGGACGCGACCGCCGACGCGGATGAACCGGGTCCGGCGGCCCCGGGATCAGTTCCGGACATCTTCACTCTTTCGTGCAGGCCTGCGAACGGAAACGCACCGACCGGGCACCGCGCCGCCCGCCTCGCTCCAACGACGCAGGCCGCCTCGCTCCAGCGACGCCGTGCGTGTTCGCCCGGCGGGTGGCTGTGCGAAAGTCTGGGTGTGCCGAAGCGGGTCGACCACGACGAACGACGACGCCACATCGCCGAGGCCGTGTGGCGGATCGCCGCCACCCGGGGACTGCCCGCCGCGACGCTGCGGGAGGTGGCAGCCGAGGCGGGCGTGTCGATGCGCCTGGTGCAGTACTACTTCCAGACCAAGGAGCAACTGCTCGTCCATGCCCTCGAACTGGGCGCGCAGGCCGCCGGCGAGCGCATCCGGCAGCGCTTCGCCGCGCTCGGTCACCCGCCGACACCCGAGGACGTGGTACGCATCTGCGTCCTCGAACTCCTTCCCACGGATGCGGACAGCCTGTTGCTGTCCCGGGTGCACGCCGCCTACTACGCGGCGGCGCTGACCGATCCCGCCCTCGCCAGAGCGGACGCCAAGAACCCGCAGCACCAGCTCGAGTCCGTGATCGCCAAGCAGTTGCGGACCGGCCAGGAGTCCGGCGCCGTACCGCCCGGCATCGACCCCGACCTGGAAGCACGCGGCCTGGCCGCTCTCGCCGCCGGCCTTTCGTCGACGATGCTGGTCGGCGTCCGCGACACCGGGGACGCGGTCGCCGTCATGGAGTACTACCTGCGCCGCCTGTTCCCGCCGCGATGACACGACAGCGCCGGGCGTCGCGGGCGCACTGATCCAGAGGTCAGCCGCCGTCCCGCACGGGGTGGCCGTCCCCCTGACCGGCCTCCTCTCACCCTCGAACCAACTCGTGATCGTCGCGGCCCGGGTCGTACCGGGCTGACACGAAGTCATCCACTGAACGCTGGGTCCCGGCCTTATCTGGTCGAGGCCGTCATGGGGGTCCTGATCTCCGCCCATAGCGGTGGCCGTCCGCCCCAAGATCGCCTCCCCACTGAAATCCGGCAACCGTACGGCGACGCAGGCGCACCGTGCCGGTGATCCAACCGCCCGGTGCGGCGCCGAAGAGAACAGTGCAACCGCGAAACACCTACGAAAGGGACCGCTCTTGCGCAACGTTCTTCGCCGCTTCGCCCTGGCCGTCGTCCTCACCCCGGCCGCCATCGGCGCCGCCCTGCTGACCACGACCCCCGCCCAGGCCGCCCCCGCGAAGGCCAGCGAGACCGCCCTGCAGAACCAGATCAACCAGCTCATCAACGCCGAACGCACCCAGCGCGGCTGCTCGGCACTGAAGGTCAACGCCGCCCTGACCGCCGCCGCCCGCGGCCACTCCGCGTGGATGGCCCAGACCGGGAAGTTCTCCCACACCGGCCGCGCCAACTCCAACTTCGTGGCCCGGTCCAAGGCCGCCGGCTACACCAAGCCGTCCGCAGAGAACATCGCCTGGGGCTACCGCAGCGCCACGCAGGTCGTCAACGGCTGGATGAACAGCCCCGGCCACCGCACCAACATCCTCAACTGCAAGTCCAAGACCGTCGGCGTCGGCGTCGTCTTCAGCGCCAACGGCGCCCCGTACTACACCCAGGACTTCGGTTACTGACACAGACCAGCGATGCCCCAGCCGATCCCCCTGCGGCTGGGGCATCGCCGTACCGGTCTTGAGTAGTTTCCAGACGCAGAACAACGCCGAGCAGTTGATCTAGGCCCCTACCCCGGGAGACCGGCTTCACGTCGGCGGGTTGTCGCATACATCGGTATCGGTATGGTGGCGTGGTGGCGGCATGGCGGGCAGGGTCGGCGCTCGGCGTCACCGGTGCCGTTCTGGCGCTGGTCTCCCTGCTGCTGCCCTGGTCGAGTGAGTCCCGACATCTCGCCGAGCTGCCGCCGGCGCAGAGCCGGGGCGCGGTGCTGATGCTGGTCGTCGTGGGCGCCGGTGCCGCGTTCTGCCTCGCCGGGGGACGCCGGCTGCCGTCCGCACCGCGGCTCACGTTCGTGCTGGTCGCGACGGTGCTCGCGGCCGGATATCTGTTCCGGGTACTCGAGGTGCTGCTGCAGTTGGGCACCGTGCAGGGCGGGCCGCCGGACGAGCCGGTCGTGGTGGGTGCCTCCGGGGTGGCCCGCGGGTACCTGCTCTACGCGGCGGGTCTGGCCTCGGTGCTGCTCGGCGTCGCCGTCGCGGGTGCTGCCCGCGTCCCGGTCCGGGCCGGTACCCTGCCGTGGCGGGTCGGCGGCTACCGAATCCTGGCCGGCGTCGCCCTGGTCGCCGTGGTCCCGGCGCTGTCCATGCCGTGGTACGGCATCGACTTCGGCGCTTTGGACCCGGAGGGGCCCACCACCCTCGACGTCGACACGTGGCGGTCGGTGTTCTTCGTCGCCGTGCTCGCCGCGCTGGCCATGGCCGGGGCGGCCGCCTGGCTGCCGGCGTACGTCCTGCGGTTCCGGCTGATCGGCCTGGCCGCCGCCGCGGCGGCCCTGGTCTTCCTGATCCTGGGCCACGAGTGGCTGCTGGCTTACGAGCCCTCCTCGGCCGACTTCGACGAGTTGACGCCCGACTCGGGGTTGCGGGGCGGCCTCGGTGCGTCCGCCGCGCTGACTCTCGCCTTCCTGGTGATGCCGCCCGGCCCGGCGCGGCGCCGGTCCGACTCGGTACCGGTCTCGGCGGCGGAGCGGACGTAGCGCGGCTCGGCCGCGTACGCACCCGCAAGTCGCCCGCCCCTGCCACCTCGGCTCCTGCCACCTCGGCTCCTGCCACTTCGGCTCCTGTCGGTTCGAGTCCTGTCACCTCGGGAACTGGCCGGTGCCACCCGCCGAGCCGTCCACCCGACCGCCCGACGTCGCCTCCGTGCGTCGGCGCTGCACCCGGCGCACAGCGCGGTAGCGTCGGTGACGGGCGAGGAGCACGGCCAGCCAGCGTCGGCGGCGCACCAGGAGCACGATCAGGGTCAGCCAGAGCAGGCCGGCCAGGATGCCCTTGTAGGTCCGCTCCTCCGCCGAACGTCCCTCCCCGACCAGCGCGTCGCCGCTCCAGAACAGCAGCAGTGGCAGCACGTACCACAAATCGCGGGGCCGGGGCAGATGATCAGCCCGCGCCCGGATCACCCAGAGCAGCGCGGCAAGTCCCATCACCGCGCAGACAGCGGTGATCACGGCGATCCGCCGTCTTCGGTCATGGTGGCCCCCCCGCTGAATGCCGGCCGGAACAAGCTGACGGGACCAACGTAGACGGAGCGACCTAACACCGATGTGACAGCGCATCAGCGGTGCGCGATGATCGCGCGATGATCAACTACAGGGTCGCCGGCGCGGTACTTCTCCTTGCCGCGACGCTGCCCGCCGGCTGCACCGGATCCGCCGACGACGACTCGAGTGCCGCACGCTCGGTGGACTGCGCGCTGTCGGAGGTGCGGGTGCGCTGGTCGGAGCCGGTGACACAGCCGCGCCTGACGCGCGTCACGCTGTTCCGCACCGGCGACACCACCGGCACCGCCGTGCTCGACGAGGCGTTCACCACCACGATCACCGATGTGGCGGCGCCCCCGGAGTGGACCGAGGTCCTCGCCGCATCGCTCGGCGAACGGATCGGTGACCCGGTGCGGACCGGAACGGCGCCCACGGGCAGCACCGAACCCGGTATCGCAGCGGGCACCGGTGAGCTGATGCTCTACGCGGGCGTGGACGCGGTGAGCGCCCGGTTCACCGCGGACTGCGCCACACCGGTGACCGGAACCTTCATCTCGTGGACGGGGACCGCCGACGGCGCGCTCTTCTGCGGCCCCGGCAACCCACCACCCGCCGAACCGTTCGGCCGGCTCGCGCGCGAACACTGCCCGGCCGAGCCGGCGCCGCAGCCGTCCACGGTCCGCCTGCCGGATGGCACCATCAGCCGAATGGGACAGGAAGCGAACGCCCGGTGATACGCCGGGCATCGCCTTCGGCGAGACCGAACATCCGCAGCAACCCCAGCGCCGCCTGCGTCCCCGCCTGATCCATCCCGGACAGCTCCAGTTCCTGGAACTGACCAGAACCGGCCAACGCCAGGTTATGGCGAAGGACGCCGAGAGCCGCGCCACCGGCACAGGCCCACGCCACGTGTACGTCGTCGAAGCACAACCGCCCCACCGCATGGGCCTGCCGCAGGAACCCGAGCGCCGCCGGCGAGAACGCGTCCAGATAACCGAGCCCGGCCCGATCGATCACCCTGGCGAAGGTGGGCCGGTCGACCGGCAGCCGGGCGGTCACCCGTACCGCCACCGACAACACCTCGGCCGGATCGCTCAGGCCCTCCGTCGCCGTCCTGAGCACCTGCCCGTGCTCGGCGGCAAGCTCGGCGATCGCCTGATCGAAAAGAGCCTGCTTCGACGCGAAGTGGTTGTAGAAACTCCCGAACCCCACGTCTGCCACGTCGGTGATCTCCTGGATCGACACCTCGGCGGGCGCGCGGCGGACGAGCAGCTCACGGGCCGCCCCGAGGAGCGCGGCGCGGGTGCGGGCGCGACGCCGGTCGAGGCGGTTCTCGGTCATGCCCCGATCCTAGGGCAGACGATAAGTTGAGGATCTCATCAGAACTGATAGCGTCCGCCATATGAAGCGCATCCTCGGAGCGATCGGCCAAGCGGCTCTCGGCGCGGGCCTTGCCTTCGCCGGCACCTCCCACCTCACCGTCGCGCGCGAGGAGTTCCAGGCTCAGGTGCCGTCCTGGTTCCCCCTCGACGCGGACTTAGTCGTCCTCGCCTCCGGTGTGGTCGAGATCGGACTCGGCGCGGCGCTCCTGGCGGTATGGAAACAGCCGTACCGTGGCCTCGTCGGCGCTGCCGCCGCGACCTTCTTCGTGGCCGTCTTCCCGGGCAACATCGCGCAGTGGGCAGAGCAGAAGGACGGGTTCGGCCTCGACACCGACACCGAACGATTCGCCCGGCTCTTCTTCCAGCCGGTCCTGGTCGCGTGGGCCCTCGGCTCCACCGGCGCCATCCGGACAGTGCGCGACCTGCGACAGCAGCGTCTCGCTAGCCGCAACTGACAGCCACCGGGGTACGCCCGAGGCCCGCTCCCGCGCGGTTTGTGTCGTACCCCTCTGTTCTCCTCTTCGCAGCCGCCGCGGAGAGGAGAAGCCGGTGTCAGAAGTGCTCTTTGAGCCAGCTCCGCCACCACGCCACCGGGTCCCGCCCGTGCGCTGGTGGCAACGCGTGCAGGATCTCCTTGTCCGTCGGCGGGCGCGCCGCCAGCACCGCGTCCCGCAGCACCGCCCGGTCCACCGCGGCGCCACCGGTGACCTGCACCGTGGTGGAGCCGCGCGCCAGCAGGTACCCGGCGTACTCCTCGACCGCCCCCGAGCCGGTCCCGTGACGGTAGGTGAGATCCCCCGCCGTCTCGCACCGCAGTCCCTGACAGAACTGAGCGGCAGACTGCCCGGTCGCCAGCATGATCCCGACCGCTGCCGGGCCGCCGCTGCCACCCACGGGGTCGAACTGGACGCCGTCCGCCAGCAGCGGCGCCAACCGGAAACCCGGGATGTCGGCGACGTACAGGCCCTTCTCCCCCGCACGGCCGATCGCCCTCAGGTCGGCGGCGGCCGCCGGGCGAACCGTCCTGGCGCCCTCGCGCAGTTGCTCACGGCCGACCGAGCGCGGGCCGGAGGCCACCACGGTGCGGCCGTCGCGGCGCACCTCGTACCCGTGGATGTCGGCACCCGCCCGGTAGACGAGCCCGTCCGCCTCGGTCTCGCACGGCAGGAAGTCCAGCCGGGTGCCGGAGTTGACGTCCCGGCAGACCTCCCGGTCGTAAGCGGCGACGTTCGCCGTCCGGTACGGCGGGACGGCCGCGGGATCCTCGGGCATGAAGGCACGCGAGCCCAGCCCACGGCCGTGATCACCGTCCGCCGGCCGGTAACCCGGCACCGACACCACATACAGCGACTCCCGTTGCAGGCCGGCCGCCGCCAGGCGCAGTTCCACCTCGTCGGGCCCGGTCAGCCGCAGGGCGACCGACCCGGCGAGAACGATGGCCGGCAGCAGCGACCAGGCGACCAGGCGAAGCCGGGAGGCGTTCAGCAACAGAGCGGCGACCAGTGCGTACGGCGCCCCGGCCAGCACCACGAAGCCGAGCCCGGGCCGCACGACCGCGGCGAGCACCGCCCAGCCCGCCGCCAACAGCGCGGCGCCGCCGCCGGCCACCAGGACAGCCCAGCCCCACCGCCCGCCCCGCGTGGCCCCGAGCGGCATGGCGGTCGCCGTCGCACCCGCGATCGCGCGGAACGCGACAAGTCCACCCGCGGGTACGGCCACCAGGACCGGTGCCGCCGCGCCACCACTGAGGACCGCACCGATCAGGGCGTAGAACGTGAGCGCGACCGCCGTCGACCCGGCCGCCCACACCAGAACCAGCTGGCCGGCAGCCGGGGACCGCCCCGGATCCTCCATGACCGACCAGTCTGCCCGTCCCGGGCAACCCACCGTGCCGGCCGATCGCCGCCTGCGGGCGGGACGTCGTCGCCGGCGCTGTCCCGGTCGATCACCGCCCAGCGGCGGACGCGGTGTCCGGCACCGGTGCGGCGGGCGGTGCGGGCGGCCCACCAGGCCAGGAGCAGGACGGTGATGACTTCGGCGAGACCGAGCAGACGTTCCACGCCGCCGAGCGGGATCGCACGCCACCAGCGGACACCGGTCCACGGCTCGGACGTTACCGCCCACAAGATGGGAGTGAAACAGAGCAGGGCAACCGCGGCCGCGGCCGCTACGAGGCGGGCGCCGGGCTCGCGCATCCGCGGGGCGGCAGCCAGCAGGGTGCCGAGCGGCAGACTCAGGAACGCCACGACGCTGGCGACCCGGTGGATGTCGCCGCCCACCGACGGCCCGACAGACCAGTTGTGTTTCTCGAACCAGACGACGCCTACCAGCCCGACAACCCAGAGCACGAGCCCCGCCAGGGCACCACGCGTGAGGAGGCCCGCCCGCAGCAGCGCCACCACGATCGCCGCCGAACCACCCGCGAGCAGCAACGTCGCCGTGTCGAACAGCCAGCCGTTCGGCATCAGCGCGTACTGACTGATCGTCCGGCGCGCCCAATCCAGCTCGGCCGACGGCGGCACGAGGTGCAACACGCCGTAAAGCATCAGGGACGCCACCACACACACCACACCGAGCCCGGCGAAGACCAGCACCTTCACACGCCCACTCCCCTGTCGCTGCCGCACGATCGCGACCACCACCGTCGCCGGCCCACACCACACCATCGTCGTCGATCCACGAACACGGCCGCTGCGATCGCTCCGTCGCAGTGGAGCCACCTCCGTCGAGGTTCAGCTCGTCGAGGTTCAGCTCTCGGGGGTCGATTCCGTCGCAACCCTGACAATCAGTTGCCTAGTTCTGCTCGGTTGTCGGCGTTTACGACGGCGATCCCCGTGACACACCGCCTAATGCATCCTAGGATTCTAGGACGGAAGTTCAAGCCGGGCATCGTCGACGGACCTGCCCAGCATGTTGACGCTAGAACCGCTGTCGCTACTGAGGGTGACGTGATTGGCCTTGGGAGCGGGCGCGCGGTAGGTGTGTGGTTGTCTGTCGGGCCTGGAGCGTCCACAGACAACCACACAGCAGCGAGACTGCCTGCGCAACGTGACGGCTGAGAACGCACGCGGGTCCGGGCAGCGCCCAGCCCAGCGCCGGCAACTCCGAACCCCCACCGGACACACGGCGGCTGCTGCCGGACGCACTAAAGTCCAGCCGAAGACACGGAAGTCCCGCAGCAGGCACGGGGAAGTCCCGCAGCAGGCACGGATGCGAGGCATCGAGGCCGCGCCGGCAACACGGAAGGCCGGCCTTGGACGCGGAAAACTGCCGGCAAGGTCGGAGCCGGCCTTGGGACGCGGAAGCCGCCGCCGGATGAGGCGGCGGCGGCTTTCCGAAGAGGGGGTCAGGGCTTCAGGACCACCTTGATGCAGCCGTCCTGCTTCTTCTTGAAGATCTCGTACGCGTGCGGCGCCTCCTCGAGGGGCAGCCGGTGGGTGACCAGGTCGTCCACGCCCAGCGGGTCGTCGTCGCCGGTCAGCAGGGGCATGATGTCGTCGACCCAGCGCTTCACGTGGGCCTGGCCCATCCGCAGGGTGACGCCCTTGTCGAAGAGGTCCATCATCGGCAGGGGGTCGGCCTGGCCGCCGTAGACGCCGATGATGGAGACCGTGCCGGCGCGGCGGACGGCGGCGAAGGCGGTGTTCAGGGCGGCGAGGCGGTCGATGCCCACCGTTTCGACGGCTTTGCGGGCGAGTGCGTCCGGCAGTTTGCCGGTGGCCTTGATGGCCGTGGACTGCAGCGGGGAGCCGTGGGCCTCCATGCCGACGGTTTCGACGACGCTGTCGGCGCCGCGGCCGTTGGTCAGGTCGAAGACCGCGGCGGGCACGTCCACGTCGCTGTCGTCGAGCGTTTCGATGCCGTGGCGGCGGGCCATCTCCAGGCGTTCCGGCACGCTGTCGGAGGCGATGACCCGGGCGGCACCGAGGTGCCGGGCGATCCGGGCGGTCATCTGGCCGATCGGGCCGAGACCGGTCACGAAGACGGTGTCGCCGGGCTGCACGTCGGCGTACTTGGCGGCCTGCCACGACGTGGTGAGCACGTCGGAGAGGAAGAGGTAGCGCTCGTCGGGGTGGTGGTCCGGCACCTTGATCGGGCCGAAGTGGGCCTGCGGGACGCGGAGGTACTCGGCCTGGCCACCGGGCACCTGGCCGTACAGCTTGGTGTATCCGAAGAGGGATGCGCCCTTGCCCTGGTCGACGTTCTGAGTGGTCTCGCACTGGGCGAAGAAGCCGCGCTTGCACATCCAGCAGTACCCGCAGGAGATGTTGAACGGGATCACCACGCGGTCGCCGGGTTTGATGTGCGTGACCTCGGGGCCGACCTCCTCGACGATGCCCATCGGCTCGTGGCCGAGGATGTCGCCCTTGTCGATGTACATGCCGAGCACGTCATAGAGGTGCAGGTCCGATCCGCAGATCGCCGTGGAGGTGATCCGCACGATCGCGTCGGTGGGCTCCAGAATCTTCGGGTCCGGCACGGTCTCCACCGACACCTTGGCCGTTCCCTGCCATGTCAAAGCTCGCATACGTTAATGCTTGCCCCTGAAAAGGTCGATCAATCAGGTATACCGTCGTGAACCTTTCCGGGATCTTCCGGATGCAGGTCCAGCAGCAGGATCCGATGGTCGGAGACCTCCGGTGTGGCCAGCACCTCGAAGTGTTTCACCGCCGCGACGTCGGAGACCAGCAGGTAGCTCGCGTGCCGCACCGGTTTGCGGTACCGCGACGTGCGGGTGTCGGCGTCGCCCACCAGGTCGGTGAGGCCGGCGCCGGCGAGGATCCGGAACGTCTCGCTGCCTGGCAGCAGGTTGAGGTCGCCGCAGAGCACCACCAGGTCCTGCGGGCCGCGGATCCGCCGGACCAGGGCGGCCAGCCGTTCCGCCTGCGCCAGCCGGGCCGGGGTGTCGCCCTTGCCGGCGGGGTCGCGCAGGCCGTGCACCTGCACCGTCCACACCGCCCGGCCGCTGAAAGCCGCGCCGGTGCCGGGCGCGGCGGTGCGGACCGCGAGGGCGATCCGGGGGCGGTCGCTGATCGTCCACTCGGCGTGGTCGGTGAACTGCCCGTGCACGAACGCCGTGTCCAGGCCGACCACCGGGAGCCGCTCGCCGACCAGGGTGGCCAGCCCGAAGTCCTGCCGATGGCGGGCGCCGCCCGCGTCGTGGACCGGTCCGGCGTCGCTCGCCACGTAGATCGCCTGGTGCCGGGGCAGGACACCGCGGACGTCGTCGAACAGGTCGGCGCGTTGCGGCAGGGACCGTTCGCCGTCGTCGAACCGGGTCCAGCCGGTCAGACCCGGGGTCCGCGTCACCTCCTGGAGGCAGACCACGTCCGCGCCGCTGCCCGGCAGCCAGGCGAGCAGGTCGTCACACATCGCCCCGCCCCACGCGTTCACACTCACGATCCGCACGGTTTCTCCGCTCTCCGCCGCCCCGGCCAGGATGCCGGAGACGTCACCTGCCGAGGGGGCGCCACTGGTAGGGCGTGGTGGTGGTAAGCGCCGCGAAACCCAGTCGCTGCAGGATCGGGCGGCTCTGGTCGGACGCGTCCACCTGCAAGTACTCGTAGCCGAGCTCGGCCGCGATCCGCGCCCGGTGCGCGACGAGCGCCCGGTAGACGCCCCGGCCACGCCAGCCCGGAGCCGTGCCACCACCCCAGAGGCTGGCGAACGCGGTACCCGGGTTCAGGTCCATCCGCGCGCCGGAGATCGGCCGGTCACCGGCCAGGGCGACGACCAGGCGCACGTTCTCCGGTGACTCGGCGAGCTGCGCCAGCACCCTCGGCCGCAACCAGTCCGCGCTCTCGCCGAAGGCGTCCTCGTGGGCCCGCAGGAGCAGTTCCACCCCGGCGGCATCGGTGACCGGCTCCAGGCGTACGCCGTCGGGCAGGGTCACCTCAAGATCAAGGTCGCCGATGGCGGCGATCATCAGGGTTTCCTGCTCCTCGGGGACGAAGCCGGCGGTACGCAGCCGGTCGCCGAGGTCGGCGGGCCGGTCATGGCCGTACAGCTTCCACTCGAACTCCCGTGACCCGAAGAACTCGATCTGGGCGGCGATCGCCTCGTCGGCGGACTCCTCGTCCAAGCCGGACCAGAGAACGGCGTTCCACCCCTGGTCACCGCCGAGATGCCGGACAACCCGATCGTCGGCCTCGATCGTGGTCGACGATGTCTCCGGCGGGGCGGCCTGCCGCATCTGCCGGTCGAACAGGGCAAGCGTGCTCTGATGATCCACCCGCAGACCTCAGCACCGCGGCGCCGGCGAGGCAACCGGTTTACCGATCCGCGGCGAGCCCCGGGCTGACACGATGACCTTGTGACGCTCGAGAAGACCGTACTCCTGTGGTTCGGGCAGGCCTCGCAGGCCGCCGCCACCCACACCAACCTCTCCGCGGTCCGCACCGACGGCAAGGTCCTCTGGCTGGCCGGCGACGAGACCGCCACCGTCGAGCGCCTCGTCGCCGACGACGAGAAGAACCCGGCGGAGTACGGCGGCGAACACAGCTTCCGCCTCGCCGACCTGATCCGGATGCCCGGTGAGGACCCGGACGAGGAAGCCGACATCGAAGGCCTCGCCCGCACCGGCAACTTCCTCTGGGCGGTCGGCTCGCACAGCCTGCGCCGCCGGCAGATCAAGGAACGGCACACCGGCGTCAAAGCCCTCAAACGACTGGCCCGGATCACCGGCCAGGAGAACCGGCAGATCCTGGCCCGCATCCCGGTGGTCGACGTCGACGGGCTGCCCACCCTGGTCCGCGAGGCCACCGTCGACGGCGAACAGCACCACGCGGCGAGTCTGGGCCGGCGCGACAACCTGCGGGCGCTGCTGCGCGACGACGAACATCTGGGACCGTTCGTGGCGATCCCGAGCAAGGACAACGGCCTCGACATCGAGGGCATCGCGGTCCACGGCGAACGCGTCTACCTGGGGCTGCGCGGCCCGGTGCTGCGCGGTTGGGCGTTCGTGCTGGAGCTGCGGCCGTACGTCGACCCGGCCGACCCCACCCGGCTGCGGCTGCGCGAGTTCGAGGACGGCTTCCCGTACCGCAAACACGTCCTCGACCTCGACGGTCTCGGTGTCCGCGACCTCTGCCCGTGCGGCGACGACCTGCTGGTGCTGGCCGGGCCGACCATGTCGCTGGACGGCCCGGTGCGCATCCACCGCTGGCACGGCGCCGGCCGGTCGAACCAGCCGGAGATCGTGCGCGGGCCGGTGCTGACCCGGGAGCTGGAGCTGACCTACGGCGAGGGCGACGACCACGCCGAAGGGATCGGCCTGATCGGGCCCGCCTCGGACGGCCGGCTGCTGGTGGTCTTCGACAGCCCGGCGGCCGCCCGGATGACCGACGACGGCGCGATCGTCGCCGACATCGTGCGGCTGCCGGGCTGAGGTCCTGCACCCGGGATTCTGGCGGCCGGGGGCTCAGCGCGGCAGGGAGCGCAACGTCTCGTCCAGGGTGTCGAAGACGACGTCCGGGCCGCCGCCCTCCCAGGACGGAACCGGGTCGGGCTGGCCGGGCGCCGGCGCCCACAGCCACCACACGTTCTGCCAGCGGTCCAGGAACCGGCCGAGCGTGGTCTCGCCGTAGAACGGGGTCGCCTCGGTGACCGTGGTGGCGCCGTGCGCGGCGGCGCGGTCCAGCACCCCCGCCACGTCACGCACCCAGACCTGCAGCAGGCCGGGTCGCGGCGGCCGCAGGCGTTTCCCCGCCGCGCGACAGACGGGGTGCCCTTCGGGGTGGGCCGCTTCCCCGCGTGAGCCGCTCTGCCGTGCGCTCCTGCCTCCCAGCCCGCGCTGCGATCTTGGAGCGCGGTGGGGAGGGACGAAGGGGTTCGTGGTTGGTAGTAGGGCCTCTAACCCCCGCCAGACTCCACGGAAGCGTTGTCCACATCCTCCGACTCTCCACAGACCACGTGGCGATGATGGCGGCCACGGCGCAACCTCGCTCGCATGACAGTGGGTCAGGCCGGGGACAGCAGCGGGGAGAGCGACGCGGGCAGGTCGGCGGCGGGGGCCGGGCGGGCGAAGTGATAGCCCTGGAGCAGGTCGGCGCCGAGGTCGGTGAGGATGCGGGCGGTCGGCTCGTCCTCCACGCCCTCGGCGACCAGGGTGAGACCGAGGCCGTTGGCCATCCGGCTGACCGCCTCGACGATTACCCGTTCCTGCTGATGGTGGATGCGCATCACGAACGCGCGGTCCAGTTTGAGTTCGTCCAGCGGCAGCCGGCTCAGCAGGGCCAGAGAGGTGTACCCGGTCCCGAAGTCGTCCATCGCGATGCGGACGCCCATGGCCCGGATCGCCCGCAGCAGTTCGGCGCTCTGCTCGGGGCGGGTCATCACCGCGCTCTCGGTGATCTCCACGATCAGGGCGCCCGCGGGCAGCCGGTGCTGGGCCAGCAGGCCTTCGATGAGCAGGGCGATGCGGTCGTCGGTGAGTACCGGCGCGGCCAGGTTCACCGCCACCGGCAGGTCCCGGCCGGCGTGGTGCCAGCGGGCGGCCTGTTCGACGGCGTCGTGCAGCACCCGCTCGGTGAGCGCGTGGATGATCTCGGACTGTTCCGCCTGCGGCAGGAAGAGCCCGGGCGCGAGCAGCCCGCGCGTCGGATGCGCCCAGCGGACCAGCGCCTCGACCGAGACGATGCGGTGGGTACGGGCACAGACCAGCGGCTGGTAGTGCAGGGTCAGCTGGCCTGCGCCGACCGCGGTGCGCAACTCGCTGCGGGCAGCCAGGTCGGCGGTGTGTGTGGAGGTCAGCGCCCGGCTCCAGAGCTCCACCCGGGTGCGATCGCGTTTCGCGGCGTACATGGCGGCGTCCGCGGCCGCGGACAGATCGGTCAGTCCCGGCATGCCGCCGTGGGCGATACCCAGGGCGGCCTCGACCGTGATCGGCACCCCGCCGACCGGGAACGGGCCGGCGATGGCGTGCAGCAGCCGGTGCCCGGCGTCGCGCAGCCGGTGCTCGACCGTCCCGGTGCCGGGCAGGCCGGTGACGTCGGCGATGTGCACCACGAACTCGTCGCCGCCGAGCCGCAGACCGGTGCCCGGCGCGGCCGCCGCCCGCAAGGCGCCGGCGACCTTCTGGAGCAGGATGTCACCGCTGGCGTGCCCGAGCGTGTCGTTGATGTCCTTGAACCGGTTCAGGTCGACGAAGAGCAGCGCCTGCGTCTCCGGCCGGCCCTGCGCCAGCAGCTCGGTGAGCAGGCGGCGGTTGCCGAGGCCGGTGAGGTCGTCGGTGACCGCGAGACGGGCGTGCAGGCCGCTGAGGTAGTCGACCAGCGGGCCGATCGGGGCCATCCCCCAGTCCTGCGCGCCGAGTCGCACCACCAGCGGGATCGCCTTGCTCCCGACCGGCCGGGCCAGCGCGGCACGGGCAGCGTCGTCCCAGGTCGTGGTGGCCGGCAGGACCAGGGCGGGCGCGCCCAGGACGGCACTGAGCGGCCGGCCGTGCAGCAGGGCCCGGCCGAACCCGAGGCGCCCGGTCAGCGCGGCGTCGAGCGTGGGACGGTCGATCAGGTGCACGGTGTCGCCGTCGACGACGACCACGCCGGCGGCCGCGGGGTCGGCACGGAGCAGCGACTCCACGGCGCTGATCGGGGTGCCGGGACGACACGCCGCGACCGGCACCGCCAGGCCCGCGAGCGTCGGCACACCGTCGGCGATCATGGGTTCCACGACGCCCCTCATCGGCGGGGCCGGTGCCCGCCTGAGGACAAGCGCGGGTGATCGGACCGGTCCGTTACGGTCGGGCGCCGGCGATGCCCGACCGGCCAGGCTGGAACGCGAAGGGAGGCCACATGATCTCGGCACTCAACCGGCTCGTCAGCCTCGTCGAGGACTCCACCGGGGACCTCGACGTCGGCGGCCTGGCCCGGACCGCGGGCACCACCGAGTACCACCTGCGGCGGATGTTCTCGTCGCTGGCCGGGATGCCGCTGTCCGAGTACGTCCGGCGGCGCCGGATGACGGTCGCGGCCGCCGACGTGGTGCGCGGGCAGGACGACCTGCTCACGATCGCGGTGCGGCACGGGTACGGCTCGACCGAGGCGTTCGGCCGGGCGTTCCGCGCGGTCCACGGCGCCGGCCCGGGTGACGTCCGCCGCGACGGTGGCCCCCTTCGCACACAACCACAGCTCAGGTTCCGCCTGACCGTCGAAGGGAACACCCCCATGGACACCCGCATCGTCGACCACCCCGCCGTCCGCCTGATCGGGCACGCCGCCCGCGTCCCGCTCATCCACGAGGGCGTCAACCCGCACATTCAGCAGCACATCGCGGCGCTGCCGGCGACCGAGCACGCCCGGCTCAAGGCGCTCGGTGACACCGAACCGGCCGGCCTGCTCCAGGTCACCGACGACGTGGCGCCGGACGCCGCGGAGGGCACCGAGCTCACCTACCTGCACGGGGTCGCGGTGAGCGCGGGCACGACCGTGCCGGACGACCTCGACGCCATCGAGGTGCCGGCCGGGCACTGGGCGGTGTTCCGCGCCTCCGGACCGTACCCGCAGGCGCTCCAGAACGCCTGGGCGGCGACGGCGACCGAGTGGTTCCCGTCGAATCCGTGGCGGCTGCGGCCCGGCCCGTCGATCGTCGCCGTCCTCGACCGGGCCGCGGACTTCAGCACCGCCACCACGGAATTGTGGATGCCTGTCGAACCGGCCTGATCCCGTTCGTTCAAGGGGCAGGACAACCCGGAACACGACGAAGGAGTACGTCATGCGTCAGTACCTGCTCAGCCTCTACCAGCCCGTCGGTGACCCGCTGCCGGCGGCGGACCTGGAACCGGTGATGGCGGAGCTCGCCGCGCTCAACGAGGAGATGAAGGCCACCGGTGCCTGGGTCTTCGCGGCCGGCCTGCACCCCACCGCGTCCGCCACGGTGGTCCGCGACCGTGACGGGGAGGCGATGCTGACCGACGGGCCGTTCGCCGAGGGCAAGGAACACCTGGGCGGGTTCACCGCGATCAACGCGCTGGACCTGGACGCGGCGCTCGTCTGGGCCGGGCGGCTGGCCCGGGTCACCGGGTTGCCGGTCGAGGTCCGCCCGATCGCCTTCGCCGGCTGAGCCCGGGGCGGCGGCATCATGGACGGCGAGGTCGAACGGGCGTTCCGGGACGAGTACGGCCGGGCGGTGTCGGTTCTGATCCGGGCCTTCGGTGACATCGACCTCGCCGAAGACGCGGTGCAGGACGCGTTCGCCACCGCGCTGCGGACCTGGCCGCAGCGCGGTGCCCCGCCCAGCCCGGCCGGCTGGATCATCACGACGGCACGGAACCGGGCGATCGACCGGCTCCGGCGGGAGGCGGCCGGGCGGGAGAAACAGGCCCAGGCGTACGAGCTGTGGCCGCCCGAGCCGGGCCCGGACAACGCTGCCGGCGCGGCAGTACCCGACGACCGGCTCCGGCTGATCTTCACGTGCTGCCATCCGGCGCTCGCGCCGGCGGCCCGGGTGGCGCTGACGTTGCGGCTGCTCGGCGGGCTCGGCACGCCCGACATCGCGCGGGCGTTCCTGGTGCCGGAGACGACCATGGGGCAGCGCCTGTCCCGCGCCAAGGCGAAGATCCGGGACGCCGGGATCCCGTACCGGGTGCCCGGCGACGCGGAGCTGCCGGCCCGGCTGCCGGCGGTGCTCGCCACCCTCTACCTGATCTTCAACGAGGGGTACGCGCCCGGGGCCGGCGCCGGCCTCGCCACCGAGGCGATCCGGCTGGCCCGGTCCCTGGCCGATCTGATGCCGGACGAACCGGAGGTGGCCGGGCTGCTGGCGCTGATGCTGCTCGCCGAGTCACGGCGGGCGGCACGGACCGGCCCGGACGGTGACCTGATCCTCCTCGCCGACCAGGACCGGGACCGGTGGGACGGCGCGCTCGTCGCCGAGGGCCGGGAGCTGGTGCGGCGCTGCCTGCGGTGGGGGCGGCCGGGGCCGTACCAGATTCAGGCGGCGATCCACGCGGTGCACAGCACGGCCGGCGGCGCCGCGGACACCGACTGGGCGCAGATCAACACCCTCTACGACCAGCTGTACGCCGTGACACCGACCCCGGTGGTGGCCCTGCACCGGGCGGTCGCCCTGGCCGAGGTGGCCGGTCCGGCCGCCGGTCTGGCCGCCGTGGAACCTCTCGCCGGCGCGCTGGACCGACACCACGTGCTGCACGCCGCACGGGCGGACCTGCTGCGCCGCCTGGGCCGGGACGCGGAGGCGGCGCGGGCCTACCGCCGGGCCGCCGACCTCGCCGGCACCGAGGCGGAACGCCGGTTCCTGTCCGCACGGGCGTCCGCGGCCGCCCGATCATCGACGTGACCCGTCGTGCGCCTCATCACCTGTCGTGCGCGTCATCACCTGTCGTGCGGCTCATCGCCGTGACGTGTCGTGCAGATCATCGCGGTGACACCGGGGGCCGCCGGGCGCCGCCGCGTGCCGCACACTCGTGCGTGTGCTGCTCGACTACTTCCTGGACGCCGCGGACGGCCGGTTCCCGCCGGTCGACGGCGGCGTCACCGTGATGCCGCCGCTGGCCGGCGGCCTCGCCTGCTCGATCGCCTTCACCGGGCACGCCGTGATCGCCACCGGCCGCGCCGAGGACGAGGTCCTGGCCCGCAAACCGGACGGGTTCGGCGGTTCCATGTCGCCGGACTTCCTGCGCTGGCTGGCCGGGCCCGCCGGGTGGATCGGCGTCATCGACGCGACACTGGTGCGCCGCGGCACCGGCGGTACCCCGCAACTGCCGGCCCTGGACGGCGCCGACGAGCACCCCCGGGTGCGGTACGCCAAGGAGGTCCGCACCGACGTGCGGATCTTCGGGGACGAGCGTGGCCTGATCACCGTCGCGGCCGGCCTGGCCGGGCGCACCGAACTCAGCATCGAGGTGGCCGATCCGCAGGCCGGCAGCCGCGGGCACGGTCGCTCGCTGATCACGGACGCGCTGACGCTGGTGCCGGCGGGCGAGCCGGTCTTCGCGGCCGTCTCCCCCGGCAACGCCCGTTCGCTGCGCGCGTTCCTGGCCACCGGCTTCCTGCCGATCGGCTCCGAGGTGCTCCTGCGCCCGGAACCCGCCTGACCGCGGCGGCCGTACGGGACATCGAAACTCGCCACCCTCCCCTACCGTGACAGCGTGATGGCTGTCGCGACAGTGGGATTCTGCGCCGGCGGCATCCTGGTGGGCGGCGCCGGCATCGTCCTGCTGCTCATCCTGGGCGATCTGCGGGCACTCCGGGCGCTGCGCCGCACGCCCGTCACTGACGGCACGGCCCGCGGCCGGGTCGCCGTCGAGGGCACCATCGGGTACGGCCCGGCCGGTCCCCAGCGCGCGCCGGTCAGCGACGCGGAGTGCGCGTGGTACCGGGCCACCCTGACCCGCTCCCCCGGCCGCGGCGGCACCGGCGACGACGTCCTGCTGGAGATCACCTCCCCGGCCTGGCCGATCCTGGACGGGCGGCTGCCGATCGACCCGCGGCTGCTCGACCAGCCCCGCACCCTGACCGATCCGGATCAGCACGAGCCACGCGCGTCGACGACCGTCCGGATCGAGTACCGCCGCGCCGCCCCGGTCCGGCTGCCCCGCGTGGTGCCGCCGGACGTGGTCGACGACCTGCGCGACGACGAACTGCTGTGGCTCACCGAGGTCCGCGTCCCGCACGGACGGCGGGTCTTCGCGCTCGGCCGGCGCACCGGCGACGGCCTGCGCCCCGGCCGGTCCGGGCTGAGCCTGCTCACCACCCTGACCCGGGCCGAGGTGATCACGGCCCGGCAGGACGCGATCGGCACCGGGTGGCGGCTGATGCTCCTGTCCGGGTCGGCCGGCCTGCTGCTGGCCGCCGGCTGCGCCGCCTGGCTGGCCGCCCTCGGCTGAAATGCCCCGGGCCGGTCACGATCCTAGGATTGCCGGATGGATCTCGATGCCGCGGTCTCGTTCATGTCCACCCACGCCCGCGTCCTGGAGCGACGGCGCCTGCTGCACCTGCTCGGGCGTGCCACGGCGGCGGACGTCGTCGCCGCTCTCGACGGCTACCGCAACGCCGACGGCGGGTACGGCTGGGCCCTCGAACCCGACCTGCGCTCCACCACCAGTCAGCCGGTGGCCGCCATGCACGCCCTCGAAGTGCTGGCCGAGGTCGGCGACACCACCGATCGCGGGCCCCGGCTGCTGGACTGGATCGCCGGGCACGCCGGGACGGACGGCGGTGTGCCGTTCGCGCTGCCGTTCCCGGACACCGGGGGCTGCGCCCCGCACTGGGCCGCTGCCGGCCCCGGCGCGTCGCTGACGATGACCGCACAGCTGGCCGCGCACGCGCACCGGCTGGCCCGGCACCGGCCCGACGTCGCCGGGCACCCGTGGCTCGCCGCCGCCACCGAGTTCTGCCTGGACGCCGTCGAGCACACCACCGAGCCGCCGCACGCCATCGAGCTGATGTTCGCGATGCGGTTCCTCGACACGGTCGCCACGGACTCGCCGCGGGCGCGGGCGGCGCTGGAGAAGTACGTGCGGTTCGTCCGCGTCGACGGCCCGACCCCGGTGGCCGGCGGTGCCGAGGGCGAGGTGCTGCACCCGCTGGACTTCACGCCCGAACCGGGCACGCCGTCCCGGGAGTTCTTCGACGCCGAAGCCGTCGCGAAGGACCAGGAACGGCTGGCCGGCGAGCAGCAGCCGGACGGTGGCTGGACGGTCACGTTCACCGCGTTCAGCCCGGCCGCAACCCTGGAGTGGCGGGGCTACGCCACCGTTGCGGCGGTGGCGGCACTCCGGAACACCGGCAGCACCGCGGCGGCCCCGGCGACCGGACCACGCCGGGCCACATGACCGTCCGGAATGACGCTCTCGCCGCCGCCGGCATCGACCTGCCGCCCGGCGAGGGCCTCAACATCCGGCTCCCCGTCGCCGGCGAACAGGCCGCGCTGCTGAACCTCCCGGCGCCGGCATCGGCGCGGCGGCAGCCGTCGGCCCCGTCCGTCAGCCCCACCTGCGGGTGGCCGTCGGCCTGATCGCCGACGGCCACGCGGAGGTGTCCACCCAACTGGCACGAGTCCGCCACCCCACCTGCGCCGCGGATCTTGGAGCGCGGTGGGCAGCGCACGAAGCGTTCGTGGTTGACAGCGGGGCCTATGACCCCCACCAAGCTCTACGATGCCGTCGCCCACACCCCCTAGCTCTCTACAGACCTACGGGTGGAGTGGACGAAGACGAGGGGGACGGCGGGGTGGTGTCGGCGATCAGGGGCCCGCCGGCCAGCTCCGTGCCTCAGCCCGTGACCGGGAACAAGCCTGTGATCGGACCGGGACATTGCCGGCAGCGCGAGCCGGCGCCCGGTTCACGCCGCATCACCGTGTCCCCGGTGTGCCGCCGCAGCCGGGAGACGTAGCCGGGCGGGTCGCCGAGCGCGCTCTCCGGCGGCTCGCCCTCCTCGGTAGCGCTCCGAAAGGCGGTGATCAAGGGACTGAACCCGTTGACGAGAGTGCGGGTGAGAATCGCCTCAGCTCATTGATCGATGTCGCCGGCCGCACGCGGTTCACTTCGAGCGGTCCGCCGCGCCTTGCCGCTCGGGGTGAACCGCATCGGGGTCCGGCGCTCGCCGGAAACGGCGGAGCCTCAGGCTGCGGGAGAGGACCGTCGCCGGCGGGGCCATGGGACGACGGTAACGGGGGCCGGTGCTGCGGAGCACGGGAGGCGGACCAGGCGATGGGTGTCCTGAGCGGGCCCGGCGGTCGGCTAGTTCTCGGAGACGGTCCAGAGTTCGGCGCCGCCCTCGTCGGCGGCCACCACCGTTCGGGCCGCTGTGTCGCGTACCGCTATCGCTTCGATGGAGTCGAGGTGGCCGGACGTCACGTGCATGGACTCTGTCATCGCGCCGACGGCGCGGAAGCGCAGGGTGCCTTCGACGCTGCCGGTGACGATCATCGAGCCGTCCGTGGACAGGCAGAGGGCGGAGATCGGGGCGGTGTGCCCGGTCCACGGCAGGCGTGGAAGGCCAGGGGAACCGTGGAACGAGACGGAACCCTCGTAGGCCGTGGCCACGCCCGACTCGCCGGTCATGGCGGCCGCGGACGGGCCCTGGTCCGGACCACCGGCGACAGCCAGCTCGTCCGCTCGCGGACGTCCCTCGGTAAGCAGCAGGACGCGTCCCACGCCGTCGACGGCCGTCAGCCTCTTGTTGTTGCCGGGGGCGAACGAGAGGTGGTCGACCGGCCGGCCGAAATCCCACCGGGTGCGCACCGTGCCGTGCCCGGTCAGCAGATAGACCGAGAACGGATTGATGCGCTGTGAGGCGTAGTAATCGTTCCGCACCGCAACAGCCATGGTGTCGCCGGCCGCTGACACCGCCACCGCATTCACGTCGACGATGCCGCGAGGAAGCGTGAGCGGAGCGCGCCGCCGCCCCCTCGCCTCGTCCAGGTCGAGATCCCACAGGTGAATTCCGGAAACGCCGGCCAGCGCGAGCAGGGTGCCGTCCCGGTTCAGGGCCACCACCCGCGGCTCCAGCTGCTCCGGAAGCGGTCCCAGCGCGATGGCGCGTGCGGTCGCCGGCCGTTGCAGGACGGTCACCGTCGCGCCGAGCACCACCAGCGCCGTGCACACTGCGACGACCGACCGCAGACGCCGGTGCCGCGCGACGACGGCCGGATCGGGGTCGGGCACCGATTGCGCGGGGCGGCCGGCGAGCCGTTCCTGCAGGCGGGCGTGCCGGAACTGGTAGGTGCCGCCGGACTGGCGCAGCAGGCCGCGCTGCCGGGCGTACCGCAGGAACCGCGGCAGGTTCCACGGCAGCCGGCCGCGCAGCACCAGCACAGCCCGAACCGCGAGATAGCGTGGCCAGGCATGCGTGAGCAGCACCAGGATCCCGACCACGATGCCGGGCAGCAGGATCCCGAAGCCGACCCAGGCGGCGGCTTCCTCGGTGCTGAGCCGGCCGACGTTGAGGGGTTGCGTCGGCGGCCCGTCGGGTTCGCGGTAGCCGAGCACCCACCGCAGCAGACCAGCAGCGCCCTGCGACCCGAGCGTGGCGGCGGCGAGAACGACCGGCACGCCACCCAGCGCCACGACCGCCGCTGCGGCGCTCGCTCCCAGGAGGGAGGATCGCCGGTCGTCGCGCAGGAACCGGGCGGGGCTCGGCTCGCCGGACAACTCGGAGGTGGCGCTGAAGAACGCGTCGGCCGCGATCACCGACCCCAGCAGGACTCCACCGGCGGCACAGAGCGCCACACCGGTGAGGAACTCCTGAGTGGCAGTGAACGACCAACTGCCGAAGGCGGTGGCGCCGACCGCCCAGCCCAGCAGCATCGGTGCCGCCGGGACGGCCGCCATGACGACCCCGACCGCGAACCCGCGGCGCAGGCGAGGCAGGCAGCCGCGGAACGAGGTGGGTGCTCGGCCCGGGGCGCGGGCCGGAATTGCGTACAGGATGGGCATCGCGACGGCGGCGAAGCCGGCGCCGACGGCGGCCGAGGCGCCGAAGACGTCTTCGCCGGTGGCCTTCAGGTCCGGTACCGCCGCGAGGAACAAGCCGTAGCCAGCCGCCGTGAGGAGCAGGAGCACGACACCGGCGGCGAGCGCGATGACCGGGATCGCCCACGGCGTCAGCAAGCGGGAGCTCATCCGCCACCATGCGATGTCGCGCTCCCGGTACCGGTGCAAGTACTCGGCAAGAAACGTCAACCACTTCTCTACCTGGTCGGCAGGCCACGGCGACGGGGCCACCGGTGGCTGCCACGGGCGGCGGTCGTCGTTGCGGAACTCCGCCACGACCACCCGGTCCAGCAAGTGATCCTCCACGTCGTGGCGGCAAGTGATCAGCCCGGTGTCGAGCAGCGGACCGGGGTCACCGCCGGGACCGCCGTAGACCGTGCTCGCCATCGTGATCATCAGTGGGGTGGACAGCGCCTCGGACAGCGGACCCGGGCTGCGCAGCTCGGCGTACACCTTCTCCCACACCGCCGGCTCCGCGGTGTTGGCGGCCTGCAGGTAACCGATCGCGTCGGCGGCCCGGACCGGCGTCACCTCGATCACCGGCGCCCGGTGCAGCATCGGGGCGCCGCCCTTGATGGTGTCCTCGTACTCCACCGACCGGCAGGTCACCACCACCGGCCGGCCGTGCGTGACGGCACGGCTGAGCGCGTGCACGGCGCTGCGCCGCGCCGCCTCCGGGATCTCGTCCAAGCCGTCGATCACCGGCAGCAGCAGGCCGGCGGCGAGCAGGGCGCGCGGCGCCTCGGGCTCGTCACCGAAGTAGGACTGCTTCAGCGACTGAATGATCCAGTCGTCGAGGGTCTGCGAGATCGGGTCCCACGACGACGCGGGGAGCAGCACCGGCACCGGGTCGTCCGGCGTCGGCGCCGGCGCGCCGTCGTGCATCCGCTCCTCGGGCAGCAGACCGGCGGTGAGCAGCATCGCCACCACGGTCTTGCCGGAACCGGGCTCGCCGAGCAGGATCAGCCGGCGGCTGTCGACGCCGCGGTACACCTCGGCCAGTGACGCGGCCACCTCGTCGAACCGCCCCTCGAGCCGCCGGAACGGCGCGGTCAGCCGCTGCCCTTCCCGGTCGCCGACGTCACGGCCGGTGATAGCCCAGCTCAACGGCAGAACCGGCGTCTTCTCCAGCTCGTTGCGCAACCAGCGGGCCTCGGCCTCGCCGATCCACTGCGCCCGCACATCCCGGGCCAGCCGGCGGGCGAATTTCGCCGTGTCCGCGGTCCGCGCCTCCACCGGGAACGCCTGCACGATCGCGACGGCCAGCGCGGCGACCGCCACGAGCAGACCCATCACGGTGGCCACGGCGGCCGCGCTGTCCAGCCCGGTGGTGGCCATCCAGGCCCCGAACCCGAGCGCGAAGACCAGCAGGACGGAGAGCGCGACTCCCCGTGATCGCGGACGTCCTTTGAGCATGCCGGGCATGGTCCCGCAGGGGCGGAACCGGACACCGCACTCGCGGTGAGTCTTACCCGAACGGCTTCGAGGGTACGGACGGACGCGCCCGGACTCGAACGGCTCCGACCGGACTCAGACGGCTCTGACCGCCAGCGCACCGTGCCGGCGGTCCGGGCGTTCGGTCTCCCGCTGCTCCCGGGCGATCTCGGTGAACCCGGCGTCGCGCAGGCGGCGGGACAACTCGTCGACCGGCCAGAACCACGCGGTCGTGACCTTGTGGTCGAAAGGCGCCACCACGTCCCCGTCGAAGAACCCGATCACCAGCGTGCCGCCGGGCCGGAGGGTGCGCCGCAGCATGGCGAGGACGCCGTCCATCTCCGGCGGCCGGCGGTGGATCAGGGAGTACCAGGTGAGGACGCCGTCGACGCCGGTGATGTCGAGCTCGTCCATGGAGCCGAGCCGGAACGGGATGCCGGGGAACGCCGCGACGGCGTGCGCGACGAACTCGGGCGTCAGGTCGATCCCGGTCACGTCGTTGCCGAGTCCGTGCAGGTAGGCGGTCAGATGACCGGGGCCGCAACCGAGGTCCAGCAGCCGGCCGCCGGACAGGTGCTGTCTGATGAAGGCGAGGTCGTCGCGGTGCACCTTGTCGGCCGACGCGAACAACTCGATGTAGAGATCCGACACCCCGCCGTACGCCCGCGCCACATCCACCGCGCGACTGTACCGGCAACCGCACTGCAACGCGGGACGGCTCCGGAACGGAAAGGGCGGACCGATCTAAGACTTGTGCGGACCTTTGACAGTCTCCGGCGAGACCCCGTCCTGCTCACCCTGGTGGGGATCACCCTGCTGGGGTCGGTGCTGTTCTTCGTGTTCGCCGGCGACCCGGTGCGGCAGGTGCACGTCTACTGGGGCACGCAGGTGCCGCTGGACGCGGCGCTCGGGCTCGGCGCCTGGCGGCTGCGGGGGCTGGCACACGTACGGTATCGGCGCTTCTGGTCGATGATCGCGTTTGCCGGTGCCAGTTTCACGGTCGGTGACACGTACCAGTTCGTCAGCAATCTTCTCTCGCCGGGCGCGCCCGCCCTCGCCGGCGGCGGTGTGCAGACCGCGTTCTTCGCCGTCGGGATGAGCAGCAACGTCATCGCCTGCCTGATCTTCCCGCAGGGTCTGCGGACGTCCCGGGAGAAGTTCGTCTTCTGGCTGGACGCCACCACCGTCCTCGTCGGCGGCGGCGTCGTGGCCTGGTGTTTCGCGTTCAACCCGATCTCCAGCGTGCACGTCGACCGGGTCAACGCCAGTGTCACCGCGGCCCTGGTGCTCGTCGCCACGTTCTCCGCGACGAAGGTGGCCCTGATCAAGTCGCCGCCGATGGCGCGCATCGCCGCCTGGCCGATGGTGGGCGCCGCGATGATCCAGGGCGTGAGCACGTTCCTGCCCGGCGATTTCCAGGGCACCGACCACGCGTACGTCTTCGTGATCCGTCTCCTGCCGTCGGTGTGCATCGCGGTCGGCCCGTGGATCCAGGTGGTGCTGATCCGGATCGGGGCCGTGCAGGACGCGCCGAAGCGGCGCCCGTACAGCCTCCTCCCGTACGGCATGATCGCCGTGACGTTCGTGGTCTTCTTCCTGATGCTGCCGTCGACGGCGACCTCGCAGCTCGTCGGCGCGACCCTCGGCGTCGTGGTGATCACGTGCCTGGTGGCGGGCCGGCAGCTCGTCGCGTTCCACGACAACATGGTGCTGATCGAGCGGCTCGACGCCGCCAGCTCCACGGACGCGCTCACCCAGCTGGCGAACCGGGCGCACTTCAGCACCGAGATGATCCGGCTGCTGGACCGTGACTCGTCGGTGCTGCTGATCGACCTGGACGACTTCAAGGAGATCAACGACACGATGGGCCACGCGGCCGGCGACGCCCTGCTGGTCGAGATCGCCGACCGGCTGCGCGCCGCGGTGCGCCCCGGTGACCTGGTGTCGCGGCAGGGCGGCGACGAGTTCACCATCCTGCTGCCCGGCGCCGGTGCCGACGACGCGTGCCTGATCGCCGAGGAGATCCTGCGCCGGCTCCAGGTGCCGCTGGAGATCCGGCAGCACACCGTGGTCACCCGGGCCAGTGTCGGCATCGCGCCGGCGCGGCCCGGCGACGAACCGTCCGCGCTGCTCAGCATGGCCGACATCGCGATGTACGAGGCGAAGCGGCGCGGCAAGAGCATGTGGGTGTACTACACCGAGGAGATGGGGGCCCGGGTGGGCGCCGAGGCGGTCCTGATCCGGGAGATGGCGCAGGCGCTCGAGAACAACGAGTTCCACCTGCTCTACCAGCCGATCGTCCGGCTCGCCGACGAGCAGCTCACCGGGGTGGAGGCGCTGATTCGCTGGCAGCATCCGGTGCGCGGCCTGGTGTCGCCGGTCGAGTTCATCCCGCTCGCGGAACGGACCGGGCAGATCGTGGCGATCGGGCTGTGGGCGCTGCGCACGGCGTGCCGGCAGGGAGCGGCGTGGCGGCGCGAGCACCCGGAGGCGCAGCACATGTCGGTCGGCGTGAACGTGGCGGGACGCCAGTTGCGTACCCCCGGGTTCGTCGCCGACGTGGCAGCGGTGCTGGCCGAGACCGGACTGCCCGCCGCCAACCTGACCATCGAGGTCACCGAGACCGCCGTGCTCGACGACGAGGAGTCGAACGAGGCGATGGTGGGTCTGCGGGCCCTCGGCGTGAAGCTGGCCCTGGACGACTTCGGCACCGCCGCGTCATCGCTGGGCCTGCTGCTGACCTGCCCGGTGACGTCGCTGAAGCTGGACCGCTCGTTCGTCGAGTCGATCAACACGGTGGGCCGGCAGTCGGCGGTGGCGACCGCGGTGAGCCAGATGGCGAGCGCCCTGGAGTTCTCGTCGGTGGCCGAGGGCATCGAGACGGTCGAGCAGCGGGACCTGATCAAGCGGCTGGGCTACCAGTACGGCCAGGGCTACCTCTGGTCGCGGCCGGTGCCGGCGGACCGGATCGCCGGCATGTGGGCGGCCGCACGGGTCGGTGCCTGACTCCTTACCCTCGTGGCGTGCTCGCCCGACTGCTCAGTGCCCTGCTGCTCTCCGCCCCCGATGTGCCGTCCCCGCCACCTCCGACGCCGGTGACTTCGTTGACGGACCGGCCGAACATCGTGTTCGTGCTGGTGGACGACCTGTCGGAGAACCTGTTGCCGTACATGCCGGAGGTGCGGCGGCTGCAGGCCGACGGCACGTCGTTCGGCAACTACACGGTCACCGACTCGCTGTGCTGCCCGTCGCGGGCGTCGATCCTGACCGGGCGGTACCCGCACAACACCGGGATCGTGAAGAACCACGGGTCGGACGGCGGTTTCCTGCTGTTCCGCAGCCGCGGCGGGGAGAAGTCGACCATCGCGACCGATCTGCGGCGGGCCGGTTACCGGACCGCGTTCCTCGGCAAGTACCTCAACGAGTACCAGCCGGCGATGCGGCACGTCCCGCCGGGATGGGACGTGTGGGCGGCCGGCGGGGACGCGTACGCCCACGTCGACTACGCGCTGAACGAGAACGGGACGGTACGCCGGTACGGGTCGCGCCCCCAGGACTACCTGACCGACGTGCTCGCCGCCAAGGCACGGGACTTCATCACCAGCGCGGCGGCGCGGCCGGAACCGTTCTTCGTCGAGGTCTCCACCTACAACCCGCACCTGCCCTATCCACCGGCGCCCCGGGACGCGGACTCGTTCCCCGGGCTGACGGCGCCACGTGGGCCGGCGTACGGCAAGGTCCCGAAGAACGCACCCGCCTGGCTGGCGCCGCACTCGCCGCTGACACCGGCGCAGATCGCGCACATGGACCGCGGGTTCCGCAAGCGCGTGCAGTCGGTCCAGTCGATCGACCGGATGCTCGGCGACCTGCGCGCCACCCTGGAACGGACCGGCGCCGCGGCGCGGACCCTTGTGGTGTTCAGCTCGGACAACGGCTACCACCTGGGTGAGTACCGGCTGAACCCGGGCAAGCAGACCGCCTTCGACACCGACGTGAAGGTGCCGCTGATCGCCGCCGGTGCCGGGGTGCGCGCCGGGCAGGTGGTGGACGCGCTCGCGGAGAACATCGATCTGCGGCCGACCTTCGCGGAGCTGGCGGGCGCCCGGGTGCCGGCCGAGGTGGACGGGCGCAGCCTCGCGCCGCTGCTGACCGGCGGGGTGCCGGTGGGGTGGCGCAGCGGCGCGCTCGTGGAGCACAGCGATCCGGCGGCCGACCCGGCCGACCCCGACTACCAGGGCGTGTCGGAGAACGTCCCGCCGTCGTACCGGGCGATGCGCACCGGCCGCTTCACCTACGTGGAGTACGCCGACGGGTCGCGCGAGTACTACGACCGGGTCACCGACCCCCATCAGCTGCTCAACCTGGCGGACGGCCTGGACCCGGAGCGGCGCACGGACCTGCACGCGGCGCTGCACGACCTGGCCACCTGCTCGGGTACGGCGTGCCATGCGGTCACCGTCCGATGAGAGGGGATTGCCGTACGGCCGGACCTGGCGCACACTGCCCTAAGGTGTGAATCACGGTTCAGAACTTGGGAGGTCCGGGTGCCGTATCGGCCGACCGCCCTGACCAGGAAGAACGCCGCCGACAAGCGGGCCGCCCTGCTGCGCGCCGCCCGGGCCCTGGTCGCCGCCGACGGATTCCGGGCGGCCACCGTCGCCGCGATCGCCGCCCGCGGGCAGGCCAGCGTGGGCTCGGTGTACTCGCACTTCGACAGCCGTGACCTGCTGCTGGCCGAAGTGTTCCGCAGCGCCGCCTCGCACGAGCTCGCCGTCGTCCGGGACGCCGTCGCCGACACCGGGCAACCGGCCACCGACCGGCTCGGTGACCTGATCCGGGTGTTCGGCGGCCGCGCGCTGCAGGGCCGGCGGATGGCGTGGGCGCTGCTGTTCGAACCGGTCAACCCGGCCGTCGAGGCGGAACGGCTGACCTATCGCCGCTCCTACACCGAGATCACCGAACAGATCGTCCGCAGCGGTCAGGAGCGCGGCGAGTTCCTGCCGCAGGACACCGGACTGGCCGCCTCGGCCGTGCTGGGCGCGATCTCCGAGGCACTCGTCGGCTGGCTCCGGCCGGAAAGCCCGCCGCCCTTGCCGCAGGCGCAGGCCGACGTCGTCGACGGCATCCGGCTGTTCTGCCTCCGCGCGCTCACCCCACCGGTGCCGGCGCCGCCGGTGCCGCCCGGCACCGGTGCCGGTTCCGCGCGCCGGCCGCACCGGCAAGATCGAAGGGTAGGACCGTGACTCACGAGGTCGTCAACCAGGCGCCGCCGCGCACCGGGCTCAACGAGTTCCTGATCAATCCGGCGCTGGTGGAGGCGGTGGAACGCTACGACGGGCAGTGGGCGACCGAGCAGCTCGGCGCCACCGGCGCGCTCGTCGGGCAGGCTGACTTCCAGCACGACGCCGAACTGGCCGACACCCGTCCGCCGGTGTTCTCCAGCCATGACCGCTGGGGCAACCGGGTCGACGACATCGAGTTCCATCCCGCGTACCACCGGATCATCGGCGCCGCCGTCGAGCACGGCGCCCACACCGCCTGCTGGTCGTCACCGCGGCCCGGCGCGCACGTCGCCCGAGCCGCCACGTTCATGCTGTTCGCGCAGGTCGAGCCGGGTCACGCCTGCCCGGTAAGCATGACGCACGCGGTGGTCCCGTCCCTGCGGTTCACGCCGGAACTCGCCGATGTCTGGCTCCCGAAGGTCTACGCGCGGACCTACGACCCGCGCCTGCGGGCGCCGCAGGACAAGGCCTCGGCGATCTTCGGCATGGCGATGACCGAGAAACAGGGCGGATCAGATGTACGGGCGAACAGCACCCGAGCCGTCGACGCCGGCGACGGCAGCTGGCGTCTGACCGGCCACAAATGGTTCTGCTCGGCACCGCAGTCGGACGCGTTCCTGGTGCTCGCACAGGCACCCGCCGGCCTCAGCTGCTTCCTCGTCCCACGGGTGCTTCCCGGCGGCGACCGCAACGTGTTCCGGATCCAGCGCCTCAAGGACAAACTGGGCAACCGGTCCAACGCCTCCTCGGAGATCGAACTCGACGGCACCGCCGGCTGGCTGCTCGGCGAACCCGGGCGCGGCGTGCGCACCATCATCGAGATGGTGGCGCAGACCAGGCTGGACTGCGTGCTCGGCAGCGCCGCCGGCATGCGCCAGTCGGTGGCGGAGGCGGCCTGGCACGTACGCCACCGCAGCGCCTTCGGCGCCCTGCTCATCGACCAGCCCGCCATGACCGCGGTGATCGCCGACCTCCAGCTCGAGGCCGAGGCCGCCACCTGGACCGCCCTGCGCCTGGCCGCCGCCTACGACAGCGCCGACCCGGAGGCCGCAGCGTTCCGGCGCCTGGCCACGGCCGTCGCGAAATACTGGGTCTGCAAGCGCGGCCCGAACCACGCCTACGAAGCACTGGAATGCCTCGGCGGCAACGGCTACACCGAAAGCTTCCCGCTCGCCCGCCGCTACCGCGAGCAGCCGGTGATGGCAGTCTGGGAGGGTTCCGGCAACGTGATAGCCCTCGACGTCCTGCGAGCCATGACCCGCGAACCGGAGTCCCTCGAAGCCGTCGACCGCGAGCTGGCCTCCGCCCTCGGCGTGCACGCCACCTACGACACCCACGTCACCGCCACCCGCCACCTGATCACCCAGGCCGCAACCTCCCCGTCGTCGGCCCCCGCACAGGCACGGCGCGTCGTGGAGTCCCTGGCCCTGGCCCTGCAGGCCGCGGTCCTGATTCGCGAGGCCCCCGCACCGATCGCCGACGCCTTCGTGGCGGCCCGGCTGGGCCCGGACCGGAGCCTGGAATACGGCGCCCTCCCCCCAGGCCTCGACGTGACCGCCATCGCCGCCCGAGCCTGACCCACCTCGACCGCCCGTCCCCCCAGCCGACCAGCCGACCAGCCGACCAGCCGACCAGCCGACCGGGGCCAGCAGATCCACGGTGCCCCACCGCTGTCTCGTGTGCGCCCCCTGGTGTCGCATCCACAGCTCACCGAACCCCGAAACGGCCGGCAGAACCCGAGACAGGACCGGGTAGGGCCGAATTTGCGGCAGGGCCAGGGAGCAGCAAGGCATGGCATCGCTCGAGACATCCCGTATGCGGCAGACAACGCCCATCAGCGCTGCTCGATGAGGCGCGCCGATTTTCCACACCCCCACCGCGCATCCCGTGTTTACCGGTAAACACGGGATGCGGTGAGGCCTTGTGCAAAATGCCGACGCATCTGACCCTTCGTAACAGCTCTTTGACGCCGAGCGACGGGTGACGCCGCGAGGCCTGCGGTATTGCGCTGCCGCTGGCAGCCCGGGGCGGGCGCTAAGGCGGATTAGCGCGGGACGCAGGAGGCCGAGGGGCAAGCAACGGCGGGGGCAAGCAACGGCGGGGGCCAGCAACGGCGGGCAATCTCGTCAAGCAGGTGGGGCGAACTTTTCTGCCGATTTGCACTGGTAGCGGTCTGTTGAGCACAGCCCGCCGGATGTCGATGCGGTGGTGGGCGTGGCAGACGAGTGTGGCGTGATGATGCCTGCCCTCGGCCCCGGTGAGTTTCCTGATCAAGCGGCCGCGGTCGGCTGTGTTGGGTCCGCGCGGCAGTGTTGATCTGCTAGCGGTGCGAAATCGCGGTTTTGACCCCATGATCACAGCGATTTCGTAGCGCTAGCGACTCTGTTGCCCATTGTGGTTAGGGGGTGGGTTGTAGGCGTGCGAGGTGGCTGGTGTGTGGGGTTTGGAGGTGGTGGCCGGTCCAGTAGGCGTAGAGGCGGATGAGGTTGAGGGCGGTG
>NZ_JAHWGU010000029.1 GCF_020873875.1 Actinoplanes sp. DH11
CTACCGAACCCGTCACCGGCGAGAACTCCTCGCCAGAGAAACACGCGCCAACCGCTCATAACCGCAGGTCCGTGGGGTCAACTTTCCCGAACCCGCAGAGGGTCAGATTTCAGAAAGCGCTGACACCTCCGTAACGCGCGGTTCGCGCCAGTTGAGGACGTCGCACTGACTGACGCAATACTAGGCTGGTCTCGTGGACGAGCCGGGCCCGCGATGCGTTGTCGAGTTCGTGCGTAGTGTTGCCGTGCTTGCCCTTGAGGCCAATACGCAGGTGGCGTGGCTTCAGAAGCTGGGCGCCACTCCTTCGGCTGATGAACTCGCGCTGGAGTTCGCCGACGGTCTCCGACTGACGCCAATCTTCATCGAGCGCGGCTGGGTGGAAGCCACAGCGGTGCCAGCTTTGACACAGCTCGACGATCAGCTCAACCGGATGAGCGGGGAGGCCCACGCTCATCTGTGGCGTGCCGATGCCCTTTTCGATCGGGCGGAATGGGATCGCGTCAGGGAGTTGGCAAGGGCGGCGTTGATCCTTCTGGCTTAAGCGACCCCGGATGGCCGGTGAACGTCGCGGCCAGGGCCTTCGCGTCCGGCTAACGGTGTACCGCCGTGGAAAGGCGGCGGCTAGCGGGGTGCGAGAGGCGGCACTGGACCGAACACTGGCCGATCCGGCATTCGTGAAGGGGAACCTCGACGCGATCCTGGCAGGCCAACCGAGCCGCGCCGCAGCGTGGGCTCAAGACGCCATCAGGTGGGCCGACCTGCACATCCGGTCGTTCCTGCGCGACACCATTCGGCATCAGCGACTCGCGCTGTCCAGGCAGGTCGGCTACGTCGAGGTCCGCAAGGAACGCGCCGTTGCGCCGCCAGACCTCCGTGCGTTTCACCGGCGCCGGTCGCGAGGGCCTTCAGCTCCTACCTGGCCGCCCTCGAACTGCTCGTGGCTCGAGCGCGCGGCGGCCGCTAACGAATCAGCCGGCGGACTGTTGCTGCGATCGAGGACACGATGGCCGCGATAGTCAATATGATGGCGGCGGCCGAGCCGGCCCATATCATCACTTGCGCGGCGAAGAGCACTTCCTGGTTGTGCCCGTAGGCCTCCAGATACTGCGCGGCCAGGAGACCAAAGATGGCCAGCACGAAAGCCTCTCCTGCTGCCAACCACAGCTGAGTCGAACCGGCGCTGCGCTTGCTGCCCATCGGGCTCATGCTCATGGATGAATCTTGCCATCCAGGCGCTCGTCCGGTTGACGCGCCCGATAGTTGCCGCCAGCCGACGTGGTTCAGGTTCCCCGGTTCAGGGTGGTGCACAGCTGCCGGTTCGCGGCACGGCGCGGCAGAGGGCGCAGCATCAGGGCAGGGACGGAGTCTCCGGACATGCGGGGACCCGGGCCTCGCCGGGTCGTGATCAGGTCTGTGCGGCACCGTGGTCCCCGGGAGGGGTGACGTCGTCGGCCGGAGCGCTCGGTGACACCGGCATGCTCGGGTCGGGGCCAGGCTGCGGGCCCTCTCGTAGATGGTGCGCTGGGCCGTGCCGTCGAAGGCGGGGCGCACGTAGCGGCCGGTCATGCTGGCGCCGTGGCCGAGTACCCGGCCGATGACCTCTCGGGGACTCGGGCCGACGCGGCGGCGGGGCGAACCCGGCGCGCAGGGAGTGTCCGGCGAGGGTTTCGACGATCTCGGCGGGCTGGCCGGTGTCGCGGGCGGTGTATCAACGGGCGTATCACAGCATCCGGATCCCGACGGTGGCGGCGAGGTGCTTGAGCCGGCGGGCCGCGGTGTGCCCGACCCGGACGGCCACCGTGGCCGCGTTGGGTGTCACCGGCCCGGATTAGAGTGCGATCATGACCGACGCATCCGTGCACCTTGCCGCCCAGCCTCGTCTCGACACGCTCGTGACGGAGTTCCTCTCCGACGCTCAGCGGCTGCGCACCGACTTCGCAGGGACGGCCTGGATCGGTGACATCCCCGACCCGGCATCCGGGATGATGGGACCGAACTACCAGCGGCGCGTTGTCGACTCGCAGTTGTTTCTGCCTGACACCCACTGGTACACCGTCCGCGAGCTCGACGACGCCGAGATCCAGATTGCCGTCGGCCTGCTCCAGGTGCCGGGCACCGCGCAGGGCACACAAGGGCTGATCGGTGCGATCGCGGACCCACGTGCGGATTTCTTCGAACACCCGGAGCACGAAGACCGGGTCGGCATCTGCCTCACGCTGCGGGGCCAGATCTGGTCCAACGTCGGCCTGTCATATCGAATCACCGTACTGTGCCGGCCGGAGGCCTTCATCAACAGCGCACCGGCGTGATGCGAGGGCCGCATTGATCTCGGCACCAGCGTGCGCGACGGCTCGCCGCCTGGCCACCACGAGTGCTCGGCGGCAGACCGACTCGCCATCGAGGTGAGGACGGCGAGCGGAGCCGCGGAACGAGTGAACTGGCCGCAGTTCGACCGGCCAAGCGCGCGGACCACCCTATGGGGCGCGTCAAGCAATCGGCCCCAGCTGCTGGCTTGGCAACGCGACGGCTCCCTCGACGCGCTGAGTGCCACTCACAGCGGCTTGCCCTCGGCTCTGGTGCGATCCCCGGACAAGTGGCCGCGGTCGGCTGCGCTGGGCCCGCGGGGCGGTGTTGATCTGCTAGCGCTGCGAAATCGCGGTTTTGACCCCTTGATCACAGCGATTTCGTAGCGCGAGCAGATCAACATCTCGCCATGGGCGGCGCGTTCGGCGCCATGTGGAGCCGGGACCGGGGGCGAGGGGTTGGACTGCCGCACGGTCACAGTGTCCGAGTACAGCTACCGCTCGTACGGCCCTGACGCCCCCAGTACAAGCCGCAGGTCACCAACCCGATCCAGCAATGTGCCGTCGACACAGCCGGCGGCCCATGGCTCCAAGGCGCTCCCGGTCACCGGGTCCCGATTGGCCATCTCATCCGTCAGGGCATGAGACTCGATCAGTGGTAGATCGATGGACCGGCCTCCAGAAACGGGCCGCATGGCCGACCCCGGCAACGGGCGGGTGCTCACAGTGCTGATGTCCGGCTGACGACCTGGATCCGGGGCTCACCGTCCGCGCTGGGGATGGACCGCTCGGACTTCACATCGAATTCACCGGTTTCTCTTTAGGTTGGGCGGCACGTACACCATCCATGGGGGAGATTGAAATGTCTGCTGTGCGAACGAGGTGGATGGCCCGGCTCGGGCTGATCGCGCTGACCACGGTCGGCGTCGGGGCGTTTGCTGTGCCGGGCGCGCAGGCCGCGTCCGTCGGTACGGTCCGGGTCGTGTGGGACGGCGATGTGCAGGCGGTGCAGTTCAAGGCGACCACTGGCAAGGCCAACAAGGTCGTCGTCAGCAACGCCAAGTACGGCGTCATCGTTGACGACAAGCACCGCATCAAGCCGGGCAAGGGGTGCTCGGCGATCAAGGGCGACTCGACGAAGGTCTACTGCGGGGTCGGGGAGTACACGGAGAAGCTCCGGATCCACACCTACGACCGCAACGACACCATCGTCAACAAGACCCGGCTCAGCCTGGTTGCCTACGCCGGGACGGGCAACGACACGATCACCGGTGGTTCCGGTGGTGATTTCCTGTACGGGCAGTCGGGTCGTGACACCCTGAACGGACGGGGTGGCCCCGACTACCTGGTGGGCAACTCCGGCGACGACACGGTGCGCGGTGACGGCGGCGGTGACCGGCTGTTCGGCGACACCGGCAACGACCGGCTGTACGGCGGTGCCGGCCGGGACGCGCTCATCGGTGACCAGGGCCGCGACAAGCTGTACGGCGGCTCGGGTGACGACATGCTGTCCGGCGAGGACTGGGGCAAGCAGGCGGCCGACCTGCTCAACGGCGGGTCGAACACCACCCGGGCCGGTGACCGGTGCTCCGCCGAGCGCGGCGACACCCGGCGCGGCTGCGAGAGCTGACCCGGGAGTTCCTATCGGCGCCCGCCGTCCGGTGACTCACCGGGGGCGGGCGCCGGCACGATGCCGGGGTCCGGCGCCAGCACGCTGCCGGGGTCTGGCGCCGGCACGCTGCCGGGGTCGGGCGCCAGCACGATGTCGAAGCGGACCCGCGACCAGGCGCGCCCGCCCAGGTCGCGCCCGTCCGGCGGCACCTCGCCGGCGGCCCGCGGGTGAAAGTCCAGGATCAGCGAGTCCCGCACCCCGAAGACGCTGTCGCGGGCGAGCAGTTCGTCGCCGCGGACGAAGATGTGCGTGACAAGGGTCCGCAGCCCCGGCGCCCGCACCAGGAAATGCAGGTGCGAGGCCCGCATCGGGGACCGCCCGGCCGCTTCCAGCAGCTTTCCGACCGGGCCGTCGTGCGGGATCGGGTACGGCGTCGGCGTCACCGCCCAGAACCGGTACCCGCCGTCGTCGTCGCTCACCAGGTGGCCCCGCGCCGCCGTCCGGTCGTCGCCGTACTGCACGTCGTAGAAACCGTCCGCGTCGGCCTCCCACACCTCGATGCGGGCACCGGGGACCGAGTTCCCGGCGGTGTCGGTGACGGTCCCCTCGACCAGGCACGGCTCGCCCGGCGCCCCGGCAGCGATGTCGCCGCCGGCCTCGATCAGCGGTGACCCGTCGACGAAGAACGGCCCGAAGACGGTGGCCTCGGTGGCGTTCGCGTAGGCCTCGTTGTTCACCGTGACGACCTGCATCGACGCCCCGAGCACGTCGCTGAGCAGGACGAACTCCTGCCGCCGGTCGTCGGTGATGTGCCCGGTCGCGGTGAGGAAGTCGATCGCCTGCCGCCATTCCTGTTCGGTCAGGCGCACGTCGCGCACGAAGGCGTGCAGGTGCCGGGTCAGCGACCGCATCACCTCCTTCAGGCGCGGGTCGGCGGCGTCGTCGAAGGACGCCACGACACGGTCGGTCAGCCCCTGCTCGCGGGCCTGCTGTTCACCGTTCATCGCGGGTCCTCCCCCGGCCCGGCGGAATCGCCGATGCGCCCCTTGCCCAGCGGAACCGCCGGGTCGTTCCCTGCCCAGGCCCGGTGGAGCAGGGCGCTCAGATCGGCGGCCGTGACGGGCACCGGGTTGCCCGGCGGCACGACCGGCAGCACCGCGTCGACGACCGCCGGGATGTCGGCCTCCCGCAGACCCAGGTCGCGCAGCGCTCGCGGTGGGCGCGTCACCGCGTACAGCCGGAGAAGCCCGTCCATCGCCGAGGCCGCGCCGAAAGCCTGGGCCAGCCGCTCACCGGCCGCTTTCTCGTTGAAAGCCAGCACGTACGGCAGCAGCACCGCGTGGGTCTGCGCGTGCGGCAGCCCGGCCATGCCGCCGAGGACGTGACAGATCTTGTGGTGCAGCCCGGAACCGGCCGACGCGAACGCGGCCCCGGCCAGATAGGCACCGAGCAGGGTCTGTTCGCGGCCGTCGAGCCCGCCGGGTTCGGCCACGATCCGGGGCAGGCCGTCCCGCAGCGCCCGGATGCCGTCAAGCGCGAGGCCCTGGTTGATCGGGTCGGCGCGCGGCGCCCACATCGCGTCGACGCAGTGCGCCAGCGCGTTGAGCCCGGACGCGACACTCAGCCCGGCCGGCAGCGACAGGGTCAGCGCGGCGTCGTAGACGACCGTGCGGGGCAGCACCCGGGCGTCGACCCCGGTGGTCTTGTGACCGTTCTCGGTCATCCCCCACACCGGGGTGGCCTCCGAACCCGCGTAGGTGGTGGGCACCGCGACGATCGGCAGCCCGGTGCTCAGCGCGACCACCTTGGCCAGCCCGGTCGCCGACCCGCCACCCACGCTGACCAGCACGTCCGCGTCGTGGGTCGCGGCCGCCGCGCGGGCCCGGGCGGCCACCTCGGCCGGTACGTGCTCGGCGACCTCGGTGAACCGGGCGGCACCGGGAAGGGTGACCGGTGCCCGGTCGGAACCGATCAGCAGCGGCCGGGCACCGAGACGGGCCGTCTCGTCGGCGAGCACCGCGGCGGCCCGGCCGGCGGCGAACACCACCCGCTGCGGCAGCGTCTCGTGGGTGAAGCGCAGACTCATACACCCACGCTACGGCCGAGGACGGCCGCCAAGGCATCGCGCAGGCCGCGGTACGGGTCCGCCGGCAGATCCATCGACCGCCAGCCGATGTGCTTGTCCGGCCGGACCAGCAGCGCACCCTGTTCGGAGATCTCCCGGACCCGGGCCCAGTCGTAGTACAGGTCGGTGACCGCGCGACCGGGACCGATCACCACGGCCGTCAGCGGCACCCCGAGTTCGGCGGCGACCTTCTCGGCGGCCGCCACCCACGCCTCCCCCGCGATGCCGGTGAACAGGGTGAACCTGTCGAACGGCGCCAGGTCCAGCGTGGAGACGCGGTGCCGGGCGTCACCGACCCAGACGTGCGGCAGCCGGGAGCCGGGCACCGTGGACGGCTCGAAGTACAGCTCGGGGTCCCGGGCCGGCGCGGGCCGGGCGCTGCCGTCGGGCACCACCGCCGCGGACTCGTAGTGCTGGCCCAGCTCCACGCCGTGCGCGTTGAACTCGTAATGCTTGAGCTCCATCGCCGCCACCAGCGCCTCCCGCTTGGCCGCGCCGGCCGCGGTGTTGGCCTTGCGTTCCTCGATCCGGGCCGCCATCTGCGCCTCGTCGGCGGCGTCGAGCAGCCCCAGCACCTCGAAGAACTGCACGAACTCGCGGCTGGACCGGTTGGCCCGGGTGACGATCTGCTTCGCGACCGGGGCCCGTTCGGTGGTGTACGTGTCCAGCAGCGCCGGCGCCGCCTGACCGCGCAGCACCGCCGCCAGCTTCCACGCCAGGTTGTACGCGTCCTGGATCGAGGTGTTCGACCCGAGACCGTTGCTCGGCGGATGCCGGTGGATCGCGTCGCCGGCACAGAACACCCGCCCGGACTGCAGGCGGGTGGCGTACATCTCGTTGTTGCCCCACAACGACGTCCCGGTGATCTCGACGTCGATGTCGGGGATGCCGAGCAGGCTGCGCACGATCGCGACGGCCGCGGCCTCGTCGACGACCGGCGGCGGCGCGCTGATGTCGTAACCCCAGACGATCAGCCACTCGTTCCACGGCCGCACCATCCGCACCAGGCCGGCGCCGATGCCGCCGACGTTGGAACCGGGCTGGATCACCCAGTAGAGCACCGACGGCCGGTGGCCGACGTACGCCGAGATGTCCGCCTTGAAGGTGATGTTCATCGACCCGGCGATGTCCATCGCACCCTCCATCGGCAGCCCGATGTCGGCGGCCACCTGGGAACGCGCACCGTCGGCGCCGATCAGGTACTTCGCGCGGATCGTGTAGTCCTCGCCGGTGACCCGGTCACGGACCCGCACGTCGACGCCGCCCGCGTCCTGACGGTGCCCGAGGTACTCGGTGGAGAACCGGGCCTGCGTGCCGCGTTCGGCGGCGTTGCGCACCAGGATCGGTTCCAGGTAGTTCTGCGGGATGTCGACGGGCAGGCACGGCGACGCCAGCCGGTAGTCGCCGAACCGGCCCGGATGGGTGCCCCAGGTCAGGATCCGGCCGATCTCCTCGCCGGCGATGGACGTGCAGAACACGGTGTCGCCCATCAGCTCGTGCGGCGTCGCGTCGGCCTGCACCTGCTCCTCGATGCCGGCGTCGCGGAACACCTCCATCGCCCGCTGGTTGGTGATGTGCGCGCGCGGCGTGTTCGCCGTCCACCGGTACTTCGTGATCATGATGTTGGGGATGCCCAGCGTGGACAGCAGCAGCGCCGCGCCCGCCCCGGCCGGACCCGAACCGACGATCAGCACATCGGTGGTCACCTTCGGGTCGTCACTGAAATCCGGCACAGCCGCCTCCACACGCATCGGTCCCGATCACTGCGTGCTCATTGTGACCGGGACCGGCACCGTTTCGGCAAGCCCTGCGTGGGTCTATTCCCCGGCGTCGAAGCTGGCGGCCCGCAGACCGGCCGCGGTCAACGCGTCGACCCGGTCGGCGAGGGCCGCCTCCTCCTCCCGCACGAGGGTCGCGTACTCGACGAGCACCGACGGATCGGTGGTGTCGTCGAGACGCTCGAAGAATCGCTGGGTGCGCCGGACCGCCTCGGCGTAGGCGCCCGCGGTCTCCCGGATACGGATCAGTGTGTCGTCAGCCATGAGCGGCGCATACCCGTCACCGCCCGGCACGACACCCGGTGAGTCGCCGCTCACCCCGCGATCCGGCCGTCAGGCGTCGCCCCAGACGGCCAGTTCGCCACCGGCCATGCACACGATCAGAACGCCGGCGGGCCCGGTCACCGCCCACGACTCCACATCCGGCAGCACCTCGACCAGCAGATGCTGCCCGCCCTCGAAGCACAGCTCCAGCTCGCCGGTGGCGCGCACGCTCGCCGAGCGCACCGCCTCCCCGATCAGCGTGGCCACCGCGTCCGACGGGTTCTCGCCGGGCTCGATGTCGGCCCGCCCGGCCGGCCCGTCCAGGCGGGCATCCGATTCGATCACCACCTGGCAGTCGCCGGTGAAGCCCAGCACGACCGCGTAGCCGAGCCGGACGTACTCCACTGTCTTACCCACCAGCAGGTCAAGCGGCCGCGCTTGCCGGGGCCGCCACCCTGCGGCCACGCCCGAACCCATAACGAACCCCGTTCAACGAGTCGAAACACCTGTTGCGGCAGGACCGTAGTCCGCCCCGCCATAACGGCACCTTAAGAACGGCATCAATCCGGTCTCGGGCGATGACCGAACCGATATGCCGCGTCCGCGATCTCCGTCGCGCACACTGATCGGAGAGCCCCGGCCCCCGGCGAACGGAGACCTCCATGCCCGGTCCGACCCGGCACCGCCGCCTCCTCGTCCTTCCCACGGCCGCCCTGGCGAGCCTGCTCGCCCTGCTGATCTCCCTGGTCACCCCGCCGGCATCGGCGGCGGCAACGCTGACCGTCGCGCAGGCGATAAACGGCCAGGGCGGCACGGGTACGGTCACCGGTTACGTCGTCGGCCAGCCCACCACGGCGACGACCGTGCTGTTCGGCGGCTTCACCGGGGACACCGCGCTGGCGATCGCCGACAGCCGGACCGAAACCAACACCAATGACATGCTGTACGTGCAGGTCAGCAGCCCGTACCGGGCGTCGTTCGGGCTGCTCACCAACCCGGGCCTGGTGGGCCGGGCGATCACCGTGACCGGCACGCTCAGCGCGTACTTCTCGCATGCCGGCCTGAAGTCGCCCACCGCGATGAACGCCGGTCCCACAGGTGGCCCCACCGCCACGCCGGATTCCTATTACGCGGCCGCGACCGGCAAGTCCGGTGCCGCCCTGAAGAACGCCCTGCACACGATCATCTCGACGGGCGTGACGAAGCTGTCGTACGACGCCGTCTGGAACGCCCTCAAGGTGACCGACCAGGATCCGTCGAACGCGGCGAACGTGCGACTGCTCTACTCCGGGATCAGCCGGTCCAAGTCGCTGAACGGCGGGGCGGGCGGCAACTGGAACCGCGAGCACGTCTGGGCGCAGTCGCACGGCGACATCGGCACCAGCGCCGGACCCGGCACCGACCTGCACCACCTGCGCGCCGAGGACGTCACCGTCAACGCCACCCGCGGCAACAAGGACTTCGACAACGGCGGCAGCGCGGTCGCCGGTGCCGCCGGCAACTACACCGACGCCGACTCGTGGGAACCGCGCAGCGCCGTCAAGGACGACGTGGCCCGCATGATCTTCTACATGGCGGTGCGCTACCAGGGCACCGACGGCTTCGCCGACCTCGAGGTCAACGACGCGGTGAACAACGGCTCCCGGCCGTACCTGGGCCGGCTGTCGGTGCTCAAGCAGTGGCACGCCGCCGACCCGCCGGACGCCGCCGAGCGCAACCGCAACCAGGTCATCTACACGTCGTACCAGCGCAACCGCAACCCGTTCATCGACCACCCGGAGTGGGTGCCCGCCGTCTTCGGCTGACCGTTCTCAGTCGAAGACGGTGATGTTCAGCGGGTCGCGCACGGCCACCCGATTCAACGGCACCCACCGAGACGCGTTTCGATCCCGGTCGGAATCACGTAGGCGCAGTAGGTGTAGTACAACTGGCTCGATGCGATCTCGAACGCTGTGGTGGCGGCTCCGACGTGGCGCTCCGTCTTTATGTAGGTATTGCCATCGGCCACCCCGCCTTCGGTGTAGTCAGGAGACAGTCCGTCGTTGTACCTGATGACCGACCACACCCCCGTGACCCCCTGACCGGCGGGATTCCAGACCTTGACCTGCGTGGTCGTGTAGGAGGGGCCGGAAGGGCCACCCTCCCAGTAGATGCACACCCGGGCGATCGTGCCGCCGACATACTCCGAAGGATCGGCGTTCACGTTCCCGCAGCGCTCAGTGGCCGCCGCAGCCGGCGATGCCCCTGCCGCCACACCGGCGAAGGCCAGGACTACAGCGCTCACAACACCCGTCAGCCAGCGGGACATCGCGGACTTGCGTCCGTAAGCCATCGGTCCTCCTCAGGGAATCCGAAACATAAGAATCGACACTAGTCGATTCAGACCGGTCGCCACCGGACCTTGCATGCCAGTTGACGCGGAAAGCCCTCGATCAGATCTCGGCTTCGGCCGTCGTCCGGCGCCTAAGTTCCCGGCTGTGGCGGCCGATCAGACTGAGTCACCTCGGTACAGCTGGACCAGGCTGTCCCCCGAGGAGTCGGGCAGCGTCCGCGAGACTGACGGAGGAATGGATCCCGTGCCGGCCGACCCCACCGCCCCGCCCGCCAAGGGCCTCGCGTTCACCCTCATCGCCAACCTTCGCGTGCAGACCAAGATCCTGTCGATTGTTGCTCTGCTCGCCGTCGTGGCGGCCGGATCCGGCCTGCTGGCGGTGTCATCGATGCGCGAGCTCGCCGCGCAGAACACCCGCCTCGCCGAGTGGCAGAGCGGACCGGTCTACCTGCGTGGGCAGATCCACATCAAGCAGGTGGTCATCCGGCAGATCGTCGGCAACATGGCCGGCGTGCGGTCGCCGAAGGCCAAGGACGAGTGGGTCACGAAGCTGGCCGACAACGACACCGGGATCCAGAAGGTGATCGACCAGTTCGCGGCCACCGAAGGCGCTCGGATGCAGAACTGGCAGCCTTTCCTGACCCACTACGCGGCGTGGGTGAAGGCCCGGGACGAGCAGATCGTCCCGGCCGCGCTCGGCAACCGCGGCGGCACCGATTTCGAGAGGGTTCTGAACGAGGTCAGCGTCCCGCTGATCGCCGTCTTCGTGAAGGACCTGGACGCCCTCGAGGTGGAGCTGACGCAGCACGCGACCCGGCTCGCCGAGGACGCCGCCCGGGACGCCTCGGCCGGCACCCGCACGCTCGTCATCGCCCTCGGGGTTGGCCTGGTCGTCGCGCTGACGCTCGCCTTCGTCGTGGCCCGGGCGATCCGCCGGTCCGTGCAGCAGGTGAAGGCGTCGCTCGACGCGATGGCCGACGGCGACCTCGGTGTCCCCGCGGCCGTGGCCGGCACGGACGAGATCGGCATGATGGCGCAGTCCCTGGGGCGGGCGCAGAAGTCCCTGGGCGCCATGCTCGCCGGCGTCCGGCAGACCGCTCAGGAGGTCGCCGCGGCGGCCGACGGGCTGGCGCGGACGAGTACGCAGATCTCCGGCAGTGCCTCCGAGACCAGCACCCAGGCCGTGGCGGTGTCGGACGCGGCCTCCGACGTGACGCGCAACGTGCACACCGTCTCGGCCGGGTCGGAGGAGATGGGCGCGTCGATCCGCGAGATCGCCGAGAACGCGAACCGGGCCGCCGAGGTCGCCGGTGAAGCGGTCGCCGCGGCGGAGGCCACCAACCAGACCGTCACCAAACTCAGCGAGTCGTCCGCGGAGATCGGCAACGTCATCAAGATGATCACCTCGATTGCCGAGCAGACGAACCTGCTGGCGTTGAACGCCACGATCGAGGCAGCCAGGGCCGGCGACGCCGGCAAGGGCTTCGCCGTCGTGGCCAGCGAGGTCAAGGATCTCGCCCAGGAGACGGCGCGAGCCACCAGCGACATCGGGGCCCGGGTCGCCGCCATCCAGGCCGACACCGCGACCGCCATCGCCGCGATCGCCGGTATCTCCGACGTGATCGGCCGGATCAGCGACTACCAGACCACGATCGCCTCCGCGGTCGAGGAACAGACCGCGACGACCAGTGAGATGAACCGCGGTGTCAGTGAGGCCGCCAGCGGTGTCGGTGACATCGCGGGGAGCATCACCGTTCTGGCCGCGGCGGCGCGACGCACCACGGAAGGCGTCACCGAGTCACAGCGGGCCACCGTGGAGCTGGCCCGGATGTCCGGTGATCTTCAGTCGCTGGTGGCCGGCTTCCGGATCTGACACCGGCAGCCACTGACTTCAGAACCGAGGCGCTGAGGGACGCTCCGCCCACCGAGCGGCGGGCCCGCGCGGGTCAGCGCAGGAAGTCGGCGAGGCCGGTCAGGAACCGGTCCACCTCGTCGGCGGTGTTGTAGGCGGCGAGGCCGACCCGCAGCGCCGGGTCGGGCAGCTTCAACGCGGTGAACGGCTCGTACGCGTAGAACGACCCCGCCGGCGCCAAGACGTCCCGCCCGGCCAGGTGCATCCGGGCGTCCTGGGCGTTGCGGCCCGCCAGGCTCAGCAGCGTCGTCGGGGTCCGGTCGGCGGCGCGCGAGTGCACCGTCACCGTCTCCCCCAACGCGCCCAGCCCCTGCTCCAGCCGGGCCAGCAGGCCGCTCTCGTGCTCGTGCACCGCCGCGAACGACCGGGCCAGCCGCTCCCGGCGGGCGGTGCCGGCGCCCGGCGCGATCGCGGCGAGGAAGTCGACGGCCGCGGTGGCGCCGGCGAGCATCTCGTACGGCAGGGTGCCGAACTCGAACCGTTCCGGCACGGCGTCGCTCGACGGCAGCAGCTTGTCCGGCCGCAAGCCTTCCAGCAACTCGGGTGCCGCGGCGAGCACCCCGCAGTGCGGGCCGAAGAACTTGTACGGCGAGCAGACGAAGAAGTCCGCGCCCAGCGCCGGCACGTCCACGAGCCGGTGTGCCGCGAAGTGCACCCCGTCGACGTAGACCAGCGCGCCCGCCTGGTGTGCCAGGTCGGCGATCCGGCGCACCGGCGGCACCGTGCCCAGCACGTTGGAGGCGGCGGTGACCGCGACGAGCCGGGTGCGCGGCGACAGCGCCCGTTCGTAGGAGCCGAGGTCGAGCGACACGCCGTCGAGGTCGATCCAGCGGACTGTCACCCCGGCCCGCTCGGCCGCCTGGATCCACGGCCGCACGTTGCTGTCGTGTTCGAGGCGGCTGAGCACGATCTCGTCGCCGGGCTGCCACGCCTTGGCCAGGTGCCGGGAGAAGTCGTACGTCAGCTGGGTGGCGCTGCGGCCGTGCACCACGCCCTGCGCGGGCACGTTGAGCAGGTCGGCGTAGGCGGCGCGGAACTGCGCGACGAGGTCTTCGGCGTGGCGTTCGGAGGCGGTGCTCGTGCCGCGGATGGACAGCGGCCGCAGCATCGCCCCCGCGATGGCCTCGGCGACCGGGCGGGGTGTCTGGGTGCCGCCGGGCCCGTCGAAGTACGCGACGCCGTCGTCGAGGGCCGGGAAGTGGGCGCGCAGAGCCGCGGAGTCGATCACCATGCGGACAGTCTGCCCGCCGGGTTCCGCCGGCGATCACCGGGCACCGGGCCGGCATCCTGGCGGGGATGCCGGCCCGGTGCGGCTCACAGGTCGGCGGGACCGGCGACCCGGGCTTCCTGCACGGCCTCGGCGCGGCGGGCCCCGGCCTTGGCGGTGTCGTCGTCGCGGGTGACCTGCAAGCGGGCCGCGGACCGGGCGGCGGACGCGGCCGGAGCCGGGTCGGTGACGACGCCGCGGCGCACCCGGTTGGTGTCGGCGATCTTGGCGACCGGTGTGTTGCCGGTGGCGGTCAGCGCGCCGTCGATGATGTTGTCGTCGATGGTGACGCCGCCGGTGGTGCTGGTGACGCTGACGTCGCGACCCCAGAAGCCACCGGACGCGCACGAGTCGAGCGCGCCGTTCGGGCCGAGCTGCACGCCGCCCAGGTTGCCGGCGAAGGTCGCCTTGCCGCGCACCGAGCTGCCGCAGACGACGCTGCCGGTGGCGCTGTTGAGCACCGACAGCGTGCCGTCGACGAAGGAGTCGTGCACGTCGGTGTAGTAGGTGCCGGTGCTGGTCAGGTTGCCCTCGACCGAGGTGCGGTCCACCTGCACCTCCCCGGCCTGGGCGTTGACCGTGCCGGTGATGGTGCTGTCCTCGGCGTACAGGAAGCTGTCGACGGTGGTGGAGCCCTTGGCACGGACGGTGACCGCCCCGCTGGTGGCGTCCTTCAGGAACACCCCGTAGCCCCCGGCGGCCAGCACGACCGGGCCGGCGACCTCGGTGCTCGAGGCGTCGAAGTACCCGTTGCCGGCGATCCGGACGTCGCCGGCGAACCTGCCGCCACTGACGACCAGGTTGCCGCCGGCGGCGACGCTGACGTTGCCGGTGACGATCGTGCCGGTGAGCGCGCAGGACTCGCCGGCCGGGACGTACAGGTCGTTGGGCACGGTCACCGCGCCGCCGGTGCCGACGCAGTGGGTGACGAGCGCGGCGTTGGCGGCCGGGGCGGCGACGAACAGGCCGGCGAAGGAGAGGGTGGCCAGGACGGCGGTTCGTTTCAGCATGGCGTACTCCCTAGTGAGAGGATCGGGCGGCCGCGCGGACGATCGCGCCCTGCTGCCGTTTGGTGAGTGCGCCGCGGGTGACGAGCGCGGCGGTGACGGCTTCGACGTGCCGGACGAACGCGGCGTGGTCGGCGTAGTCGGCGTTCTCGGCGACCAGGTCGTTGACCGTGCAGCCGTTGCCGGTGTCGTCGTTGGGGACGCCGGTGTCGAACCCGTCGATGATCACCGTGTCGCGGATGTCCGATCCCGGGCACGCGTCCTCGCCGGAGCCGGCCACCGTGAACGTCACCGACTTCTCCGGTGCCACGTTGCCGGTGGCGTCGGTGGCCCGGTACTTCACGCTGTGCGCGCCCGCGGCGGTGACCACGACGGGAGCGGAGTAGCGGGTCCAGGCGCCGCTGTCCAGGGCGTACTCGATGACGCCCGGCTCGGAGGAGGTCACGGTGACCGTCACCGTGGCGGTGCCGTCGCCGGCCACCTGGGCCGCGGTGACCGGGGGCGTGGTGTCCGGCTCGGGCGCCGCGACCACGGTGAAGTGCGACATCTGCTCGGCGGACGTGTTGCCGGCGTTGTCGCTCGCCCGGTAGTGCAGCATGTGCGCGCCGGGCGTGCTGATCACCACCGGGGACGTGTACGCCGTCCAGGTCCCGCCGTCGAGCTGGTACTCGATGCCTGCCACCCCGGACCCGGTGTCGGTGGCGCTGACGGTCGCGGTGACCGTCCCCACGTACGCCCCGGCGCTGTTCCGCGTGCCGGCGAGCTGGATCCGCGCCGTCGGCGGCGTGGTGTCCTCCGCCGGCCCGGACTCGACCACCGTGAAGGCCAGCGAACCCACCGCCGAGGTGTTGCCCGCCGCGTCCGTGGCCCGGTACCGCATCGTGTGCTCGCCCGCGGCGGTCACCGCGACCGGCCCGGTGTACGGCTGGAAGGCGCCGCTGTCGAGGGCGTACTCGATGGTGCCCGGTTCGGAGGAGGTCACCGTGACCGTCGCGGTCCCGACGTACGCCCCCTGGTCGTTCCGCGTGCCGGCGGCCTGAGCGCTCACCGTCGGCGCGGTGGTGTCCGGTTCGCCTCCCCCACCGGTCACCGTGAACTCGCCGACCATCGTGCCGTGCCCGGGGATGGCGCAGAAGTAGCGGTACTTGCCCGGGGTGAGCGTGACGGTGGCCTCGTGCCGGCCGCCGGTCGCGTCGAACGGGTTGGCCAGGATGTTCAGCGTGACGTCGTGGTTGTAGCCCGGCGTGGAGGTGTCGAAGGTCAGCGTGTGCGGCATGCCGGTGGTGTTGCCGGTCGCCTCACTGTTCTCGAACACGATGGTGGTGGCACCGGCGGCGGCCGTGGCCGGCGCCGACTTGAAGCGGGTCACGTCGTTGTCGGCGGTCCAGGTCAGGGTCTGGGCCGCGGCCGCCGGCGCGGCGGGCGCCAGCAGCAGCAGGGCGGCCAGGATCAGCAGCAGTCTTCTCACAGCGCACGCACCCGGATGTCGCGGAACTCGACCAGGTCGGCGTCGCCGTGGTTCTGCAGGCCGATCAGGCCCTCGGTGAACTGCCGCAGGTCGGTGGGCGGGTCCCCGGCCCGCGAGGACTGCTTGCCGGGGGTGTTGTCGAACTCGTTGATGACGGTGCCGTTGCGGATGATCGTGTAGCGCTGGCCGACCACCTTGATCTCGTACGTGTTCCAGACGTTCTTGCCCGTCACACCGGCCGCGCTCAGCGGGTTCGGGTCGAAGTTGTAGACCGAACCCGTCTTCTGCGGTTCCCCGGTCTCGCCGTCGTAGATCTGGATCTCGTGGCCGCAGTAGATCGCCACCCAGGCCTGCGAGGATCTGGCCGAGCCGGTGGTGCTGCACCCCTCGGGCCGCTGGTCCAGCGGGATCCGCGGGTCCGGGAAGCGGGTGAAGACCCCGCTGTTGCCCCGGGTGGTGCCCGGTGCGACGTCGCGGAACTGCAGGGTCAGCGAGAAGTCCTTGACGGGCTTGGTGTGGTAAAGCATGCCCAGGCCGCCGCTGGGTCGCAGGGACCCGTCCGGCTGCAGGGTGAACTGCCCGCTCGGCGCCTGCACCCAGTCCCGCAGCGACTCCGGTGTGCCGTTGAACAGCGACACGTAACCGGTGTGCCCGGGCCGGCCGATCGGCGAGGCCGCGGCGACCCTGGTCAGCGCGCCCGCCTCCCGGCCGTTGAGCACGCCGTCCTTCTGCAACCGGCCCGCGACCAGGTCGACGTGCCGGACGAACGCGTCGTGGGTGGACCACGTGCTCTCGTCGTCGATCAGGTCGTCGACGGTGCAGCCCTGCCCGACGACCCGGTTGGCGACGCCGGTGTCGGAGGCGTCCAGGCGTACGGTGCCCGCCGGATCCGCCACCACGCAGCCGGCCGTGACGGTGGCCCGGACCACCGCGGTCGTCCCGTCGGCGTAGGTGACCGTCAGCGTGGCCTGGTATTCGCCGACCTTGGCGTAGGTGTGCCGCGGGTCGGCCTCGGTCGACGTCGCGCCGTCACCGAAGTTCCACTGCCACTTCACCCCGCCCGAGCGCGAGCCGTTGAAGGCGACCGTGAGCGGCTTGTCCTGCACCGCCACCGCACTGGCGGCCGGGACCGGTGTCGCCGCCCCGCCCTGGTAGGTGATCCGGATCAGTTTCTGGTTCGGGTGCAGGCTGAAGAAGCCGCCCGCGTAGTCGAGCAGGTAGAGCGCCCCGTCCGGCCCGAACTTCGCGTCCATCCAGGACTGCAGCTGCGTCGCGCCGCCGCCGGCCGGGATGATCGTGCGCAGCGACTCGGCGAAGACCGGCGGCTTGCCCGGCTCACCGACCGTGACCGCGACCCGGTTCGCCGCGTTCGACTGGTCACCGAGGAACCACTTGTCGTTCCAGTACGACGGCCAGGCGACGGTGCTGGCCGGGTCCGCCAGCTCCCGGTGGTAGGTCGGGCCGGACATCACGGCCTGCCCGCCGCCGCGCAGGTACGGCTGGGTGTAGGTGGCGTCGGCGGCGTTGTACGTCGGGATGTCGCTGCCGGGCCGCTTCGGGAAGACCGGGCCGCCGCCGTCCGGCGCGTACCAGATCATGTTGTCCTTGATCGGCGGCAGGTCGACCAGGCCGGTGTTGCGGGGCGACTCGTTCTTCGGGTTGTCGCAGTCGTACCAGCCGGTGAGCACCGAGGCGTCGGTGTTGCTGCGGTCGCGGTACGGCTGCCGGTTGCCCATGCAGTACGGCCAGCCGTGGTTGCCGGCCTCCGTGATGATGGTGGCGGTCTCGTACTTGGCCGGCCCGAGCTCCGGGTTCGGCGCCGACGCGTCCGGTCCCACCCAGCCGGCGGTGAGCCACTGCGTCTCGGGGTCGATCTGCAGGCGGGAGATGTTGCGCACGCCCATCACGTAGATCTCCGGCCGGGTCTTCGCGGTGCCCGGCGGGAACAGGTTGCCCGGCGGGACGGTGTACGTGCCGTCCGGCTCCGGGTGAATCCTGATGATCTTGCCGTTGAGGTCGTTGGTGTTGCCGGAGGTGCGCCGCGCGTCCTGGAACGACAGACCGGCGTACTCGGCGGTCCAGTTGTTGCCGGAGTAACCGCTCGACCCCTGCGAGGAGTTGCTGTCGCCCGAGCCGACGTACAGGTTGCCCTTGGCGTCGAAGGCCATGCCGCCGCCCGCGTGGCAGCAGCTGTGGATCTGCACCGGCCACTGCAGCAGGTCCTTGCGGGTGCCCTGGTCGATCGTGCGCGCCGCGTGGTCGTAGGTGAAGCGGGACACCGTACGCTGGCCGATCCGTTTGGTCCGGTCGATGGACGCGTGCGGCATCCAGTAGACGTAGAGCCAGCCGTTGTCGGCGAACTTCGGGTCCGGGACGATGCCGAGCAGACCCTCCTCGTTCTTCACGAGTTCGTCGCCGCTGCCCCGGTTGCCCATCACCGGCAGCGTGGTGAGCAGTTTGACCTGCTTGCTGCCCGGGTCCCAGGCGTGGATGGTGCCGCAGCCCAGACCGACGTCCGGGTTGTCCCAGCTGACCACCGGCCCGCTCGGGCAGGCCGCCTTGCCGACGTAGAACACCGTGCCGTCGGGCGCGATCGTCAGCCCGTGCGGTTCGCCGATCTGGTCGAGCTCACCGGTCTTGTTCGCCGCGGTCAGCCGCTCCACCCTGTAGTTCGCGGCGATCGTGGCCTTGCAGTCGCCGCGCACGATGCCGCTGGTCCAGCCGAGCGCGCCGGCCAGGTGCTTGCGGAACGCGTCCTCGCCGTACGCCGCCTCGGTGTGTCCCATGCCGGTGTAGAAGGAGCGGCCGCCGTCGTAGTCACGGCACCACGACACCGGGTGGAACGGGCTGGTCTGGCCTTCGACCTGCGCCAGGGTGTGCACGGTGCCGATCGGGTTCGGGTCCCAGCCGTACCAGCGGTCCTCGCGCGCCACGGTCCGCGGCAGGCCCTTGGTGGCCGGGTGCTCCCGGTCGAGGATGTCGACGACGCCCCGCTTCACCGCCGGCGGTGCCGGCGTCTCCGTGGTCGCGATGAACAGCCGCAGGTCGGCGAGCTGGATCAGCGGTTCGCCGGCGTTCGCGGTGATGCTCAGCCGGTAGAACTTGACCTCGGCCGGGTTCGCGATGTCGAAGCGCCGGACCTGGAACCGGTCCGCGAACGTCTGCCCGGTGCGGCGGTCCAGGTCGGTCCAGGTCTGCCCGTCGGCGGAACCCTGCAGCGTCCAGTCCTTCGGGTCGCGTCCGGGGAAGTCGTTCGCGGACGTCAACGCGTACCCGGTGATCCGCGCGGGTGCCGCGAGCTCGTAGCCGGCCCACGCGGTGGACGTGCGCACCAGCCACTTGGTGGCGCTGTCGCCGTCGGCGAGCTTGGCCCGCGTCTCGTTCGGCGGGTTCTCGCCGCTCGCGGTGACCGTCGCGACCGGGTGCGCCGCCGGGATCGCGCCGGCCGGGCGGGTGCCGATCAGGCCGGTGAACCACGTCGAGTCCAGCTGGGCGCGCCCCGCGTCGCCGATGCCGAGGAACCCGCCGCCGGCGTTGACGTGCGCTTTCAGCGCCGCTTCCTGGGTCGCGGTCAGGGTGACGCCGTCGGCGGAGAGGAAGACCACGGCACGGTACGCGGCCAGGCTGCTCGCGGTGAAGACGGCCGGGTCGGTGCTGGTGGTGGTCGTCAGGCCCTGCGCGGCGGCGAGATCTTCGATCGTGGCTGCGGCGCGCGTGACCGGGTCCTGCTGGGCGGCGGCCGCACCGGAGAAGACCAGGACGCCGGGGTCGGCCGCCGCCGCGGCGGGGGCGGTGGCGGTGGCCTCGCGGGGCGGTGCCGCGCCGAGGGTCAGAAGCGCGGCCAGTACGGCTGCCGTGATGCGCCGGGGTCTCATGAGCCGGTCCCTTCGTGTGCGTGCGGTTGTGCCGCGGTCGCGCCCGGCCCGGCGGTGTCGCCGGTGGCGGGGTGCTGGTGGCCGTGGAACCGGTCGATCGCCTCCTGGGCGCCGGCCGGCATGCTTCCGTCGGCGTTGCGGACCAGGAAGATCCCGGCCATCCCGGTGTCCGAGTGCATCTGGACGTGGCAGTGGTACATCCACGCGCCCGGCCCGACGGCCTCGCCGGCGAGCACCTGGAAGCCGAACGAGCTGCCCGGGTTGAGGTCCTTGTTGTCGATGACCTGGCTGGGGTCGGACGGCCCTTCGAGCATTCCGGTGCGGTTGTCGGCCCACCGGTGCGCGTGCAGGTGAAAGGTGTGGAACAGGTTGCCGTGACCGATCGCGATCCATTCCACGCGCTGTCCGAGATTCGCCTCGAACATCGGGGTGTTGGGCGCGCTCCTGTTGTTGACGAGCATGTCGTTGAACACGACGGTGAACTGTTTGTCCGGCAGCAGGTCGCCGCGCCGCCGGACGATCAGTGCCCCGTACAGTCCTTTCGCGAGCCCGCCGGTGCCGTGCTCGGTCCCGAGGGCGTGGTCGTGGTAGTGCCAGTAACCGGCACTGCCCGGCATGAACCGGCGCCCCGCGGCCGCCGTCATCTCGTGCGAACGCCAGACGTACGTCCGGGTCTGGCCGGGTTCGTTGAAGCTGTCGTTGAACGGCGAGCCGTCCGAGTCGGTGCTGTAGTCGACGCCGTGCGGGTGGATCGACAGCCGCTGGGTGGTCGTGTTGACCAGCGTGATCTCGAGCGTGTCCCCCTCGTACATCTCGAGCACCGGCCCCGGCACTGTCGCGCCGCCGCGGGTCAGCCCGTAACCGATCAGCCCGCCCGGCAGCGCCTCGGCATAGATGGTGAGCTTCTTGGTGACGCCCGCCGCTGCCCGCGCCGGTTCACCCCTGCTGAGGGCGACCGCGCCCCCGGTCAGCCCGAGCACTCCGGTCGCGGCGAGCAGCGACCTCCTGCGGACCTGCTGCCGGTCCCCGTTGACAACGTTGTCGTCCATGCGCGTCCTCCGGCGCTCCCGGCCACGCCGGGACGCCTGGTGTCGTGAGACTTCGGTGCCTGCGATGGATGCATGCCGTGAACGCATGCGCGTTTCGGCAGGCGCCGGTTCTCGTCCACGGCCCTGCCACGCCGGGCCGACTGTTACCGGCAGGCGTTGTGCGTGTCACCAACTTTTGTCGGAAAAATCAAAACTTCGGTCCGATGTGACGAATCTATGACTCTCATCAATGGAAGTAAAGGCTTCTTAAAGGAAAGCCATCGTGGGAGCGCGCCCATTTTCAGCCGATACACATTGACGCAGACCACCACGTAAAAGCGGGCTTCCAGCACGATGAACGGCCCCGTTCCGCACTGGCTAAGATCCTCCGGGCCGCCGACGGCGGCGGCCGCAGCGGAAGGAGCGCATCGATGACCGACCCGGCCCGCCCCGGTGGCACCGTGTACGGGCGTGGCGGCGTCGACGTCAGCGACGGCGTACCGGCCCGGCTCCCCCGCACCCTGATCGCCGCCGTCAGTGCCGGGGTCGTCGCCGTGCTCGGCGTCGGCTACCTGGCCTGGAACACCACCGGCGGCAGCGCCGACAAACCGGCAGCGGCCGCGGCCACCGCGCCCACGTCACCGGTGGTGACCGCGCCCGCCGCCTCTGCGGTGAGCACCGCCCCGGCACCGGCGCAACTCGCCGCCGGGTCGTGGCTGCTCTCCCCCGCCGGCGAACCGGAAACCCATCTGAGCGTGCGCGACGACGTCGCCACGATGTCCCCCATCGACCCGGCGACCCTGACCGCGGTCGCCGGACTGGCCGACGACACCTGCTTCTCGTTCCGCACCGGCGACGACCGGTACCTGCGCCACTTCGACTACCGGCTGCGCTTCGACGCCTCCGAGGACTCGGACCTCTTCCGCGCCGACGCCACCTTCTGCCCGGGACCCGGCGCCGACGCGGGAACGTTCCGGCTGCGCTCGAAGAACTACCCCGAGCACCTGGTGCACCGCCGCGACGACGACTCGCTCTACATCGACAAGCCGAGCGGCGACGACGCCGAGTCCACCTTCGCGGTCCAGCCCGGCACCTGAACCGGCCGGCGCCGGGTCCACACCGTTGTTGATCTGCTGGCGGTCCGAAATCGCGGTTTCACCCCCATGATCACAGCGATTTCGTAGCGCCAGCAGATCAACAACGCCGCGTCCTTTGTCCTGCGGATTGTCTGCCCCGGAGACGATCGAGTACGTTGTGGGCACGCCGACGAGCTGGAAGGAGGTCAGAACACCATGTCCGATGTTCTGCGCCCTTCCCGCACACCGGCGTCTTCGCGGGTCTGACCGGGCGCTTCGCTGCCGAAGGATCACGCCATGACCGATCTGGTCGTCCGCCCGCTCGTCGCGGGTGAGGAAAGCCTGTTCACCTCGATGCCCGACCCGCTGCCCGACGTGCCGAAGAACAGTTACGCCGACGGCCTCGCCGGTGGTGGCTACCGGCCGGAGCACACCTGGGTCGCCCTGCGTGGCGGCCGGGTCGTCGCCCGGGCCGCCTGGGTGCTGCCGCCGGGTGCGGCCGGCCGGCCCTGGCTGGAGTGGTTCGACCTGAGCGACGAGCCCGACGTGGGCGCCGAGCTGCTGCGGGCCGCGCACACCGCGTTCGGCGGTCCGACGCTCTACCACGCCGCGATGCCACCGGACTGGCGGCAGAACCCGGCGGCCCGGCCACCGATGGCGGCGGCGCGGCTGGCCGGGCTGGTCGAGCAGGGTGAGCGGTTGCGGTTCCGCTGGACCGGTACGCCGAAGGTGAGCAGCGCGGTGCACCGGCACGGAGATCCGGCCGGCACGGATGTCCCGATGCCACCGGGGCGGTATGCCGTCCGCCCCGCCACCGACCGCACGGAGATCACCTCGCTTGTCGCCCGGAACGCCGCACCGCAGATCCTGACCGGGTCGGAGACGGCCCGGGCGGTGGCCGGCGTGGACCTGGCCACCGACCCGCTGTCGTGGGTTCCCGGCCCACCGCAGACCTGGCGGATCGCCCTGCGCGACGGGGAACCGGTCGGGCTCGCGGCGGCCGCGGGCGACGTCTGCTACCCGATGGTCGCCTACCTCGGCCTGACCGACCCGGACGCGCTGGACGCACTGCTCGCCGACGTCGTCGCGGTGCTGCACGCCGGTGGCGCCGCCGAGGTGGTGGCCGACGTGGACGCGTACCGCATCGGGGTGGTGGCCGCGCTGGAACGGGCCGGTTTCCGGCCGGTGCGCTCCCGGATCACGTTCGTCCCGGCCGGCTGACCGCACGCCGGCCGGTGGCCGCACCGGTTCTCCAGACCCGGTGCGGCCGCCGGCGCGGCCCGCTTACCTCACCGAAGCCCGGCGCGTCCCGCTCACCTCACCAAAACCCCGTGCGGCCCGCTCACCTCACCGAAGCCCGGCGCGGCCGTCAGCGCGCCGCGGTCCCGCTGCCGATGCCCGGCGCCGTCACGGCGTGGCGTACCAGGGAGCCGAGCACCCGCGTGGAGTCGGCCAGCCCTCGGAAGTTGGAGCCGCTGTTGCCGTCGAGGTACGTCGTCTCGATCGGCACCTCGTCGAAACCGCAGCCATTGCCCACGGCCGCCAGCAGAACGTTCATCTCGTAGTCGAACCGCTCCCCCGGCACCGCGGCGAACCGCTCCAGCAGCGCCGCGGGATAGCACCGCAATCCGGTCTGGGTGTCCGAAACCGATCGGCCGGTGACCGCCTGGAACAGCCACTGGACGACGAAGTTGCCGAGCCTGCTGCGCGGCGGCATGCGATCGAACCGGCGTACGCCCAGCACCATCCGCCCCTGCCCGGCGCGCCCGTCCAGCGCGCGGATGTCGGTGATCCCGTGCTGGCCGTCACCGTCCACGGTGAGCACATCGCGGCCGGGGTGCGTCGCGAGCACGTACCGGAAACCGGTCTTGAGCGCGGCGCCCTTGCCCCGGTTGACCGGGTGCCTCAGCACCGTGCAGCCGCGTTCACGGACTTTCGCCAGCAGCGCGTCGGCGGCCGGACCACTCCCGTCGTCGACCACCACCACGCTCGCCGCATCATCGACCACCCGCATCAGGTCGTCGAGCAACACCACGAACTGATCTCCGGGCCGGTGTACGGGTAGCAGCACGACACTCTTCAACGTCATCTCCCTGAGCCTGCGACGATGCGAGGGCTGTTACCCCACCGGGCGTCGCCCGTACCCCGTCCGCCCCGCATCACGCAGAAGAGTGACAAGTCGTCGTTCCCGGCGCAGCAGCACCTCGGGCCGCCGGGTGCCGAGGAAACCGAGCCGGGCGGCGAGCAGCACCAGCCGTTCGTCGTGCGGCTCACCGCCGCGGGCCGGGATGTCCAGCAGCGCCGGGCCGCGCAGCCCGAGGACCTTCCCGGCGAGGAACCGCACCCGGGGCAGGTGCCAGCCGTGCGTGACCAGGCCCAGCGGGTGCCGGGCGTCGAACTCGTACCCGGCCAGCAGCCCGTCCTGCACGGTGTGCAGCAGGTTCTCCAGGGTGCTGCGCGAGCGCGTCTCGGCGTGCAGATCGGCGCGGGCGTCGAACCCGTCGGCCACCGCGGCCCGGAGCATCAGGTCACCCTCGCGCTCGCCGTCCGGTGGCCGCTCGGCCCCGTCGGCGGCCTCGGCCCACCCGCCGGTGAAGATCACCCGTGGGCGGTCCGGGCCGGTGGCGTGCTCGACGACGTACCGCTGCGCGGCCCGCACCCGCTCCAGGCTCTCCCCGGTGAGGTCCCAGCCGTGCCGGGCCCGGTGGACGCCGCGGCCGAACACCAGCAGGACCGCTGCTGACGCCATCACACCACCCTTGCCGGCCGTCCCGTCGCCACCGCCGGCGAGGGCAGACCCACGAGCCTACGCCGGGCGCCCGAACTCCATGATCAGGACCGGGTGCTGCTTCCCGCCGTGACCGGCCGCGATCGGACGGCGAGCCAGGGGCAGCACCTGCGCGAGTACGCAGACGATCGGGTGGGGCCGCCGCGGCAGCACCCACCCGATCACCGTGTACGGCGGATCAGCGCCGGCGGCGCAGAAGCGTCATGACCAGCAGAACAGCTCCTCCGATGAACAATCCGATCATCACTGACTGCACCAGTCCGCTGCTGCCCTCACCGAAGACATCCGCGGACAGCGCCGCCAGCAGCCCGCCGGCGACCACGAACGCGACGACGGAAAGGGTCACCAGCAAGGACGTGTTGGGTGTGGTTCTGGTCGTCATGAGCGCACCTTCGGTCTCGATCGGTCAATGCGGCACAGAATCAGGAATCTTCCATAGCCTGCTCGATGCCCTTTCCGGCGCACCCGCCGATGGCGCCGAGAGCGGCTCCGACGGCGATGCCCTTGGGCCCGGCGAACGCGCCGCCGATGGCACCGGCGACGAGACCGCCCGCAGCTCCCTCGATGCAGGCGTCCGCGAGGTTGTTACCCGTTTTCAGGCCCGTCGGATCGGTGTAGTCGCAAGGGTTTCCGGCGGCGTAGGCGTACCGGTTGCCCTGCGCCGGGTCGGCGAGGAACGTGAGCGCGTCCTGCTGGGTGAAGCGACCAGTGTTGGCGTCGTACCAGCGCTTGCCGAACTTGGTCAGGTCACCGTTGGCCAGGCCGCCGGCGTAACCGAGCACGGTCTCGTTCATCTCCGCGGCGTTGGCGACCGTGGCCGTGACCTTGCCGTACGGGTCGTAGGAGCGGGTGCCCGCCAGCGCGCCGTTGTCGTCGACGAGGCCGACCACCGAGCCGATCCCGTCGAGGACGTAGAAGAAGTGGCGCTCGCCGCCGCTCTCGTGCACACGGGTGCCGAGCGGGTTCTGGCGGTCGTCACGCTCGATGTAGTGCCACTTGGTCCAGTTGCTCGTGGTGTACGACTGCACGACCGGCTGGCCGTACTCGGCGTTGAGACCCCACCACCAGCCCTCACCGTGTGCGCCGTCGGTCCACGACAGCTCCACCTGGTCCGGTCCGGCGTAGTGGTAGCTCGTCGTGGCGCCGGAGGCGTTCTGGTTGCTGGTGGTGTGCCCGGCCGCGTTGTACGTCGCGGACCGGGTCGCCGAGCCGTTGGTCTGGTTGCCGGCGGCGTCGTAGGTGTAGCCGCTGCTGGAGATCTGGTTGGCCGAGTTGAACGTCAACGCCTGAGCGCTGACCCCGTCCACCGTGGAGGTCTTGCGGTTGCCGTTGCTGTCGTAGGTGTAGTCGTACGTCTTGCCGTTGAAGTTGGCCGCCTTGGTCAGGCGGTTGCCCTTGTCGTGGGTGTAGACGGTGACCGCACCGGCGCGGTGGTGGTCGGTCTGCCACTGGCGCAGCCCGGTGTCGTCGGCCGACACGGTGGAGCAGGCCGCGGTGCCGACCCGTTTGGCGTAGCAATAGGACACGTCGTAGACCGTGGACGCGGTGTCCGTGCCGTTGACCTTCTGCCAGCGCTTCGTCGTGGTCCGGGTGAGCCGGCCCGACTTGTCGAAGGCGTTCTGCGTCTCGGCGACGTACTGCGGGGTGGGGGTCGACTTGGTGACGCTGAGCCGGGTGTGGGTGCGGCGTCCCTCGTCGTCGTTGACGAAGGTGTAGACGGCACTGCCCGCGGTGGCCTTGGTGAGCAGGTTGCGGGAGTTGTACTCGTAGTACGTGTTGCCCCGCTCGTCGACGAGGTGGATCAGGTTGCCGACCGGGTCGTAGCCGTACCACTGGTGGTCGTAGCGGCCGACCGGCCGGTTCAGGCGGTCGAAGGTGAAGGTGCGCGCGCCGTCCGCGGCTTGGCGCTGGGTGATGTTGCCGGCGCCGTCGTGGCTGTAGGTGACCGGAGTCGTGGAGTCGGAGTACCAGGTGCCGACGATGCGGTCATCGAGGTCGTACTCGTAGGTGGCGACCCGCCCGGCGCCGTCGCTGGCGGTGCGGATCCGGCCGAACGAGTCGTAGGTGAAGTCACGCGCGCCGAGGCTGTTGCCCGTCGGCGGCGTCAGCTTCGTGAGCTGCTTGTCACCGTTGTAGACGTACGTGGTGCCGTTGGTGCCGTTGCCCGGGTCGGTGGACTTCTTCACGGTGCCGTCGCTGTTGTACTCGACCTTGGCCTCGGCAGCGAGCGCGTCCTTGGACGACAGCTTGTTGCCGGCGCCGTTGTAGGTGAACGCGCTGGCGTTGCCCTGCGTGTCGGTCGACGAGGACGGCTGGTAGTTGGCGGTCGGGTTCGCCGAGGTCGGCGCGTTCGCGTACGCCCAGGTGGTCTTCGACCCGGTCGCCGACGACGAGGTGGTCAGCGATTGCCCGCTGTTCGCGCCGAAGGTGTTCGACGAGGTGTTGTTGAGGGCGTCGGTGGCCGAGGCCACGTCGTGCAAGGGGGTGTAGGTCTTCTTGCGTTCCTTGCCGGCCGGGTCGACGGCCTTGGTGACCCGCTTGTCGCTGTTGATGGTGTACGTGGTGCGGGGCACGCCGGCGACCGGCTGGGTGAGATCCTGGTTCGCGTCGGCAACCAGAGTCTCGGTCGCCGAGGGGTAGGCGAAGCGGGTGGTCGCACCGGTGGAGCCGCCGGAGTCGTAGGCGCGGGTCACCGAGGTCACCCGGTGCGCCGAGTCGTAGGTCAGCCGGGTGGTGGCGCCGGTGTCGCCGGCGCTGTCCAGGACACCGCTGGTGATCGCGGTGAGCCGGTGCTGCGCGTCGTAGCTGAACCCGGTCCAGCGGCCGGTGCCGGTGGCGATGCCGGCCAGGTCGCCGGCGGCGTCGTAGAAGTAGCCGATACCCCGGGCGGCGCTGCCGTTGACGAACTGCTTGATCGTTTCGATCTTGCCGTTGGCGTGGTAGTAGACCTGCACGGTGCGGGCGTCCGCCGAGCCGCGATCGGACTTGATCGAGGTCAGTTGCCCGGCCGTATCGTAGGTGTAGTCGGTGACGTTGTCGTTGCGGTCCAGGGTGCGGTCCAGCAGACCCGCGGAGGTGAAGTACTGCTCTCGCCCGCTCGAGTGCTCGGTCAGCTTCCATCCGGCGCCGTCGGCGACCAGGGTGGCCTTGAACTCGCTCGGCGAGGTGTAGCCCGTGCTCGTCTTGACGAACCGGCCGACCACACCGTCGGACGCGACGTAGGTGACCGAGTTGTCGTCCGCTTTGATCAGCTTGACGTCGATGCCGGAGCGGGTGCGCCAGCCGTGCCCCAAGGATCCGGACTGGATGTCCGAGCCGACGAACAGGCTGTTGTACGCGGCGCCCAGGACGAGGTCGTCCTCCAGCCCCGGCAGTGTCATGTCGGTGGTACGGACCAGCAGGTTGCCCGAGCCGACGTTGACGTCCAGACTCACCCGGTCGGACAGGGCGAACGACGTGAACGTCGCGTTGCGCGCGGGCCCGGTGCCCTTCGGCACCGACACCGGTCCGGCGAGCAGGCTCGCCTTCGCCGACGACGTGCTGAGCGCGATCTTCTTGCCCGAGCCGGGCGAGGCCGGCTGCGCCGGTCGGTCCTTCTCAGCGGTCGACGGAGCCGGTGGGGGCGCGGCGACGGCCGGCTGCGGCACTGCGATCACCGCGGCCAGCGCGGTCAATCCGGCGATGGACAATCTGATACTTCGAGCTGCCAACTCTTCCTCCGTGGGACCCTGCGCAGCAGATGAAGCCCTGCGGCGAGCGGTACCCGGGCACGGTGAATCAGCCGGCCCGCGCAGCGCGCGAGCCGACCGTGAAGAGCTGCTGATTCCCCGTCCCCGTATACACGCCCATCACTGAGCGACATGACCTTGGCACGCTGCGTCTGTCCAAAACGGACCGCCGCTTCGTTTTCTCGCCACCCGCAATCAGGTGCTGCTCGACATGCGAGCCCGGCAGATCTTTGCTAGAAGGCAAATAGTCGTTGGGGGAGATGCCGTCGCCGGGCACCGGCTCCCCGTGCGGATCTGTGCCTCCTAGACTTCGCCTGTCGTTGTCGCAGAGTTCAGAACGACGTCAATCAGCCTCATCACCCGGGGACGGCGTGCCTCAACGGCCGTCCGGCTCGGGGCCGGCCGTGGGCTCAGTCGGCGGCGGGCAGGGGCTGTTCGGGCCAGCCGAGGGCGCGCGCCCCGAGCACGGCGGCCTGCAGAGTGAAGCGGTGAGCGGGGTCGGCCGGGTCGTAGCCGGTGAGGGCGCGGACGCGTTCCAGCCGATAGGTCACCGTCCGGACGGACACGTGGATACGCTTCGCGGTCTCGGGCTTCCTCGTAGGAGCGGGCGATGCCGTAGAGGCCGGGATGGGGGCGGCCGACCGCGATGCGCCAGGGCCGGCCGCGCGGCAACCGGCGCAGCTGGTCGTGCATCAACCGCCCGAGGTCGTCGGTGACGTCCCGGCCCGACGGCACGGACCGGCGTTCTCCTGGCGACCATGTCGTCTCACCCTCCTCAAACAGTTGGTTCCCGTGCGCCGGGCGCAGCGGGTGCGGCAGCTGTCAGGCCGCCTCGGGTGCCGGCCCGACCACCATCACCGGGCACGGCGCGTGCTCGATCAGGCCCCGGCTCGTCGATCCCATGACCAGTCCGCCGAACCCACCGAGGCCACGGGACCCGACGACGAGCAGTTCAGCCAGGGGTGTCGCCGGCGCTCTGCCATCGGATCCATCGAGCCTGATGGCAAAAGGCCCGCGGTCCACCCGCAGCCGATCCGGCAGGGTGCGTGACGTGCATAGCTGCGGGCGCTGGCGAGGCCCCTCCGGTAACCGGGATCGCTGCTCGGCGGCGAGCGAGCCGACCCGCTGATGGCTCCAGTCTGCCGGGCAGCCGCCGCGAACGCAGCGTGCGATCCCGGACAGCGCAGCGGGCTTACATTGCCGACGACCGGCAAGGTGCACCCGCGCGGACGCGCGCCCATGGCTTCGCGTGGACGGCTCAGGACCGGTCGGAACGTAAGATGCCCGTCGTGTTGGGTGTCTACTTCGCGATCACACCGGAGCAGGAACAATCGCTCCTCGCCGCCGACGACAACGACGAGGTGGCCGACATCCTTGAGGACCTCGAGGAATCGTGGAGCGACGCCACGCTCAGGGTCGACACCGACAGGGCATGGGACGCCATTCACCGTTGCCTGGCGGAGGGCACACTGGATCCGGACAGCGGCGAGTACCCGTTGTCCCACGCCGTGCTCGGCGGACGCCACCTGCACGACGAGTACTACGTCGTCCACCTGGCCGCGTCGCAGGTCCGTGACGTGTCCGAGGCCCTTCAAGCCGTGGACCCGGCCTGGTTTCGTCGCCGGTTCGACGCCATCGACGATCCTGACTATGACGGCGCTCGGGACGCCGCGGACTTCGACTACACCTGGACGAACTTCGTCGATGTCCGAGAGTTCTACGCCCGGGCGGCGGCCGCCGGACGGCCGGTAATCTTCACCGCCGCCTAGACCGGGCGTGCGAGGTCGCTCCGGTAGCGGATGCGGTGACGACGATGGGGGCGCCGCAGCTGGGGCCCGCTCAGCCCGCTTCGTTGATCTCTATCAGGTGCCCGTCGGGGTCCCGCAGGAACGCCCGCACCTCACCACCCCACACCGGCACAACCGGTGGGCCCAGCAACACCACACCGGCGTCGACGAGCTCCGCGCACGCCTTGCGGCAGTCCACCACCTGCATCACCAGTGCGGCCACCACCGCGTCCGCATCGCCGGGCGCGATCAACGCCACCGACGGCCGGTCCGGTGGCGGATCACCCGGCACGGCCAGATGCAGGACACCCGGGCCGTTGGTGAGCTTGGCATAACCGGACCACGTCACCAGCGGCTCGAACCCGAGCCGCCGGTAGAAGTCCACACTCGTCGCGATGTCCCGCACCACCAGCAGCGGCGCCACCCCCGAAATACGCACGGAATCAACATACGCCGATACGACATGTTGATCTGCCAGCGCTACGAAATCGCGGTGATCATGGGCCTGAAACCGCGATTTCGCATCGCCAGCAGATCAACACGGATCCGGTGGGCAGGGCCGCCCAGACAGCTACGGGCCGAAGTGGGCGTACGCGGCCCACCGCGCCGGCATCCCCGGGTAGCGGCGGCGCAGTTCCTGGCCGGCCCGGTGCAAAGCGACCGGGCTGCGGGACGCGTCCGGGCGGTCGCCGATCGCCTCGTAGAACAGGCGGGCGGTCTCGGCGGCCGTGCCGTCGGGGATGCTCCACAGCGTCCCGACGACGTGCTGGAAGCCGGCCGCGTGCAACGCCGTGCCCAGGTGGATCACCTCCGCGGACGCGGAGGCGCTGGTCAGGACGGTCTGGCAGGCGGAGAGGTAGGCGAGCCGGCCGTGCGGGGCCCGGCCGGCGAGCAGCCGGCGGACGGTGAGCGGGCCGTCGTGCAGGTGCAGGGCGCTGTCCGCCGGGTGGTTGGGGTAGCTGATCGCGTGGCAGGCCACGTGCAGCCACTCGGTGTCGCGCAGCGTGTCGCGGACCCGGTCGCGGGTGGCCTCGTCGTCGAAGATGTGCCGGGCGTGCGGGAAACGGGCCAGGATCCGGTCCATCTCGGCGTTGACGCCGGCCAGGGTGGCGCGGATCCCGACCAACTGGACCCGGGTGGTCTCACCCGAGGCGGGGCGGCGGGCGGCGGCGAGCAGGGACTTCACGGTCGGGGTGTACGAGGAGACGGTCGCGTCCAGCACGGACGGGCCGCCGTCGACGCCTGCCGCGTGCAGGGGCAGGGCGGCGAGTTCACCGGTCGGGACCCACCAGATCCGCGGCGGCGGCGGGCCGAGGTGGTCCAGGACCGGGCCGGTGACGTGGTGCCACAGCCAGGAGAGGACGGCGTTCAGCGGTTCCTGGGCGGCGCGGGTCATGTCCGGGTCGGCCGGGCTGAGTTCGGCGAACGGCAGCGCGTCGTGGAAGGTGGCGACCTGGTCCCGTACCGCATCGGGGGTGAGCCCGGGCAGGGGCACCGCGGTGACGCCCGCCGGGGTGAGCACCAGCGCGTCGCTGCCGAAACGACTGATATTGATCGTCACGACGGGTCCACCGGCCGCCGCCGGGAGCAGCTGTGCCAGGGTCGCCGGTGCCAGGAAGTCGGCGCAGCCGGGGAGGCGGCGGATGCGGTCGACCGTACTGTCCCATTCTCTGACCAAGGCCTGTCGCCGGTCGACGTCGCTGTGGTCGCCCGCGTGTGTCGTGCCGTGGCCGGGGGCGGACACCGCCAGTTCGTCGCCGATCCGGCGCAGGTCGGCGACGAGTTGCGGGCCCTGCCGGGGGTCGGCGGCCAGGATCTCGTCGAAGTCGGCGCGCGCGTCCAGGGCCCGGCCGATGAGCAGGCCGCGGCCCTGTTCCAGCAGTTCCAGGGCGCGGCCGGGGGCGCCGGCGCGCACCGCGGCGCTCGCCGCGTCGGAGGCGAGGTCCGACCAGCGGGAGAGTTCCCGGAGGTGGTCGTCGGGGCTGAGCTGGCGGCCGACGAGCCGCGGCAGCAGCGCGACGGCCCGCCGGAAGCCTTCGTCGGCGACCGCCCAGCGCTCGACCCGCCCGCCGAAGTCGCCCAGCAGGATCGCCGCCCGGAAGCGGACCTCGGTGGTCACCGCCGGGTCGCCGGCGACGGGCCGGGCCTGTTCCACCGCGGCGTCGAAGTCGGCCTCCCGGGAATTGTCGGCTTCGAAGCGCTGGTACAGCGCCAGCGCCAGTCCCAGCCGGTGCGCGGCCCGGTGCACGCCCAGCTCGGCGGACATCTCGCCGAGCAGTGCCGACTGATGCGTGATGATCTCGTCCAGGACCCCCGCGTCGGGTACGGCGATATGCCGCCCGGTCAGCGCGTCGATCAGGTCCTTCCGGTATTTCCGGCGCTGCGCGTCGGAGATCTCGCCCCGCAGCGCCTGCTGGAGCCAGGCGATCTCCTGGTCGGCCTCGTCGGCCAGCTGGGAGTCGGGGTGGGTGTGTGCCTTACGCTTCGCGGCCAGGACGGTGTACCCCTCGTGGAGCACGCGCTTCAGGTCACCCACCGGCCGTGCCGGGTCGGCGGCGGTGTCCGCGTCCGGGTTGTAGTGGCGCAGCATGAAGGCGATGGTGGCGTCGGCGGAGCTGTCGTCCAGGTCGGCCCGCAGAGTCAGGGCCCGGATCGCGGTGCTGACGGCGAGGTGCTGTGCCGCGGGAGCGTCCGCGGCGACCTTCAGCCCTTTGCCGTCTCGCACACGCTGACTGAGAACGATCGCCTCGTCGAGGTCTTCCCGCTGGCGGGTGGCCCGGAACCGCTGGAGCAGCATTCCGGCCAGCTGCGCCGCGGCCGCCTCCCATTCCTCGCCCGGCGCCGCGGTCCGCAGGGTGGCGCGCATCGCCGCCACCCCGACGTCGAGGTCATCCCCCGGGTCCGGCCGGTCCCGTTCGGCCCGCAATCGCAGCGCATGGCCGAGCATCCCGGTGAAGTCGGCGTCCGCCGACGCCTTCTCCGTGGCCTTGCTCAGAGCGACGACGGCAAGGTCCAGGTCCGCGGCGGAACCGCCGGTTCCATAGCGCACGAGCAATTCCTTGCCGAGGAAGTAGAGCGCGTCACGGCCCCGATCGTCCCCGGGTTCCTCGGTGGCGAACACTTCCAGCCAGGCGGACACCTCCACCACCGGCGGCACCGGCTCGCCGCGTCGCCGCAGGACCAGCAGGGTCTCGGCGTGGGCCAGGGCGCACGCCCGCTGCACCGCACTGCCCGCCGGTGCCTCGTCGCGCGCCCGCCGGAACGAGTCGGCCAGGCCGATCAGGCCGAGATCGCCCTTCAGCTGAACGAATGCGGCCCGCAGCAGGAAGGCCGCCGCGTTCAGCGCGGGACCGAAGGCCGGGTCGTCAAGCGTGAGCACGTCCAGGGCCCGGGCGTGGGCGAACACGGCATCCCGGGCCGCCGCGGCGTCGTCCGGGCGTTTCACGCACCGGGCCAGGTACGCCTGCGCCAGGTTTCCCCACAACGAGTACGGTCCCGGTGGCGGCAGCAGACCGAGCGCACCGCGGTAGAACTTGATCGCGAGGTCGAGGTCCTGGGTGCCGCCCGTGCCTCGGAGATCCAGCATGAACCGGTACTTCAGCGTGAACCCGAGCGTCGACCACACCTGCGCGGCGACCTCCGGGTAGAGGTCCGGTGACGCGGCCGCCGGAGCGAGCGCCTCGACGATCCGGTTCAGGACGTCCGGCGGGACGTCGTCCCCGTACGCGTCGAGCAGGCGGCTCACCTCACGTTCCAGGCGTTCCACCGATGCGTTGAAGGTCGCGGCCCTGTCAGGTGTACCCGGCACGACGGTGATTGTCGCAGAGACATCGATCTCTCTGACAGAATCACCCGCATGGATTCCGTCGGCAACCCGTCAGCACGCCCCTTCCCGGAACCCGGTTCGGGCAGCGAGCGCGGGGCGGGCGAACTGCTGCTCGCCGTGATCACCGGCTCGGCGCTGGCCCCCTTCGTCCAGGGCGTGGCCACCAAGGCCGGCGAGGACGTCTACGCGAAGATCAAGGACTTGCTGGTACGCCGCCGCGCCGCACCCGCCGCCGAACCGCCGCCCACGCCGATCGTGCTCGCCGATCCGCGCACCCGGATCGCCGTCGAACTCCCCGCGACCCTCCCCCGAACCGAAGCCGCCCGGCTGGCCGCGGTCCGCGTCCCTGCCGCCGGCCGCGACGACTGGCTGCTGGTGCGGTACGAACCGGACGACTCACAGTGGACCGTCCGGGTGGTGACCGATCCCCCCGCGACGGCGATCGAGGTCGAGCCGGGCTGACGCCGCCGCCGCATGTTCGACCCCCTGCCTCGCCACGCGCAGTCTCCCGTACCGCTACCGGATCCCCCGGTGGCGGGCGCGCCGATGCCGGCCTTCACCCCGCTGGGCGAGCCTGACGTCGTCGCCGGCTGCGACTACCGGATGACGTTCGGCGCTTCGTCGGCCTGATCGTCCGCCCGCTCGCCCGTCACCGGGGCCCGGTGGCGCAGCGGGGACAGCAGCACCGGCAGGAAGCCGAACAGGAACCCGACCGCGCCGACCAGCATCGCCGTGCGCACCCCGAAGAACTGGCCGAGAAGGCCACCGACGAGACCGCCCAGCGGCAGGGTGCCCCAGACCATGAACCGCATGGTCGCGTTCATCCTGCCGAGCAGATGCGCCGGGGTGAGCGCCTGCCGGAGGCTGACCTGGGCGATGTTGTAGACGGTGGCGCCGAAGAAGGTCACCGACCAGCCGATGATCGCCGCCCACAGCAGCCAGCCCTCGCGGGCGAACGGCAGCAACAGGCCGAAGGGTGCTGTCACCAGGACCGACAGCCAGATCACCCGGTTCTGGCCGAGGCGGCCGGTGACCCGCTCCGCGCTGAGGGCCCCGGCCAGGGCGCCCAGCCCGGCCACTGCCATCAGCAACCCGATGGTGCCCGCCGACAGGCCCAGGGTCCGCGCCAGCAGCAGCAGCACCATCGACTCCAGGATCGCGCTGAAGAAGTTGAGCCAGGCGGTGGAGAACGCGATGGCGCGCAGGACCGGGTTGGCGAGCACGAAGCGGAGGCCCTGCACGATCTCCGGACCGATCCGGGTGCGGGGCTGGTGGGGGGCCACCTCCTCCACGGAACGGATCCGGCTGACGAAGAGCGCGGACACGAGGAAGCTGACCGCGTCGAACAGCGCCGCGAGCGGCGCGCCGACCAGTCGGACCAGCAGGCCGCCCAGTGCCGGCCCGCCGATCATCGCCACGTTGTGGACGGCCTCCAGTTTGGAGTTGCCTTCCACCAGCTCGTCGGACTTCACCAGGTACGGCAGGTAGCTCTGGTAGGCGACGTCGAAGAAGACCGTGAGCACGCCGCTCAGCAGAGCGACGGCGTACAGCTGTGGCATCGAGAGCATGTCCAGCGCCCAGGCTGCCGGGACCGACCCCAGGACGACCGCGCGCCCGAGGTCGGCCGCCAGCAGCACCCGCCGGCGGCGCATCCGGTCCACCAGAGCGCCGGCCGGCAGGCCGACCACCAGGAAGGCCAGGTATTGGAAGGTCATCAGGAGCCCGACCTGGAACGGCGGCGCGTGCAGCACGCCGACCGCGATCAGCGGCAGAGCGAGGACACTGATCTGGCTGCCTATGTGGCTGACCGACTCGGCGAAGAGCAGTTGCCGGAAATCATGGTGGTACAGCAACCCTCGCCGTTTGGTCATCCGCAGAGTATTGCAAACCCGGACAGTCGTTTCCCGCCCACATGACCACAAATCTCATCGGCAACCGTCGCTGCACGCCTCACGGGCTGGCGAGTACCGGATGTCCCAGGGACGCCGAGGCGATTCCCGCCGAGACGGCCATCAGGGCCGCCTGGACGCGGCCCCGGACACCCAGCTTCTCGAACACGTGTGAGGAATACGACTTGACTGTGGCCTCGGCCAGGTTGAGCCGTCCAGCGATCTCGACGTTGGACAGCCCTTGGGCGATGAGACACAGGACGGCGAATTCCCGCTTGGTGAGGGCGGCGGCGATCTTCGCGGCCGCGTCGCCGGACGCGGCGGGCAGCAGGATGAAGTTCTTGAACAGCTGAGTGATGAACGGCGAGGAGACGAAGACGTGGCCTTGACGAGCTTCGCTCATTGCGGTGAACAACACCTCCGGAGGGGCGGACTTGTCGACGATGCCACCCGCCCGGGTGGCGAGCGCGGCCATCAACTGGTCGTTCGTCAGGTGCCGCCCGAGCAGCAGCACGATGGGAGCCTCGTCGTGCAGGGTGTCGCGCAGGTGGGTGACGACTTCGACGCCGCCGTCCGGGGTGAGGTCCACGTCGCAGATGAGCACCTCGGGCCGCAGGCTGGCGGTCAGCGTGATCGCCTCTTCGCTGTCGACGGCCTCCCAGACCTGCGCGCCGCCCGGCCACGCCTGCAGGTAGTGCTTCAGGCCGGCCCGGGTGAAACCTTCCGGTGCGGCGATCAAAATCTTCAGGTCCTGCTTTTCCCCGTTGTTCATGGTTCTCCTTGTGGGCGCCGCACGGTGTCGATAAGGGACGTCCCGGGCCGGACCGGACTGACCACAATCAGCCAGATCGCATTCGGCTACCCCCATTGGCAGCCCACCCTTCAATATTGCGACAATGCACCGAAAGACGGTGGCACTGAAACATTACAGAAAGGCAATCAGAGAATATCGCCGGCCGACTCCGATCGATACTAAGCGATCAAGCACCGTCACCGCAACCGACGTCAGGCCGTCACGACGCCCCGGCCGACCGGACCGTTTCCGCACGACAGGGGGCATGTAAGCCCTACCGCACGCCCGGCCGCCCCTTCCCGCCGCCTGCCGCTGGAACAGCATTCCATCTTATTTCTACTGCCCAGTTAAGCGATTTCAGTAAACGTAATAAATAGGCTTCGATAAGCCGCAGTAAACGATGGATGGCGAGGGAATCATCGAAAGTTGTTCCCAGTCAAAACGTTGGGCCCATTGGCGGCACGGCGCGCATCTCGTAGTCTCGAAGAATCGCATTCACCGAGGCAGAGAAAGCCGTGTGTGCACCTCAGAGCCCGTTTCGCGCCGAGAACACCACGAGAACCTGAAACCACTCAGCGTGGAGGAGCTCGACATGCCCGACACCATTCCGGCTCGGTCCACCCCGGACGGCACGGCATCATCGCCGGACCCCGGCGCCGTTGGCCACATCGCTGTCATCGGCATGGCCGGTCGCTTTCCCGGCGCTCGCCACATCGACGAGTTCTGGCAGAACCTGCTCGACGGAAAGGACTCGATCACCCGCGTCGGTGACGGGGAAGCAGTCGCCGCCCGCGGCCTGCTGGACGATCCCGAGGTCTTCGACGCGGAGTACTTCGGCATCCCGCCCGCGGTGGCGCGTGTCATCAACCCCCAGCAGCGGCTGTTCCTGCAGTGTGCGGTGGAGGCCCTGGAGAACGCCGGACACGACCCGGTCCGCCACCCGGGGACCGTCGGGGTGTACGCCGGAGGCGGCGAGAACGCGTACGCCCAGGTCCTGCGCTCGTATCTGGGCGTCCTGCCGTCGTTGTCGGAATGGGAGATCCGGGTCGGCAACGGACCTGACTTCCTGTGCAGCCAGGTTGCCCACAAGCTGGGGCTGCGCGGCCCGGCCGTCACGGTACAGGCCGGCTGTGCCACTTCCCTGCTGGCCGTCCACCTCGCGGTCCAGGGCCTGCTCGCGGGCGACTGCGACCTGGCGTTGGCCGGCGGCGTCACGGTCCGTGTCCCGGCCGGCATCGCGGTGGTCGACGACGTGGGCCTGCAGGCGCCGGACGGCTACTGCCGGGCCTTCGACGCGTCCGCCCGCGGCCCGGTGGGAGCGGACGGTGTGGGGCTCGTGGTGCTGCGGCGGCTCGCCGACGCCGTGGCCGACGGGGACCGCATCGACGCGGTCCTGCGCGGCTCGGCCGTCAACAACGACGGCGCCAACCGGCTGAGCTTCACCGCACCCAGCGTGAAGGGGCAGGCAGCGGTGATCCGCAAAGCTCAGCGCGCCGCCGGGATCACGCCGGAGTCCTGCACGTACGTCGAGGCGCACGGCACCGGCACCCGGCTCGGTGACCCGATCGAGATCGCCGCGCTGACCAGCGCGTTCGCAGCCGACGGCGGGACGGCCGGGCGCTGCGGGATCGGATCGGTGAAGACCAACATCGGGCACGCGGACGCGGCGGCCGGCATTGCCGGTCTGATCAAGACCGTTCTGGCGGTCAAGCACGGCGTCCTGCCGGCGAGCCTGCATTTCAGCGTGCCGAACCCGCAGATCGACTTCGACCGGACGCCGTTCCGGGTGGTGGCGGACCAGCAGAAGTGGCAGCCGGAGACGGGGCCGCGGCGCGCGGGGGTCAGTGCGTTCAGCGTCGGCGGGACCAATGCGCACGTCGTCCTGGAAGAGCCGCCCCCGGTTGCGCCGAGCGGACCGCCGTCGTCGGCCGCGCAGGTCCTCGTGCTGTCGGCGAAGACCCCGGCCGCGCTCGCGGCGATGACCCGCCGGCTCGCCGACCATCTCCGGGCGGCTCCGACGACGCCGCTCGATCACCTGTCCTGGACCCTGCAGGCCGGGCGCACGGAGCACAGCCATCGGGCCATGGCCGTGGTCACCGGGCACGACGACGCGGTGGCCGTGCTGACCGGTGAGCGACCGGGGCTGCTTCTCGCGACGGGACCCGTCCGGTCCCGCCCGCTGACGTTCCGGCTGCCGGCCGTCGTGGACCCGCCGGCCGGACGCGCTGTCTGGATGGCGCTGTACCGGGCGCATCCGGCTTTCCGGCAGGCCGTCGACGAATGCCGGGCCCGGGCGGCGTTCGAGGACGACACCGGCTCCCCGGTCCTGCTCACCTTCGTCGGGCACTACGCGACGGCTCAGCTGTGGCGGCGCTGGGGTGCCGAACCGGCCCGGGTCGTCGGGACGGGCATCGGGGCGATGGTGGCCGGGGCTCTGACCGGGCTCATCCCCGCTGCCGAGGCGGCAGACCTGGTGCGGCAGGCCGCCGGCGGCGGCGAGACCAGCAGGCCGGGCGACGCCGCCGACCACGAGCACTGGACCGGGATCCTGCAGCAGGTGACCCCGGCGGACACCACGCCGCCCGCACAGCCCGCCGGGGACGACATCACCCTCGAGATCACGGCGGGCACGTGTCCGGCTGACGAGCGGTCCGTGCTCGACGCGATCGGCCGGCTGTGGCTCTCCGGAGCGCAGATCACCTGGTCCGCGATGCATGCGGGGCACTCCCCCGTCCGGGTCGCCGCACCGGCGTACCCGTTCGAAGGCGGACGCCACATCCTGGAGCCACGCGAAACCGCCCGGCCGGCCGTCTCCGGGCCGGAACCCGGCCCGGATCCCGCGGCCCGCGTGCTGTCCGTGGTCAGCGGACTGTTCGAGGAGATCCTCGGCCTGGCGGAGGTCGACCCCGACGACAGCTTCTTCGACCTCGGGGGTGACTCGCTGCTCGCCATGCGGTTCGTGACCCGGCTGAACGGCTACTTCCCGGTCGGGTTCGCTCCCCGGATGCTCTTCGCGGCGCCCAGTGCGGCGGCGATGACGGCGGCCGTGGAGGAACACCTGGCGCCGGGGGGCCCGCGATGACCCGATGGACGGTCCGCCGGCTCCGGCGCCCGCAGGCGACGACGTCGCTGTACTTCTTCCCGCACGCCGGCGGCTCCCCGGGCGAGTTCGTCCGCTGGTCCGATCACCTGCCCGAATTCCAGGTGTGGGGTGTCCACCTGCCGGGGCGGACCAGCCGGGCGGGTGAACCCGCGTACACCCGGATGGAGCCCCTGGTGGAGGCTCTGGTCTCGGCAGTCACCTTCGCCGAACGGTCGGTCTTCTTCGGGCACAGCCTCGGCGCGCTGGTCGCCTTCGAGACGGCGCGGGAGCTGCGCCGGCGCGGCCTCGCGCCGCCGGCAGGGCTGATCGTCTCGTCATGCCCCGCGCCGCCGCTGCCGCCGGAGGTGACCGCCGAGTCACTGTCCACGCTGGGCGACGACGACCTGTTCGGCCGGGCGGTGCGGCTGTGGGACCTGCCGGCGGCAGATCTGTCCGCCGATCCGGCGTTCAAGAAACACGCGGTCATCAGCCTGCGGGGCGATTTCGCGGTGCTGGAGAACTACCGGTACCGGCCGGAGCCGGCGCTCGACGCCTGGATCACCGTGCTCTCCGGCGACCAGGAGCCCCCGTCGGTGAGGGCTCCGTCCTGGCAGCAGCACACCCACCGGCCGGTCAGCACCGCGGTGCTGCCCGGCGGTCACTTCTACTTCCGACAGCAGCAGCACGAGATCCTGCGGATCCTGCGGGACACCGTGCTGACGAGGGGAGATCATTGATGCGCCGGATAGGTGTCGTGGGTGCGGGAACCATGGGCCGGGGTGTGACGCAGCTCTTCGCCACCTCCGGGCACGAGGTCGTCCTGGTGGACGTCAGCAAGCCGGCGCTCGACGCCGCGCGGGACAGCATCAGGTCGGCGGCCCGGCTGGCGGTGCTGGTGCGGCCCGGCTCCGCGCCGCCGCCCGCGGAGGAGGTTCTGGGGCGGGTCACGTTCACCACGGACCTGGCCTTGCTGGGCGATGTGGAGTTCGTCGTCGAGAACGTCACCGAGCGGTGGGAGGTCAAGCAGCCGCTGTACGCGCAACTCGACGCGGTGTGTCCCGCGGAGACGCTGTTCGGGGTCAACACCTCGGCCATGCCCATCACCCGGGTCGCGGGCGCGACCCACCGGCCGGGGCGCGTGATCGGAACGCACTTCATGAACCCGGCGCACCTCAAGCCCACGGTCGAGGTGATTCGCGGTCATCGCACGTCGCAGGAGACCGTCGATCGGACCCTGGCTCTGCTGGAGCAGGCCGGCCGCAAGCACGTCCTGGTGGGTGACTCGCCGGGCTTCGTGACCAACCGGGTCCTGATGATCACGATCAACGAGGCGATCGCGCTGGTGCACGAGGGGATCTCCTCGCCCACCGATGTCGACCGCCTGTTCAAGGAATGTTTCGCCCATGCGATGGGGCCACTGGAGACGGCCGACCTCATCGGGCTGGACACCGTGCTGCTCTCGCTCGAAGTGCTGCACGGCGAGTTCGGCGAACTCAAGTACGTACCGAATCCGCTGCTGCGCCGGATGGTGGAGGCCGGCCGGTGCGGGCGCAAGACGAATCAGGGCTTCTATCCGTACGGATCGGGGAATCACGACCATGAGTGACGACTTGCGGGACCGCATCCGGGCCTTCGTGTTGACGCAGACACCCGGCAGCGTGGTGGACGACGATGACGACCTGTTCGCCAGCGGCCTGGTGAACTCCCTCTTCGCGGTCCAGCTGGTCCTGTGGCTGGAGCAGACGTTCGGCCTGCGGGTGGAGAGTCAGGAACTCGTACTGACCACGTTCGCGACGATCGACTCGATCGGGGACTTCGTGGCGGGCAAGCAGGCCGGCGCGGCGGTGCCAGATGGATCTTGAGCTCTCGCCCGAACAACGCCGATTGCGTACGGAGGTGATCGCCTTCGCCCGCGCCGAGCTCGGGCACGACGTCGCCGCCGATGACCAGGCTGGGCGCTTCCCGTCGCAGGACTGGCGCCGCTGCGCGGACTTCGGGGTCCTCGGCTGGCCGATCCCCCAGGCGTACGGCGGATCCGGTTTCGACCCGCTGACCACCGTCGTCGCGCTGGAGGCGCTGGGTTACGGGTGCCGCGACAACGGGCTGGTGTTCGCCGTCAACAACCATCTCTGGGGTTGCGCGATCTACCTGATGCTGCACGGCACGGCGGAGCAGAAGGAGCGTTACCTGCGGCCGCTCGCCACCGGATCCCTCATCGGTGCGCACGCGCTGTCCGAGGAGCAGGCCGGGTCGGACGTCCTGGCGGTCGCCACCACCGCGAAACGCGACGGCGACGGTTACCGGCTGGACGGCAGCAAGTGCTTCGTCAGCAACGGTCCGGTCGCCGACGTCTTCATCGTCATGGCCCGCACCGGCGACCGGGCTGCCGGGCAGGACCACCTGTCCGCGTTCGTCGTCACCAGTGACATGCCCGGCGTGGCCGTGCGGCGTGAGCGGCCCAAGATGGGGCTGCGCACCGCACCGATGGGTGTGGTGACCTTCGACGGCACCCCCGTTCCGGCCGCCAACCTGCTGGGCCGCGAGGGCAGTGGCTACCGCGTCTTCGCCGCGACCATCGACTGGGAGCGTGCGTTCATGTTCGCTCCGCAGGTGGGTGCCATGGAACGGCTGCTGGAGGCCTCGGTCCGGCATGCCACGTCCCGGCACCAGTTCGGGCAGGCGATCGGCGGTTTCCAGGCGGTATCGCATCAGCTGGCGGACATGAAGATCCGGCTGGAACTGGCCCGGATGCTGCTCTACCGGGTGGGCTGGCTGAAGCGGGAGGGCCGTCTGGCGCTGCTGGAGACCACGATGGCGAAGATCTTCGTCAGTGACAGCCTGGTGCAGACGGCGTCCAGTGCGATGACCATCCACGGTGCCCGCGGGTACCTGACGGAGGACGGCATCGAACGGGAGTTGCGCGACGCGCTCGGCGGCCCCATCTACGGCGGTACGAACGCGGTGCAGCGCGGTGTCCTGGCCGAGCTGCTGGGTGTCTCCGGGGCGCTGCACCACAGAGGTCCGCGATGACCCGGATCGCGCCGACCCGGATCGCGCTGGCGACGCCGGTGCCCGAGGATCTCGCCGAGGAAGTGGCCAAGCGGGTCTACTTCGTCTCCGACGTCATCACCGGTTTCTCGCTGGTCCACTCGCAGGGACACATCACGGCGGTGGACGTGACCACCAGCACCGCGGCGGATCCCGGCCACACCGCGGAGCTCACCCGCAAGCTCAACCAGGTGATCGCCACCGATGTGGCGGGCCAGCGGCACCTGCCGCCGCGGGTGATCTGGCGCAACGACGGCTCGGGCACGGTCCGCGACGTGTTCGACGACCTGGTGGCTCGGGGCGTCGCGTTCGAGACCGGCGAGGGTCAGATCGCGGTCGGCGAGCCGTTCCTGTCGCTGATGGACGTCCTGGACGCGCGGCTGCTGGCGCTGGTGAAGGAGCAGTTCACGGCCCAGGACGTGCGCTACCCGACCTTGATCGGCTCGGACGTCCTGCGCCGCACCGGCTACCTCGGCTCGTTCCCGCAGCTGGTGATGTTCGTGTCGCGGCTGCACGACGACACCGACGCCTACACCGGGTTCCTCGACGCGATCGGCACGGACGGCAGCCTGTCCCAGGCGTGGCGCACGCACGGCGGCGACATCGACTACTGCCTGCCACCGACCATGTGCTTCCACACCTACCAGCAGTTCACGGAGCGGCAACTGCCGTCCCCGTCGACCACGGTGACCGCCCGCGGCAAGTCGTTCCGGTTCGAGAGCCGGTACCGCCGCTCGCTGGAACGGCTGTGGGACTTCACCATCCGCGAGGTCGTGTTCCTGGGCTCGCGGGACTTCGTCCTCGACGCCCGGACCCGGCTGATGGACAGTACGTACACCCTGCTGGACTCGCTCGGGCTGGGTGGCCGGTGCGAGGTCGCCAACGACCCGTTCTTCCTGGCCGGCGCCGACAGTACCTGGTCCCAGCGCCTGCTCGAGGCCAAGTACGAGCTGCGGCTGCCGCTGGACGACTCCCGGGACGTGGCTGTCGGCTCGTTCAACTTCCACGACCAGCACTTCGCGTCCGCATTCGGCATCCGCTGCGCAGCGGACGAGCCGGCCTTCACCAGTTGCGCGGGCTTCGGGCTGGAGCGGTTGACCTACGCGTTCCTCTGCCGCCACGGCGTCGAGCCGGCCGGTTGGCCGGCGGCGCTCCGAGCGGAGGTACGGACATGAGCGCCGCCGCCCGCCTGCTGACCCTGTCGGCGGCGTCGTCCGCAGACCTCGAACGTGACACCGACGAGCTCTGCGCCTGGCTGACGACTCTGGACGACACCGCGTTCGCCGGGTTGCCCGTCGTGCCGGACACCGGTCCCGCCGGGCGGCCGGCCCGGCGCGCGGTGGCCGCCAGCACCCCCGTGGACGCGGCACGCTGGCTGCGCAGACGCGACCCGCGGCGGGTCTTCACCGCCGGCCCGGATCGACCGGCCGGCACGGTGTTCCTGTTGTCCGGGGTCGGCGACCAGTACCCGGGTCTCGGCGGGCAGCTCCACCGGTCGTTGCCGGTGCTGCGCCGGGAGCTCGACCGCTGCCTGGACCTGCTCGCCGCCGAGGAGGACCTGGACCTGCGGCCGATGCTGTTCACCGCGGACCCGCCCGGCCCCGGCCTGGATCTGACCGCCCTCTTCGACCGGCGCGGGACAGCACAACCGATCCACCAGACGGCCGCTGCCCAGCCCCTCATGTTCGCTCTGCAGTACGCGCTGGCCCAAGCCCTGATCGAGCTGAGCACGCCGCCCGTCGCCCTGGCCGGATACAGCCTCGGGGAATACGTCGCCGCGTGCGTCGCGGGGGTGCTGCCGGTCGAGGACGCCTTACGGGTGGTCGCCCGCCGGGCCCGCCTGATCGACGAACTACCGCGCGGGGCGATGCTCGTCGTCAACGCCGGAGACGACGCCGTGCGGCCGCGCCTGCGGGGCGGGGTGTCGGTGGCGGCGGTCAACGGACCGGATCAGTGCGTGCTGTCCGGGTCGGCCGCGACGGTCGAGGAGCTGGCGCTCGACCTGACCGCCGCGGGGTGGGCCTGCCAGCGCCTGCCGACCTCGCACGCGTTCCATTCGGCGATGATGTCCCCGCTGGTGCAGCCGCTGCGGACGCTCCTGGACGCGGTGCCGTTGAGCCCGCCCGCCATACCGATCGTGTCGACGGTGACCGGGACACGGCTGCGCGACGAGGAGGCGACCGACCCGTCGTACTGGGCCCGGCATCTCTGCGAAACGATCCGCTTCGCCGACGCGGTGTCCGAGCTGTGGCGGCTGCCGGATCCGCTGATGGTCGAACTCGGCCCGGGACAGAGTCTGGCCCGGCTCGTGCAGCAGCATCCCGGCCGGCCGGCGACGGCGCGGACCCCGATCGTGCAGACCCTCCCCGGCCAGTTCGAGAGCCGCACCGAGAGTGAGGTCCTGCTGGCCGCCGCCGGGCAGCTGTGGGCGTCCGGAGTCGATGTCGACCTGCCCGCCATGGTCGCCGAACCCCAGGGAGGTGCCGGATGGACAGCCGGCCACGTGTGACGCGAGCCGACCACCGCGCCGAGCCCGTACCGTTGTCGTGCTCGCAGGAACGGCTGTGGTTCCTGCTGAAGCTGCATCCGGGCATCCGCGCCTACCAGTTCCAGGCGACGATCGCGCTGACCGGGAAACTGAACACCGGCGCCCTGCGGCGGGCCCTGACCGAGATCGTGCGCCGCCACGAGATCTACCGCACGACGTTCGCCGACGGTCGCACCGGGCCGAGGCAGATCGTGCACCCGCCGTTCATGGTGGACCTGCCCGTGACCGACCTGCGCGACGCGCCCGATCCGGAGGACGCCGCACGCCGGACGCTGGCGGACGCGGTCGCGATCGACGTTCCGGTGGAGGAGTTGCCGCTGGTGCGGTGGCGGCTGCTGCGCGTGGCCGACGACCGGCATCTGCTCCTGCACCTGGAACACCACCTGATCCACGACGGCTGGGCGTTCAACATCTTCCTGGAGGAGCTGAGTGTGCTGTACCAGGCGTACACCGGCGGGCAGCCGTCGCCGCTGAGCGAACCCGAGATCCAGTTCGCCGACTTCGCTGCCTGGCAGCAGAACTGGGTGCGCGGGCCCGGCGCCCAGCGGCAACTCGACTACTGGCGCCGGCAGCTCGACGGAGTGGCCCACCTGGTCGACCTGCCGGCCGATCACCCGCGCGCCACCAAACGGCGTTTCGCGGGTGCGGCACCCCGGTTCGTCCTCGCGGCAGAGCTGGCCGACGGTCTGCGCACCCTGGCGCGGCGTGAGCGGGTGTCGCTGTTCGTGGTGATGCTGGCGGCCTTCTCCGTACTCCTGCAGCACTGGTCCGGAAAAGATCACTTCTGTGTCGCCTCGGGTGTCGCCGGGCGCAGTGATCCGGCGACCCACGGGCTCCTCGGCATGATCGTCAACACCGTGGCGCTGCGGGCCGACCTGCACGGCGATCCGGACTTCACCGAACTGCTGAAACGGGTACGGGCCACCACGTTCGGCGCGCTGGAACACCAGGACGTCCCGTTCGACCAGGTGGTCGCCGCGCTGCGCCCGCAACGGCAACCGGGGCGTCAGCCGCTGAGCGACGTCGGGTTCTCCTTCCACGACTCGCCGCTGCGGACCGTGCCGATGCCGGACCTGCGGGCCGAGGTGACGGTCGGCCTGTCCAACCACTCCGCCAAGTTCGACGTGGGCGTGGTCGCGATCCCTCAGGCGGAACAGGTCGTCGGGCAGCCGGGTGTGACAGCGAGCGGGGAAGTGGAACTCGTCTGGGAGTACGACGCGGATCTCTTCGACGCCGCGACCATCACCCGGATGTCCGGACGTTACGAACGGCTGCTCGCCGCGGTCGTGGCCGATCCCGGCGTGCCGGTGTCGGCGCTGATGCGAAAGGCGGTCTGACCGTGGGCGACGCAACCAGCCTGACCGTCTCGGTGCGTGACGCCTGGGCCGAGGTCCTGGGCATCGACAGTGCGGCCGTACCCCTGGATCAGGGCTTCTTCGACGCCGGCGGCAACTCGTTGCTGCTGTTGCTGCTCTGGGAACGGCTCGTCGAGCTGACCGGCGCGGACCTGGCGGCCACCGACCTCTTCGAGCACCCGACCGTGCTGGCCCAGGTGCGACTTCTCGCGGGACAGCCCTCCAGAGCGACGACGGGAGAAACGACATGACCATCCTGCGCGGTGCCACCACCCCGTTCCCGGGCGAGGCCACGATACCTGCGCTCTTCGCCGAACAGGTCCGCACCCGTCCGGACGCGCTCGCGCTGATCGACGGAGACCAGGCACTGACCTACCGGGAACTGGACGAGCGGACCAACCGGCTGGCGAATCTGCTACGGGAGCGGGGTGCCGGCCCGGAGGTTCGGGTCGGCGTCCTCCTCGACCGCGGCCACGAGATGATCGCGGCGATGCTGGCGGTGCTGAAAGCGGGCGGCGCGTACGTGCCGATCAACAAGGCGTACCCGGTCGAGCGCCGGCGGACGATGGCCGTCGAGGCCGAGGTGTCGCTGCTGGTCACGCAGGAGCTGATCGACCTGGCAGCGGCCGGGCCCAGCACGCCCGTCGCCGTGGACGCCGCGGCCGGTTCGCGGTCGCTCGCCTATGTGCTGTTCACCTCGGGCTCCACCGGGCGGCCCAAGGGCGTCATGGTGGAGCACCGGTCGGTGCTGCGCCTGGTCCGCGAGACCGACTACGTGGATCTCGGACCGGACGAGAGGATCGCCCAGGTGGCGGACCCGTCGTTCGACGCGTTCACGTTCGAGGTGTGGGGCGCGCTGCTCAACGGCGGCACCCTGTGCATCATCCCCACTGCCGCCGTGCTCGGCCCCGGCCAGCTCAAACAGGCCCTGGCCCAGCACCGCGTCACGACGATGGTCCTGGCGACGGCCCTGTTCGCCGAGGTGATGGCGGACCGCCCGGACACCTTCACCGGCCTGCGGAACCTGCTGGTCGGCGGCGACGTGCTCAACGTGGCCCACGCCCGCCGGCTGGTCGAGGACCCGGAGCACCGACCGGCCCGCCTGCTGAACGTGTACGGCCCGACGGAGACCACGACCTTTGCGACGTACGCCGTCGTCGAGGCGGTGGACGCCGACGCCAGATCGATCACGATCGGCAGCCCGATCGCCAACACCTCGTGCTACGTGCTCGACGCGGACCGCAAGCCGGTGGCGGCAGGTGAGTCCGGCGAGCTGTTCATCGGTGGCCCGGGAGTGGCCCGGGGGTATATGGGCCAGCCCGAACAGACCCGGGACCGGTTCACCGCCGACCCGTTCGACGAGGCCGGCGACGCCCGGATGTACCGGACCGGGGACCTGGTCCGCGGCGGCCCGGACGGCATGCTGCAGTACCTGGGACGTATCGACGACCAGGTCAAGATCCGGGGGTACCGCGTGGAGCCGGGCGAGGTGGAGGCAGCGCTCAGCTCCCACTCGCAGGTCCAGCAGGTCGCCGTGGTCGCCGAGCGCTCCGGGGGCGACCGGCGGCTGGTCGCCCATGTCGTCCCCGCGTCGCCGGAGCTGGCGCCGGCCGAGTTGCGCCAGTTCCTGGCCGCCCGGCTTCCGGAATGGATGGTCCCGGCGCTGTTCGTCCTCTCCGAGCAGCTGCCGCTCACCACCAACGGGAAGATCGACAAGGCGAGGCTCCCGGAGGTGCCGGACCAATTCGCGGCGGACACGGCCGCGCAGCCGCGCACCGAGCTGGAGAAGGAGCTGGCGGCGATCACCGCGGAGATGCTCGGGCTGGGGTCGGTCGGGATCACCGATGACTTCTTCGCGCTCGGGGGGCACTCCCTGCTGGCGATGCGGCTGCTGTCGCGGGTCAACGACCAGTTCGACACCTCTGTGGGGCTCGGCGCATATCTGGACGAGCCGACGGTCGAACGGTTGGCCGCCGAGGTCTCCGATGGGCGGTGACCATCCGGTCTCGTACCCCCAGAAGGGCTTGTGGATCCTGGACCGGCTGCATCCGGGTCGTTCCACCTTTGCCGTTCCCCTGGTCTATCGCATCGACGGCGATCTGGACATTGCCTCCCTGGAGCAGTCGATCGGTGAGGTGGCCGGCAGGCACGAGGTGCTGCGGACGGTGTACCGCCGCGACGGCCGCACCGTCCGGCAGGTCGTGCGGGACCCGGAGCCGATACGGGTGCCGGTCATCGACGTCACCGCCGACCGGAGTCCGGAGGCGGAGGCGGCGCGCCTGGCCGCAGCCGAGGCGCGGCGGCCGTTCGACCTGGGCACCGGTCCGGTTCTGCGGTCGTTGCTGCTGCGCACGGCCGCGCGCCGGCACTGGCTGTGCCTGACCCTGCATCACATCGCCTGCGACGGGTGGTCGATCCACCTGCTGAACAGCGAGTTGTCCGCGATCTACCGGTCTCGGGTGACCGGGTCCGCATCGCCGCTGCGGGTCCTGACGGAGCAGTACTCGGACTTCGCCGAGTGGGAGGCCGCCCGTCAGGACAGTCCGGTCGTGCGGGCCGACCTGGAGTACTGGTGCCGGCGCCTCGCCGATGTCCCGGCGCCGGCGACGATCCCGCCCGACCGTCCCCGCGGTCCCCGCACCGGGTCCGGCGGGCGGGTGTCCTTCACCGTCGCGAAGCCGGTGGCCGACCGGGTGAGCAGCCTGGCCGCCGAGTGCCGGGCGACGCCGTTCGCGGTGCTGCTCGCCGCGTACGCGATCCTGATCCACGCCCGCAACGGCGCCCAGGACGTGGTGGTCGGCCTGCCGGTGACCGCGCGGGAACGGGAAGCCCACCACCATCTGATCGGCATGTTCGTCAACCCGGTCGCCGTGCGGCTGGCGGTGACGGACGCCAGCTGTTTCCGGGATCTCGTGTGCCGGGCGCGGGAGGAGAGCCGGGCCGCCATCGCGCACCGCAGCGCGCCGTTCGAGCGGGTGGTCGAGGCGCTGAGTCCGGTGCGACGGCCCGGGATGCATCCGGTCTTCCAACTGGTGCTGTCCTGTCAGGCGGACGCACCCGCCGGCCTCGAACTGCCGGGTTGCGCGGTGGAGACGACCTTCGGTGAGACGTCGACGGCCAAGGCGGACATGACGCTGGGCCTCACCGCGGGAGCCGACGGCTACTCGGGACGGCTGGAATACAGCACCGACCTGTTCGAGGAGTCCACCGCCCGCGCCCTGGCGGCGCAGTTCCAGGATATTCTCGCCGCCGGGACCGAGCACCCGCTGCACAGCCTGTCTCAGAGCCGGCGGAACTCGTAGAGCACGTAGTCGATGTTCATCTCCCCGACGGCTTCCTCGACCGTCAGGTGCAGCACTTCACGGCGGTAGGGCGAGCCGGTGAAGCCGCCCAGGGCGGCGACCTCGCGGAGCCGGGCCGGGTTCCCGAGGGTGTCGCTGAAGCCCAGGAAGACCCGGCCACCGGCGGTCAGGTGCCGGCCCGCCTCGGCGAAGAACCGCTGGTGCATGGCGTAGCCGGCGTCCAGGCCGGCGTACTCGATGCCGCTCTCGTACCGGAAGTCGGCCGGGGCCTCGACGAACGGTGAGTTCCAGAAGATGATGTCGAACCGGTCGGTCTCGGCCAAGGCGTCGAACAGGTCGCTGACGAGCACCGTCACCTGCTTGTCCACGCCGTGCCGGGCCGCGTTCAGGTTCGTTGTCGCGACTGCGGCCGGGTTGATGTCGAGGGCGCAGACCCGGGAGCAGCCGGACTGCACGGCGATGACTGCCGTCACGCCGGCTCCGCAGCCGACCTCGAGGAAGGAGGCGGCCTCGGCGTACGGCAGCCACGCCGTGAACAGCTTCGTGGCGGGTGCGCTGCCGGGCCACACCTCGGGAAGCAGTGCCCATTCCCGGTCGAAGGCGGTGAAGGTCTCCCGCGGAGGGCCCTCTCTGAAACGGGTCAGCTCCCGGCGGCTCAGCTCATAGCTCAGGTCGTTGAACAAGCGTCCTCCTGACGGTACGGGGCTTCGGCGGCGAGCCGGCGAAGCGCGTCGCGGTCGGCTTTTCCTCGGGAATTCAGCGGCAGCACGTCGAGATGCAGGAAGACGCGGGGAATCGCCGGTACGGGCAGCAGTCCCCGCAGTGCGCCCTGCAACTCGCGGGACGTCATCGCGGTGCCGGTGTAACCGGCGACCAGTTCGGTGACGCCGTTACGGGTGGTGGTGGCCACGACGGCCTCGCGCACTCCCGGGACCTGCCGCACGGCCAGCTCCACCTCGGCCAGCTCGGTCCGGAACCCGCGTACCTTGACCTGGTCGTCGAGCCGGCCGAGGTGCACCAGTTCGCCGGACTCGCGGCGTACCCGGTCCCCGGTCCGGAAATAGTGCTCCGGCGCGGGCCGCCCCGGACCGGTGTGCCCCAGGAACCGGTCGCGGTTCTCCGCCTCGTCCAGATAGCCGTCGAAGCGTTGCGGGCCCCGCACGCAGAGCTCGCCGGTGTCCTCGAGGATCACGTGATCGAGGTCGTCGTGAGGGTAGCCGATGGGCACGGTGCCGTTTCCCGTCGGTGGCCAGTCCTTCGGGTCTGCCGGCAGCCGGTACTGGGCGCACGCCACGGAGAGCTCCGTGGGTCCGTAGATGTTGTCGATGCGTGATTGCGGTGCCAGCCGGTGCCAGGCCCGCACCTGGTCGTAGGTCACCTGCTCCCCGCCGAACACGCTGTAGCGCAGCGGGACCGTCGTGGACTCGGGGAACCGGCCGAGCTGCCGGCTCACCGCGATGACGGACGGCACGGAGAACCAGTGGGTGAGGCGCCGTTGCGTGATGTAGTCCAGTGGGCTGAAAGCCTGGACCGGGCTGGGCACCACCAGGACGCCACCGCCGCCCCAGGTGACGAACAGGTCGAAGACCGAGGGGTCGAACGTCAGGTCGAAGCTGTGCGACATCCGGCAGTCCGGGCCGACCTCGAACCGGGCGATGTTGCGCTCGATGAACGCCACCACGTTGCGGTGCCGGATCGGGATGCCCTTCGGCCGGCCGGTCGTGCCGGAGGTGAACAGCACGTAGGCTTCGCTGTCCGGGACCGCGCGGTACGGCGGCAGGGTTCCGGCCGGTCGCATCGACCGCACCGCGTCGTCGGTCAGGACCACTTCGGCGACGTCGCGGTGCCGGGCGGTGGCGTCGGCGATCACCAGGTCCAGGCCGGCGGCTACCTGGATCTCACGGTGGCGTCTCGCGGGGTCGGCGACGGATAGGGGCACGACGGCGGCGCCGAGCCGCAGGACGGCGAGATAGCCGGCGTACGCGACGAGGCTCCGCGTGGCCAGCAGGCCGACCCGGCGAACGTCGCCGTGGGCCGCCGCGACGCATTCCGCGACGGCTTCGCAGGCCATCGACAACTCGCGGTAGCTGACGGCGCCGGTGGGAAGCTCGACTGCGATGGCCTCGGGAAGGCGCTCCGCGGTCGAGGCGAACAACTCGTACAGGCTGGCACTCAAGACACGCCACCGGTCATGGAACCGACGGTAACAAGCCCTCGATCCCCCCCGACAGAGTACGAAAGTCGTCAACTGCCCACACCAAGGATGGTGCCCCGGCGGTGTCCTGGATGCGTCCGTCCCCCTCGGCCGAGATCTGCGCCGACCCCGGGCACGGATAAGCCCGGGCCGCTCTGCCACGGCCCGGGCTTCTTCCGGTGATCAGTGCTTCGGCGTCCCGGCCTCCGGCTTGTCGCCACCCGTCGCCGGCTCGCTCCCGGTCGTCGGCCCGGCTGCGGGCCCACTCGCGATCGTCGGCCCGGCCGCGGGCTCGGCCGCGGTCGCCGGGTCGGCCGTAGGCTTGACCGGGGTCACCGTCTCCGGCACGGCCAGTGGTGTGGCCTCGGTCGCCGTGCCGCCCGCCGCGTGCCCCTCGGTCGCCGCCGCACCCGCGCCGTGGCCCGCACCCGCGCCGTGGCCCTCCGCCGCCGTGTCGTGCGACTTGCGACGGTGGAACGTGAAGGTCATGAAGACCACGATCAGCGCACCCACCACCAGGCCGATGATCGCGCTCGCCACCGTGTTGACCAGCCAGCCGACCACACCGCCGAGGGCGCCGGTCGCGTCGTGCGCCGCCTCCTCCATGTGGTGCACGAACTCGTAGATCGGGTGGAAGCCCAGCTCGTCGGTGCCGATCAGCAGGATGTGCCCGCCGACCCAGAGCATCGCGGCGGTACCGATCACGGTGAGCGCGGTCAGCACCTTCGGCATCGCCTTGACCAGGCCGCGGCCGAACTTGGCGGCGCCCGCACTGTCGCCCTCGGACAGGCGCAGGCCGACGTCGTCCATCTTCACGATCGCGCCGACCGCGCCGTAGACCAGCACCGTCATCACGACCGCGACGATCGCCAGGATGATCAGGCGGTTCCAGAACGTCTCGTCGGCGACCTCGTTCAGCGAGATCACCATGATCTCGGCGGAGAGGATCAGGTCGGTGCGGATCGCGCCGCCGATCAGGGTCTTCTCGTCCGGCGCCGCCTGCTCGCTCTGGTGCGCGTCGTGGTGGGCGATCTTGGCCCACACCTTCTCGGCGCCCTCGTAGCAGAGGTAAGCGCCACCGATCATCAGCAGCGGCGTCAGCAGCACCGGCAGGAACTCGCTGAGCAGCAGGATGACCGGCAGAATGATCAGGAATTTGTTGCGCAGCGAACCCAGGGCGATGCGCTTGACGATGGGCAGCTCGCGCTCGGCGGCGAGCCCGCGGACGTATTGCGGCGTAACGGCGGCGTCGTCGATGACCACCCCGGCGGCCTTGGCCCCGGCCTTGGCAGCAGCGACGCCGACGTCATCGACGGATGCGGCGGCCGCGCGGGCCAGGACCGCCACATCGTCCAGCAGTGCTGCGAGTCCAGCGCTCAAGGAAGGTCCTCTCCAATATCTGCGTGCTTTTCAGGCTCATTCTCGCCCAGGACGCCTACCCACGCATGACCACCCTCACACGTTCACGCGCCGCCACCCGTGACGATGACAGCCAGTCCCGAACCGATCTCGGCGTGCTCATCCTCCGGCACGAGGATCCTGGTCAGCACGCCGGCGGCCGGGGACGGCACCTCCGTGTCGACCTTGTCGGTGGAGACCTCCACCAGCGGCTCCTCGAGGTCCACGGTCTCACCGACGCGTTTGAGCCAGCGCGTCACCGTCCCCTCCAGCACCGACTCCCCCAGCCCCGGCATCAGCACGACGATCTCCTCACCGGGCGAGGCCGGCGACGCATCCGGCGATGCGGCCTGCGACGCATCCGGCGATGCGGCGAGCAATGCGGCAGACGGTGCGGCAGGCGGTGCGGCAGGCGGTGCGGCAGGCGGTTCCTCGGCCGGTTCGGGCACGCCGGGTACGGGCTGGCGCATCTCGACGACCGCGAGCTCGGCGCCGACCGGGGCTGCCTCGTCCTCGGCCACGGTGATTTTGATCAGGACACCGCCAGCCGGTGCCGGGAGCTCGGTGTCCACCTTGTCGGTGGACACCTCCAGCAGCGGCTCGTCGATCTCGACGGTGTCACCCTCCTGCTTGAGCCAGCGGGTGACCACCCCCTCGGTCATCGCCTGACCCAGCTGCGGCATCGTCACGGCAATGGTGAAAGAGGACGACGGCACGGGTACGGGCACCGGCGCCGCAGCCTTGCCCCACAGCAGTGGCTGGACCTCGTCCTGGCGCACCTCACCGGCCAGCGCCACGTACCGCCGCGCGAGCGTCTCCGTCCCGGCACCCGCTCGCACGCTCTCCCCCGCACCCGCACCCGCCGCCGGCACGCTCTCCCCGGGGTCCGCCGGCAGCAGCGCGACCAGGTGCTCGCCGGTGGTCGCCACCAGTTCACCGCCGTCCCCCAGGAGCAGGCCGCGCACCGGACCGGGCAGCCGCACCGTCCCGTACCGCGCGCCGGTGAGCAGATCCCAGGACCGGATCTCGCCGGCCTCGGTGCCGGTGACGAGCAGCGGCACCCCGTCGCGCGCGCCCACGGTCACCGCGCTCACCGGGTCGGGGTGTGGCAGCGTACGGACGATGCCGTGCCCGGACACGAACGCCGCCTGATGATCGTCGGCGATGAGCCGGCCCGCCCAGTACACCCGGTGGCCGATCAGCAGCGCTTGCACGGGCAGCACCGGCTCGTCCAGCACACCCCAGCGCCGGCCGCTGCGCAGGTCCAGCAGCACCGGGGCGCCGGCGTCCGGGAGCAGCAGGACCGCCGGCCGCCCGGCGATCTCCACCAGGCTCAGCCCCCGGGTCTGCCGGCGCGCCAGGATCGGGTCGGCGACCGGGTGGCCGGTGGTCGCGTCGTGCAGGTGCAGCCGGCCGTCCTCGTCCACGGACGCCAGCACCGTCGTGCCGAAGGCGCTGCCGACGACGACGGCCGCGACCGGGTGCGTGTGCCGCAGCCGGGCCCGGAACCGGACCGCGCCGGTGCGGAAGTCGTACGCCCGGACCGTTCCTCCCGCCGACCCCACGATCACCGCCCGGCGGCCCTGCCACATGCCGAACCCGACAGCCGTCACCCGGTGGTCGCCGCTCGCGTCACTGACCCGCACCGGACGCCACGGCAGCGGGTCCTGGCCGGGCAGGGTGCCGATCCGGGCGGCCAGGTCGTGCCGGCCCGCCCGCACCGCCAGCAGCGCGAACAGGAACCGCCGCTGTGCCGGGTCGGCGATCCCGGCGGTTTCCCGGTAGGCGGCGCCGATCGTGCGCGCAACAGGTTCCGGCGCGGCGTCGAGGGCGCCGCCCACCACGGCCGGCTCGGCCGTCATCAGGTAGCCGGGGTCGGTCAGCACCTCCTCGATCCGCTGGGCCTGGTGGGCGTGGTCGGCGGCGTTCCGCAGCAGGTAGGGCGACGCCACGTCCCAGCGCCGCACCTCGGGTTCCGCCGGTGACGCCAGCGAGGACAGCAGGCGGTCCAGGACGGCGCCGGCGTCCAGGGCCGGCAGCAGGTGATCGGCGAGTCCCTGGTGGAACAGCCGGTAGAGGGTGGTGCCTTCGGCCGGGTCCGCGCCGTGCCGCAGATAGAACCGGACCGCGTCCAGGGCCTCGAACAGCCCGCCCCCGCCGCCGGCCACGTACCGCAGAGTCTCCGCCGGCATCCCCTCGCCCTTGGCGTGGGCCAAGGCGTGCAGGACCGCGCGGACGTCGTCGCCGAGGCCACGGGTACGCAGGTCGAGTTCCAGCAGGCCGGGCAGCGACCGCGGGACCGTGCGGCCGAGGGCTTCGGCCTGCGCGTTGTCGGTGAGCGGTTCGGCCTGGGTGCTCAGGACGTGCCCGGCGAACAGCCCGGCCACCAGGAAGGCACCCCAGTCCCGGTCCACGTTCTCGGTGAGCCGTTTCGCCACGGTGTGGGCGATCGTGTAGGCGGCACCGCCGGAGTGCCCCTGATTCCACCGCCGATCCGTGCGCAGCAGGTCGAACACGTAGGTGGTGAGGTCGTCCTGCAGCTGACGCGGTCGCACGTCGTCCAGGTCGACCAGACCGGCGCCGGCCGCCTCGATCAGCGGCTGGAACTGCTCCCACGGGCGCATCCCGACCAGCAGCCGCACCGGCCGGCCCTTGCATCGGGTGCCGTGCAGGGGCAGCAGCAACTCCGTCATGATCCGTTCGCCGTCGATCGCCTCGTCCAGGGCGTCGACGACGATCACCGGCGGGTTCGGGTAGGCGGCGATCAGGCGTACCAGTTCGGGCGCGCTCATCGCCGCCGCCGGGTCACCGGTGAGCTGGTGCGCGATCGAGGCGACCACCTGCTCCAGGCCGCGGCGGCGGGCGTGCACGGCCGCGAAGACCTCGTTCTGGTACGGCCACTGGCTGATCTTCTCCCAGATGGCGCTCGTCGCCGCCCGCAGCTTCGGGTGCGCGGCGCAGACCAGCACCCCGATCAGCGCCGACTTGCCGGCACCGGGGCTGCCGGTCACCACCCGCAACCCCACCTCGTCCTGCAGGTTCACCCACGGCGACAGGATCTGCAGCTCGCGGGCGCGACCGGTGAAGCAGCCGGTGGTGGCCCCGTCGTCGAGGGAGCTGTGCCCGGAGGCCCGGCTGAGGAAGTGCACCGCGTCCAGCGCCTCGTCCAGGTCGTCGAGGAACGGCCGCAGCGCCGTGTCGATCCGGGTGCCGGTCCGGCGCCGTACGCTGCCGGTGTATGCGGTGTTCGGAAAGAACGGCAGGTCGTCGGGGACCGCGCTGATGTCGATGCGGGTCGCCGTGACCTGCTGGCCGAGCCTGCCTCCGGCGGCCGCGGCCCAGGCCACCGTGCGCCGGATCCGCTGCGCCACCGTGGTGATCGGCGCGTGCCGGTACGACGAGTCGATGTCCAGCTCGCCGCCGGCCAGCGCCGTGTTGACCCGGGTGACGGCCTCGCTGAACCGGCCGCCGAACGCCCGCTGCGCCGGCGCGCACGCCGAGATCACCCAGACCCGTGGCTGCTCGTCGCCGAGTTCCTGCAGCCAGTTCAGCCGGGCCGCGCCACCAGCGAAGCACAGGTCGAGCAGGAACAGGGTCGTCGGCGCCCGGTCACCGGCGTCGGTCACCCAGCGGATCCACCGTTCCACCTCGGTGGACTCGTCGTGCGCGCCGTCCGCGCCCACCACCTGCAGGAACCGGTCCCGGACCAGGGTGCCGTGGCTGAGCACGTGCACGACCAGCACGTCCGACGGCCCGCACTCCGCGATGGCCTGCCGCACCGCCGCCCCGAGCGCGGCCGCCGGCGGGGCCGGATCGAGCAGCGTGCACTCATATCCCAGCCGCCCGAACGACGCGGCCACCGCACGTGCCTGCGCCGGCGCGTCGCCGAGCGACTCCCAGCCCCGATCGGGCCCTTCCTCGGCCACCCCGCCCGGCTCACCGAACTGTCCGATGCCGACGCACAGAGCCCGGCGCCGCGGCCCTTCCGGTGACCCGAGCACGACCCTCCCTCACCTGACCGGGCTCTCACCCTCACCGATGGTGAGCGAGGCCGTCAAGGGTGGACCAGGTCTAGATCCAGCGGATGACCTCGTCCGGGGCGGGTCGCTCGGCCGGGCGGAAATCCGTGCCTTTCGTGTACGCCACCGGCGTGAGCACCGCCTGTGCGAGCGTTTCGTAGTCCAGTCCCAGGATCTCGGCCACCTCCCGCTCGCGGGCGAGGTGCATCGACGTCCACGCGGTGCCCAGCCCCCGGGCCCGGGCGGCCAGCATGAAGCTCCACGTGGCCGGGATGACGTTGCTCATGCCGGCGACCGCCCACTCCCGGCTGGGACCTTCGTTGCAGGCCAGCACGAGCACCGGCGCGTCGCCCATGTGCTCGCCCAGGTAGTCGGCGGAGCTTGCCACCCGCCGCTGCACCGCGTCGCGGGCCTCGTCCCCGGTGGGCTTGCCGGGGTAGCCCGGTGAGGCCTGGTAGCCGGCGTACACCTCGCGGTAGACGTCGCCGATCGCCCGGCGCTTCGCCTCGTCGCGGACCACGACGAACCGCATGGTCACGACGTTCGATCCGGACGGTGCCTGCAGGGCCATCGCCACGCACTCGCGGATCGCGTCGTCGGGTACCGGCCGCGTGAGGTCGAGGCGTTTGCGGACCGCCCGCGTGGTGGAGAGCAACTGGTCCGGGTCAAGGTCGAGCAAGGTCATTCCGGTCACCTTAGGGTCGAGGATCATTGCGGTACGCGCTTTCGGTCGTGGCCGTGAGGGATCGGTCCATCGCGTCGATGTACCGGGTGATGGCGTGGCAGTGGTGCTCCAGCAGCGCGATGCGCTCGGTCATCCGGTCGCGCTCCCGGACGAGCATCTCGCGCAGTTCAGGGTCGGGATCGGCGACCACGATCTCCTGCGGCTGGTTGAGGCAGGGCAGCATGCTGCCGATGATGCGGGTGGGAATGCCGGAGTCGAGCAGACCGCGGATCTTCCGCACCCGGTCCACCAGGTACTCGTCGTACTCGCGGTAACCGTTCGGCTGCCGCGTGGGCGTGATGAGCCCTTGCTCCTCGTAGTAGCGGAGCATGCGCGTCGGGACTTCGGTGCGTTTCGCCAGCTCACCAATCTTCATGACCACCTCCGCCGCAACGTTACAGTCATGTCAAGGTTCACGGGGTGTGATCGGTCCCTCGTCGCTCACGGTTGACATTCACATGATGTGAAGGTTGCACCATGGTCGCCGATCGCTCTTCCGACTTACCGAGACAGTGAGCACGCACATGACCACCACCGCATCGAAAGCCGACGCCGCCGATCCGGCATCGACGGACCACTCCGGCGACCGGCTCCCCCCGGGTGTCGCCCTGGTGATCGGGATCCTGATCGTCTCGACGTTCATCGTCTTCCTCAACGAGTTGCTCCTGGGCGTCGCCCTGCCCACGCTGATCGAGGACTTCGGCGTCAGCCCGAGCACCGGGCAGTGGGTCACGACCGGATTCCTGCTGACCATGGCGGTGCTGATCCCGGCCAGCAGTTTCGTGATGCGGCGGTTCCACCTGCGAACGGTCTTCCTGGTCGCGCTGTCACTGTTCATCGCCGGGACGACACTCGCCGCGATCGCGCCGACGTTCGGCGCCCTGGTGGCCGGCCGGATCATCCAGGCGTCCGGCACCGCCGTCTTCCTGCCCCTGCTGATGACCACGACCATGCGCCTGGTCCCGGTCGCTCGTCGCGGCCAGATGATGGCGATCACGACGGCCGTCCCCTCCGTGGCGCCGGCGCTCGGCCCGGCACTGTCCGGTCTCGTGCTGTCCGCACTGAGCTGGCGCTGGCTGTTCATCCTGATGCTGCCGATCGCCATCGCCGCCTTGGCCTTGGGAGCGTGGAAGCTGCCCAACGTCACCACCCCGGAACCGGTGACCCTGGACCTGCTGTCGCTGCTGCTGTCCGCGGTCGGGTTCGGCGGTCTGGTCTACGGACTCTCCCTGCTCGGCGAGGCGTCCGCCGGGCACGCCCCGATCCCGCCGTACCTGCCGATCGCGGTGGGCCTGGCGGGCCTGGTGGCGTTCGTCCTCCGCCAGATCCCACTGCAGCGTCGCGACAGCGCGTTCCTGGACATGCGGATCTTTCTGCGGAAGTCGTTCGCCCTGCCGATCCTGGTGATGGTCTTCGTCGCGGGCAACGGGATCGGGCTGCTGGTCGTTCTGCCGCTGGTGCTGACCAACGTCACCGGCCTGAACACCTTGCAGCTCGGCCTCTTCCTGATCCCCGGCGGCGCTGCGATCTCGATCGTGGCGACCCTGAGCGGCCGGGTCTACGACCGCTTCGGGCCGCGCCCGCTGGTCATCCCGGGTGCGATCGTCTGGCTGGCCGTCCTGTGGTTCCTCAGCCGGGTCGATGAGAGCACGAGCGTGGTCACGCTGATCGTCGCCTGGCTGGTGTTCACCAGTGCCATGGCCGCCATGTGGGCCCCGCTCACGACGAGTGCGATGAGCGGCCTGCCGAACGAGCTCTTCCCGCACGGCAGCGCGGCCTTCTCCACCATTCAGCAGCTCGCCGGTGCCGCCTTCGGCGCGGTGTTCATCTCCGCCTACACCATCGGTTCCGGTGCCCGGGACGCCGGCGTGCTCAGCACGGCCCAGGCAGAGTCCGCCGGACACGCCGCCTTCCTGACCGCCTGGGCCATCGGCCTGCTCGTGCTGGCCGGCGCCTTCTTCGTCCGCCGGGCACCGAGTCCGGCCACCGACGGAGCGGCCGGCGAGACGGCGGCCCGGTGACCACGACACGACACGACAGCGGGGGAACGACGTGACCGCACGGCAGATGATCCTGGGAACCATGCTCGGATCCAGCTACGGCGCCCTCGCCGGCGCGTGGCGGGCACCCGGCATCGATCCCGGGAATTTCACCAGCACCGACGCCCAGGTGCGTATCTCCCGGACCGCGGAGCGCGGCGGGTTCGCCTTCATGTTCCTGCCCGACTTCGCGGCGGTCCGGGGTGGTGAGGAGCACGCCGGCCTGAGCATGACCATGGACCCGATGCTCGCCCTCGCCGCGGTCGCCCGGGAAACCTCGAAGGTCGGTCTCGTCGCGACGGGATCCACGACGTTCCAGGAGCCGTACAACCTGGCCCGGCAGTACAAGGCGCTCGATGTGATGAGCCACGGGCGGGCCGGCTGGAATGCCGTGACCACCAGCGACCCCGCGGTCGCCGCGAACTACGGCAGGCCGGTCGCGGATCGATCCGAGCGGTACCACGCGCCCACGAGACGATCCAGCTCGTCCAGGCCCTCTGGGGCAGCTGGGGAAGGGACGCCTGGATCGGGGATCAGGCCTCCGGGCGCTACTTCGACCCGGCGCAGGTCCGGCCGGTCAACCTGCGGGGCGATCACGTGGCGACCCGAGGTCCGCTGCCGATCCCGCCGTCCGAGCAGGGCCAGCCGGTGATCTTCACCGCCGGCGGGCCCAGCCCGCACCTGCTGTCCATCGCGGGCCGGTACGCGAACGGCTTCATCGCCGAGGTCTGGACGATCGAGGAGGCCCGGGCGCAGCGGGCGATGGTCCGCGAGGCCGCCCGAGCGGCCGGGCGTGACCCCGACGAGATCAAGTACTTCGCCGGGGTCATGACGACCGTCGCCGCGACCGTCCGGGAGGGTCTGGATCGCCGGATGGCCGTGACCGGCGACGTCGCCCCGCAACGGGTCCGCATGCTCGGTCAGATGCTCGGCCTCCGGCTCGAACCGAGCCGGATCGACGACCCGCTGACGGCCGACGAACTCGCGCGCGCCTATGCCGCACCCGTCGACCCGCGCTCGGAGATCGCGTTGCGGGTGGCGCGGGAAGGGTGGTCGGTGCGTGACATCCTCGCCCACGGCGTCATCGACTTCCACCCGACCGTCGTCGGCCCGGGCGACCTCATCGCCGATCACTTGCAGGACTGGTTCGAGGCCGAGGCCGCGGACGGCTTCTGGGTGATCCCGGACCTCGCCGAGTCCGGCCTGGACGCTTTCGTCGACAACGTCGTCCCGATCCTGCGCCAGCGCGGTGTCTACCCCCGGGACTACGTGGGGTCGACGCTGCGGGAGAACCTCGGCCTGCCCGCGCAGTACGGCCTCGATCCTCGCCTCACCGACCCGGCACAGACGTCGAACTGAGTCCCCGCACCTCGGTGCCGCGCCCCTGCCGTGCGGGTCGCGGCACCGAGCCGGTGCTCAGCCGGGGTACGCCGCCAGCCGGGCGGCGGCGGCGAAGCCGGGGACGACCTGGTTGGGCCGGGTCGCGTCGACGGCGGCGCCGGTGTCGTTGACGATGTGCCGGATCCCGCCGCCGAAGGCGATGACCGCTGTCGTCATCGACGTGAACCGGACGCTGCCGCGCCGCGGTGCCTCGATGGACGTCCAGGCCCGCACCGGGGCACCGGCGAACGTGGAGTCCAGGAACAGCGTGTAGATCGCCGTGCCGGTCGCCGCGTGCGTGGTCACCCGGGGCGAGACCTGGTACGAGGCGTACCCCTCCCTCGTTCCGTCCGTCCAGGCGGCCTGGTTCGGCGGGTCGTACGGGAACTCGCTCTGATAGAAGATGGTCCGGCCGCGCTCACCGTTCCAGACCACCTGATTCTTCTGGTGGTGCTCGACGAACAGGCCGAGGGCTGTCACGTCGGTGCCGTTCACGACGAGACCGGTGTCGCTGGTGTTGCTCGTCCAGCCGACGCCGGTGCCGTGGTCGGCGCGCCACAGCCAGGAGTCGTCGAGGATGACCCTGCTCTGGTCGATGCGCAGCGCGGTCCGGGTGGAACCGGCCTGGGCGCCGCCGATCCGGACGAACAGGTCGCTTAGCGTGGTCGGGTCGGTGGCGTCACCGATGCCGGTGGCGCCGCCGGTGCCGACCTTGACCAGGACGTCCGTGCCGGGGCTGGCGTCGACGAGCAGGCTGGAGAGGACGACGCCCTTGACGTCGCCAACCTCGATCGCGGCACGCCCGCCGGTGGGTGCCAGGGTCGCGTACCCCATGCCCATGACGACGGTGCCGGGCCGGGTCACCCTGATCGGGCCGTTCAGGCGGTAGATCCCGGGGGTGAGGATCAGGTGCTTGCCGGCGGCGAGGGCCGCGTTGATGCCGGCGGCGGTGTCGGTGCCGGGCTTGGCGATGTGGAACCGGGAGATCGGCAGGGTGGTGCCGGCGGCCCCCCAGTTCACCCCGGCGGCGTCGGTGCGCGCCTTCGGCACGACGACGGCGTACTCGTCGCCGGTCACGGTGAGGAACGGCGCCGGCCGCGACACCGGGGTGGTCGCCAGCGTGGTGATGCCGCGGCCGGTGAGGTCGCTCGCCGGCGCGCCCCGCACCCCGGAGAAGACCAGGTTGGCCGAGCCGCCGCGCCAGCCGCCGATCTGGCTGTCCCGCACGTAGTACTGCGCCTGGCCCGGTCCGGCGTCGCCGCCGCTGTTGACGGTGCCGCTGACCCGGCTGTCGGCCATCACGGTGCCGAAGAGCGTGGCACCGTAGGCGCCGTTGAGGTCGAGGTCGCCCCGGATGTCGACGCGGCGCAGCGAGGACGCCTGGGAGGTCGCCCAGCGCATGGTGTGTGCCGGCGCGACGCCTTCGGGCCTGGCCCGCTGGGCGTCGGCACCCACCGGCCGCTGGATCGGGTTGATCGAGAGGTTCGCCAGCGACCGGTAGAAGTTCGTCAGCCCGTCGGAGCTTCCGTCGGCGTTCTGCCGCGGCTCGGAGTGCAGCGCGCCGTTGATCCGGACGCTGGTGGGCGAGGCCCCCAGCCCGGCGATCGAGGTGTAGTAGCCGACCTCGCTGTTGACGATGCCGGTGGCGGTGGCGGGGTTGTCCTGGCCGGCGGCGCTGCCGTAGGTCCCCGGCTTGAAGTACACCGCGTGCCGGTTGCCACTGAACTCCGGCTCCGCCGAGATGCTCCGCAGGTAGGCGTTGATCTCGTCGACCGGCGTACGCGTGTCGAAGATCTTGACGTTGGGCCCGAAGTCCGGGGCGCTCGCGGCCTGCGCTGACGGGGCGGGCCCGGCGACCGCGAGGATGCCGGAGGCCGCGAGGACAGCGAGGGTCACGCCTCCCCGCCCGCTCCTGGTGCTTGTCGACTGTGTCACGGATTCTCCTGTCATACGCATGTTCGTCAGCTCCGGTGCAGCCGGATCGGGATGCTGCGCCAGGCACGCAGGGTGTTGTTGTGGTGCCGGCGCACCGGCCCGGCCAGTTCGAGGCGGGTCACCCGGCGGGCCAGGGCGGTCAGCAGGGAGGCGGCTTCCAGTCGGGCGATGTGCTGGCCGACGCATTGGTGCAGGCCCATGCCGAACCCGACGTGCCCGGACGGGTCGCGGCCCAGGTCGAAGCGGTCCGGGTCGTCCCAGCGGCGCGGGTCCCGGTTGGCGGCGCCGAGGAACATCAGGATCTTCGCGCCCTCCGGGATCGTGGTCCCGTCCACGGTGACGTCGGTGGTGGCGGTCCGGAAGAACGTCTGCACCGGCGACTCCCAGCGCACCGCCTCGTCGAAGGCCACCCGCGCCAGCGACGGCTGGTCGCGCAGCCGCTGCCACTGTGCCGGGTTGGTGGCGAAGGCGTAGAGCACCGCGGACAGCCCGTGCACGGTGGTGTCGACGCCCGCGGACAGCAGGGAGCGCACCACCAGCGGCGCCTGCTCTCCGGTGAGTTCGCCCCGGTCGGCGGCGGCCCAGATGTCGGCGCCGAACCCGCCGGGGGTGAGCACGTCTCGGGCGCACTGCGCGTTCACCCAGGCGGACAGCCCGGCGATCCGGGGGTTGCCCTGGGCGACCAGGTCGTTGGGCGGGCCGAACGCGTTGAACAGGTGATCGCCGTAGGGCAGCAGGTTGGCCCGGCCCTCGGCGGGGATGCCGACGGCGTCCGGGAAGACCCGCAGCGGGAAGGCCTCCGCCAGGCCCGGCACCGCGTCGAGGGTGCCGCCGCCGTCGAGCACCCGGTCCACCAGCGCGTCCGCCTCGGCGGCCCACCTGTCCCGCAGCCGGTGCAGCGATCGCGGCCCGATGATCTTCGTGAGGACCCGGCGCGGGGCGTCGTGGTGCGGCGGGTCGGCCTCGAGCAGCAGGCTGGGCGGGCGCCACGGTTTCTCGTACCGGAAATTGCTGAGCCCGACACCGGCGCCGGACTGGAAGCGTTGCCAGTCGGTGAGCGCGGCGTGCACGTGCTCGTACCGGGCCAGCGCGTAGGTGTCGTAGCGGGCGAGGCGCACGACCGGGCCGGCCTCGCGCAGTTTCTCGTGCAGCGGTCCCGGGTCCTCGAGGTTCGCGTGGTCGAACGGGTCGGCGTCACTGTCCGGTGTCAGCACGGCACGCTCCTTTCACAGGTCGAGGACGAGGCGGTCCGTGCGTGAGCGCGACACGCAGACGAACATGCAGGTGGCGGCGGCGCGTTCGGCGTCGTCGAGGACGCTGTCGCGGTGCTCCGGTTCGCCGGCCAACACCGTGGCCTCGCAGGTGCCGCACACGCCCTGCCGGCACGACGACAGCACCTCGGCGCCGGCCGCGGTGACCACGTCGAGCACGGACGAGTGGGCCGGAACGGTCAGGACCTTCCCGGTGCGGGCCAGCTCCACCTCGAACGCCGTGCCGCGCGCCGCGGTGCCGTCCCCGGCGGCCACGAACCGTTCGGTACGCAGCGTGTGCGGCGGCAGGCCCGCGCACGCCCGCTCGGCCGCGGCGAGCAGCGGCGCGGGCCCGCAACAGTAGACACGCGTACCCGGGGCGTGCCCGGCGACGAAGGCCGGCAGGTCCAGCAGCCCGTACCGGTCCTGCGGCCTGATCAGCACCCGATCGCCGTAGCCGGCCAGGTCGTCCCGGAACGCGAGGCTCGCCTCGCTGCGCCCGCCGTAGAGCAGCCGCCAGTCCGCGCCCAGCAGATCCGCCTGATGGATCATCGGCAGCAGCGGGGTGATCCCGATGCCGCCGGCGACGAACAGGTAGCGCCGCGCGGGCACCAGCGGAAAATTGTTGCGCGGCCCACCGAGACCTACGGTCTCCCCCACTTCGAGAACATCATGGACGTACGCGGACCCGCCGCGCCCGCCCGGTTCCCGCAGCACCGCGATGCGGTACGTGTACGGGTCCCACCGGTCACCGCAGAGCGAGTACTGGCGCACCAGCCCGCCGGGCAGCACCAGATCGAGGTGAGCGCCCGGCGTCCAGTCCGGCAGCCGCGCCCCCGCCGGATCGGCCAGGGTCAGCGCCACCACACCGTCGGCGACCGGCCGTCTGCCGGTCACGCGCAGAGTTCGTGTTTCGGCCACGTGAACCTCCTGTGACATCGAGCCGCCAGAATGCGACGGCGGTCACAGCGGTACCAGGCACCTTCTCACTGAGCGAGAGACAAGTTCGGCCCGGTCCGGGCTGGCGGGTTGTCCTCCCCGGACGGCACGCACAGGCTTGCGCGGTGGCGAGTGTCGACGATGTCCGGGTGCGGATGTCACCCTCCCGGCGGCGTATCGACTGTTCCTCACCGAGATCGGGAGCGGTGCGACGTCGGCATCTTCGGGGAACGGCTGCCACTGGACGAGGCCGCGCTGATCGCGGTCCTCGGCGGTGACCCGTCGCCCGAGCGGCGCATCCGCGCCGGTGAGTCACTACTGATGGTGCCGGCGGTCGGCCTCGACGCCCGAACGGCGCTGGACCGGGCGGTGGACTCCGATGAGGAACCGGTGGTCCGGGCCGGGATCTGGAACCTGTGCCACGACCGGGAATCCGGCCCCCGCCGCCGGGCCGAGGCCACCGACGAGATCGTCGCTCACGCGCGCTCCCGAGTGCCTGCCGACCTCCGGGCGCTGCGTCTGCTGAACCGGCTGACCCTCGACGACCTGCTGCCCGAACTCACCGCTGACAGTCTCGAGCGGCGCCGCATGGCGGCCCATCTGCTCGCGTGGGAGCTCACCACCCCCACGCTCGGGGACCTGCTCATCGATACCGTCCGCCACCTGCTCGCCGATCCGGATCCCCTGCTTCGCTCGCACGGCATCGTCACGGTCGGAAGATCCCAGCTCACGGCCCTGCTGCCCGAGGTGGAAGCCATGCTCGCCGACGAGGCGGACGCCTGGGTCAGGTCCTGGGGGCAGTGGTGCCTGAGCCGCTTCGCCCCGCCCGATCCGGCCGACGACCCGTGGGCCGGCCCATGGGCCACGCCCGGGTCGTAACGCCCACCGGCCCGCCCGGCACTGCGACTTTCGGCGGACCCCCGTACGCCTGGGCTCTGCCCGCAAGCCGATCCGCCCGCCGCCCGCGCCTCCATAGGATCCCGACCATGATGATCAAGTGGCCTGTGGCCGTGGTGGCTCCGGTCGCGGGCCTGCTGCTGGGTGTCCTGGACTTCGTCTGGATCAAGTACCTGCCGTCACCCGTGGCCGACCTGGGCAACTCCCTGGCCGTGTGGGCGGTCGCCGCGTTCCTGCTGACCCGCCTGAACCCGTGGCGCCTGCCGGTCGCCGTCGCCGGGGCGATCGCCTGCCTGGTCGTGGCGGTGCCCAGCTACTACCTGGCCGCCGCGCTGATCCAGAACGACGACTGGTCCACCCTGTACAACGCCACCGCCCTGCTGTGGATGGGCTTCGGCGTGGTCGCGGGCGTCGTGTTCGGCGGCGGCGGGGTGCTGGCCCGCTCCCCCGGCCGGTTGCGGCTGCCGGCACTCGCACTGCCGGCCGCGGTCCTGTTCGCCGAGGGGCTGATCTCGCTGCTGCGGCTCGGCGATCCGAATTACGAGACCGGGGACCTGCTGTCGTACGCCGCCCTGGTGATCTTCCTGGGCCTGCTGGCGACGGCGCTGCTGGGCCGCACGTGGCGCGACCGCCTGCTCGCCCTGGCGTGGTCGGTGCCGCTGACCGCCGGCGGCTGGCTCCTGCTGACGATCACCGGCTTCCGCTGAGAGCCGGCGCCCGCCCAAGCCGGGCGCCTCATGCGCAAGCCGGGCGCCTTCACGCGCAGGCACCGCACAACGATCACCGTCCAGCGGGAGCCGCCCGCGTATCACACCCGCGTCCGCCCGGCTCCAGCCTCGTCGCGCCGCTCTCGCGCCTGCCCCTGTCGAGATGTTGATCTGCTAGCGCTACGAAATCGCTGTGATCAAGGGGTCAAAACCGCGATTTCGCATCGCTAGCAGATCAACACCGCGGCGCGGGCCCGACGCAGCCGATCCTGTCGTGATCAACCGCGCCACCCGCGCCCGCCCGCGGCCCCACGCCGCGCTCCCCGCCCCACCCAATCGCCCCGCGCCTCTTCGGGTGGAGGTGACAACGTATAGATGGTTTGCAATGATGGGAGCGCTCCCAGCGCTTTTGTCCGCACCGATCGCCGGCTTTCCCCAAGCCCGACCTCGGCCGGTCCCAGCGCTCGAGACCGACGAGAGGGAAACTTCCATGAGTTCGAGAGTGAGGAGGGCCGGCCTGGCGTTCCTTGCCGCCGGCCTGGCCGTCGCGGCGAGTGTGTACGGCGTGACGGTGTCGGCCTCGGCCGACGTCGGGGCGCAGCGGACCGCTTCGCAGCTGGTCGCCGACATGGGTGCCGGGTGGAACCTGGGCAACACGCTCGAGGCCAACCTCAACGGCGTCCCGAACGAGACGGCCTGGGGTAATCCGGCGGCGACGCAGGCGCTCATCGACCGGGTGCGGGCGTCGGGCTTCAAGACGATCCGGATCCCGGTCTCGTACCTGGGACACATCGGGGCCGGCCCGGACTACACGATCAACGCGGCGTGGCTGAACCGGATCCAGGAGGTCGTCGACTACGCGTACAACCGGGGCCTGCACGTCCTGATCAACATGCACGGTGACGGCTACAAGAGTGTCGCCGGTTCCTGGCTGATCTGCGACGCGGCGTCGCAGACCACGATCCGGGAGAAGTATCAGAAGGTCTGGCAGCAGGTGGCGAACCGGTTCCGCGGCTACGACGAGCACCTGATCTTCGAGTCGATGAACGAGAACTTCGACGGGCAGTACGGCAACCCGACGCAGCCCTGCTACTCGAACATCAACGCCTACAACCAGATCTTCGTGGACACCGTACGCCGTACCGGTGGCACCAACGCCTCCCGCTGGCTGCTGGTGCCCGGCTGGAACACCAACATCGACTACACCGCCGGGAACCACGGTTTCGTGATCCCGACTGATCAGTACCGGTCGTCGAGCATCCCCGCCGGCGAGCAGCGGCTGATGATCTCGGTGCACTACTACGACCCGTGGGACTTCACCGGCACCGAGGACGGCACCATCACGCAGTGGGGTGCGGGCGCGACCAACCCGGCGAAGAAGTCGGTGTGGGGCCAGGAGGACTTCCTGGACGGGCAGATGAAGAAGATGTACGACACCTTCGTCACGCGCGGCTACCCGGTCTTCGTCGGCGAGTACGGCTCGATCGACAAGACGACGCACGACCCGGCCAACAACAGGTACCGCGCCGACTACGCGCGCGCCGTGGTGTCCGCCGCCAAGAAGTACGGTGCGGCCACCGCGTACTGGGACAACGGCTACAACGGGCAGTACGGGTTCGGCCTGTTCAACCGCGCCTCCGTCACGGTGACCCAGCAGGGCATCATCGACGCCATCATCAGCGCCGCCGGCGGCAGCCAGCCCAGCACCTCGCCGAGCACCTCCCCGAGCACGTCGCCCAGCGCGTCACCGAGTGTTTCGCCGAGTGTTTCGCCGAGCACCAGCCCCGGCGGTACCGGCACCTGCCGGGTCAGCAGCGCGGTCAACGCGTGGGGCACCGGCCTGACCAACAGCCTCACCATCACCAACACCGGCACCACCGCCGTCAACGGGTGGACCCTGGCCTTCACCCTGGCCACCGGGCAGAGCATCGTCTCCGGCTGGAGCGCCGGCTACTCCCCGGCCAGCGGCACGGTGACCGCGACGAACGCCGGCTACAACGGCGCGCTGGCACCGGGCGGCTCGGTCACCATCGGCTACCAGGCCAACCACACCGGCAACGCCGCGGCGCCCACCGGCTTCAAGCTCAACGGCACCGCCTGCAACTGAGCCACCGCCATCGGTACGGGTCGGCGCCGCACCCAGCGGCACCGGCCCGTCAGGCGGCATCCGTCCCAGCGGCACAGCGCCGCCGATACGCGGCCAGGCCGGTGAACCGGCGTGGCTCATGCCAATCCGTACCGGACCGATCGACCGGGCAGCCGGCGTTTTCCAGTCGCTGCGCGAGCTTGTTGCACCACTGGATCGACTCATCGATAGTCACATAGTTGAGGCCGCTCAGGTCCGCCGAACGCCGGATGGTTCCGGCCTCCAGAATGATGGTCCGCTCCCGCATGACGGCCAAGGCCATCCCCAATTCGAGATAGACGTTGGGCCGTGGCTGGCAGCCGGCCGCCTGTTCCGCCGCCGAGTCACCGGCAGATCGCAGATCCGGGTGGAGCTGGACGATGTCATCGGGGGTGAGCAGGGCAACCACAGCTTGCGCGTCCTTGACCGCCCGGTCGAGCACGTCGGCAAGGGACGGCGTCGCGCTGCCCGTCGCCTTGACCAGATGCTCCCATTCCTGCGGCTTGAGCCCCAGCGCCCGCAACACCTCGAAGACCGCATCCCGGGCCGCCGCGTCCCTTCCGTGGATCACGAAGATCTTCTTGCCTTTACCCTTCCGGGCCGGCTTGGCCAATGCCTTCTCCGACCCGCCCGAACTGCCCTCATTGACGTGACTGTGATCGCCGAACATGATGTTCCGGCCATGGAGATCCCGCGCTGTGATTTCACTTCTCTGCGCCATGCTCGCGCTACTCCTCTTCGTCGTCAGAGTCGTCATTGATCGAAGCGTTGTCACCGAAGGTGGCGTTCCGCGCCCGGAATTTGTCGATCTTGATGTGCTGGTTCTTGACCACGGAACGGACCTCGTCCTCGAGCTTCGAGGTGTCCACGTCCCGCTCCTCCAGATAACGTTGCAGTCCGGCCCGCAACGCCTGGAGCAGGAATGACGTCGTCCGCTTGATGTCCTGGATAGCCATCGGATCAACGATCACCGCACCCTCCGTCAGCTTTTCCCGGATCGAGAAGACGGCGCCGTGCTGAAGACTTCTCTTGTGCAGGACCCGGAGCCAGATCCGCCATCGCCACCAGTGCCGACGAAGGAGCCGGAAGGCTGCTCGCGCGAGGCGACCAGGGCTACCGGCCGCGTCCGCCCAGGAGTACCGCACGGCGAACCGGGCGGACAGTCCCAGATGTGTCCAGATGTCGTTGGGCAGGCTCCCGGCCCACGCCGGCGTGACATGCCCAATCCCGGGCAGAATCAGCAGTTCGCTGTGCAGGATCAAGAACTGCCCGGTCAGGTCCGCACGGACGAAGAGCGTGAGAATGATGTTCTCGTCCCAGCGCATGACCGGTACCTGCACGCAGAGATAGGTCCGCTGGAGTGCCGTGGGCGTCTCCAGCGCCCGCAGCGCCGAGGGGAGCGGCACATAACTGACCGGCGGACCGGTCGGATGATCAAGCCACTCGGGCAGCTCACCGATGCGCAGACCGTTGACGTAGGTGCGGTATCCCGACCATGCCATCGGCATGTCCTCGTTCTGCGCGATCCGCTCCAGGGCCCGGTGCAGACTTACCAACCCGACCTTCTTGGGCTCTCTACGTTTGCCGTTCGCGTCTTTCCGGCCTTTCTGCACGTCGATGTGGATCTGGAACTGCCCGAGACAGGCTCCGCTGCCCACGAACGGGTTGTTGCCGAACAACTCGCGGCGCGCCGGCATGTCGTAGACGATCAGCCGGGCCACCGAGTCGACATCGGACTGGACCGGATCCGGATGATCCGCGAGCGCCGCGAGCCTGGCCTCCCACCGCCGCGGCACCGTGCTGGGTTGCTCGCGGAGGGGCTTCACCGATGCCGACGACTGGTCGTCCTTGAAGCAGCCACGCCCCCAGCCCACAATGACGAAGGCGTACACCCCGCCGATCAGGACGACCGCGACCAACCCCGCGCCGACGATCACGGCGTCCTGCTGGCGCAGCGCGCCGCTCAGTGATCGAGCCACGACTGCTACTCCACCGACGGCCAGGACAGCGATCGACGCGAGAACCCGCCGGCCGGCTTCCCTCCGTTTCCAGAGCCGGCTGAGCCCGCCGAGCAGGGTAACCTTCCGCCACCTCAGCAGACGCCGGATCAGGAAGCCGAACACGATCACCGCGACGGCGACTCCCACCTGCGGCAGAGCACCCCGCGACCACCATCCGGCGAGAAGGGTGGCCAGACAGCCGACGATGGTCAGGCTCGTCAGGGCATCGATCGCGGAGCGCCACCGGCGAGCACGCCAGGCATGGCGGATCACTGCGACACTGTCCACCCCGAAGTTCGGCGCCCAGCCTCTCTCCCCCCGGCCCTGGAACACGTCCAGCACGGCGTTCCGGAGTCGTTCGTCCATGTTCATCGCGGCACAGAGCTGTCGCGTCGGCGTGCTGGGCCGCACCGTGAACGAGGACAGCCCCTCGCCACGGTCCGGCTCGTGGTGCTCATCATTGGTACGGACCGGTGCGGACGTCACGACCGCTCCCCCACAACGGGCGGGTTCAGCGACGCCAGCTCGTCGGCATGCGGTACCCGAAGTTGCCGGCGCACCGCCCGATAGAAGTCGAACAAGCTGGACAGAGTCCGCTCGCGCGGGCCGGCGTACGGAAAGTCAGTGGCTCTCGGATCCGTGCCGGTGGCGAGGAGGGCCTGCAGGGCCCAGGTGTGCCGGACCACGCGGCGGGCCGCCAGCTGAACCCGGTGGTCGGTAAGGATCCGTACCTCTGCCATCAGCATGTGAAGCCGACCCCTCTCCATCGTCATCCTCTCCAGCACCTCCTTCTGCTCCGCCTCGCTCGCTTTCGCGTGCTGCTCCGCCAGGTCGAGCAAGGCCCGCGCGGATGTGGCGAAGTTCGCGCTCACGTTCTGGATCGCGACGTCCCACCGCGTGTCCAGCACGACCCGCTGCCTCGACCTCTCGACGAGGACGGTCGGCACGGCGGCGGCCGCCGCCCCGACCAGAACCGGGAGCAACACCATGACCGCTTTGAGAAGATCCGCATACATGCTTCATCCCATTGCTCTTGATCAATAGCACGACAAATGTGAGTACCGTCCGGTCGCCGTCGCTTAAGGAAATATCAAGGATGGTTCCCGCAACAGACCCCGACCGCTTCCGTCGTGCTTCCGCTGCCCTTCCGACCCTGAACGCCCTGGGCCGAACCGAGTTGATCGCCAATGGGGCCGTCCGACCCCTTCCACCCAAGGCACGCGCCGTTCTTCTCCGGCTTGCCACGAGGGCCGACGAGCCGGTCGCAACGGATCTTCTGCATCGCGACGTATGGCGGGACGGACGGCAGGTCGGCCGCCCGGAACGTACCGAGATCCAGAAACGGATCACCCTTATCCGGAAAGCCGCCGGGAAATCAATTATCGAAACCATCACGTCCGGCTCGGGAACGGCCTATCGGCTCTGCCTCGGCGTCGATCAGATCGACTTTCGCAGGTTCCGCCGGATGGTCGAGCAGGCGCAGCGGTCGGACGCCGCAACAGCGGTCACCCTGCTCGAGGAGGCGATGTTCCTCTGGCGCGGCAACCCGCTGCAGGACGTGGAGCGCCTGCCGTTCGCCGGGCCGGTGATCTCCGAACTGCACCGGCTGCACAGGCTGGCCGAGTGCGAGCTGCTCCGGGCCAGCCTCGCCATGGGCGACGACGACAAGGCGCTCGCCGTGTCCGCGCGATGCGACGCGGAGGTACTCCGGGAGGCAGGACTCGCCGAAGCAGTGTCCGCCCTGAAGGAGAAGGTGCGTCGCCGTCCACGCGAGCCCCTTCGCCGCCGGATCGAGGGTCCCCCGGCGTTCACCGTCTCCGTGGTGGCGGGCGACATCTTCGCGCACCAGGACGCGCATCTGGTCGTTGGCTTCACCGACACGTTCGACACCGACACGCGAGCAGATCGGGTCATCAACGGGCGGTCACTCCAAGCGGAGACCACCCGCCGGCTCTTCGGTGGCGATCGGGACCTTATCGACCGGCGTCTACGTACCGCACTCAAGGACGTCAAGCCCGCCGGGCGGGAGACCCGGGCCGGCAAGCGCCACGGCAAACTCGTGCGATTCCCCCTGGGTACCGTTGCCCCGCTCCGCCTGGGTGAACGTCTGCTGTTCGCGCTCGCCTACAGCCACATGGGCAATGATCTGATAGCTCGCTCCTCCCTGTCCGACCTCACGAGCAGCCTCGAACGCCTGTGGGAGGCCGTCCATCTGTACGGACAGTTGCAGCCGGTCGCCGTTCCGCTGATGGGTTCCGGTCTGTCACGTATCCCGGCCGCGACGCCCACCGCGCTGGCGGTCGCCGTCATCAACTCGTTCATCAGCCACAACACTTCGACCTGGATGAGCACGGAACTTCGCGTCGTCGTGCGGCCCCAGGAGCTCGCGGGGATCGATCTGAACGAGGTCGCCGACCGTCTCGACCTTGCCGTCACCAGTCGGTAGCCCGGCGCGGAGCGGTGCCGGACGCCCGTACGCTCAGGTTCGCCCCTTCGCCGCCGATGTCAACGGCATGGAGAAGCGGACCGAGCAGGCAGCGCGCTGGATGGGCACCGGCTACAGCGACAGCCCGGACGCGGCGGCGGCGGGCACTGCCGCGGCAACCCAGGCCATCGCCGGCCGGAGCCCGGCCCTGCTGATCGTCTACTGCGCCGTCCGCTACGACTTCGCGCGCCTGCTGGACGCGGTCCGGGCGCAGGCCGACGCCGGCACCGTCATCGTGGGCTGCACCACGGCCGGTCACCTGACCCCCGGCTACGGGGACGTCGCCTCCGAGAGCGTGGTGATCGTGGCGATGGGTGGTCCCGGCCTCGAGGTGCGTGCCTCGGTGGCCCGCAACGCGTCGGCCTCGCGGCAGGAAGCCGGCGCCGTTGCCGCGGCGGGCGTGGCCGAGCTGACCAAGGAGCACCGGGCGGGCCTGCTGCTGTGCGACGGGCTGCTCGGCGAACAGGACGAGGTGGTCCGGGGCGCCTACTCCGTCGCGACCGCCATGGTGCCGCTGGTCGGCGGGTGCGCCGGTGACGACATGCGGCTGACCCTGACCCATCTGTTCTTCGGTGACCGCGACGGGGTGGAGGTGCTGACGGACGCGGTCGTCGGCGTGGCCCTGGGCTCCGACGCGAAACTGGGGGTCGGCATCGCGCACGGCTGGCACAAGCGCGGCGAGCCGATGATCGTGACCCGCAGCGAGAAAGGGCGACTGTACGAGCTCGACGGCGCACCGGCTCTCGACGTCTTCCTGGAGCGTACCGGCATCGACCCCGCGGTGCTGGAGAACGCGGGGGCGTTCGAGGCGGCTGCCTTCGCGAAGCCGCTCGGGTTGTCCCGGCGTACCGGTGAGGACATCCGGATCGCGCACAGCTGGGACCCGGAGGACCGGTCACTGCTGTTCCTGGCCGACACCCCGCAGGGTGCCCTGGCGTGGGTGATGGGCGCCGAGGAGGGGTCGATCGCCGACGCCGGAGCGGTGTCGTGCCGGCAGGCCGTCGACGCGCTGGACGGCGCCGACCCGGTCGGGTTCCTGGCCTTCGACTGCGGCATCCGCAAGGCGGTGCTCGGCCCGGACGGGGTGGAGCGGGAGATCGCCGCCATCGAACGGGAGACCGGTGGTGCTCCCCTGGCCGGCTTCTACAGCTACGGCGAGTTCGCGCGCACCCGGGGAGCACGTGGCCTGCACCGGCTCACCGTCGTGACCCTCGCGATCGCCTGAGCAACCGCCCATGACCTTGCACTGGTCGACGCACCAGCTGACCGAGTACTTCACGGCGGTCAGCGCCTCCGCCGACGAGGAGGTGGCCATCCGGGTCGCCGTGGAACGGGCTCTGGAGGCCCTCGACGCGGAGGTGGGCGCGGTCCTGCTGGCCGGTGACGACGGGGTACGCGGCCTGACCGGTCTGCCCGTGACGGTCCTGGCCGAACAGTTGCGTCCGGCCTTCCACGGTGAACCGGTGGTGGAGTTGCCGTTGCTGGGTGAGGCGAACGGAGCTCAGGCCGGCCTCGGCAGCGACATCGACGGCGAACTCGTGGTCGCGCGTGTCGACGACGAGTTCAGCACCGAGGAACGGCAGATGCTGCAAGGCATGGCCCAGGTCCTCGGGCTGGCGCTGCGCAACCTGCGGATCCTCACCACCGAGCGGGCACTGCGGGAGGAACGGGCGCTCGAAGCCCGGCAGCGACTGGAACTGCTGGAGGCGGTCCGCGCCCGGCAGGCCCTGCTGGAGACGCTGCTGTCCATCCAGCGCGCGATCTCCCGGCGCGAACCGCTGCAGTCGGTCCTGGACGCCGTCACGGACGGCGCCTCGCGACTGCTGGGGCAGGCCCCGATCGCGCTGGTGCTGGCCGACCCGGCAGAACCCGCCAGCCTCATCGTGGCTTCGCGGGCGCACTGGCCGGAGCCGGCCGGCACAGCGAACGCCGCCCGGGAACCCGCGGCCGAGGCGATCGCCGCGGAGGAGACGGTGTGCCGGTCCGGGCCGTCCGGTGAGCTGACGCTCGCCACCCCGGTCCACGTCAGCGGTGTGGTGGCGGGGAGCCTGGTCGCGGTCGGGCTCGACGCGACCGACCCCGCCGCGGAGAACGCCGGCCTGATGTCCGCGTTCGGTCAGCAGATCAGTCTGGCGCTGACCGATGCGCGCACCGTGGAGGCGGTCCGGGAGGCGTACCGCGACCCGCTCACCGGCCTGCCCAACCGCAAACGCTTCCTGGAACGTCTCGACCAGATCCTGGAGGATCCCCGGATCGGGACCGTCGTCGTGCTGTTCATCGACCTCGACCGATTCAAGTCGGTCAACGACAGCCTGGGTCACAACGCGGGCGACGAACTGCTCGCCGCGGTGAGCGAACGCATCCTCGCCTGCCTGCGAACCGGTGACATGGCGGCCCGGCTGGGTGGTGACGAGTTCGCCGTGCTGCTCGAAGGGGTCGCGGTTGAGGAGGCCCGGGCGGTCGAGGAGGCCCAGGCGGTCGCGGAACGCATCGCGGTCCAGGTCGCCGAGCCGTTCCAGGTCGCGGGCCGGCCGGTCTACATCGGTTCCAGCATCGGCATCGCGACCCGGGCGGACTGCACCGCGGCCGGTGACATGCTGGGCAACGCGGACGTCGCCATGTACCGGGCGAAGCGAGCCGGGTCCGGCCAGGTGGTGGTCTTCGAACCGGAGATGCACGCCGAACAACTGGCCCGGCTGGAGCTGCGCGCCGACCTGCAGAACGCCCTGGCCGCCGGCGAGTTCCGGCTCGACGTGCAGCCACTGGTCCGGCTGGGCACCGGCGAACTCGAGGGCGCCGAAGCACTCCTGCGGTGGCACCATCCGCGCCGCGGCCTCGTACCGCCCGACCAGTTCATCCCGATCACCGAGGAGACCGGCCTGATCAACGAGATCGGCCGGTGGGTGCTGCGCGAGTCCCTCTCACAGGTCGCCGGCTGGCGCCGGTCGCTGCCCGGCCTCACCGTCAGCGTGAACGTCTCCGCCCGGCAGATCATCGATCCCCGGTTCGTGACGGACGTGGCCGACGCGCTGGACTTCGCGGGCGTGCCGGGGAGCGCGCTCACCCTCGAACTGACCGAGACCGTGCTCACGACCGATCCGGCGAGGGCTTTGACGAACCTGCGGCTCATCAAGGAGCGCGGGGTACGCCTCGCGGTCGACGACTTCGGCACCGGGTACTCGTCGCTGTCCTACCTCCGGCAGTTCCCCGTCGACCAGGTGAAGATCGACCGCAGCTTCGTGAGCGGCGTGACCACCTCGGCGCAGGACAACGCCCTCGTGCGCGCGGTCGTCGACCTCGGGCGGGCGCTGCGCCTGGAGGTCGTGGCCGAGGGCATCGAGGACGCCGAACAGTTGCAGGCTCTGGTACGGATGGAATGTGACCTCGGTCAGGGGTACCACCTGCACCGGCCCATGGATCCGCGGCTCTTCGCGGACGTCATCCGGCTCCCCCGACCGGATCTGATCACCATCTCCCGCGGGTGAGGCATCTCCGCCTGTGCGGGCTCGTCGCGCCTGTACGGGCTCGTCGCGCCGGCGCGGACTCATCGCGCGGGCCCGGACCGGTTGCCGGGCGCCGCCGGCGTGAGGATCGTCTTGCCGGGCAGCCGTCCCGCTTCGGCATCACGGTGCACCGACGCGAGGTCGGCGAGGGGACGGGACGCGGCGATGTCGACGCGGAGCCGGCCGGCGTCGATCAGTTTCACCAGCGCCGTGAGATGCTCGGTGTCGTTGGTGACCACGAACCGCGTCGAGCGGATCTGTGGCGGGGTGAGGTGCTCGACCTCGACCGTGGCGGACACCAGGATGCCACCGGGCCGGACCAGCGGCATCAGCAGCTCGGCCTGCTCTGTCTCGACCGCGGCGAAGTTCAGCAGGACGTCGACCGGCTCGTCCAGCGCGTCGGCGAGCGCCGTGGTCGTGTAGTCGACGACCTGGTCGGCGCCGAACCCCCGGACCGCCTCGGTGCGGCCCGGACCGGCGGTCGCGACGACATGCGCCCCGGCCTGCTTGGCGAGCTGGACGGCGACACCGCCGATGCTGCCGGTGCCGTTGATCAGCACCCGCTGCCCCGCCGCGACGTCCGCGTGCACGAACACCGCCTGCCAGGCGGTAACCCCGGCCACCGGCAGCGCCGCGGCGTGCGCGAGCGGGATCGCAGCCGGTGCGGGCACCAGGTGCTCGGCTGCCGCGACCGCGAAGTCGGCGGCGGCACCCCCGTCGAGCCGGCCGACCACCCGGTGACCGACGCTGACGGTGCGCACCGAGCGGCCGACCTCGGCGACCACGCCGGCGAGATCAGTGCCCAGGGTGTACGGCATGTCGAGCGCGAACATCGACCGCAGCAGGCCGCGGCGCAGCCCGATTTCGGACGGGTTGAACGACGTCGCGGCGACCTCGACGAGAACCTGATCGTCGGCGGGCACCGGGCGGGGAACATCGTCGTGGCGGATCACGGACGGGTCACCGTACTGATGGATGCGCATGGCTTTCACGCTCTCCATCCTCGGCCCCGCAGCGAAGACAACCTATACGCTGCGATCTGCCTTTCATACGCGATCGTCTCTGTCGCCGTAGGGTGACGCGATGGACGTACTCAGCGACGTGCTCGCGGTCATGCGCACCGGTCAGCCCCGCTCGAAACAGATGACATGGCAGGCGCCCTGGTCGCAGTACTTCGCTCCGGTGCCCGGCGCCGCGGGTTTCCACGTGAACCTGGCCGGACCGTGCTGGCTGACCCGCCCGGACACCGAACCCCTCCACCTGGCGGCCGGGGACATCGTGTTCCGCCCGCACGGCCGGGGCCACACCCTGGCCGGCCACCCACCCGCCGCACCGGACACCACGGGCCCGGCGACCGTGACGCTCTGCGGCGCCTACGAGCTTGACCCCACCCTGATGCACCCGCTGCTGTACGACCTGCCGGAACTGATCCACATTCCGGCCCGGCCCGGCCGGCATCCCGGACTCCACGCCGCCGTCGACCAGCTCGCCGCCGAACTGGCACGCCCCCGGCTGGGCACTGACGCGCTCGTACCCCTGCTCCTCGACGCCCTGCTGCTGTACCTGCTGCGGGACTGGTTCGACGGGCAACCCGTGCCGCACACCACCGGCTGGGCCGCGGCCCTCAACGACCCGGTCACCGCGGCGGCGTTGCAGGCCATCCACCGCGACCCCGCCCATCCGTGGACCGTCGCCGGCCTCGCCGCCGAGGGCGGGCTGTCACGGGCGCCGTTCGCCCGCCGCTTCACCGCCCTCGTCGGCCGGCCGCCGTTGAGCTACCTCACCTGGTGGCGTCTGACCACTGCCGCACGGCGGCTGCGCGGCGACGACGCTCCACTGAGCGCCGTCGCCACCGACGTCGGGTACACCTCGGAGTTCGCGTTCGCCACCGCGTTCAAGCGCCAGTACGGCACCGCGCCCGGCAGATACCGCAGACAGCGATGAGGCCTCCGGTCAGAACGGGCAGCGCGGACTGAGCCGGGCGTACGACCCGTTCGTGAACAGGTTCCCCTCGCTGACCCGGCGGCTGTACAGGCCACACACCTTGCGGCCGCCCGCGTTCACGTAGAGCAGCAGATCCTTCGGAACCTTGGCGTAGTCGCGGGCCCGCAGCGTCGCGCCGACGGTACCGGTGCGCACCGGCCCCGGCCCGGTGTTGAAGACCAGCGACACCAGCGCGTCGAACTCCGCCTGCCGCAACGGCAGATCCGGGTGCGCGGACCGCAGCGCGCTCGCGTACGTGCGTTCCGCCTTGTCCCGCAGCATCGACTTGGCCAGGTCCTGATCCATCCGCTGCCGCTTCTCCTCGGCCGTGCACCGGCCCGCGTGCAGGGCGAACCCGTATCCGACGGTGCACGTGCCGTACCCGTCGTCGTAGGGCGCCGCCCGGAACCCCTCCCACAGGGCGATGAACTCGACACCGGCGCCGGAGACGGTCAGGTTGCGGGCCGGCTGGCGGGTTCCCGCCGCCGGGGCCTGCGGCACGTTCGCCACCGTGGGGCGGCCGAGGAACCGGGCATCGCCGAAGGTGAAGATCCCGCCGTCGCGGGCCACCATCGTGTAGCCGCCGCCGGTGGGTGTCCGCGTCATTCCCGTGACGGGCGCGTTCAGGCGTACCCCGCCGAGGCTTTTGAAGAATCCGGCGTCGCCGAAGGCGAAGACGCCGCCGTCGGATCCGGTGAGCCAGTAGCCGCGCCCGGACGGCGTGGCGGTGATGCCCACGACGTTCGAGACGCGCACGCCGAGGCCCGGCAAAGACTTGTGGAACCCGGCGTCACCGAAAGCGAACACACCACCATCAGCACCCGCCAGCCAGTAGCCACGCCCCGACGGCGTAGCGGCGATCCCCACGACGTTCGAGACGCGCACGCCGAGGCCCGGCAAAGACTTGTGGAACCCGGCGTCACCCAGGGCGAACACACCACCGTCAGCGCCGGCGAGCCAGAGGCCGCGCCCGGACGGGGAGGCGGCCGCGCCGACGATGTTCGCGACGCGCACCTTCAGGTCGGGCAGATCCTTGACGGCGGGGGCGTCACCGTACGCGGCGACCTCGCCGGATCGGGTGGCGACCCAGTAGCCACGGCCCGTCGGCGTGGCGGCGACAGCGACGGGAGTCTGCTGGAGGGTGGACGACGCGGCGATCGAGGGTGGGGCCGGTCCGAGGACGGAGAGGCCGGTGACGGAGAGGCCGGTGACGAGAGTGAGAGCGATGGCCTGGAGACGCATGGTTTCCCCTAGCGCGTGAGATTTCCGCATTTCGGGGACAAGCCTGAACCAGGGGAATCCGCCCCGCCTAGAGTGGAACGTCCGATTTGCCGCGACGGGTGGTGGGATCCGCCCGGGCAGCGCACCGCACGGCACCGGCCGGGCGGGCCACGCATCGTCCGGCCTAATCCGTTCGATGCCGGCGAGCGCGCCCGCGCACCGGCGCACCGTGCCGACGACAGGCCGGCTTGGATCAGCGGGGCAGGCTCCGTCCATGGCGAGATGTTGATCTGCTAACGATGCGAAATCGCGGTTTCAACCCCTTGATCACAGCGATTTCGTAGCGCTAGCAGATCAACACCGGCGCGCGGGCGAACCCGCCGCAGGTCAACCCGCCGCAGGCCAACCGCCGCGGGCGAACCCGCCGCGGGCGAACCCGCCGCGGGCGAACCCGCCGCGGGCGAACCCGCCGCGGGCGAACCCGCCGCAAGCCAACCCGCCGCGCGGGCGAACCGTGCGGACACCCCCGTATGGGCCGGGGGTCAGCGGTCCAGGAGCTGGGCCAGGTGCACCGCCGGGCGGTCCCGCAGGTCGGCGATCTGGGTGCGGCAGGAGAAGCCGTCGGCGAGCACGACCGCGTCCGGCGCCGCGTCCAGGGCCGGCAGCAGGTTCTGCTCGGCCACCGCCACCGAGACCTCGTAGTGCCCGATCTCGACGCCGAAGTTGCCGGCCAGGCCGCAGCAGCCGGCGAGGCGGCGGACGCTGGCGCCGGTCTCGGCGAGCAGGTCGGCGTCGCTCTTCCAGCCCAGGACGGCGTGGTGGTGGCAGTGCGGCTGGGCGACCACGTCGACGCCGGTCAGGTCCGGCGGCGTCCAGCCGGGGGTCTGCGCGAGCAGTTCGGCGAGGGTGTGCACGGACTTCGCGACGATCGCGGCGTCCTCGTTGCCGGGCAGCAGTTCGTGCACGTCGGAGCGGAGCACGGCGGTGCAGGACGGTTCGATGCCGACGATCGGGATGCCCCGGCGGGCGTCGGCGGCTAGGGCCTGGACGGTACGGCCGAGGATCTTCTTGGCCGAGTCCAGCTGACCTGTGGTGATCCACGTCAGGCCGCAGCACACGGTGCCGGACGGGAGCTGTGGCTCGTACCCCGCCGCGCGCAGGACCCGTACCGTCGCCTCCGCCACCTCGGGTGAGAAGGCGTCGGAGAAGGAGTCCGCGAAGAGCACCACCGGGGTGCGGCCCTGCGCCGCGCCGGGGGTGAAGGTGCGCCGGAAGGGGCGCCGCGCGAAGGCGGGCACGCTGCGCCGCCGGTCGACGCCGGCGGCCCAGAGCGCGAGCCGGCGGATGCCGGGCAGCCGGGTGCCGAGGTTGGCCAGGCGTGGCACCCAGCCGGCGAACCGGGCCAGCAGCGGGAGCCGGCCGAGCGTGTAGTGCGACCGCGGCCGCAGCCGCCCCCGGTAGGTCTGGTGCAGCACCTCGGACTTGTAGGTGGCCATGTCGATGCCGGTCGGGCAGTCCGACGCGCAGCCCTTGCAGGCCAGGCAGAGGTCCATTGCGTCGTGCACGGACGGGTGCGCGAACGGCAGCTCGCCGCGGACCACCTCCTGCAGCACCCGAGCCCGCCCGCGGGTGGAGTCCTTCTCCTCCCGGGTGGCCAGGAAGCTGGGGCACATCACCCCGCCTGCGGCGGAGTTGTCGGCACGGCATTTTCCGACACCGGTGCAGCGGTGTACGGCCCGAGCGAGGTCCCCGTCGTCGTGCGGATAGGCCATCGCCAGGTGTTTGACGGGGAAGCGTCCCGCGGCCCGCACGTCGGCATCGACCGGGTCCGGGTCGACGAGCACGCCGGGGTTGAGCAGGTTGCCCGGGTCGAAGGCGTGCTTGATGCCGCGGAACAGGGCGATCGCGTCCGCCGAGTACATGTGCGGCAGCAGCTCGGAGCGGGCCCGGCCGTCGCCGTGCTCGCCGGAGAGGGAACCGCCGAACTCGCCGACCAGTTTCGCCGCGTCGGTCAGGAACGCGCGCATCACCGCCGTACCGTCCGGCTGGTCCAGCGGCAGGTCCAGGCGTACGTGCATGCAACCGTCCCCGAAGTGCCCGAACGGCGCCGAGGTCATGCCGTACGCGCTGACCAGTTCGTCGAAGCGGGCCAGGTAGGCGCCCAGCTTCTCCGGCGGCACCGCCGCGTCCTCCCAGCCCGGCCAGGCCGGCTTGTCCGAGGGTGCGCGCCCGGCCAGGCCGGCGCCGTCCTCACGGATGCGCCACAGCCGGGCCTGGGTGGCCGGGTCCTCGACGACCAGGGCGTCGTCGGCGATGCCGTCGGCGGCCAGTTTCTGGGCCCGGGCCACCACCTCGCCCTGGTCGTCGCCGGCCAGTTCGACGAAGAGCCAGGCCCCGCCGCGCGGCAGCGGCGGCACCGCGTCCGGGCCGCGGCGGGCGCGCAGCACGTCGAGCAGCCGGGAGTCGAGGCCCTCGCAGGAGGTGGGTCCGTGCGCGACCACGGCCGGGGACGCCTGGCCGGCGGCGACGATGTCGCGGAAGCCGAGGACCACGACGACCCGCACGGTGGCGTCGGTGACCAGTTTGACGGTCGCCCGGGTGATCACGGCGAGGGTGCCCTCGGAGCCGACCAGGGCCTGGGTGAGGTCGAAGCGCTCGGGGAGCAGGTGGTGCGCGGCGTAACCGGAGACCTGCCGGCCGAACCTGTCGAACTCGGTGCGCGCGGTGGCCAGGTGGGCGCTCATCACGTCCTTGACGCCGGCGATCACCGAGTCGGCGCCGTGCACGCCGTCCGGGCCGGTGGTCAGTTTCTCGCCGGCCGCGGTGAGCAGGTCGAGGGCGGCGACGTTGTCGGAGGTCCGCCCGTACGCCAGGGACCGCGACCCGCACGCGTTGTTGCCGATCATCCCGCCGATGGTGCAGCGCGGATGCGTCGACGGGTCGGGCCCGAACCGCACGCCGTGCTTCACGGCCGCCTTCTGCAGCACGGCGTGCACGGTGCCGGGTTCGACCACGGCTGTCCGGGCGTCGGGGTCGATCTCGAGGACCCGGTTGAGGTGCCGGGAGAAGTCGAGCACGATGCCCCGGCCGACGGCGTTGCCGGCCACCGACGTGCCGGCGCCGCGCGAGGTCAGCGGCACCCCGGTCTCGCGGGCGACGGCGAGCGCGGCGGCCACCTCGTCGACGTGCCGGGGGCGGACCACGGCCAGCGGCGGGATCCGGTAGAGCGAGGCGTCGGACGCATACATCCCCCGGGTGCCGGCGTCGGCACGCACCTCGAGCCCGGCCCGCTGCAGGGCGCCCACCACGTCGTTCGGCTTCTCGCTCATGGGTAACATGTTACTCGTGCCTCGTCTCGCGCCGCCGGATGCCCCCTCCCCCGCCTCCTCGACCGCCGGGCCGCCCGACGCGTCGCCCCCCGCACTTGCCTTGCCGCCGGATGCGCCGTCCCTCGCTGACGGCGTCGCGCAGGCCGTGCGTGACGGTGTCGCCGCCGGGCAGCTCAGGCCCGGCACGACGTACTCGGTCTACCAGCTCGCCGACCTGCTGGGCGTCTCCCGCAGCCCGGTCCGCGAGGGCCTGCTGCGCCTGGCCGAGGCCGGCCTGGTCGAGATCCGGCGCAACCGCGGCTTCCGGGTCCTGCCACCGCAGGCCGACGACATCGAGGAGATCATCGGCATTCGCCTGGCCCTGGAACCGCCCGCCGCCCGGCACGCCGCCGAACACGGCACCGACGAGCAGCACGCCACCATCCGCGCCGCCCTGACAGCCATGGCGGCCGCTGCCGCGCGCGGCGACGACACCGCGTTCTGGCCGGCCGACCGCACCCTGCACGACCTGCTGCTGCGCGCCGCCGGCCGACCCCGCACCGCGGCCATCGTGGAGCGGCTGCGCACCACCACGGCCCTGCTCGGCCACCCCACCACCGCCAGCGGCCGCACCCTGCCCGAAATCCACGCCGAGCACGAGCCGGTCGTCACCGCCGTGCTGGCCCGCGACGGCGCCGCGGCCGAGACGGCCATGCGCACCCACCTCGAATCCACCCGGAACCTGCTGGTGGCGAACCTGCCGCACTGATATTTGTCGATGCGATAGGCCGTACGGGTCAGCGGGATCACCTCCGCTGCGGGCAGAATGCGACCATGCCGCGGCTACGCCTGATGGGCGCCCACGAGATCCGGGTCCGATTGGGCGGGATCTCCCGCCAGCGCATCTACAAGATCACCTCGCGGGCCGACTTCCCCGAACCGGTCGCCGACCTGCGCCAGGGCAAGATCTGGCTGACCAAGGACGTGGAGGCCTGGATCCGCAAGCGCCGCCCCTACCTCAACGACACCTGACCGCGCGCCGCCCGCAGAGGCGGCCGGCGCGTCCCGATCAGCGGCGCCGCAGCCCGAGCACGCGAGCCATCTCTGGTCACACCGCACACAACCCGCCGCAGCTTGACATTCAAGAAAGCTTGGGTGTCTGACGCCCTGACGTCCGCATTCGCCTCGAGCCCCTGAACCCCGCTGGGCAAGGCGCCGTCCACCGCCCGTCCGGCACGTCGCTGCGGCGGCCGCGAGATGGGCGCGGCGTGGCCTTGTTGATCTGCTAGCGATGCGAAATCGCGGTTTCAAGGCCATGATCACCGCGATTTCGTAGCGCTAGCCGATCAACATCTCGGCGTGTCCGGTGCCGCCGAGGGCTGTGGCGGTCAGGAAGCCGGGTCGAGGTGCGTGCGTGCCACCCGCAGCGTCGGGCGCGTCATCCGATCGCCGTGCTCAGTGAGGAAGGCGGACAGCCGCTCCGGGTCCACCTTGCCCACATCGCGCAGGGCGGTGCCGACCGACTTCAGGATCAGCGGCTCGGGGTCGGCGAGCAGGCGCTCGGAGATGGCCAGCGCGTCGTCCACCTCGTTGTTGCGGATCAGGAAGAAGGTCGCGGTGATCGCGGTCCGGCGGCGCCAGCGGTCCGGGGACGCGGCGAGTTCGTACAGCGGGTCCCGGGGTTTGTCGAGCAGATACCAGCCGACCACCCGCGGGGCGGCCCGGTCGACCAGGTCCCAGTTGTCGATCCGGTCGTGGTTGTCGAGGTAGGTGTCGTAGAGCGCGCGCCGGTCGGCGTCCGGGCGGCGCGCCTTGAAGTCGAGGACGCTCACGGCACCGACGCGGGCCTCGTAGTACGAATTCTCCAGCAGGCGTACCACCTCGGACAGCGGCGCCTGGGTGAAAGCCCGCGCGGTGTCAAAGGTGACCTTCATCCGGACGCCCATCACCTGCGTGTCGGGGCCGGTGTGCAGATATCGCTGGATCTTGGCGCGTTCCGCTTCGTTGCCGTGCGGGCGGAGGATGTCGAGAAAGGACTCGGCAGTCAGGGACACCCCGGCATGCTAACGGGAATCAGCCGGGCGGAGGCGGGCACTCGAGCACGGCGATCGGCGAGAGCTCTCTCGTTGGCCTGCGCCCAGGACATCCAGGCGTGGAGGAACTCCGTTTGCTGCTGCTCGGTCAGGTCGGCCTTGCCGGCCTCATCAGCCGCACCGTTGAAGAGTGCCAGGAATCTGCCCGCCTCCGCAGGCTACCGCTGTACGGCGAGACGGTTCCCGGGCGACGCTAGCTGACCGCCGGTGCGATCGGGTAGCCGGTCGCGGCCACCTCCGTGCGGACCGCGGCGAGGCTCGACTCCGGGTTCAGCGCCCGGACCACGTCGTCGGTGAGCGGTCGCAGCGCCGCGACATGCGCCACCGCGTCCCGGTCGATCTCGGTCTCGTAGTAGTCACTGGCGAAGTCAACGTACTCGTCGACGATATCGGCGCACAGGATGCTGAGCCGGTCAGTACCGTCCGGGCTGATGTCGTAGGGGCCGCGGGACGGCGGGAACGTGATGCCGACGCCGGCGTGCCAGCGGTCGTCGGTGGTCCGCCGCCACAGCACCGCTGTCGCGATCAGGTCGTCGCCGTCGCAGAACGCCGGCTCGGTGACGTGTCGGTCGAATTCCGGCGGCAACCCGTCGAGCAGTCCCGGCCAGAGCGCCGATCCGTCACTGGCGGCATGGGGCGACATCGCCGACTCGTGGTCGAACAGCCGGATGAACACACCCACCTCGCTGAAGACAATGGTGTACTCGTCGCCGCCACCGTTGCTCATCAGCGCTGCTTCGTCGTCACCCCAGGCGGTGTAGCTGTAGTACTCGTAACCGGTACCCTGGATCAGCTCCAGAACGGCCAAGGCCCGGCACCGGTCACGCAGCACCGGAACCGAGGGCAGCCGGCCGACAATGTCGTAGACGTTCACCGGATGACCTTACGAGCCCCACCGTCACCCGCCCCGAGCCGACCCGCCGCACCCGCCGACGGACGCCCCGCGCATCGTGCCGGACGCCCGGCGACAACGCCCGGCGCGCCGGCCGTGCGGGAGACGACGTGCCGAGCAGCGGTGATCGCTTGGCGAGAACCTCACGAAAAAGCTCACGCTGCACAGCGCTATTTGAGCTGCGTAGGCGCACTCTTCGACGCTGTTCGTGGAGCACTCCTGTTGGTACGTAGTCCGATCAAGCCGCTGAGCACGACAAACACAGCTTCGTCCTGCTCAGCCGCCGTCGTCCGACGCCGCTGAACGCCGGTCGGCGCTGTTCGGCGCTGCTGTTTTCAACCCCGCCTGCTCATCATCCAATCTTTAGTTCGGGAGCCAGCGCCGCTGCGCGCAGCCGCGGCGCAGGCAGCCGCCGATCGGTTGAACGTGCCAGTAGAGGTTTCCCGCTTCGACGTTCCATTGCCTAAGATCAAAACATGGCGAGCGCAAATATGGAGTTCTACTGGGCAGTCCATGGCGCAGCGTGGCTTTCGGCGGTGCTCTCCGCCGGGGCGCTCTTCGCCACTCTGTGGGTGCTTGGTTTCCGCGAGAGGACGGAGCGAAGGGAAGCGCAGGCCAGAAGAGTAAGCGCTTGGGTCACCAGCGTGGAAGAGTTAAGGCCTAGGAATGAGCATGGCGCATTGGTAGGCCTAGGCGGAGGGCTTCGAGGAAAGAGCATCCAGCTGACTGTGCACAACGGCAGTGATGAGCCTGTCTACGACTTCGTTCCAACGATCTGGTTGACATATGCCGAAGATTCGGGTCGACACACCCGCGAGTCCGTCCTTATTCCGCCCGGCGACTCGACATTATGGGTGGACGGCGTGGAACTGTCCCAAGGCGGATTAGCTGATTACCCCTGGGTTGACATTCAGTTCCGGGATGCCAAGAGCCAAAAATGGCGCCGAGGCCACGACGGATCGTTCGGCCAGATAGATAGAAAGCTCAGCTGGGGGTTGGCTCACTCGGCTATCTTGATCGGTCTCTTCGGCGTAATTCTTGCCTCAATTTCGCTCGTATTAAACTAGGCGGAAGGACATCGAGCCGCGATTGCGCGGGGTATCATGCGATTAACTTCTTAATCGTACTGTTCTGCCGCCGGCCGGGCACTCGACAGCGTTGCAGTCTCGCTGACGGGTTATGTTCTCGTGGATGACCATCCGTGAGGACCGCCCGCTGCTCTACCTGGATGTCGATGGCCCGTTGATCCCCTTCCGCGCCCGGCTCCCCGGGCATGGGCCCCTCTTCGGCGCCGCCACGATGGCTGCGGAGGCTTCGGGTAATCCGCTGGTAGAGCGCCTTAACCCAGCGGACGGACGCAGATTGCTGGCACTGGGATGCCAGCTGGTATGGGCTACGACCTGGATGGCCGACGCAAACGAAGTCGTCGCGCCTCGACTCGGACTGCCGGAACTGCCTGTCGTCGACTTCCCAGAGGACGACAGCCTCGAGTGCGGCCTGCACTGGAAGACGAAGCCTCTCGCCCAGCAAGCCGGTGACCGCCCGTTCATCTGGCTCGACGACGAGATCACCGACACCGACCGGCGATGGGTCCAGACCCATCACCAAGGGCCGGCTCTACTGCACCGCGTCGACCCACTCGTCGGTCTCACCGACGCCGACTTCGCCGCGATCCACCGGTGGCTCACAGCCACAGCAGCGGCTCAAGAGTCACCTCTCATGTAGCCGCCGAGAAGGCTGGTGATGTCGCCGCCCGGGCTCTGCGGGTGGATGTCGATCCGTCCGCCGTTGGCGAAGAACGCGGCCGAGATGGGGAGGTCGGCAAGCGATGGGCACGTGGGGCGTCGGGCAGTTCGACAACGACGACGCTGCCGACTTCGCCGGCGACCTTGACGATGCGCCGGCGCACGTCCGCATCGAGATGATCGGCGCGGTCCTCGAACGCGTCGCCGACCCAGCCACCGACGACTCCCGGCTCTCCGACGCCCCGCGCGCCGTCGCCGCAGCTGCCCTGATTGCAGCCCCGTGCCCGAACGGTGCCCCGTCCACCCCGGCTACGGCCCGAGTACGCCCATGCCGCGGTTCCCTACGTACCTGCGGGAACTCGCCTTCAAGACCTTGGACCGCCTGATTGCGAAGCCGACATGGCTTGCTGAAGCTTGGAGCGACAGCCCCGACGGTCCCGAATGGCGCCGGACCGTTTCGGGCCTCCGGGCCGTTCTGGACCCACCACAGCAAGAAGCACTCTTTGTTCTTTGAACGGGCGCGGCGACGCACTGTTCTGCCGCTTTCGCTCGTCGGGCAGGTCACTCTTGGTCAAGCTCGGGGTACCCTTCCGGCTCGTCGAAGGCGAGAATCAGTCGGCTCTGGTAAGCGCCTCCACGCGAGCGTTCCGACCGCGGCGGACTGGCCGGCTCGACGTCCTGCGTCCAGACCTTCACTGCCCGGAAGCTGAACCCGTCCTGCTCGGCAGCCTCGGCCCGGAACCATACGTGCTGGCCTGCTGCGAGTTGCCGGAAACCGCCCGTCTCCACCGCCGGGAAATGCACCCAGCAACCGCCTGGGACGGCTGGTCCGTCAATGACCCCCAGCCCTCGTCCATGTGAAATTCACGTACAACACCGCCGTCGGCCATGGCGCCAGTCTGCACGATCGCGGCCTTCGGCTGCATGCCATGATCGCGGACGTGACGATCGATCAGCCGTGGTTCATCGGAAGCTGGACAAGCGTGGTCGACCGGCCGACAGTAGTTGACGAGGCCATTTCGCGGAACGACGAATACGCGGGTGTCGCTCTGCTCGCTTTGGTGCTCAACCACCCAGAACCCGGAGTTGTGCTTCCGCGAATCAAGCAGGCGCTGACATCGCGCAGCGTTCAAACCCGGACAAACGCCTTGCAGTCATTGGGCCATTACGCTCGCCTGCACGGGTCGATCGACGGCGAGTTGGTGAGGCTATTGCGGTGCGCCTTGCGGGATCGGACTTCACTGCACCGCTCCCAGATCCGAGGTTATGCATTCCACGCCGCAAGTGACGTCGGCATGTTCGTAAGACGACGGGACCTGCCCCGGTGGATGCGCCGACGCTTTGCGGGGCCACGTCGCCCGATCAGCCGATTACATCGCGAGGGTCCTGCAGGAGACTGACCGGCGTGATGTCGTGTCGATGACAGTGCGCCTGGGCATGTCGGTGTGCGGGAGTCGTCCCGGCGAGGCCGCATCTTGCGGTCAACGATCTGTCGATGGTCGATCTGCCACCTGGTACAGCTCTCGGGTCCGGACGATGTCAAGCGGCATGCCGTCGTCCACGGGTAGAAAGTAGGCCAGCTGCCATGCCTGCGTGTTGATGGCCTGACGACTCACCGTGGTAGCCCAGGGCGGATATACGCGGAATCCCCGCTTACCACCTGAATCAGTACTCGCGACGATGCCGCGTTCGCAGAGCGCCTCCAGCGGGAAGACGAATTGGCCGAAGTGCCCAGCCTGCCGGGTGCTGATCACCACCAGATCAACCGCGTCCGCCGTACTGAGAGGCCGAATCGGCCCGCTCTCCGACCTCGCCCACAGCGTGACGAATTGCCCGATCTTCGTAGGGGTTGTTCGGCCCGTACGGAATCTGATGGACAAGCCGTTGACCAGGAAGGAGTGTGCGCAGTAGTCAGCGCTCTCCTCTTCGGGCACGGGACGAGAACAGACAAAGCCTCCCGGGTCATACACCAGCGCCTTCGCGGCACGCAGGTCGTCGGGCACAGGGTCGGTATTGACCCACGGGTCAGTTGCCACCGAACAGCCGCGCGGTGGCGCGTGCCGCCGTAGTGGTGCGCTCCTCATGGCAGCAGGGTAGCGGCGAGCCTGCCAGCGGCTGGACGACGAGCACAGTGGGTAACAGACAGTTTCGGACGGCACCCGGATCTGCCGCCGAGGGGGCGGATCCGGAAGGCGCCGGTCAGTTCGTGCCGTGCCGCTTCCGGGCTTCGGCCGCCGCGAGCGCGGCGCGCATCGCGTCTCGTGCTTCGGGCTCCCACGGCCCGGAGGCGGTCAGGGGGATTTCGGTCATGAACTGCCGCTCGGCTTCCGGGATCTTGGCCACGACCAGATCGGGGTTCGTGGCCGCGGTCGTATACAGGTTCGGACCATCGGCGTAGAACAGGTCCACGGCAACGAGTCGGCCGTCTGCGGCGCGCATGACGTTTGCCGGGTTGTGGTCCAGTGGTCCGCACCAGGGCAGCTCTCGCCGGGCCTGTTCGTGGACCCGGCGTACGACGTCGACGAGTTCGGCAACCTGCGGGGCTCGCCCGGCGATTGCCTGGTGGAAGGCGACGGCCTCGTCTTCGGCGACGGGTCGCAGCCATTCCATCACCTGCAGATCGCCGCCGCCGGCCAGCCGGTTGTGTGCGAACAGCTCGGGGACCTGCCGAGTGTGCCAGGCCTGCCGGTACAGGGCGGCGGTGTAAGGGCCGGTCGGGTCGAACGGGCTGATCCGTGCCGCAGTCGTGCCGTCCGGTGATCGCAGCGCGATCGCCCAGTCACCTGCGCCACAGGGCGTCCACCCGGCCGCGAGAAGTGTGCGTTCGACGTCTCGGTGATTGACGTCGCGGAAGGAAACGGGCACGGCTGGATCGTCACCCACCCGGCCGCCGCTGGTCCACCGACATTCCAACCCGGGGCGCCTCTGCCGATCCGCTGCGTGACCGCAGTCGGGGGCCGATGGCGGCCATCACCGCGGGCTTCCGGTCATCTGGTGTTGCAGGGCGAGGGTGGCGTGGACCTGAGCGAGTTGCGTGGTGGCGGTGAGCATGGCGAGGTCGGCGCCGGGAACGTACGGTTCGTCCGAGTGGTCGTCCTCGTTGATGTTGGTTTGGTAGTCGACCAGGCAGATCTGGTACAGGCGTTCCGCTTCGGCGGTGAGTTCGGCGGCGCGGGCAGCATGCTCGTCAGCAGTCATGCCGATCATGGTGTCATCTCGCCGGGAAGACCCCGCGTGGCCCGCCGCCGGCGCATCACGAACTCAGCCCTCGAAGCTGCTCAGCCGAAGTGGCGCGGCAACCGACAGATCCCGCCCTTGCGGCACCGGCAGTGGGGCACGGGCGTTGCGCCTCTGGTGGCCGGAACTCGACGTCGTGGCGGTGGAGCCCTCCGCGGCGATGCGCGAGCGCACGGTGGTCCAGCCCGTCCTGCCGGGTGCCGCCGACAACATCCCCGGTACTGATCCGGTCAGCGTTCGCCGGCCGGCACGAGGCCATCAGCCTGTTCCGCTGGTTCCCGGAGGCCGTCGGGGTGCTCGACCGTGCAGCATCGGGATCGACAATGTTGCGCAGCGCGAAAGAAATGGTCACCGCGTCGCTTGTCCAGGTCGGCCCCGCGTCATGCTGTCGCCGCGGATGCCGGCGCCCACGTGGTCCCGGACGCGCTCAGCACGCCTCCCCCAGCACGGATCGATCCGATGCACGCGCAGCAGCGCGGTCCGGCCTTCCGGCCGTCTCGGGGACGACTGCCGAACCCTGTCCGCAGCGCCGGCACGGCAGCCGGCGCCGCAGGTAGTAGGCGCCGACCGCCACGCCGAGCGCCGTACCCCACACCATCCACAGGACGCTCGGCGCGTTGGTCCCCCACATGTCGTCCTGCAGCGCCATCCGCAGCGCCATGAACCCGGCCGGGATCAGCAGGACAGCGACCAGACCGCCGGGCACGACGGCCAAGGCGACGGGGACCCGGCGCCCGGCCCGCCACCAGATCCAGCGGGGATACCGTTCGCCCCATGACGCCACCAGCCCGTGGGTGAGTACACCACCCAGCATGGAGGCCACCGCGAAGCCGAGCCCCACCGTCAGCATGCCGTCGGTGTCCTGCATCATCCGCAGGAACTCGGTGCTGATGCCCGTCGGATGTCCGAGGAACCAGGCGATCCGGGTGACCTCGTACGGCACCGGGGCCAGGACCGCGACGAGGACCGCCCACCGGCCCCATCGCAGCAGCCGGGCGGGCGGCGTCTCGCCGGCCCCGGGGCGGCGACCGCAGCGGACGCAGGCGGCCCGCGTCCGGCGGTGATAGATCAGTGTGGCGAGGGCCCAGATGACGCCACCGATGAAGAGGATCACCAGGCTGCCGCGGTGCCAGTAGAGGATGTCGCCGAGGTCCTGGGGACCGGGCACGCCCGTGAAGACGAAGACCAGCAGCACCGGCGCGAGGGCCAGCACGGCGATCAGGAAGTAGTCGGGCAGCACCAGGGCCAGCGTGACCGCCGTGGTGCCGCCGAAGAACAACAGGGCGGCATGCCGGCGTGGCGACCGGATCATCGCCACCGCCGCCAGCACCCCGAGCAGACCCCAGATCGTCATGACCGGAGCCACCACCTCGACCGGCGCGCCCTCCAGAACGGATCCGGAGCGGCGGTCCTCGTGGACGGTCGCGAACGGGAAGCCTGCGCCACCGGCCCACCAGTGGAGGCCGAGCATCGCATAGGTCAGGGACCAGGCGGCCGCGGCATAGCCCGGCCAGTTCCGCATGGACGTCATTGCCACATCGTCGTGATTCGATACTGTGTCACGGCTGAGAATGCGCCGCCTGAGATCCCTGTCAGGATTCCTCAGGCTTTTCACAGGCAATGGCCCAGAGACTCCCGGCTATGAATATTTCTAATGTCGCCGATCCACCCCGGTGGGCGCGAACAGCGGGAACGGTCGGCTGGATGGCGCCCATCCTCGGCTTCGTCCCCCTGCATGTTCCGTGGATTCTCGGCATCCCTTTCCTCGCCCATCCGGAAAGCTTTGATTCCTGGTACCACGGCCGGAGCAACGGCACGGAAAGCCTTCCGAACGGGATCATGGGCATACCCGCCGGAGCCTTCTATCTCGTCGTGCTGACGCTGCTCGCCATCCTCGGCGGCATACTCTCCCTCGGGCTCATCCGGCCCTGGGCGGCGGCGCTCCCCGTCGCCGGCTGGTCGTATTTCCGGCGCACCCGCCGAGCATCCCTTCACCCTTCCGCCTGAACCACGCGGAAATGGCCGCGCCGGTCTCGCGTACCCCGGCAATGCGTCTGCGAATATGTTCGCTCAGAGGGTGGCGAGCACGAACGACAGCACGAAACCGGCCGTCGTGCTCAGCGCGACCACCGGCCCGCCCTTCTCATAGGCCTCCGGCATCAGCGTGTCCGCCAGTGACGCGAGCACCGCCCCGGCGGCGAACGCCAGCGGCAGGGAGATCGTCACCGGTGCCGCGGACGACAGCGGCCCGGCGCCCAGCACCACGGCGAGGGTGAGCAGGGCGGCGCAGGTCAGCCAGGTGCCCAGGATGAAGGCCTGCGAGCGGCCCTGCGCCCGCATCGACGCGCTGCCCACCAGCGCCTCCGGGAAGTTCGACACGAAGATCGCCGCGAGCAGCGCGAGGCCGCCGCTGCCCTCGCCCAGGGAGACACCGAGGGCCACATTCTCGGGTACGCCGTCGAGCGTCACCGCGGCCAGCAGGGCGAGCCCGGCCGCGCCCGAGGTCGACGCGCTGCTGGGTGCCCGTTTCTCGGCAGCGGCGTCGACGTCCAGCTTGTCACTGCCGTCCTCCTGCGGGCCCTGCCCCCGGGCCGCCCGGTCCAGCAGGGCGCTGAGCACCGTGAAGACGACCGCGCCGGCGATCAGCCCGATCGCGGCGCGCCAGATCCCGCCGTACTGGTAGGCCTCTTCGAACAGCTCGAACGCCAGCGCCGTGATCAGCGCACCGGCCGCGAACGCCAGCATCGAGGCGAGGACCCGCTTGGGCAGCTCGACGCGGGCGCCGAGCAGGGCGCCGAACACCAGCGCGCTGGACGCGATCACGCCGAACCACAAGGCATCCACGTCCATCACTTACCCAGGGAGCACCGGGATGTATCGGGTCAGCGGCGCCAGGCCTCGCGCAGGTTGACCAGCAGGACAAGCACAGCAGCGGCGAAGAAGCCGAACGTGATGACGTAGCGGCCGTCGAACCAGAGCACGGCCAGGGCCAGCAGCACCGCGGCGGCCAGGGCGAGGCGGACCAGCACGGCCAGGAACTTCTGCCGGACCAGGCCCTCCACCGAGAGCAGCACCAGCAGCAGCGCCAGCGCCGTCTCCTGGCCCTGGATCGGCAGGGGCGAGGCGACCGCACCGAGCGCCCACAGGATCAGCGGGGTGCTCAGCACCGCCCACCACGAGCGGGCGCGGCCCAGGAAACCTTCGGCGGGTTCGATGGGCAGCCGCCGGTGCAGCAGGTGCGCGTGTGGGTGCTCGCGCTGCGGTATGACGTCGGCGGCCCGTTTCTGCTCGTCGGCGAGACGGGTACGTTCCATCCGCAGGCCGAGCAGTTTCTGCTCACTGGCGGCGAGGGCCCGTACCTCAGGTGCCCCGGCGGGCAGACCCGCCGCCGCCTCCGTCAGCTCCTCGCGCAGGGTCGAGATCTGTTCGTCGAGCTCGGCGAGGCGGTCCGCGTTGCGGCGGGTACGCGCCTCGATGTACTGCCGTTCGGCGGCGCGGTTCGGCACCACTTTCGCCAGCCCGGCCCAGCCGACCGGATCCGCCCAGCAGGCCCGCACGCTGCCGTCGCGCGCGTATCGCGGACCGGCCGGTCCGCGTTCGCCGCCGAGGCGGTCCATCGTGTCGCGGCCCCACAGTCCCCGGTAGTCGTGCACCCACGGCGTGTCGTCGCTGATCACCACCGGGTGCCAGGCCTCGGGCTGGTCCGGCCCGACGGTGCGGCCGTCGCCGCGGGCGTAGTCGACGTACGGGATGCCGACGGTCCGCTGGTCCTCCGGTGACCAGGGTGCCAGCAGCCGGGCCGACCAGCGCAGGGCGTTGACCAGTCCGCGCAGCCGGGGTGGTCGCACCGTGATCAGGTAGTCGCCGGGCAGGTAGGCGCCGGAGTGCGAGCCGGCGCCGACGAACACCACCGGGTGCCGGCCGCCGACCAGGCTCAGATCCGGGTCGTCCCAGCGCCGCCGCAGGTCGTCACCGGTCTCGTCGTGGGCGGAGAAGACCACCCAGGAGGCCGGCGGCAGCCCGTCCGGACCGGGCGGTCCGGTGGCGTCGAGGAAGATGCTCACCTGTTCCCAGTCGGCTTCGTGCTCGTTGACGCCGCCGAACGCCGACCGCCAGTTGTTGAACGCGTAGAAGTACCAGTAGGTCAGCACGATCCACGGGTCGTCGCGCAGCACCCGCCCGTAGTAGACCGGCCGCCCCGGATCGAGGTGGTCACGTTGCAGCAGGAAGGAGCGGGCCGCGCTGCCGCCGGGCACGCTGCCCCGGAACAGCAGCGAGAACCGGTTCAGCGTGTCCACCAGCCGGCCGGTCAGCCCCACCGACGCGAGCCGGCTGGCCCGCCGCAGGTGTGGCGGGCGTTCCCGCAGCGGGATGTGCGCGAGGCCTTCGTCGGTGCCGATGCCGGAGAGCGAGAACCCGACGCCCTGTTCCGGGCCGCCGGCGGCGGCGAGGGTCTCGATCCGCAGTTCGCCGGGGGCGGCCGCCCGGATCGGGCTGGCGCCGGGTTCGACGCGCCAGAAACTGGCCTGGCGCACGTAGCGGTCCACCGAGACCGGGTAGAAGTATTCGCCCTCGGTGAACTTCGCCACCGGCTCGTAGGCCCGCAGCAGACGCAGGTCGTCCTCAGTCCCCAAGCCCGTTCGTTCCTTTCGCGCAGCGCCTGCCGAGGTTATCCGGCCAGGCCGGAAGCGCGTGACAGGAGGGCACTTGATCTTGTTAACGACGGTGTCACACCGGCGCGACCGGCGGGACACAGCGCGCCCATAGGACTGTCGGATGGATGGCGTACAGAAGCTCAAGGACGCACTCGGACGACGCACCTTCCTCCAGGCGATCGCGGCCGTGGGGGTGGGCGGCGCCGCCGCCGGCACGGTCGCCGCGCCCGCCGCGGCGCGTTCCGGCAACAGCAAGCCCGGCGGGATCCTGCAGCCCGGCACCGGTCGTATCGACGGCCGGCACTACGTCCGGTCCCACCCCGACGAGGTGCGCTGGGGTTACGTGCCGTCGACGACCAGCGAGCCGATCCTGCGGATGCGCTCCGGCGAGACGGTCACCGTCGACACCGTCTCGCACGAGGGAATCCTGGAGGACCAGGGCCGCGACCCGGTGTCCTGGTTCGCCAAGCACGGCGTGCGGCGCTCCGAGGTGCTGACCGACGCCATCGCCATCGCCCGCTCCTACGACCGGACGCCGCGCAACTTCGACGTCGACGGCCCGCACGTGGTCACCGGACCCATCCACGTCAGCGGCGCCGAACCCGGTGACGTGCTCAAGGTGGAGATCCTCTCGGCGCTGCCGCGGGTCCCGTACGGCGTCGTCTCCAGCCGGCACGGCAAGGGCGCCCTGCCCCGCCTGGCCGGTGGCGCCGTGCCCGCCGGCATCACCGAGGCCGAGATCATGCCGCCGGTCGGCACCGACGGCCGGCCCACCGGTGACCCGCGCCGGTACGGCAACGTCTCGGTCTTCACCCCGGTCCGGTCCGGGCGGCGCGGCGAACTCAGCGGCGTGCTGCCGCGCGGGCGCAAGGACAGCGTCGCGTTCCCACTCAACCCGTTCATGGGGATGATGGGCGTCGCCTTCGCGACCGCGCCCGGCCTGACCGATCCAGCACTCAACTCGATCCCGCCCACCCTCGGCGGCGGCAACATCGACATCAATCTGCTGGGCAAGGACGCCACCTTCTACCTGCCGGTCTTCGCCGAAGGCGCGCTGTTCTACGTCGGCGACCCGCACATGGCGATGGGCAACGGCGAGGTGGCACTGACCGCGATGGAGGGTTCGCTGCGGGCCACGTACCGGCTCACCGTGATCAAGAAGGGCCGCCGGGGTGCGCCGTCGGTGGCGTTCGGCTACCCGTTCGCCGAGACGCCCGAGGCGTGGGTGCCGATCGGGCTGTCCGACCCGGACGGCTCGCAGAACGGCCAGGGCAGCGACCTGGACATCGCGATGCGGCGGGCGGTGGTCAACGCCCTCGACTTCCTCGAGCACGATCTGGGGATGAACCGGGCGGTGGCGTACGCGTACCTGTCCGCGGCCGCGAACTTCGAGGTGTCGCAGGTGGTGGACCGCACGGTGGGGGTGCACGCCGTCATTCCGAAGAGCCACTTCTGATCCCACGCATGGACGGCCGCTGATCGGGGCAGAAGGACGTCCATGAGCTGGGCACACACGGTCCGGGAACGGGCCAGGGCAACTTGGGCGGCCGCCGCCGATCGCAACGTACCACCGCCGTTCACGGCCGGACCGGATCTGGAGCCGACCACCACGCCCGTCGTGGTGGTCAATCAGCAACCGGACCGGGACGACGTGCTGCCGCGCGGCGTGCGCACCGCCGGGTCGTGGGCGTGGCGGTTCATCCTGTTCGTCGTCGCGGCGTACCTGTTCCTGCGGCTGGTCGGCCTGCTGCGCGTGGTCATCATCCCGGTGGTGGTGGCCCTGCTGCTGGCCGCGCTCTTCCAGCCGGCCAGCGCGGCCCTGGTCAAACGCGGCCTGAGCCGGTCGATCGCGGCCGGCCTGGTCGTGGTCGCCGCGCTGTTGCTGGTCTTCGGCGGGCTCGGGCTGATCATCCGCACCTTCGTGACCCAGTTCGACACGCTGTCCGCCCAGGTCAGTGAGGGCCTCGATGAAATACAGGGCTGGCTGGCCCGCAGCCCGATGCACATCACCGACGCGCAACTCAGCCAGTACGTCGACCGGGCCCGCGAGTCGGTGACGCAGAACCAGGAGGCGGTCACCAGCGGCGCACTCAGCACCGCCACCACGCTGGGGGAGGTGGTCACCGGCTTCTTCCTGGTGCTGTTCACGCTCTTCTTCTTCATGCGCGACGGCGGCAAGATCTGGTCGTTCCTCTGCCGGCTGCTGCCGCGCGAGGCCCGGGTCCCGACCGCGCGCGCCGGGCACTACTCGTGGCACACCCTGGTGTCGTACGTGCACGCCACCGTGCTGGTGGCCTTCGTGGACGCGGTCGGCATCGGCATCGGCCTGGTCCTGCTGAAGGTGCCGCTGGCGCTGCCGCTGGCCGCCCTGGTGTTCCTGGGCGCGTTCATCCCGGTGATCGGCGCCACCCTGACCGGCGCGGTCGCGGTGCTTGTCGCCCTGGTCGCGAACGGCCCGGTCACCGCGATAAGCGTGCTGGCCGTCGTGATCGCCGTGCAGCAGCTCGAAGGCCACGTCCTGCAGCCGCTGATCATGGGCCGGGCGGTGGCGCTGCACCCGCTCGCCGTGATCCTGGCGATCGCCGCCGGCATTGTGGTCGCCGGCATCGTCGGTGGCCTGATCGCGGTCCCGTTGCTGGCGGTGCTGAACACCGCGATCCGCTACCTGGTGCGGCACCCGTCCGGCGAGCCCACGCCGGACCGCAAGCCACCGGGTACCGAACCCACCGACGACGAACAGGCCGAGGCGCAGGAGCACGCCGAGGCCGCGCGCCGCGACGCCGACCCGGCCGATCCTCCGCCGAGCACGACGTCGGTCGCGGAGGCGCCGACCAGTAGTTGACACAGCGCCAACAACGGTGTGACGGTGGGTGGATGTCGTTCGACTACGACGTCCTCGTGATCGGTTCCGGGTTCGGCGGCAGCGTCACAGCGCTGCGGCTGACCGAGAAGGGTTACCGGGTCGGCGTCCTGGAAGCGGGCCGCCGATTCGCCGACGACCAGTTCGCCGCCACGTCCTGGCGGCTGCGCGACTACGTCTGGGCGCCCGCGCTCGGCTGCTACGGCATCCTGCGGATGTCCGTGCTGCGTGACGTCATGGTGCTCTCCGGCGCGGGCGTCGGCGGCGGCTCCCTCGGCTACGCCAACACCCTCTACCAGCCACCGGACGCGTTCTACCGGGACCCGCGCTGGGCGTCCATCACCGACTGGAAGGCCGAACTCGCGTCCTGTTTCGATCAGGCCCAGCGGATGCTCGGCGTGACGATCAACCCCGTCGAGGGGTACGTGGACCGCGCACTCCAGCAGGTCGCCGCCGACCTCGGGGTGCCGCAGTCGTTCACCCGTACCCCCGTCGGGGTGGTGTTCTCCGCCCGCCCCGGCGCCGAGGTCCCGGACCCTTTCTTCGGCGGGGCCGGACCCGACCGGCGCGGCTGCACCTTCTGCGGCTCCTGCATGACCGGCTGCCGCGGCAACGCCAAGAACACCCTGGTCAAGAACTACCTGTACCTGGCCGAACAGGCAGGCGCCACCGTGCACCCGCTGACCACGGTCCGCACCGTGCGCCCGCACCCGGACGGCGGCTACCTGGTCACCACCCGCCGCACCGGCGGCCTGCGCCGCCGCGACTTCACCGCCCGCGAGGTCGTCTTCGCCGCCGGCGCCCTGGGCACACAACGGCTGCTGCACCGGCTGCGCGACCACGGCCACCTGCCCGGCATCTCCTCCCGGCTCGGCGAACTCAGCCGCACCAACTCGGAGACGATGCTCGGCGCCCGCACCCGCCGCCGCGACCTCGACCTCAGCCACGGCGTCGCCGTCACCTCATCGATCCACCCCGACGCCACCACCCACATCGAACCGGTGCGGTACGGCCCCGGCAGCAACCTGATGAGCCTGCTCGCCACCGCCCTGGCCCCCGGCCGCCACCGCTGGCTCGCCACCCTGCGCACGGTGCTCAGCTCCGGACGCGACCTACGCCTCTACCTCTCACCGAAGAACTGGTCCCAGCAGACCATCGTCCTCGTCGCCATGCAGCCGCTGGACAACTCGATCACCCTGTACCGCCGGCACCTCTTCGGCCAGCCCTCGACCGGCCAGCCCTCGACCGGCCAGCCCTCGACCGGCCGGCGGTCGGTCGGCCGGCAGTCGGTCGGCCGGCAGTCGGTCGGCCGGCACTTGTTCGGCCTTCACTTCTTCGGCCGGCTGGGCCGCCTCACCAGCCGTCCCGGCATCGGCGAACCCAACCCGCGCTGGAACCCGGTCGCCCACGACGTCGCCCGCCGCACCGCCGAGAAGCTCGACGGCGTACCGATGACCACCTACCCCGAGATCTCCGGCCGCCCGGTCACCGGCCACTTCGTCGGCGGCTGCGTCATCGGCGCGGTCGTCGACCCCTACCAGCGCCTCTACGGCCACCCTGGCCTGCACGTGATCGACGGGTCGGTGATCCCCGCCAACCTCGGCGTCAACCCGTCCCTGACCATCACCGCCCTGGCCGAACGAGCCACCGCCCGCTGGCCGAACGCGGGTGACCTCGACCCCCGCCCGCCCCTGGGCGATCCCTATCAGCCACTCCCCCCGATCCCGCCGCGCCGCCCCGCCGTCCCGCCGGGCGCGCCTGGCGAACTCCGGCTCACCTGACCGGCCCTGCCCTGCCGCGACCTGCCCCGCCCTGGCCGCCGCGGCCGGTCGAAACCAGATGCTTGACAGGCCCGGCGCCTGCCAAGCTGCTCGGCATGGACGTCCGCCTGGAACCCTGGTCGGAGCCCGCGCTCGAACTCCTGCGCCGGATCAACACGCCGCAGATGCGCCGACACGTCGGCGGCCCCGAGCCCGAGGGTCACCTGCTCGCCCGGCACCGCCGGTACCTCGCCATGCCGGCAACCGGCCACGGCCGCATGTTCGCCGTACTGCTCGGCGACGAAATGGTCGGCAGCATCGCCTACGAGATCAGCCCCGTGTGGCGTGGCAATCGGTCGGTCCGCGCTCGCCGCAGCAGACCGGCCGGTCCCGTTCCACGCCCATGGCGGACTGATCGGTCCGGGTCACGAGCCCGCTCGGTCCAGAACCGCCCGGGTGAACGCCGCGGTGTCCGCCGTGCCGCCCAGGTCGGCGGTGGCGACGCCGCCGGCGAGCGCGCCGAAGGCGGCGTCCAGCAGTTCCGCGCCCGCCTCCGGATGCCCGAGGTGATCGAGCAGCATCGCAGCCGACCACATCGCGCCCAGCGGGTTCGCGACACCCTGACCCGCGATGTCCGGCGCCGAGCCGTGCACCGGCTCGAACATCGACGGGAACTCCCGCTCCGGGTTGAGGTTGGCCGACGGCGCGACCCCGATGCTGCCGGCCACCGCGGCGGCGAGGTCGCTGAGGATGTCGCCGAACAGGTTGGACCCGACGATGACGTCGAACCGCTGCGGCGCCAGCACCAGTTTCGCGGCCAGCGCGTCGATGTGCTCCCGGTCGGATCGCACGTCCGGGTGCCGCGCGGCCACCTCGGCCACCAGCTCGTCCCAGAACGGCATGGTGTGCACGATCCCGTTGCTCTTGGTCGCCGACGTCACGTGCTGGCGCCGGCGCCCGGCCAGCGCGTACGCGTACTCCGCGACCCGCGTCACCCCGCGCCGCGTGAAGACCGCCTCCTGCACCGCGATCTCGTCCGCGGTGCCCCGGCCCAGCCGGCCACCGATCTCGGAGTACTCCCCCTCGACGTTCTCCCGGACCACGACCAGGTCGACCGTCCCAGGCCCGGCGTTGCGCAGCGGGCTGGGCGCTCCGTCGAGGACCTTCACCGGACGCAGGTTGATGTACTGCTGGAACGTACGCCTGATCGGGATCAGCAATCCCCACAGCGAGAGATGATCGGGCACCCCGGGCCACCCCACCGCGCCGAGCAGCACCGCGTCGTGGTGCCGGATCTGCCCCAGGCCGTCCGCGGGCATCATGGCGCCCTCGGCCAGATATCGCCGGCAGGACCAGTCGAACTGGTCGTAGCCGAACGTGATCCCGTGCCGCCGGCCGATCGCGTCCAGCAGCGCCTGGGCCGGTGGGAGGACTTCGGTGCCGATGCCGTCACCGGGGATGAGCGCGATGCGGTAACTGGTCATGTCCTCAGTCTCCGCCAGTTCACTTTGGACGGCACGGCTTCTCCTCGTTGATCGCGTCAGACGGTAGCCGACGATCGCCTGTTCCCAAGCTATGCGGCTGCCTTGCTCGACACATCGGACCGTGGGCCGAGAGAAGAATTCGGACCACGGTCCGATGCGCCGGACCACTCGCTCCTGGGACTGTCTTCGCCATGAGTTCGACGCGGTCGCCGGTCGCCACACGGTCGCCGGCGGCGCATGTCATCCACGAGGGAACGAGGCGAAGCAGTGGGCAGAGCAGGGATCGTCCTGGCATGGATCCTCGGCGCCTACCTGATCGTCCGGGCGGTGGCCGAGCCGTTCGTCATCGACACGACCGACCCGGCGACCTACGCGCACGACTGGGGTGGGCCGGGCCTGGCCGGTGTCCTCGCCGTGCACATGGGTCCCGGCCTGGTGGCCGCCGTCCTGATGCTCGTCGTGGTGCGGCGGCGCCGATCAGCACGGCGACAGGGGTGACGGCATCGCGCAGCACCACTGTCCGGGCGCCCGCGCACCGTCAATACCGGCCGTCGGACAACGCAGGCCGGAGGCGGCGTTCGGTGATCTCCGTGATCACCCACGCGGCTACCAGCAGCAAGCCCAGCAAGGTCATCGGCCGCGCCAGTGTGGCCGCGAAGAATTCCCACGGAAGGAGAAACAGTCCGGTGCCGAAGAACTCGACGACATCACTGATCAGCGCGACAGCGACGAACACGCTGTTGGCGCTCAGCAGCAGAAATCCCGCAGTCCCCAGCGGGGCGAGTCCACCGCGCGCGAGCCGTGACAGACCTTCGCCAAGGGCTGCTCCCACCAGTGCGGCCAGCGCCGAAAGGACCAACGCGAGCGCCGGCACGGCGCGTTCGACAGCGACGGTAGGCTGGCGCGCCCGGTTGCCTGACTGGACGACCAGGCGCCAGTCCCCCTGGGCGGCCGTGAATTCCGACCCGGTCACACCGGCCCACTCCGTGGTCTCGATCGTGCCGGTGCGCCAGCCGGCCGCCTCGAGCCGGCCGGCCAGCGGTGCCAGGTCCGTGACCCCTCCCGGAAGGGTCGCTTCGACGAAGCCGGGGGTGTATTCATCGGTGCCCAGGACCAGCAGCACTGGTTGGCTCGCGTCGCCGGTGAAGCGTTCGACACCCAGCGGCGCCGCGCCGGCCGTCATCACCGCGGTGAGGGAGCGCATTTCGGCGTCTGTCGGCAGGTCACCGGCGCGCTGCCAGCCCACCCACGCACCGAGCATGGCAGCCAGCAACGCCGTGACGGCCATGATCCACGTAGTGCGGACGGCATGTCGTGTCATATCGCCGGTCATCCTAGACCGGGCCGGTGAACGGTCAGCGGGGATCAGCCGAACACCGGCGGTCCTGAAGACGGCGCACCTGTGCGCCCTCGGCCTGCACACCAAGCATCAGGCACGAGCGGATCTCCACCTCGTCGACCAGCACCGTGCACGCGCCGCACGTCCCGTCCGTGCAGCCGTGCTCGATGCCGGTCACCCCGCAGTCGTCGCGCAGCACGTCGACGAGGGCCCGGTCCGGTTCGACGTCCACGTGCCTGCGGATCCCGTCGACGGTCACCGCAACGCGTATCCGGCTCACACACTCTCCCGGGCCTGGCTCAGCGCGCGCCGCGCCAGCACTCGCACCGCGCGCATCCGGGCCGGCCGGCTCCCGTTCGTCTCGGCCATGAACCGGGCGTCCAGCTCGGCTGCCGCCTCCGCGGCAGCGGTGATGGCGGCGTCGCAGAACGTGTTACCGATCAGCAGCCGCTCCGCCTCACGGGCGCGCGTGGGGCACGGGCCGGCGTTGACAAGTCCCACCGCCGCCGAACTGATCAGTCCGTCGGTCACGGTGACGGCGGCCATCACGGCGGCCTGGGGGTAGATCGTGGTGCGCCGGTCCTCGGCGTAACCCACGCCGGTCCGGGCCGGCAGGACCGGCAGCCACGCCTCGGTCAGCAGCTCGTCCGGGCGCCGCACCGTGGTGTGCGGGCCGGTGAAGAACTGCTCCGCCGGCACGGTCCGGGTGCCGCGCGGGCTGGTCAGAACCATCTGTGCGCCGAGCGTGACGGCCACGACCGGCCACTCGGCGGCCGGGTGGGCGTAGGCGAAACTGCCGAGCATCGTCCCGCGAGCCCTGATCGGAGGATGTCCGATATGACACACGACGATCCGCAGCAAACGGCCGAGCGGACCACCGACCACGTCGGACTCGAAGGTCTGGTGCCGGACCAGCGGGCCTACCCGCAGGTGCCCGTCCACCTCGGCGAGCGTGTCCAGTCCGCGCACCCGGTTGATGTCGACGACGCGCTGCGGGAGCCCGTCCTTCGTCTTCAGATCCAGGATCAGGCTCTGTCCGCCGGCGAGCACCGCTGTCTCACCGTCGGCGAGTGCCACCAATACGTCGTCGAGCTCGGTTGCGGCAAGGTACTGGAAGACCGGCATCGCCCCTCCCCAAGGTCAGTGTCAGCCGCAACGCGCGCGCCGGATACCCATCATCCGGCGTTCAATGTGGAACGGAAGGAATTCCACCCGATCGGGCGACCCGTTTGGTGGCTGCCACGCCGATGCATCGATGACCGAATATCCGCGCTGCGATCAGCGGGCCACGAAACTGAGGATGTCGTCGATGAGCTTGCCGGTCGGTTCCCCCGGCAGGGAGTAGAAGACGTTGCGTCCCCGCCGCCGGCGCTGGATCAGGCCGGCGTCGGCGAGGTTGCGCAGGTGATGCGAGATCGCGGTGGGGTGGGCCGGGATCCGCTCGCACAGTTCGGCCGGGGTCGCCTCGCCGCCGCGCAGCACCACCAGGATGTGCAGCCGGTGCTGGTACGCCATGCCACGCAGCACCTCGACCGCGCGTTCGAGATCGTCCGGACCGATCACCGACGGCCCGCTCACCGGCTCGCCGCTCATCCGGCCACCACGGACGGCGCCCCGGGAACGGCGGCACCGGGCGGCGGGCCGGATCCGGGCGCACCGACGCCGGGCGGCGGGCCCGTGCCGGACGCCGGCGACGACGGCCGCGGCGCCAGCTTCCGCAGCACCCACGACAGGGCCAGCACAGCGGTCGCGGCCAGCGAGATCGCGGCTCCGGCGGCGACGTTCCAGTGGCTCGAGGCGGACAGGCCGGCCAGACCGCTGGCGATGCCGAACGTGACGGCCAGGGCGGTGACGACCGGGAGGCGGTCGGACCACAGGCGGGCGGCGGCAGCCGGGGCGACGATCAGGGAGAGGGCGAGGATGGTGCCGACGGCGGGTACGACGGTGATCACGGCCAACTGGATGGTCAGCAGCAGCACCAGGTCCCAGACGCCGGTGGCAAGACCGGCAGCCTGGGCGCCGGTGCGGTCGAAGCCGGCGAACAGCAGCGGCCGGGCGCAGAGCAGCAGCACCGCGGCGACGACCACCAGCACGATGCCGGTGATCAGCAGATCGGTGGCGCTGACCGTGAGGATCGACCCGACCAGGAAGGACGACAGGTCCCGGCTGAACCCGCCCTGGGTGGCGACGAGCGCGGCACCGAGGGCGAACCCGGCGGAGAGCAGCACACCGGTGGCGGCCGCGGCGTCCTGGCCCCGGCGGCGGCTCAGCGCGGCCACCCCGAGGGCGACGACAACGCCGGCGACCACGCCGCCGACCAGGATGTTCACCCCGATGATCGAGGCGGCCACCACGCCGGGGAAGCTGGCGTGGGTCAGGGCCATGGTGAAGAACGACAGGCGGCGCAGCACCACGTGCACGCCGATCAGGCCGGTCAGCGCGCCGACCAGGATCACCTCGGCGACGGCGCGGTGCAGCACGTCATCCCACCAGTTCATGCGGGGACACCCTGCCTTCCCGGATCGGTGTGCGAGCCGCCCCGGCGGTGCGCAGCAGACGCACCGGCAGGAGCAGCAGGTAGCCGAGGACCATGAGCAGGACGACGGCGGAGGCGGAGGTCAGCGAGATCCCGTAGTGCAGCGAGGCGGTCCAGCTGAGCAGCAGCCCGAAATAGCCGGACACGAAGACCAGCGCCGTGCCCACACCGGCCATCACCGCGAGCCGGTCGGTGACCATGCGGGCGGCCGCCGCCGGCACGATCAGCAGCGCCACCACCAGGATCGTGCCGACCGCACGCACGGCGGCGACCACGACCAGGGCGAGCAGCACGTTCAGCCACAGGTCGAGCCGACCGACCCGGAACCCGGCGGCTGCCGCACCGGCCGGGTCGAAGGCACGGAACACCAGCGCCCGCGCCGTGACCAGCAGCCCGGCCAGGATGACGACCGCGAGCACGCCGGTCTCGGTGAGCTGTTGCGGTGTCACGGTCAGCAGCCGGCCGAAAAGGAAGGAGGTCAGATCCGAGGTGTACGAGGACTGCCGCGACACCAGGACCACCCCGACCGAGAACATCGCGGTGAGCAGGACCGCTGTCGCGGCGTCGTCGGTGAGCCGGGCGCCGCGCGTCAGCAGGGTGAGCACCACGGCGGTCAGGACGCCCGCGACCAGCGCGCCGACGAACACGCCGTCCAGCCCGGCGGCCGCGAAACCGATGACGACGCCGGGGAAGACGGTGTGGGTGAGCGCGTCCGAGACGAACGACAGGCGGCGCACGAAGACGAAGACGCTGATCGGGCCGCAGATCACGGCGAGCAGGGCCATCTCGGCGAGGGCGCGGCCCATGAACGGTACGGTGAACGGCTCGATCACGGCTCCACCAGAACCATCCGGCCGTCGCTGAGGTCGATGGCGCTCCGGCCGTACGTCTGGCGCAGTGATCCGGCCGTCAGCGTCTCGTCCGGCGTGCCCACCGCCCATTGCCGGCCGTTGATCAGGCAGACCAGGTCGGCGAGGTCCCGGGCCACGGTGAGGTCGTGGGTGCTGAGCACCAGGGCGGTGCCGGCGGCCGACAGGTCCCGCAGGACCGTCACGATGGCCTCCTGGCTGATCGCGTCGACACCGTTGAACGGTTCGTCGAGCAGCAGCAGGGCCGGCTGCGACACGATGGCGCGGGCCAGCAGGACCCGCTGGCGCTGGCCGCCGGAGAGGGTGCCGAAGCGGTGCCCGGCCCGGTCGGCGAGCCCGACCCGTTCCAGTGCCTCGGTGACCGCCCGGCGGTCGGCCCCGCGCACCGGGCGCCACCAGCCGAGCCGCTGGTACCGCCCCATCGTGACCACCTGGCGGACGCTGACCGGGAAGTCGGCGTCGAGGGTGTCGGTCTGCGACACGTACCCGGTCCGCGCCCGCGCCGCGGCGGGGTCGCGGCCGAGGACCTGCGCGGTCCCGCCGAGCACCGGAGCCAGGCCCAGCACCGACTTGATCAGGGTGGATTTGCCGGCGCCGTTGGGCCCGACGAGGGCGAGCCGCTGCCCCGCGCCGAGTTCGAGGTCCACGCCGGTGAGGACGGGCGTGCCCTGATATCCGACGCTGACCCCGGCGTACCGCAGAGCAGCGACTCCCATCTCAGCCGGCCAGCGCGTCGACGATGGTCTTCGTGTTGTGCCGCTCGGCGCCGAGGTAGGTGCCTTCCGGCGTACCCGGCTCGCCCAGGCTGTCGCCGAACAGGGCGTCCTCGCCCGCGACGACGGTGACGCCGGCCTGCTGACCGATCGCCTCGGCGGTCTTCGGCGGCAGCGAGCTCTCCGCGAAGACGGCCTTGGTCCCGGTGCTCTTGATCTTCGCGACGAGGTCGGTGAGCTGCTTGGCGGAGAGTTCCGCGGAGGTGTCCATGCTGGGGATCACCGAGCCGACGAACTCCAGGTCGTACCGGGCGATGTAGTACCCGAACGCGTCGTGGTTGGTGACCAGCTTGCGGTCGGCGGCCGGGATCTTGGCCCAGGCGGCCTCGTTCTCGGCGTCGAGCTTGTCGAGTTCGGCGCTGTAGGCGCTCAGGTTGGCGGCGAACGCGGTGGCCTTGGCCGGTTCGGCGGCGGCCAGCCCCTTCTCGATGTTGCCCACCATGATCTTGGCGTTGCGGGGATCGTGCCAGATGTGCGGGTCGTGCTCCTCACCGCCGGCGTGCGCCTCACCCGACTCCTCAGCGTGGGGCTCCTCGCCGGCGTGGGGCTCGCCCGACTCCTCGGCGTGGGCTTCCTCTTCGGCATGGGCTTCCTCGCCCTCACCGTGGTGGTGGCCGCCCTCCCGCAGGGTGACCCCCTTGCTGGAGTCCACGACCGTGCCCTTGAAGCCGGCCGCCTCGATCGTGCGGTCCAGCCACTCCTCGAGGCCGACACCGCTCTTCACGACGATCTTCGCGGCCGAGATGGCCTGGAGATCCGCCGGGGTGGGCTCGTAGTCGTGCGGATCCACGTTGGGCTTGATGATCTGGGTGACGTCGACCTCGGTGCCGCCGATGTTGCGGACGAAGTCGGCGACCTCCGGGGTCGTCGCGACCACGGCGAGTTTGGGTCCGGCCGCTGCGGCCTCGTTGTCGGTGGTGTCGTCGGCTGCCTGCGAACCGCAGCCGGCCATCACGGTGGTCACCGCTGCCAGTGCGGCGGTCCAGAACATGCGCTGCCCGTGCTTCATCGATCTCACTCCTGTCACTGAGGAGCGGAACGATAATCGTTGTCAAAAATTATCGTCTAATAGCAAATTGACGATGTGTTGACCGCCAGCGCAGTCGCTGCCTGAGGATGGAACCCCGGCCGTCGGTCCCGGTGGCCGATGATTTCGGGTTCGGCGGTGCACCGGACAGCCTCGGGGCCCACAGGGAACGACATCGATGAACCCCGGTAGGACGCCATCCGGTGCCGTGCCGGCGCGCGGACCTACCCTTCGAACCTATTCAGTGAATCCGGGGACCGAGCGAACCTTGTCGAAGCGGCAGGCAGCCAAGTCGTCGAAGCTGATGAAGTAGCGTCCGTAGTAGAATTCGGAATTCGTGTCGCACTGGACGAGCGGCACCCATTCCTGCCTGATCCGGAACTCCTCTTCCTCAAGCCAGCGCCCCCGGTCGGCCGGCGGAACATCGGGTCCTGTCTTCAGCCGGACCCCGAGGCGATCCTGCGCCATCTGCATTTCGGGGGGATCGTTGCCTCCAATATCCCAGGCGTAGCCGCCCAGGCTGAGTTCTTCCCCGCGGATCCTCGTCGGCCAAAGCTGGTCAACCAGTGCGATGAGTTCCTCGGCGTGGGTCAACTCGCGGGCCAACTGCTTCACCATGTCAGACTCGCGTTCAAGCGGGTCGAAGTCGTCATCCTCCTCATGCTCGAGCCAATTCGGCAACTGCGGCTCGACCTTGGCGAAAAGTGGGCGCTCCGGGTCAGCGGCCGGGATATCGCGGCCGGACGGCTGCGGGGTCACCGCCGTCTCGGTGCCTGCGGGGACGTAGAGGAACCGCACGTAATCGTCGTCATAGCCGCTGAACATGGACTCGAAGGCGCCCTCATGATCCACGAAGAAGAGCAGCGAGCCATCCACCGGCAAGGGGAGCTTGTCGATCCTCGGTAGCGCAGCACAGTCGAGGGAAGCGATGAACGGCAGCGGATACTCGCCGTTCAACGGCCACTCCATACCCGCCGGTAGCCGGGGCCGCCCACCCCTCTGCCCGACGACGTCCCCGTCCCAGTCACTGCCGGCGCCCACCCCGATCGCGAATCGAAGGTGATCGGCGAACTTGCTGACCTGAGCCGCCGGGATGCCCCGCTCCAGCGCCTCACTACGCAACCGTCCGTAGTAATCCATGGCGAGGCATGCTCGCAGATGGATGTCCCGGATCCGCCACAGGCCCCTGGCACGCAACGCCGGCCAGTTCTGAACGCTTATCGCTCGCTCGCTTGTCAGCACTGTGCCCAGCTGCCGACGGGTCACAACGATGGCTGACCCGGGACGCATAGAGCAGGCACACCAGGCACCGGCACAGCTCGGCCTGACCCTCGCGGGCCTTCAGGCCACCGAGACGCTCCCCGGCACCGCTTCCGACGCGCGTCGACCACTTGCCGCGGGTCATCGCCGCCGCCCTCACCGGCCAACCACAGCCCCTCGCCACCAGCCTGCACGAACTCGGCATCCGCAGCTGACTCACACGGGCGCAATCCACAGTGATGTCCAAGCCGACACGAGTCCCCACCAACGTCGATATGAGGCAGGTCGGTCGCTTGCGGCGGGTCCGCAGGGCCGTGTTGATCTGCTAGCGGTGCGAAATCGCGGTTTTGACCCCTTGATCACAGCGATTTCGTAGCGCTAGCGACTCTGTTGCCCATTTGGTGTGGTGGGCGTGTCGGCTGGCGTGTGGTGGTTGGTGGTGGCTGGATGGTCGTGGTGTGGTGGGCTTCCTGTGTCCTGCCGGGGGAGGTAGTGGTCGATGTC